>NZ_JBHUBS010000028.1:0-90081 GCF_042788835.1 Streptomyces sp. NPDC056883 | reverse complement strand
GGTTTGCTTTTCGTGGGAGGGGGGGATGTTGTTAGCAAACGCCAGGAACCCGGGCATAGGGCTGTCCGTCATGGGACTGTGGCGGCGCGGTGGCGGATCGGGGGGGGGCGGACAGGAGAAGAGCCGCCGGGCCTTCGGGCCCGGCGCCTCTTCTCGTGTTCTCGCCGTCTTGTTCTGTTCTTCTGTTCTTCTGTTCGTTTACTGAGCTTCGGCGCGGCTGGCCGCGGCCCACTCTTCGAGGAGGAACTCGTACGCCTCGGAGGGCCACTCGCCGTCCACCCGGCTCTCGACGAGCTGCCGGATCGCCTCGTTCGCCTCGGCGGCGGACGGGCGCGCGGGGCCCGCGGGCTGGAGTGTCTGGTGCATGCTTCCAAGGCTACGGGCGGGCACTGACAGCCACCTCCGCATTAAGGGTGGAACAGATCACCCGGAGAGGGCGTCCGTCGCTCCATGTGCCCGCTCACCTGCTCAGAGTGCCTGTGCGGCCGGCTTGACCATGCCCCGTACTGTGCGCGACTTCACAAACTCGCCCATGGCCGTCATCTCCCATTCGCCCGAGAACTGCTTGATCAGCTTGGCCATCATCACGCCGGTCTGCGGCTCGGCGCTGGTGAGGTCGAAGCGGACCAGCTCTTCGTTGGTCGCGGCGTCGATGAGGCGGCAGTAGGCCTTGGCCACCTCGGTGAACTTCTGGCCGGAGAAGGAGTTGACCGTGAAGACGAGGCCCGTCGCGTCCGCGGGCAGCCGGCCGAGGTCGACGACGATCACCTCGTCGTCGCCCGCGCCCTCACCGGTGAGGTTGTCCCCGGAGTGCTTGATGGAGCCGCCCAGGATGGAGAGCTTGCCGAAGTAGCAGCTGTCGATGTGGTTGCGCTGCGGGCCGTACGCGATGACCGAGGCGTCCAGGTCGATGTCCCGGCCGCGGAACGCGGGCTCCCAGCCGAGGCCCATCTTGACCTGGGAGAGTAGCGGCCGGCCGCCCTTGACGAGGGACACGGTCTGGTTCTTCTGGAGGCTGACCCGGCCCTTGTCGAGGTTGATCTTCCCGCTGCCGGGGGCGGCAGCGGCGGCGGGAGCCGCGACCGGCGCGGGCGCCGGGGTCGCCCCGGGGGCGCCGCTGGTGAGCCAGGGCGAGGCCGCGTAGGTGGGGGGCGCCGGGGGAGCCGGGGGCACGGGCGGTGCGGGCGGGGCGACCGGGGCCGGGGCGGCGGCCGCCGGAGCCGGCTCCTCCTCCACCGAGACCCCGAAGTCGGTCGCGATGCCGGCGAGGCCGTTCGCGTACCCCTGGCCGACCGCGCGCACCTTCCACGCGCCGTTGCGCTGGTAGACCTCGACGACCACCAGGGCGGTCTCCGTGCCGAGCTGGGGCGGGGTGAAGGTGGAGATCTGCGCTCCGCTGCCGGCGTCCCGCACGGTGGCGGTGGGCTCGATGCCCTGGAAGGTCTGGCCCGCGGCATCGGGGCTGGCGGTGATGACGATCCGCTCGATGCCGGGCGGGACCGCGCCGGTGTCCACGGTGATCGAGTCCGGTGCCGTGCCGCCGCCCGAGCGGTAGGTGACGCCGGGGCCGGACGGCTGGTTGAAGAAGATGAAATCGGCGTCGGAACGCACCTTGCCGTCGGCGGCGAGGAGCAGCGCGGACACGTCGAGCCGCACCGGGGCAGCCACGTCCACCGTCACGCGGACGGCATTGAGCGGCAGGTTGGAACCAGGGGTCATAGCGGTCATGCCGGGAGAACGACCGAGGTGGCTTTGCCGTTCCCTTACTTTCACCCGGTTTCCCGGTTCTTCACTCCCGCCTCAGGCGCGGCCCTGGTTGCGAGGGTGGTTCCTGGCCGTCCGCTCGTTGCCGAACTTGTACGAGCCGGTCCAGCGCGCCATCACGAGCTGGGCGTCACCGGCTTCGACCTCGGCCAGGAAGGCGCCGGCCCGCCCGCCCCGGAGGGTGGCCGCGGACCGGCCCTGGTGGGTGATGACGACGCTCTGGTCGCCCCGCTGTTCGTACGAGAATCCGTGAGGTCTGGGCATGGGCCGAGAGTGCCGTCCCCGGGTGGCGGACCGCAACGCAATATGCGCCTCGCGATGCGGTCCCAGCCGTGCCGAGTAAGATCCTTTTTGCGGTGATTTCGTGCGCTATGGAAGGGGTTTTGTCCATGCCTGCTGGTGCAGCTCTGACGGCCGAGTCGATCGGCCCGGTGGACGTCGCCGTGGTCGCCTTCGACGGCAACCGGTTCAACGGCGACGTGGCCCCCGCCCTGCGCGAGCTCCAGGAGAACGGAGTGGTGCGCATCCTCGACCTCACGTTCGTCCGCAAGGAGCGGGACGGCGCGGTGTCCGTGGTGGAGCTCGCCGACTCCGAGGTGGCCGGTCAGTTCGATCGGGTCCTCGGCGAGGAGTTCGACCTGCTGAGCGACGAGGACCTGGAGACCGTCGCGCAGGGCCTCGCCCCGGAGTCCTCGGCCCTCGTGGTGGTCTGGGAGAACTCCTGGGCCACCCGCCTGGCCTCGGCGCTGCGGGGGTCCGGGGGAGAGGTGCTCTTCATGGAACGCATTCCGCGGGACAGCGTGGAACGCGCCGTCGCCGCACTGGACGAGAAGTAGGTGAGGACGGTCATGCCTCGACGTTTCGGGCGCCCCGGTCTGCTGGGCGCGATGGCGCGCACCGCGGTCGTGGCGGGTACGGCCACCGCGGTCTCCGGCCGGATGCAGCGCAACCAGGCCGAGCGCGCTGCGCAGCAGCAGGCATCGGCGGACGCCGAGCAGCAGGCCCTGGTCAACCAGGCGGCGGCCCAAGCGGCCGCGCAGCAGCAGGCCTGGCAGCAGACGCAGCAGGCGCCGCCGCCCCCGCCCGCCGCGGCACCGGCTCCTGCGGTCGACCGGGTCGGCCAGCTCACCGCGCTGGCCGAACTGAAGGCCCAGGGCCTGCTCACCGACGAGGAGTTCGCGACGGAGAAGGCCCGGGTCCTGAGCGGCTGACCGGGCCTCCCCGATGCTTCTAGCCTCCCGTGACCCGTCGCGGGAGGTTCAGGGGGTTGGCCTCGCGGAGTTCCGCCGGGAGCAGGGCGTCCGGCACCGACTGGTAGGCCACCGGGCGCAGCCAGCGCTCGATCGCCGTGCCGCCGACCGAGGTGGAGTGGGAGGTCGCCGCCGGGTAGGGGCCTCCGTGGTGCTGGGCCGGGGCCACCGCCACACCGGTCGGCCAGCCGTTGACCACGACCCGGCCCGCCAGCGTCGTGACCTGGGAGATCAGCTCCGCCGCCGGACCCGGGCCGCCGTCCGCCTCGGCGGCCGACAGTTGCAGGGTCGCGGTGAGGTTGCCGGGGAGCCGCCCCAGCAGGGCGGCGGCCTCGTCCTGGCCGGCGTACCGGGCCAGCACGGTGACCGGGCCGAAGCACTCCTCCAGGAGCACCTCGTAGGGCCCGCCCTCCAGCAGGGTCCGCACCGGCACGCTCAGGTAGCCCGCGCCGACGGTGTGCTCGCCGCCCGAGCCGGGTGTGACGGGTGCGTCGACCCCGGGCAGGGCGGCGCGTTCGCGGACTCCGGCGACGAAGTTCTCCCGCATCCGGTGGTCGAGGAGCACCCCGGGCTCGGTCTCGCCGAGCGCCTTGGTCAGGGCGCCCGCGAGCCGGTCCCCGTCCGCGCCCTCGGGTACGAGGACCAGGCCCGGCTTGACGCAGAACTGGCCGACGCCGAGCGTGACCGAGCCGGCCAGCCCGCCGCCGATCTCCTCGGCGCGTTCGGCGGCGGCCGCCGCGGTGACCACGACCGGGTTCAAGGAGCCCAGCTCCCCGTGGAAGGGGATCGGTACGGGCCGTGCGGCGGCGGCGTCGAACAGGGCCCGCCCGCCCCGGATGGACCCGGTGAACCCGGCGGCGCTGACCAGCGGGTGCCGGATCAGCTCCAGGCCCGCGTCGAACCCGTGGACCACGGCGACGACCTCGGCCGGCAGTCCGGCGACGACGGCGGCCCGGCGCAGGAGCGAGGCGCACAGCTCGGAGGTGGCCGGGTGGTCGGGGTGCGCCTTGACCACGACCGGGCAGCCCGCGGCCAGCGCGCTGGCGGTGTCGCCGCCGGGCACGGAGAAGGCGAGGGGGAAGTTGGAGGCGGCGTAGACCGCGACCACGCCCAGCGGCACCTTGTAGCGGCGCAGCTCGGGGCGGGGAGGGGCGGTGGTGGGATCGGCGCGGTCGATGCGGACGTCGAGGTAGGAGCCCTCGTCCACGGCGTCGGCGAAGGCGCGGAACTGGCCCGTGGTGCGAGCCAGCTCGCCGGTGAGCCGGCCGGGTCCGAGCGCGGTCTCGGCGTCGGCGGCCTCGATGACGTGGGAGGCTGCCTCGTCGAGCAGATCGGCGGCGGTGCGCAGGAAGGCGGCGCGCCTCCCGGCGTCGGCCAGCGAGCCGCGGGCGGCGTGGGCCGCGCGCACGGCCGCGTCCACCTCCCGGGGTGTGGCCTCCACCGCAACCTGCTCGCGGTGCTTCCCGGTGCGGGGGTCCACACTCCAGACTGGTGTTGCTGCCATGGCGAACTGCCTCCTGGATCTACGCTGACCCGCGCGGATGCGTTCAGTATTGTGAACGCTGTTCCGTTGGATGAATGATCACATCCACCGTGGACTCTATTTCCGTGTCTTCCGGGTTGACAAGAGACAGCAAGAGAACAGAGGGGCGCGAAGGCGGATGACCACCACAGCTGAGTCGGGGGGCTCGGGCGCACCGGCGGCCGTCAAGTCGGCGGTACGCACGGTCCAGTTGCTGGAACACTTCGCTTCCCGGCCGGGGCTGCACAGCCTGGCCGACATCCAGAGCGACCTCTCCCTGCCCAAATCCAGCCTCTACATGCTGCTGCGCACCCTGGTGAACCTGGGCTGGGTGGAGACGGACGCGACGGGCACGCGGTACGGCATCGGCGTACGGGCCCTGCTCGTCGGCAGCTCCTACATCGACGGGGACGAGGTGGTGGCGGCGGCGCGGCCCACGCTGGACCGGCTCTCCGACGACACGACGGAGACGATCCACCTGGCCCGCATGGACGGGACGAGCGTGGTCTACCTGGCGACCCGGCAGTCCCAGCACTACCTGCGGCCCTTCACCCGCGTCGGGCGGCGGCTGCCGGTGCACTCGACGGCCCTCGGCAAGGCACTGCTGGCCACGCACACGGACGAGGAAGTACGCGCACTGCTGCCGCGGCGCCTCGAAGCCGTCACCGAGCACACCATCACCGACCGGGACCGGCTCATCGAGGAGCTGGCCCTGGTACGGGAGCAGGGGTACGCGGTGGACCGAGAGGAGAACACGCTCGGACTGCGCTGCTTCGGCGTGGCGGTGCCGTACCGGACGCCGGCGCGGGACGCGGTGAGCTGCTCGGTACCGGTGGCGCGGCTGACTCCGGGGCACGAACGCGGCATCAAGGCGGCACTGTTCGCGGCGCGCGACCGGCTGTCGGTGGTGACGCGGCGCATGTAGCGGCGGGGGCGCCGCGGGGTTGCTGCCGGGCGGCGCGGCGGAGTGCCAGGTTCCTCCCCCGGGCGGGGGAGGCGGTTCCCCTTCAAGGGGGAGGTGGCGGGGCAACGGACGCGGGACCGTTGGGTCATGACCACACGAGCCGTGCCCCTGCCGAAGCCACCGCGACCGGCCCACGACGCAGCGCAGCCCTCCGCCTCCGGGCCGGGGGTCTGGCGCAGGGTCCTGGCCGCGGTGGCCGTCGCCGCCACCGTCCCGTACCTGACCCTGAAGACCGCCTGGCTGGCCGGGAGCCACGTGGGGATACCGGCGGGCAGCGTGCTGCTGGAGCCCCGGCTGGTCCTCACCGTGGCGAACGCCGTCACCGTTCTCATGGACGCGGCCGTGATCCTGCTCGTGCTGGTGCTCATCAGGCCCTGGGGCAAGCGGGTTCCGTCCTGGCTGCTGGTGGTCCCGAGCTTCGTCGCCACCGGCCTGCTCACGCCCATCGTGCTCGGGTTCCCCGGCCAACTGCTCCTGAGGGGCATGGGCCTGGGTCCGGACAAGGCCGCGCCGACGGCGCCGAAGCCGTTCCTCGACGACTGGGTCTTCTTCGTCGTCTACACGGGCTTCATCGTCCAGGCGATAGCCCTCGCCGGCCTGTTCGTGCCCTATGCGCGCGAGCGCTGGGGCCGGCGCTGGCAAGGTTCCCTCGGTCCGGGGGTCCCCCCGGACGGAGTCTGGGGGAGGCTCCCGTCACCCACGGGGGTGGCGGCGGGAGTCGCGGCAGTACTGGCCGCGGTGGTCGCGGCGACGCACTTCTACTGGGCACTGGGCGGCACGGCCGGGCAGAACGCCTCGCAGATCGCGCAGTACTCCTCGGACACCGCCGTGGGTTCCGCGGTCCACGGGATATGCGCGCTGACCGCGGCGGCGGGGGCGCTCCTGCTGGCCCGGGGCGGGACCCGGCAGGCGGGATGGCCGCTGGCCGTCGCGTGGACCGGGTCGGCGGCGACCCTGTGCTGGGGGATGTGGATGCTGGCGGCCTTCACGAGCGGCGACCCGGCTCCCGGCGAACGCACCACCACCGCGAGCTATGTGATCTACGGTGGTCAGATGATCACAGCCCTCCTCGCGACCGCAGTCCTGGGGCGGTTCCTCGCCGGCCGCCGCGCGGGCTGAGGGCGGGGCGGGAGTGGAGCGGCGGCCGAGGTGGAGACCCCTGCGCTGGGTCCATCTGATCCTCGGCGGGGCCCTGTTGATGCCCTACTTCCTGCTCACTGAGGTGGCGGTCGGCGTCCTCGCCGGCGGGAGCAACGCAACCGCCTCCCTCCCGCTCAGCCTCGCCGCCTACGCCGCCGCACTGCCGCTCATCGCCGTCACCGGGCTGTTCCGGCTGGTCCGGCCGATGTCCGTGGCCGCCGCCCGGGCCCTGTGCGGGGTGCCGGGGGAGCGGTTCGCCGAGGGGCCGGCCCGGAGCTGGGCGGCCCGGGGGAGGACCGCGGTCTGGTGGACCCTGCACCTGGGGGTCGGCGCCCTGGTCAGCGGGATGAGCCTGGCGGTGCCGCCGATGGCGGTGGTGCTGCTCGCCCTGCCGTTCGTGAGCGCGCTGCGGGACCTGCCGGTCGGGCTCGGCCCGTTCGACGCCCAGGCCCATCCGTACGTGGCACCGCTGCTCGGGATCGCGCTGCTGGCCGGGCTCGTGCTGTGCGCCGCCGGGGCGGGGGCGCTGCTGGCGCGGCTGGCGCCCGTACTGCTCGGGCCGACGGCGGCGGACCGGCTGGCGGCCGCCGAGGAGCGCGCCGCGGACCTGGCGGTCCGCAACCGGCTGGCGCGGGAGCTGCACGATGCCGTCGGGCACGCCCTGAGCGCGGTCACCCTCCAGGCGAGCGCCGCCCGGCGGGTGCTCGACAGCGACCCCGGCTTCGTCCGGGAGGCGCTGGCCGCGATCGAGGACACCACCCGGCGCACGGTGGGAGAGCTGGACGCCGTCCTCGGCCTGCTGCGCGAGGGCGACGGAGTGGGCGCCGGGGGTGGCGGGCTGCCCGCGGCTCCGACGCTCGCCGCCGACCTCGACGGGCTGCTGGCCCGCAGCCGGGCCTCCGGGATCCCGATCACCGCCCGCCAGGACCCGGGACCGGCCGGCGACTGGGCGTGGCTTCCGGCGATCGCCTCCCGTGAGGCGTACCGGATCGTGCAGGAGGGGCTGAGCAACGCACTGCGGCACGGGACGGGCCCGGTCGATCTGCGGATCCTCGTACGGGTGCGCGGCGGGCAGGGGGAACCCGGTGGAAACGGTGGACAGGGGGAGAGCGGTGGATACGAGGAACTGGAGATCAGCATGACGAACGATCCTGCGGGGGCGGCCGCGGCCGCTCCGGGGGCCCGCACCACCGGGGGCCGGGGTCTGCAAGGAGCCGCCGAGCGGGCCGCGCTGCTCGGCGGGCAGGTCGAGGCCGGGCCGCACGAGGGCCGCTGGCGGCTGCGGGCCGTCCTCCCGCTCGGTGAGGGCGTCCGATGACGACGCCGACGCCACCGCCGGCCCCGGAGGCGGCCCCGCCGGCCCGCCCGCCGCTGCGGCTGGTCGTGGCCGACGACGAGCGGATGGTCCGTACGGCCCTGCGGGTCATCCTCGATGCCGAGCCCGACCTGGAGGTCGTCGGGGAGGCGGCCACCGGAGCCGAGGCCGTGGCGGTGGTCCGGGCGCTGGCCCCGGACGTGGTGCTGATGGACGTGCGGATGCCGGAGATCGACGGCATCCGGGCCACCGAGCGGATCCTCGCCACCATGGCCGCGCCGCCCCGGATCGTGGTGGTGACCACCTTCGAGAACGACGCCTACGTGTACGACGCGCTGCGCGCGGGAGCCGCCGGGTTCCTCCTCAAGCGGGCCGACCCCGACGAGCTGACCGCCGCGGTCCGGCTCGTGGCGCGCGGGGACTCGCTGCTCTTCCCGGCGGCCGTCCGCTCCCTGGCCGCCGCCCACACCCCGCCCGGGGCCGGCCCGGCCGCCGCCCCCTGGGTCGCCCGGCTCACGGACCGGGAGGCAGACGTCCTGCGGCTGATGGCCGCCGGGCTCTCCAACCACGAGGTGAGCGAGCGGCTCGGAGTCGGCCCGCAGACGGTCAAGACGCACGTGGCCGCGGTGCTGGCCAAGACCGGCTCCCGGGACCGGACCCAGGCGGTCATCGCGGCGTACGAGGGCGGCTTCCTCATGAAGAAAGGCTGAGAAGTCCGCCACAATCGGGGCAGAGCGGAACGGCTGGGACGGCTGGGGCGTCCTTCTGGGGGATGAACAAGACGATCAGGCGTGCGTCGGTCTTCTGTCTGCTTCTGGTGCTGGCCCTGTTGGTGCGGGTCACCTGGGTGCAGGCGTACCAAGGCCAGGCCCTCGCAGACAACGACAACAACCGGCGCAACCTCATCGGGAAGTACGAGAACCCGCTGGGGAACATCATCGTGGGAGGGGAGGCGATCACCGGCTCGGTGGACACGGGTGGCAAGGACTTCCGGTACAAGCGGACCTACACCGACGGGCCGCTGTACGCACCGATCACCGGATACAGCTCCCAGGCCTTCGGGTCGAGCATGCTGGAGGGTGTCTACAAGAACATCCTCAACGGCTCCGACAACCGGCTCAAGAGCGTCATGGACACGCTCACCAACAAGCGTGCCGCCCCGGGCAACGTGCTGACCACGATCGACAAGGACGTCCAGAAGGCCGGCTACGACGCGCTGCAGGGCAAGCAGGGCTCGGCCGTGGCGATCGACCCGGCGACGGGCGAGATCCTGGCCGTCGTGAACAACCCCTCCTTCGACCCGGGCAGCATCTCGGGCGCCGGGGAAGCGGCGCAGAAGGCGTGGGACGCACTCAACGCCGACCAGGGCAAGGCCATGGAGAACACGGCCCTGCGCAAGCCGCAGGCGCCCGGCTCCACCTTCAAGCTGGTCACCCTGGCCGCGGCCATCGAGAACGGCCTGGTCACGAACATCGACACGCCGACCGGGATCCCCGGCGACTACACGATCCCCGGGACGCGGACCAAGCTGCGCAGCGAGGTGGACGACTCGCTCTGCAACAACGTTTCTCCCCGGACCGCGCTGAAGCTGTCCTGCAACAACGTCTTCGCGGAGTTCGCCCACAAGCTCGGCCAGGACAAGATGCGCGCCATGGCGGAGAAGCTCGGCTTCAACGTGGTGCAGAAGACCCCCGTCTGGACCAGCCCGCCCAGCAAGTACCCGTCGAAGAAGATGTCGGTCGACCAGGTCGCGCAGACGGGCATCGGCCAGTTCGACGTCCAGGCCACCCCGCTCCAGATGGCGATGGTGACGGCCGCGATCGAGAACGGCGGCAAGCTGGTCTCCCCGCACGAGGTCTCCGAGGTCACCGACTCCAACGGCAACGTGCTGGAGAGCTTCAAGAACCCGAAGTCCGAGCAGGTCATGAGCGCGAAGACCGCGTCGATGGTCCAGGACGCCATGCGGACGGTCGCCACCGAAGGCGGCGGCAAGAACGTCCAGATCCCGGGAGTCGAGTCGGGAGCCAAGACCGGTACCGCCCAGCGCGGCGTGAACAACAGCCTGCCGCCGCTCGCCTGGTACACCACGTACGGAAAGACGAACGGCAAGCAGATCGCGGTCACCGTCGTGATCGAGAACTCGGACACGGACCGCTCCGAGATCGGCGGCGGCAAGCTGGCCGCCCCGGTGGCGCAGAAGATGATGCAGGCCTGGCTGAAGAAGTAGTCCGCGCCGGGAACCGGCGGGGTTCCCGGCGCGTTGTCCCTCCCATGATCAGGACCGCGCAGCCCGAAGACCTCGACGCCATCGCAGCCCTCCACACCCGCGCCCGGTCCACCTACTACCGGGGCCGGATACCCGAGGAGGCCTACGGCGGCGCCGCCGAACTGGCGCGCACCCGCGAGGGCTGGTCCCGGGCGGTGGCCCGTGCCGCGGCGGACGGCGGGGTGCTCTGCGCCGAGAGCGGCGGCGAGCTCACCGGGGTGGCGGCGTTCCGCACCGCCGACGGCGAGACCACCCTCACCCAGCTGCACGTGGACCCCGTCCACTGGCGCCGCGGCACCGGCGCGGCCCTGCACGCCGCGTGCCTCGACACCTGGCGCCGCGCGGGCGTCCGCCGGGTCCGCCTGGAGGTCTACGAGCACAACCTCCGCGCCCAGGCCTTCTACGCCACCCACGGCTGGCTCCCGGATCCCACCGGAGCCAGGGTCGCGGGCTCCCACCGCATCCTGTGGCTCACCGTGGGGGACGTGCCCGGGGAGTGACCCGTCCGGGGAATGAGACGCAGCGGCAGATGGTTGAACACGGAACAGTTGATTCCGTGGAGGGAAGAAGGAACATGCGCGTCGAGATCTGGAGCGACATCGCCTGCCCGTGGTGCTACATCGGCAAGGCCCGGTTCGCCAAGGGGCTGGCCGAGTTCGCACACCACGAGGAGGTCGAGGTGGTCTACCGCTCCTTCGAGCTCGACCCGAACGGCCCCAAGGGCCAGGTGGCGCCCGTCCTGGAGATGCTGGCCAAGAAGTACGGCCGCACCCTCGACGAGGCCCGCGGCATGGAGGAGCACGTCGCCGCGAGCGCCCGCGCCGAGGGGCTGACGTACCGCACGGAGGGCCGTGACCACGGCAACACCTTCGACATCCACCGGCTGCTGCACCTCGCCGCCGACCGCGGCCGCCAGGAAGAGCTGCTGGACCTCGCCTACCGCGCCAACTTCGCCGAGGAGCGCTCCGTCTTCGACTCCGAGGTGCTCGTCACGCTCGCCGTCGAGGCGGGACTGGACGAGGCGGAGGCCCGCGCGGTGCTCGCCGACGAGTCCGCGTACGCCGCCGAGGTGCGGGCCGACGAGCGCGAAGCGGCCGAGCTGGGCGCGAACGCCGTGCCGTTCTTCGTACTGGACCGCCGCTACGGGATCTCCGGCGGCCAGCCCGCCGAGGTGTTCACGCGGGCGCTGGAGCAGGCCTGGGCCGGCCGCGAGGTCCTTGCGCCGGCGGCCCCCGAGGGTGAGGCGTGCGAACCCGACGGGGCGTGCGCGGTGCCGAGCCCGTAAGGTCCCACCATAAGTAGTCCTTTGGTGTGGTGAGGGAAGTTCGGCAATGGACTTGGGGATGGTCCTGGCGCAGAGTGAAGGTCATGGACCTCTCTGCGCCCGGGACCGTCCGCGACGAGTTCGCGCCCTCCCTCACCTATCTCAACACCGCCACCTGCGGGATCCTCCCGCGAGCCGCCGTCGCCGAGGTGCGGCGGCTCGCGGAGGCGGCCGGGGCCGGACTCCCGGAGGGCTTCGGCGACTTCGGCCGCGTCGAGCGGGTCCGGGAGTCGTTCGCCCGCCTCGTCGGGGTCCCCGCGGACCGCGTGGCCGTCGGCTCGGCCGTCTCCACCCATGTCGGCCTGGTCTCCGCCTCCCTCCCGGCCGGATCCGAAGTCCTGTGCCCGGAAGGCGAGTTCGCCTCCGACATCAACCCCTTCGTGGTGCGCGACGACCTCAAGGTCCGCTTCGTCCCGCTGGAGTCCCTCGCCGAAGCCGTCGGCCCGGACACCGCACTGGTCGCGCTGAGCGCCGTACAGTCCGCGGACGGGCGTACGGCGGACCTGGCGGCCGTCCGCGCCGCGACCACCGCGCACGGGGCGCGGATGCTGGTCGACGCCTCGCAGGCGGCCGGCTGGCTGCCCTTCGACGCGAGCCCCTACGACTACACGGTCACCGCCGGCTACAAGTGGCTGCTCGCCTCGCGCGGGGTCTCCTACCTCACGGTCTCGGAGGAGGCCCAGGACACCGTGACCCCGCTGCACGCCGGCTGGGTGGCGCTCGCCGACATGTGGGACGCCATCTACGGCCCGCTGCGCGAACTGGCCCCCGGGGCCCGGCGCTTCGACGAGTCCCCGGCCTTCCTGGCCTACCACGCCGCCGAGCCCGCGCTGGCCCTGCTGGAACGGATCGGCATCGACGCCGTCCACGCCCACGACACCGCCCTGGCCGCCCGCTACCGCGCCGGTCTCGCCCGCCTGGGCCACCAGCCCGTCCCGGGCGGTTCCCCGATCGTCTCGGTGCCGGGACTGGCCCACCGTCAGGGCGCCCTGCTCGCCGCGGGCATCTCCACGTCCGCCCGCGCGGGAAGCCTGCGGGCCTCCTTCCACCTCTACAACACCGAGGCGGACGTGGACCGGCTGCTGAACCGCTTGGAGGGCCGATCCTGACGGGCTGATCCCGGACGGACGGACGGGCAGCCGCCCGGCCGCCCGGCCGCCCAGCCGCCCGCCCGGCTCAGGCCGAGGGAAGCGCCGCCGACCAGGCCGAGCCCGCCGCCGCGAGAGCCGCGGCCGGGTCCACCGACAGCGCCCCGGCCAGGGCCGTCAGGCAGGCGCCGACGGTGTCCGGGGAGGCCGCCGTGCCGTAGTGGTTGACCCGGACCATCTCCCGGGCCAGCGCCCCGCCGCCCGCCGCGAGGGGGGCCGCCGGATCCGCCGCGAGGGCCTTCGCCACCACCAGGGAGGCCTCCGGGACCCGCAGCGTGGTGGCCACCGGGGCGGCCGCCGCGTCCCGGCCGACGTACGGGGTGATGCCCAGCGCCACCGCACCCGCGCGGGTCGCCGCCGCGGCGGCCGCATGGCGGGCCTCCACCGCGGTCAGGCCCTCGGCCGCGATGCGGTCCAGGCAGGCCTCCAGGGCCAGCATCTCCAGCTGCGCGGGAGCGTGCGGCAGCGCGGTGCGCCCGCCGTCGATCCAGCGCTCCTTCCAGTCCAGCAGGGAGAGGTACGAGCGGCGCGGCGCCGAGGCGTTCTCCGCGAAGCGGGCCCACGCACGGTCGGAGACCGATACCGCCGAGACCCCCGCCGGTCCGCCCATCGCCTTCTGCGCGCCGATCACGCACAGGTCCACGCCCCACGCGTCCGGCAGCAGCGGCTCCGCGCCCACCGAGGCCACCGCGTCCAGCATGAACAGCGCCCCGTGGGCCCGTACGGCCTCGCCGATCTCCGCCACCGGGTTGGTGTTCCCGGTGGCCGCCTCGGCGTGGACCAGGGAGACGAAGTCGATCTCCGGGTGCTCCGACAGGGCCCGTTCCACCTGCTCGGCGGACACGGCGGTGTCGAAGGGGACCTCCAGGTCCACGACGTGCGCCCCGCAGTCGCGCAGCCAGTTGCCGAAGGTGGTCCCGTAGGGGCCGGTCACCACGTTCAGCGCGGTCGAGCCGGGCCGTGCGCCCGACCGGATGCATCCCTCCAGCGGCAGCAGCGCCTCGCCCTGGGTGATCACCACGTCGGCCCGGGTGCCGAGGAGCTCCGCGACCCCCCGCTCGATCGACGCGAAGCGCGCGGCGGTCAGGGGCGGGAGGTCCAGGAGGGGGTGGTTCACGGCGCGGCTCTCTTCGTTCTCTCGGTCTGGGCTCGTTCGTCCGGATACGTCCGGACCGACCTGGAGAGCCTACCGAGCCCGCACGTAGAGTGCCGCCATGAGCGACGAGGTCAACGGCGGCGGTACGAGGTCGGGTCTGCTGCACGTGAAGGGGCGGGTACTGGTCGGGCCCGAAGAGGTCCGCGACGAGCTCTGGGTGGTCGGCGGCCGGATCTCCTACGAGCGCCCGCGCGGCGCCGGTGAGGTCACCGAGGTCACCGGGTGGGTCCTGCCCGGGCTGGTCGACGCGCACTGCCACGTGGGGCTCGACGCCCACGGGCCGGTGGACGCGGACACCGCCGAACGGCAGGCCCTGACCGACCGGGACGCCGGCACCCTCCTCATCCGCGATGCCGGATCCCCCTCCGACACCCGCTGGATCGACGACCGGGAGGACCTGCCGAAGATCATCCGGGCGGGCCGGCACATCGCCCGCACCCGCCGCTACATCCGCAACTTCGCCCACGAGATCGAGCCCGAGGACCTCGTCGCGTACGTGGCCCGCGAGGCGCAGCGGGGCGACGGCTGGGTCAAGCTGGTCGGGGACTGGATCGACCGCGAGGCCGGGGACCTCACCGCCTGCTGGCCGCGCGCAGAGGTCGAGGCGGCCATCGCCGAGGCCCACCGCCTCGGGGCGCGCGTCACCGCGCACTGCTTCGCCGAGGACTCCCTGCGGGATCTGGTCGAGGCGGGCATCGACTGCATCGAGCACGCCACGGGGCTCACCGAGGACACCGTCCCGCTGTTCGCGGAGCGCGGGGTGGCCATCGTCCCGACCCTCGTGAACATCGCGACCTTCCCGAAGATGGCCGCGGGCGGCGAGGCCAAGTTCCCGCGGTGGTCGGCGCACATGCGCAGACTGCACGAGCGGCGCTACGACACCGTCCGCGCCGCCTACGACGCGGGCATCGGGGTCTACGTCGGCACGGACGCGGGAGGTTCCCTCCCGCACGGCCTGGTCGCGGCCGAGGTCGGCGAGCTCGTCAAGGCGGGGATCCCGCCGCTGCAGGCCCTCTCGGCGACGGCCTGGGGCGCGCGCGAGTGGCTCGGCAGGCCCGGCCTGACCGAGGGCGCCCCGGCCGACCTCGTGGTCTACGAGGCCGATCCGCGGGCCGACGTACGGGCGCTGGCGGATCCGCTGCGGGTGGTGGTGAACGGGTCGGTGGTGGCCTGAGGTCCGCAGAGGACATCAGGGGTACGGGAGTTGACGGGGCGTGACGT
Organism: Streptomyces sp. NPDC056883; assembly: GCF_042788835.1. Lineage (NCBI taxonomy): Bacteria > Bacillati > Actinomycetota > Actinomycetes > Kitasatosporales > Streptomycetaceae > Streptomyces > Streptomyces sp. NPDC056883. The sequence goes on along the minus strand of NZ_JBHUBS010000028.1, from coordinate 75,011 downwards.
CGGCGGCCGCACGGTCGTTGTGTACGCCCGGCACGGGTCCCGGCGACCGGGATTCCCGGGATGGGAGGGAACTCCCGTTCCGGATGAGGCGCATGTATTCGAACTTATGCCTGGAAACCACCCTTTGGGGTGAACTCACGTCGGGTTCACCCCCGTTCACTCTCAGTGCGTAAAGATTCCGGGGTCGAGGCCGTCGGCGCGCGCAATGTCCCCCATTGGCGGCGCGACGGCTCCCATCTCCCTGGGGGTTCCACCACCTTGAACAGCAACACCTTCCGCATGCCCGTGGCCGCGCTCGTCGCCACGGGAGCGGTTGCCCTGCTCGCCGCCCCGCCCGCCTTCGCCACCGGCTCCGCCGGTTCCACCGGATCCCACCCGGGGGCGGGCAAGGCGAGCGCCGTCGTCCTGCGCACCACCCTGGACGTGGGCCTGCTCAACAAGACCGTGCACGTCCCGCTGAACGCGACCCTCAACGAGGTCAGCGCCCCCGCGAACGCCACGAAGACGGCGCTGACCGTCACCCTCGACGGCGTCGAGGGCGGGCAGCCGGTGAGCGTCCTGCGCGCCGACGTCGCCACCTCCAAGGCCACCGCCGACGCCGACCGCGCGGCGGCGGAGGCGAACCTCGCCAAGGCCAGGATCCACGTACCGGGCCTGCCCCTGCTGTCCCTGATCGAGGTGGAGAAGGTCACCTCCAAGGCCGTCTGCGAGGCGGGCAAGAAGCCGCTCGCGAGCTCCAACGTCCTGGGCACCGTGACCGTCCTGGGCAAGAAGGTCACCCTCTCCGCGGGCGGCCCCACCAAGGTGGAGGTCCCCAAGGTCGGCCTGGTGGCCCTGGAACTCTCCACCACCCAGACCACCTCCACCACGGCCGCCGCGACCGCGCTGCGGCTCAAGGTGTCGGTGAACCCGCTCGACCTGAACGTCGCCGAGGTCGACGGGGAGATCGTGCTCGCCGAGGCCCGCTGCGAGTCCCCGGCCGCTCCCGCCCCCTCCGCCAGTGCCTCGAAGCTGCCCGACGTCAAGCCCCAGACGGCCACCACGGGCGGCTCCGGGGCCCAGGCCGGCCTCGCCGAGACCGGAGGCGGCTCGCTCACCCCGTACGTGACGGGCGGTGCGCTGATCCTGCTCGGCTTCGGCGCCGCCGCGCTGGTCGTCACCCGGCGCGGCAGGGCCTCGTAGGGCCGGGGACGTCCCTCCGTTCCCTCCGTCCTACCGCGTCGCGCGCGTCAGTCCCTGCTCCCCGGCGCCGCGTGACATCACGGCCTTCGTCACCTCGCGGTCGGCGGCGGCGTACGTGCTGTCGGCGGAGGAGGCGGCGGCCTCGCAGGAGGTGCAGACGACGCGGAACGGCGGCCGCATGTCCGAGAACTGCGTGAGGTACTCGGCCTTCACCACCTCCCAGCGGCCCGGGTGGGCGGCTGCCGGGGCGAAGGTGAAGCGGGGGATCGAGGACATGTTGCCGCGGGCCTTCTCGGCCTCGTAGAAGCTGGCGACCTGGTCGCCCATGCCGTAGACCACCCAGGTGCCGTTGACCTTCTCGTACGGCTGCGGCACGTGGTTGTGGGTGCCGAGGATCAGGTCGATGTCGGGGAGGCCGTCCGCCCCGCGCGAGGCGGTCAGCGCCTGGGCCAGCTCCAGTTGCTGCTTGTCCGGGGCGGTCTGCCACTCGGAACCCCAGTGGACGCTGAGGACGACGACGTGCGCGCCGGCCGCGCGCGCGGCGCGGGCGTCGGCAATGATCCGCGCCGGGTCGATCAGGTTCACGGCCCAGGGCTTGCCCTCGGGGAGCGGGACGCCGTTCGTCCCGTACGTGTAGTCCAGTTGCGCGACCTTGGCCCCACCGGCCTCGACCACGGCCGGGGCCTTGGCCTCCTCGGCGCCGCGGGCCGATCCGACGTGGCGGATGCCGACGCGGTCGAGGTGGTCGAGGACGCGGACGAGGCCGTCGTACCCGTCGTCCAGGGTGTGGTTCGAGGCGGTCGAGCAGCTGTCGTAGCCGGCGTCCTTGAGGGCGTCGGCCAGTTGGTGCGGGGCCTTGAAGAGGGGATATCCGGTGTAGGGGCCGCCGGGCCGGCCGTACGGTATCTCGTGGTGGCATATCGCCAGGTCGGCGGCGGATACGACGGGCTTGACCCCGGCGAGTATCTTCCGGAAGTCGTAGCCGCCCTTCTCCGCGGAGTCGTCGGCGGCCCGCTGGATGATCGACGGGTACGGGATGATGTCGCCGGTGCCGACGAGCGTGAACGGCTTCCCGCCCGGCACCGCCGAGGCCGTGGCTCCGCCCGCTGCGTCGCGGCTCGGACTCGCCCCCGGCTTCGCCCCCAGCCGCTGCTTCGCCGCCGCGCCGCCGTCCTCGCCGGCCACCTGCGTCACGCCGTAGACGGCGCCTCCCACCACGGCCAGTCCGGCCATGGCCGCACCTATCTTGCCGACCGTCTTCATCCCCGTACCCCCGGTGTCGCATGGTCACTACCTGCGGAAATGATCGCGCACCGGTACGGGCAGTGCGACACGCGACCCGCGGAAACGCGCCATTGGAGTGGCCTTCGGCGCGTGGTCAGCGCGCCGCGAGGGCCAGGTCGAGCGCCTGGAGGAGGCGGCCCGTCGTCGCGCGGTCGCGGACCGCCAGCCGGAGCCAGGAGCGGTCCAGCCCCGGGAAGGTGTCGCCGCGGCGCACGGCGAAGCCCAGCGCGCGCAGCCGGGTGCGGATCTCCGCCGCGCCCTCGACCCGGATCAGCACGAACGGCCCCTCCGCCGTACCCGCCACCGAGATCTCCTCGAACTCCGCGAGCCCCGCCAGGAGGTGCTCCCGGTCCACCGCGATCTGCCGGGCCGCGGCCTCCGCCTCGGCCAGCGCCGCGGGGGCCACGCACGCCTCGGCCGCCACCAGCGCGGGCGTGGACACCGGCCACAGCGGCTGCGCCGCCGCCAGCTTCGCGATCACCCCGGGCTCGGCCAGCACGTAACCGATGCGCAGCCCGGCCAGGCCCCAGGTCTTGGTCAGGCTGCGCAGCACGACCAGGCCCGGCACGTCCGTCCGCCCGGCCAGCGCCTCGCGTTCGCCGGGGACCGCGTCCATGAAGGCCTCGTCGACCACCAGGATCCGCCCGGGCCGGGCCAGCGCGGCCAGGGTCGCCGCCGGGTGCAGCACCGAGGTCGGGTTGGTCGGGTTCCCGACCACCACGAGGTCGGCCTCCTCCGGCACCGCCGCCGGGTCCAGCCGGAAGCCGTCCTCGGCCCGCAGCACCACCCGCTCCACCCGGTGGCCCGCGTCGCGCAGGGCCGCCTCCGGCTCGGTGAACTGCGGATGCACCACCACGGGCCGTACGGCGCCCAGCGCCCGCGCGATCAGTACGAACGCCTCCGCGGCCCCCGCCGTCAGCAGGACCCGCTCGACCGGCAGCCCGTGGCGCAGGGCCACGGCCGCGCGGGCGGGGCGGCCGTCGGGGTACGCGGACAGGACGTCGAGCGAAGCCGCGATCCGGTCCTTCAGCCACTGCGGCGGCGTGTGGGACCGTACGTTCACCGCGAGATCGACCAGCCCCGCGCCCGCGTCCGCGACCTCGGCGTCCCCGTGGTGGCGCAGATCGTGGGTGTGGGCCGTGGCGACCGCGCAGGTCGCCGCCACCGACCGCCGCTTGGGCACGAGGAGTTCCCCGCCCCCGGCGAGCGCGGCGGCCTCCGCCACCGACGCGGTGCCGGCCGCCTCCTGGGCGGCGTCCGAGGGGTGCGGTACCGGGATCGCGGCCAGGCGCTCGGCGGGGTAGCTGAGCAGGGGGACGCCGAAACGTTCCGCCGCACCGGCGATCCCCGCCTCCAGGACCTTCCCCTCCACGGTGGCCAGGGCCGTCACCGAACCGGACGCCAGTCCGGCACCGCGCAGGGTCTCCTCCACCAGGGCGCAGACCTCCGCCACGGACACGCCGGCGCGGCCACCGACCCCGACGACCAGTTGCGTCGCGTACTCGCCCAACAGGTTCACCCGTTCTCCGTCGTCGTGTTCGTGATGCTGCTCGTGTGCGTGGACCGCGCGTACGGGGACTGCGCGTACGGGGACTGCGCGCGCGGCCGGACCGTCAACCGGCCGTGGTCCGCCACCCGGGCGCGGAAGTGCGCGGGCGGCGCGGAATCGGTATGCAGGGGCACATGGCCGTGATCGTGGCGTTGGGTGCGTTCCTGATGACCCTGGCAGGCGGATGGACGGCGCAGCGCGTCACCGACCGCCGCCACCTCGTGCTGGGCCTGGCCGGCGGGCTGATGCTCGGCGTCGTGGGCCTCGATCTGCTCCCGGAGGCCATGCACGCCGCCGGCGACGAGGTGTTCGGCGTCCCGCTGGCCCTGCTGCTCTTCGTCGGAGGGTTCCTCGCCGCGCACTGCGTGGAACGCCTCCTGGCGGTCCGCCAGGCCTCCCACGGGGCCACGAACGGCGACGGGCACCCGGAGCACGGGAAGCGGGTCCCCCAGGTCGGCCTGACGGCGGCCGCGGCCATGGTCGGCCACAGCCTCGCCGACGGGGTGGCCCTCGGCGCCGCGTTCCAGGTCGGCGGGGGGATGGGCGTGGCCGTGGCGCTGGCCGTCATCACCCACGACTTCGCCGACGGGTTCAACACGTACACGCTCACCCGGCTGTACGGCAACGCCCGCCGCAAGGCCCTGCTGATGCTCTTCGCGGACGCGGCCGCCCCCGTCGTGGGGGCCGCGTCCACTCTGCTGTTCACCCTTCCGGAGGAACCGCTCGGGGCCTACCTCGGCTTCTTCGGAGGCGTCCTGCTGTACCTGGCCGCCGCCGAAATCCTGCCCGAGGCCCACCACAAGCACCCCGCGCTGTCCACCCTGATGTGCACCGTGGGCGGGGTGGCGGGGATCTGGCTGGTCGTGGGCCTGGCGGAGTGACGCGGCCGGCCCCGAGCGTCTCCGGTTCACCGATGCGCTGCCGCGGCCTCGGCGAACCGCAGGGCCACGGAAGGCTCCGCCGCCCAGTGCGTGTGCAGGTAGCTGGCGTGCACACCGCCGGCGACGAACCCCTCGACCCGGCGTTCCGGATGCGTGAAGCCCCACGCCGGCGCGGCACCGGCGCCCGGCTCGATCACCGTCCGGTGGAACTCGTGCCCGCGCAGCCGGGTCCCGGCCGGTGCCAGGACGCTGTCGGAGACGGCGACCGCCTCGCGGTAGCCGAGCGTGAGCCGCTCCGACATCCGTGCGTCGGCGTCGAGCACCCCGCACATGGGCTTGCCGTCCAGCGAGCGGGCGAGGTACAGCAGCCCGGCGCACTCGGCCGCCACCGGGCCGCCGGCGGCGGCGAAGGCCGCGACGGCCTTGCGCAGCGGCTCGTTCGCGGACAGCTCGGGCGCGTACACCTCGGGGAACCCGCCGCCGATCACCAGACCGGTGGTGTGCTCGGGGAGCGCCTCGTCCCGGAGGGGGTCGAAGGTGACCACCTCCGCTCCGGCGGCTCGCAGCAGCTCCGAGTGCTCGGCGTAGGAGAACGTGAAGGCGGCCCCTCCGGCGACGGCGATGACGGGTGCGGCGCCGCCGCTGGGGCTCCGCCCCAGACCCCGCGCCTCAAACGCCGGCGGGGCTGGATTTGGCTGATCCCGTCCGCCTGGCCCGGCTGGGTTGCCGCGCAGCGGTATCTCCAGCCCGTCCGGCGTTTGAGGACCAGGTCCGGGCAGAGCCTGGTTTCGGGAAGGGGCGGGGTGGGGGAACAAGGCCTGTTCCGGAGCCCAGGCTTCGCAGGCCAGCGGCGGGGCGGTCCTGGCCAGGGCCATCAAGGCCTCCAGGTCGCAGCCCTGGCGGACCTGTTCGGCCAGGGCCGTCACGGAGTCGAGGGCATCCCGCCGCCGCTCGGCGACCGGCACCAGCCCCAGGTGCCGCGAGGGCGCAGCCACCTGCGGAGCCCGCCGCAGGACGCCGAGCACCGGCATCCCCGCTTCCTCCAGCGCCTCCCGCAGCATCACCTCGTGCCGGTCGGAGCCGACCTTGTTCAGGATCACGCCGCCGAGGCGCACCTGCGGGTCGAAGGAGGCGAAACCGTGCACCAGCGCCGCCACCGACCGCGACTGCGAGGACGCGTCGACGACCAGCACCACCGGGGCCCGGAGCAGCTTCGCGACCTGCGCCGTCGACGCCAGTTCGCCCCGCCCCGCGGCCCCGTCGTAGAGCCCCATCACGCCTTCGATGACGGCCAGATCGCACCCGGCCGCCCCGTGCGCGAACAGCGGAGCCACCAGCTCCGGCCCGCACATGAAGGCGTCCAGGTTGCGCCCGGGCCGGCCCGTGGCCAGCGCGTGGTAGCCCGGGTCGATGTAGTCGGGCCCGGCCTTGTGCGGGGACACGGCGAGGCCGCGCTCCGAGAAGGCCGCCATCAGGCCCGTCGCCACGGTGGTCTTGCCGCTGCCGGAGGAGGGCGCGGCGATGACCAGTCTCGGTACGTTGAACGAGGTCACCACTCGATGCCCTTCTGGCCCTTCTGGCCGGTGTCCATCGGGTGCTTGACCTTGGTCATCTCGGTGACGAGGTCCGCGAACTCCACCAGCTTCTCCGGTGCGTTGCGCCCGGTGATCACCACGTGCTGCGTCCCGGGACGGTTGCGGAGCACCTCGACGACCTCGTCGACGTCGATCCAGCCCCAGTGCATCGGGTACGCGAACTCGTCCAGCACGTAGAGCTTGTGCGTCTCGGCGGCCAGGTCGCGCTTGACCTGCTCCCAGCCCTCCTTGGCCGCCTGCTCGTTGTCGAGCTGGGCGTCGCGCTGGACCCAGGACCAGCCCTCGCCCATCTTGTGCCAGACGACGGAGCCGCCCTCGCCGGAGGCGCCGAGCACCTTCAGCGCGTTCTCCTCGCCGACCTTCCACTTCGCCGACTTGACGAACTGGAACACCCCGATCGGCCAGCCCTGGTTCCAGGCGCGCAGCGCCAGACCGAAGGCCGCCGTCGACTTGCCCTTGCCCGGTCCCGTGTGGACGAAGACGAGCGGGCGGTTGCGGCGCTGACGCGTCGTGAGTCCGTCGTCCGGAACGACGGACGGCTGTCCCTGCGGCATTACGCGGCCCTCCTGAGGGTCGGGGATGGAGTACGTACGTTCTTCACGAGCCCGGCCAGCGAATCGGCCCGCAGCCCGTCGAGGGTGACGGCCGGGCCGCCCAGATCGGCGGCCAGTACGCCGGCCAGCCCGAGCCGGACCGGCCCCGACTCGCAGTCCACGACCACGGAGGCGACCCCGCCGGCCGCCAGCAGCCGGGCACTCCGCGCCGACAGCTCGCGCGGGTCACCGCCGACGGAGCCGGCCGAGGTGGCCCGTCCGTCGGTGACGACCACGAGCAGCGGGCGCCGGCTCGGGTCCCGCAGCCGTTCGATCCGCAGCACCTCGTGGGCCTTGAGCAGCCCGGCGGCGAGCGGGGTGCGGCCGCCGGTCGGCAGGTTCTCCAGCCGGGTCGCGGCGGCGTCGACGGAGGAGGTGGGCGGCAGGGCGAGCTCGGCCGAGGAGCCCCGGAAGGTGATCAGGCCGACCTTGTCCCGGCGCTGGTAGGCGTCGAGCAGCAGGGACAGCACCGCCCCCTTGACCGCGCTCATGCGCTGCCGGGCCGCCATCGAGCCGGAGGCGTCGACGAGGAACAGGACGAGGTTGCCCTCGCGGCCCTCACGGGTCGCCTGCCTCAGGTCGTCCTTGCGGACGACGAGGCCGCGCCCGGTGCGCCCGCGCGCCTTCTGGTGCGGGGCGGCGGCGTGGACGGTCGCCGCCAGGTGCAGTTTGGTCAGCTGGCCCCGGGGGCGCTGGGCGCCGGTGGTGCGGCCGTGGGCGGTGCGGGCGCGCGACCGCCGGCCCGACGCGCCCTCGCCGAGGCCCGGGACGCTGAGCATCTTGGTGCGGAACGGCTCGGCGGCCCGTACGGGTGCCTGCTCGGCCGGACCGGCCGCCGCCTCGTTCTCCTGGGCGGAGGGCTGGGTCTCGGGCCGCTGCTCGGGCTCGGCCGGGGCCTCCGGCTCGGCCTCGGGCGTGTCCGGTCCGGAGCCCTGCGGGGGTACGCCGCCCCCGCCGTCGGGGCCGCCGCCGTCCGGGCCGTCGTCCTCCGGGCCCTCGCCCGGACCCTCCGGCTCCGGCTCCGGCTCGGGCTCGGGCTCCGGCTCGTCGTCGGGGAAGCCGTCGAGGATCCGGTCCAGCTTCTCCTCGTCGAGGCCGGGCGCGTCGAAGGGGTTGCGGCGGCGCCGGTGGGGGAGCGCCAGCAGGGCGGCCTGCCGCACGTCCTCCTTGCGCACCTCGGTCCGTCCGGCCCAGGCGGCGAGCGCGGTCGCGGTACGGGCCATCACGATGTCGGCGCGCATGCCGTCGACCTCGAAACCGGCGCAGGTCGCCGCGATCTGCAGCAGCGAGGTGTCGCCGAGGCGCACCTGCGGGAGCAGCTTCCGCGCGGCCACCACCCGGGCGCGCACCTCCTCCTCGTCCGCGGACCAGCGGCCCGCGAACCCCGCGGGATCGTCCTCGTAGGCGAGTCGGCGACGCACCACCTCGACCCGCTGGAGGGGCTCGCGGGAGGCGGCGACCTCGACGGTCAGCCCGAACCGGTCGAGCAGCTGCGGGCGGAGCTCGCCCTCCTCGGGGTTCATCGTGCCGACGAGGAGGAAACGGGCGGCGTGCCGTACGGAGACGCCCTCGCGCTCGACGTAGGAGGCGCCCATCGCGGCGGCGTCGAGGAGCAGGTCGATGAGGTGGTCGTGGAGCAGGTTGACCTCGTCGACGTACAGGATCCCGCGGTGCGCGTCGGCCAGCAGGCCGGGCTCGAAGGCCTTCACGCCTTCGGCGAGGGCGCGTTCGATGTCGAGGGCGCCGACGAGCCGGTCCTCGGAGGCGCCGACGGGCAGCTCCACCATCCGGGCGGGCCGCGCGGCGGCCGGTCCCGGCTCGTGGGGGCCGTCGGGGCAGGCGGGGTCGGGGGCGGTGGGCGCGCAGCTGAACCGGCAGCCGGGAACCACGTCCACCTGCGGCAGCAGGGTGGACAGGGCGCGGACGGCGGTGGACTTGGCGGTCCCCTTCTCACCGCGCACGAGCACACCGCCGACCGCGGGGCTCACGGCGTTGAGCAGCAGCGCGAGGCGCAGGTCGGTCTGGCCGACCAGTGCGGTGAACGGGTAGGGCGTGCTCATGCGGTGGCCCCTTCTTGGGCGTGTGTACGGATACGCGTGCGCGGGCGGGCGTGGACGGCGCGGCCGGGCTGCGGGTGCGCCGCTGCGCGGGGCGGAGTTCCCCTACCCGCCCTTCGCCCGTTCCCTGGGGCTCCGCCCCAGACCCCGCGCCTCAAACGCCGGCGAGGCTGGAATTGCCCTGCGGACAATCCAGGCCCAGCCACATCCAGCCTCTCCGGCGTTTGAGGAGCGGGGGTCCGGGGGCTGGCCCCCGGGTACGGCGCCGCACATCGGAGGGGTCCGGGCAGAGCCCGGGGAACGGTGGAAGGGCGGGTAGGGGACGGCCCCCGCAGGGCTGCGCCGCTCACGGCGCGCCCGGCGGGAGGAAGGGGAGGTCCGACGGGGGGCCGGTCTCGATCAGGCGGAGCAGGGCGTCCGTGTCCGCGTGTTCCTCGATCAGGTCGCCGAGCAGGTCGAGCTGCTCCTCCCGCAGGGAGGAGAACGACGTGTCCGGGGCCGGGACGAAGCGGCGGCCCGCGGCCGAGGCGACCTCGCGGAGGAAGGCCCGCCGGAAGCCGTCCGACTCCAGCGAGCCGTGCCAGTGGGTGCCCCACACCGCTCCGACCCGGCACCCGTCCAGGAAGGGGGTCCCGCCCAGGACTTCGGCCACCCCGTGGTGGATCTCGTAGCCGGAGACCTCCTCGCCCAGCGCCGAACCCACCGGCCGCGCCAGGGTCTTCTCCCGCTCGAAGCGGACCCGGACGGGAAGGAGCCCGAGCCCCGGCACGGAGCCGGCCTTCGACTCGACCTCGTCCTCGATGTGTTCGCCGAGGACCTGGAACCCGCCGCAGATGCCGAGGACCGGCCGGCCCTCGGCGGCCCGCCGGGCCAGCGCGTCCGCGAGCCCGCGCTCGCGCAGCCAGGCCAGGGCCTTGACCGTGCCGCGGGTGCCGGGGACGACGACCAGGTCCGCGTCGGCCAGTTCCTCGGCCCGGTCCACGAACCGCACGACCACGCCCGGCTCCGCCGCGAGAGCGTCGACGTCCGTGAAGTTGGACATCAGCGGCACCGCGCAGACCGCGACCCGCAGCACGTCCTCGCCCACGGGCGGGGCGACCACGGATTCCCGTACCGCACCCCGCAGGGAGACCCGCAGGCCGTCCTCCTCGTCGATGCCCAGCCCGTGCTGGAAGGGGAGCACCCCGTACGTGGCCCGCCCGGTCAGGCCGCGCAGCATCTCCATGCCCGGTTCCAGCAGGGTGACGTCGCCGCGGAACTTGTTGACCAGGTAGCCCGCGATCAGCGACTGGTCCTCGGGCGAGAGCAGCGCCGTCGTGCCGAAGAAGGACGCGAAGACCCCGCCCCGGTCGATGTCGCCGACGACGACCACCGGGAAGCGCGCGGCCCGCGCGATGCCCATGTTCACGATGTCGGTCCGGCGCAGGTTGATCTCGGCCGGGCTGCCCGCCCCCTCGCAGATCACGGCGTCATACGTGCCCCGCAACTGCTCCAGGCAGTCCGTGACGATGCCGAGCAACTGCTCCTGCCTGCCCCCGTGGTAGCCGCGCGCGCTCATCTCGCCCACCGGCTTGCCCAGCAGCACCACCTGGCTGCTCCGGTCACTGCCGGGTTTGAGCAGGACCGGGTTCATCAGCGCGGTGGGCTCCACGCGGGCCGCCTGGGCCTGCATGGCCTGCGCGCGGCCGATCTCGGCGCCCTCCCTCGTCACGAAGGAGTTCAGGGACATGTTCTGGGCCTTGAACGGGGCCACCTTCACGCCCTGCCGGGCCAGCCACCGGCAGATGCCCGCCGTGACCACGCTCTTGCCCGCGTCCGAGGTCGTACCGGCGACGAGGAGGCCCCCGCCGCGCTTCGCGCCGCCGCTCATGCGGGCCGCCCCTTCGTGGTCAGACGGGAGACCAGCGTCCGGACGGCCACACAGGCCCCGAGCGCCAGCCACGTCACCCGGTGCGACAGCCGCACCGCCCGTTCGATGTCGGCTATCTCCACGGGCCGCCCCGCCGCACCGTTGAGCACGGCCCGGTGTTCGACCCGGCCCGCGTACGCCAGGGTCCCGCCCAGCCGCACGCCGAGCGCCCCGGCGAAGGAGGACTCCACGGGTCCCGCGTTGGGGCTCGGGTGCTTGGCGGCGTCCGCGCGCCAGGCCCGTACGGCTCCCCGCCGGTCGGGCCCGGCCAGTACGGCGGCCAGCGCCGTCAGCCGGGCGCCCGGCCAGCCCGCCACGTCGTCGAGCCGGGCCGAGGCCCAGCCGTAGCGCAGGTGGCGGGGGGACTTGTGGCCGACCATCGCGTCCAGGGTGTTCACGGCGCGGAAGGCCAGCAGCCCGGGGACGCCCGCGACGGCGCCCCACACCAGGGCCCCGACCACGGCGTCGGAGGTGTTCTCGGCGACCGATTCGACGACCGCGCGGGCCATCTGCTGCTCGTCCAGCGCCTGCGGGTCGCGCCCGCACAGGTGGGGCAGCCGCTCGCGGGCCACCTCGGCGTCCCCGGCGGCGAGCGCGCCGCCGATGGCGCGGGCCTCGCGGCCCAGCGAGGTGCCGCCCACGACGGCCCAGGTGGCGGCGGCGGTGAGGGCGATACGGGCGGCCGCGGGCCGGGAGCGCACGGCGCGGGCGCCCAGCGCGCCGACGGCGGCCGCGCCTCCGGCGCACAGCAGGGTGTGCAGGGCGCCCCGCGCGCGGTCGTCGCGCCACAGGGCACGTTCGACGGCGGCGGCGGCTCGTCCGAAGGCGGCCACGGGGTGCCCTCGGCGCGGATCCCCGAGGATCCGGTCGCCGATCAGGCCCGCCGTGACGCCGTACGCGAAGACGCGATCGGCACGCATGGTGGCAGGTATGTCCTCACTCAGGGTCCGCGCCCTGGTTCGACGTGTCCGGCGGCGAGAGTTCCTGGCTTCCGGCCGCACCCCGGCCGGAGGGCCGAGCGCGCCGGTGACAGTGGCGGGACCGCGCCGGATTCGCACCGGACTTCCTCTCCATGCCGCCGTAATGGCTCGGGCAGTCCACCACGCAGCGCGAAGGCCCGTCAACTCGCCGTTGACCTGCGGCGGGGTGGCGGGGTGAAGCGGCTCCGGGCATGCGAAAGCTCCCTCCGGGACGAACCCGGAGGGAGCCTTCGTACGGGGCGTGGTGTCCGTCGCCTAGGCGACGATCAGGTAGATCCCGTAGGCCACGGCCGCCGCGCAGAGCGCGAAGCAGGCGTACGCACCGCTGCGGGCCAGGGTGGCGGCGCCGCCCTGTTCGGTGGCGGCCTCGTGCTTGGAGAGCCCCATCAGGCCCAGGGTGAACAGGGTCACCAGGACGACGGTGGCGGAGAGGCTGACCCCGAAGACGGAGCCGAGTGCTTCCCAGTCGATCTTCATACCGCTGAATCCTCTGTCGTTCTCGGGGTCAGACGGCCGCGGCCGGAGCCGCGGGAGTCGTCGTCGCGGCCGGGATGGTGGCCTTCAGTTCCTCGTCCGTCACCGCGGCGGTGCTGCCGGCGACAGCTGCGGTCGGCGGGACGCTGACGGCCGCGATGGCCGTGGTGACCACGCCCGGCTCCTGGGCGTCGGCCGCGGCGACCTCGTTGACGTTGGTGTGGTCGACGACCTGGCGGCGCGAGATCAGCCAGATGGCGACGCAGGAGCCGATCAGGAAGACCGTGACGGCGCCGACGCCGATGTCCCCGGTGCGCATGACCAGCTCGGCACCGGCGGCCACCAGGGCCGCGGCCGGGAGGGTCAGGCCCCAGGCGATGAACATGCGGGAGGCGGTGGACCAGCGGACCACGCCGCCCTTGCGTCCCAGACCCGAACCCATGACGGCGCCGGAGCACGCGTGGGTGGTGGAGAGGGAGAAGCCGAGGGAGGAGGAGGCCAGGATGACGCTGGCGGCCGAGGTCTGGGCGGCGAAGCCCTGCTGCGGCTGCAGGTCGGTCAGGCCGCTGCCCATGGTGCGGATGATGCGCCAGCCGCCCAGGTAGGTGCCCATCGCGATGGCCAGGCCGGCGGAGACGATGACCCAGACCGGCGGGTTGGAGCCGGGGGCGATGGCACCGCCGGCGACGAGCGCCAGGGTGATGATGCCCATCGTCTTCTGCGCGTCGTTGGTGCCGTGAGCCAGCGAGACGAGACCGGCGGAGGCGATCTGGCCGGCGCGGTAGCCCTTGGCCGAGGTCTTCTCGCCCATGCCCTTGCCGACCTTGTACGTGACCTTCGTGGCCAGGTACGCGGCGAAGCCGGCGACCAGCGGCGCGGCGATCGCGGGGATCAGCACCTTGGTGACGACGACGCTGCCGTTGACCGCGCCCATGCCGGCGGAGGCCACGGCCGCACCGATCAGGCCGCCCATCAGGGCGTGCGAGGAGCTGGAGGGCAGGCCGACCAGCCAGGTGACGAGGTTCCAGAGGATCGCGCCGACCAAGGCGGCGAAGATGACCTCCGGCTGGATGCCTTCCTCGTTGACCAGTCCCTTGGAGATCGTCTTGGCGACCTCCACGGACATGAAAGCGCCGACGAGGTTGAGCACGGCGGACATGGCCACCGCGGTCTTGGGCTTGAGGGCGCCGGTCGAGATGGTGGTGGCCATCGCGTTGGCCGTGTCGTGAAAACCGTTCGTGAAATCGAACACGAGAGCGGTGATGATCACGATCCCGAGGAGAAGCGTTATGTGCTCCATTTACCCAGGCTTCTGTTTGACGTCAGTGGTTCGTGGACCGTAGGCAACCTGGATGAACGGAAGGTGAACTGCCAGGGTTCATGTGGTGTATCGACACGGCACCCGATCGGGACCTTCGTCCCGGGAGGGGCGTTGATATGTCGATTAATGCATGTCACGGCGGGGTGTCCGCACATTTCGGGGAGGGACTTCCGGTAGCCGCTCCCGATCGCCCGGGCCCCCCGAAGAGACCTAGATCACCTCCCGTTCCACCCCTCCCGGCCTCCGGGTGGAACGATTCCCTCCGGTGGCCCGCCGCCCCGTCCGCCTCGACACTGGAGCGGTGCGTACCGCTACCGCGACGGCAGCCGCCGTCACCACGACCCTGCTCGGCGCCGGCGCGGCCGCCGTCACCGCCGTCACGGCCGCCGCGCTCGCCGGCCGGTACGCCGCCGACGCGGCCCTGCGGACCGAGCCCGGCCGCCCGCTCCCGGGGAGCCCCCGCCTCACCGTCCACTCCACCGCGGCCGGCCGGGTCGAGCTGACCCGTTCGCTGGCCTCCCTGCGCCCCGGCACCTACGGGCTCACCGCCCCCGGAGTGCACGCCGTGGTCGGGTCCGTCCTCCCCGACGCCCCGCACGGCCCCGACACGGTGGTGCGCCGGCTCGTCGCCGTCACCCACGGCAGCCTCGACCCCGGAACCCGCGTCACCCTCACCCCCCAGGTCCACCTGGGCAACCCCGGTACCGCCCTCGGGCTGGACCACGCCGACGTGGACGTCCCCGGCGAGCTCGGCGCACTGCCCGCCTGGTTCGTGCCCGGGGCCCGCGACACCTGGGTGATCACCGTCCACGGGCTCGGGGCCACCCGCGAGCACCCGATGGTGGTCATGCCCTTCCTCCACCGCAACAAGCTCCCCGTCCTGGACCTCGGGTACCGGGGCGACCTCGGCGCCCCCGAGTCCCCGGACGGCCTCGGCCACCTCGGCGAGTCCGAATGGCGCGATCTCGACGCCGCCATCCGCTACGCCCTGCGCTACGGCGCCCGCCGCGTGGTCCTGCACGGCTGGTCGACCGGCGCCACCATGGCCCTGCACGCCGTGGAGCGCTCGGCGCTGGCCGACCGGATCTCCGGGCTGGTCCTCGACTCGCCCGTACTGGACTGGCACGCCACCCTGCGCGCCCTCGCCGCCGCGCGCCGCACCCCGGCCCCCCTGCTCCCGTTCGCCGTCAAGGCGGCCGAGGGCCGTGCGGGCCTGCGCGCCGACCGGCGGGCTCCGGGGTCGGATCCGGCGGCGCTGAAGGTCCCCGTCCTGATCTTCCACGGCCCCGACGACGCACTCGCCCCCTGGGAGCCCTCCCGCAGGCTCGCCGCGGCCCGCCCCGACCTCGTCACCCTGCACTCCGTTTCCGACGCGGCCCACGGAGCCATGTGGAACGCGGACCCGGCCCCCTATGAAGAGGCGCTGCGCCGCTTCCTGACCCCTCTCATGTGAAGCGCCGGGTGACGGACCGTCGGGCGAGCTGTCCGAAGAGTGCGGGGCGGACGGGACAGGGAGGGTGGATTGTCCCGTTATGACCCCTGAGGGTCTTGTGGCAATGGCTGGTTCCGTTTGGGCTTTCGGCCAGTGACGGGCGAGACTGCTCACGTGACGTCCCGAAAGCCTGATGAGCAGTTGGCTCGCGACTCCAGACTCCGACTCGTCGCCCCGCGGTCCGTGGCCACGGCCCGCAAGGCGGTGACCGACCGGCGCACCCGGACCGCCCCGCGGCCTCCGGCGGGTACTCCCGCCACGGCCGACCTCGCGAACAGGGCCCGCGCCTCCCTCGCCGACGCGGTGCGGCTCGCCCGCTGGGCCGAGCTCCACCTCGGTGGCGCGGACGGTGCCGGGCCCGCCCCTGCGGGCGCCCTGACCGCCGCCGACACCGAACGCGCCGCCGCCCAGCTGAGCCTGACACCGGGCCAGATCCGCGTCGGCTGGGACCGCGCCCGGCTCGCCGGCCTCATCGAGATGCACGGCGGGCACGCCCGTCCGGGCTGGCGCCTGCGCGCCTGGGACCGCGACGACACCGCCGTCCTGCGCGGCTGGGTCGCGCTCTTCGACGCGTGGTCACTGGTGCACCCGGCCCCCGCCGACATCGCCCCCGCGGTCGTCGCCGAAGTGGTCGAGGCCATGCCCCAACTCCTCTCCCTGCTCCAGCTCTCCGCCGGTCCCGTGACCGTCCCCGATCTGCTGGACCTGCTCCGGCAGCGCGTCGAGGAACTGCGCGACGAGCGGTGCGAGGTCCCCTACGAGTCCACCGCGCAGGCGGAGTCCCCGTCCGCGGGCCCGACGGGCTCCGCGCCGACGGACGCCGCGCCGGCCGATCCCGCACGGACCGACTCCGCGCCGTCCGATCCCGCACCCGCCGCGCCGCCCGTCCCGCTCGCCCGGCTGCTGCGCTGGGCGCTCGGCGGGCTCGCCGCCGTGGACGCCGTCACCCTCGGCCCCGCCCGGGCCTCCCTCACCCCGCTCGGGAGCTGGGCCGTGTGGGTCAAGCTGGAGCAGATCTGCGTCGCCGCGCAGAGCCCGGCCGGGAACATCGAGCAGTCCGCCGCCGCCATGCTCCACGGCTGCGCACGGCTCACCCCGGGCCCGGCCCGCGCCGAGTACCAGGCCTGGCTGGCCGCCCGGCCCGTCGGCCACGCGGTCTCCGAGCTCCTGCTCGCGGCCCGCGGCGAGGACGCCCTGCTGCGCGGGCTCGCCTTCGAGGCCCTGCGCGTGGTCGGAGCCCCCGCCGAGCCGGAGGTGCGCAAGGCCACCCGCGAGGCCGCGCTGCGCCCCTACGCCCTGCTCTGGCTCGCCGAGCACGACGGGGTCGACCCCGACGAGGCGCAGGACGTGCTCACCGCCGAGGAGCAGACCTGGCTCTGGGTGGACACCGCGGCCGCCATCGCCGACCACGGCGAGGCCGAGCTGCTCGCACGCCACCTGGACTCGGCGGTACGGACCACGGTTCCGCGGCTGCTGGACGAGGTCCGCGCGGTCGGGCACCCCCGCACCGTGCAGGTGCTGGTCGCGCTCGCCGCCGCCCATCCCGATCCCGCCCTGGCCAAGGCGGTGCGCCGGGCCGCCTTCCAGGTGCACACCGGCGGCGCCTAGGCCGTCCAGCGCCCCGTACGGGCGCCGTACGCGCCGCCGGGACTTCGGTCAGACCTGCGGCGCGTACGTCCCGAAGCTCCACACGTTGCCCTCGGCGTCGCGGGCCATGTAGTCCCGCGAGCCGTAGTCCTGGTCGGTCGGCTCCATCAGGATCTCCACGCCGTGCTCGGCGGCCCGGCGGTGGTGCGCGTCCACGTCGTCGACCAGTACGTAGACCCCGGTCGGGCCGGCCGACTCCATCGCCTTGTCGAAGGCGCTGCCGGTGCCCTTGCTGCCGAGCATCAGCATGCCGTTCCCGTAGGACAGCTCGGCGTGCGCCACCGCGCCGTCCTCACCCTCGTACGCCGCGACCTGGGTGAAACCGAAGGCTTCCGTGAGCAGTTGGATGGCGGCCTTGGCATCGGTGTACAGCAGGGTCGGACAGATGGACGGAACGCCTGCCATGACGATCACTCCCTCTCGTGCCGTGGATGGATGGTGATCCACGTCACAGCATGACAGGCACCGCCGACACTCAGCGGAAGGTGTTGCACTGGGCCATGTCGCCCGTGCGGTAGCCCTGGTAGAACCACTGCTGACGCTGCTCGGCCGAGCCGTGCGTCCAGGACTCCGGGGACACCCGGCCCTGGAACTTCTCCTGGATCCGGTCGTCGCCGACCGCGGCCGCCGCGTCCAGGCCGTCCCGGATGTCCTGGTCGGTGAGGCTCGTGATCAGGGGCTTGCCCGTGGACTCGTCCGGGGTCTTCGTCGCGTTGTGGGCCCAGACGCCGGCGTAGCAGTCGGCCTGCAGCTCGACCCGTACCGCGTTGCTGTTCGCACCCTGCCGGCCGTCCTGGGCCTTCTGCAGGGTGCCGGTCAGGTTCTGGATGTGGTGGCCGTACTCGTGGGCCACCACGTACGCCTGGGCGAACGGGCCGCCGCTCGCGCCGAACTTGGTGCGCAGCTCGTTGAAGAAGCCCAGGTCCAGATAGACCTGCCGGTCACCGGGGCAGTAGAACGGGCCGACCGCCGAGGTGGCCGCCCCGCAGGCGGTGCCCACCTTGCCGGTGAAGAACACCGTCTGCGCCGGGGTGTACTGGGCGCCGCGCCTGGCGAACTCCTGCTTCCAGAAGTCCTGGGTGCTGTTGATCACCGCCACCAGCCGGCAGTCCTCCTTGGAGTTCGCGTCCGCGCCGGTCTTGCAGCTCTGCTGCACCTGGGCGGCGGAGGAGGAGGTCGCCGCGGGCTCGGGACTTCCGTCGGACAGGCCCAGCTGCTCCGGGCCCACCCCGAACAGCAGACCCATGATCAGCGCGATGAGCCCGATGATGCCGCCGCCGACCGTGGCCTTCCCGCCCGGGATGCGGCTGCCGCGTACGTCCTTGACCTCGGAAGTGTCCAGATTGGCGTTGTCGTCGAACTGCATCCCGCACCGCCCTCCATTCCTACCAAGGGGGGTACGTGTACGCCCCTGCGGCGAGTATCAACCCGTTCATCCTCATACGCCCCGCGGCCCGGAGGCGTGTTCCCTGGGCCGAACGGGGGACGCGGCGGTGCGGGCGCTGCGGGTCCCGGGAGGGGCGGGCGGGCCCGAAAGTAGTTGCGCACCCCCGGTAGAATGACTCCCATGGCAAATCTCCTCGCGGATTAGCGGCGTCGAAGCATCGCGTCCTGCCCCCCTTCCGCCGTCCCGACCCGCCCTGGAGTATTTCCGTGATCACCGCCACCGGCATCGAGCTGCGCGCCGGCGCCCGCATCCTCATCGAGAACGCCTCCTTCCGCGTCGCCAAGGGCGACCGCATCGGCCTCGTCGGCCGCAACGGAGCCGGCAAGACCACCCTCACCAAGTGCCTCGCGGGCGAGGGCACGCCGGCCGGCGGCAGCATCGCCCGCTCGGGCGAGGTCGGCTACCTCCCGCAGGACCCGCGCACCGGCGACCTCGACGTGCTGGCCAGCGACCGGATCCTGTCCGCGCGCGGCCTGGACGTGCTGCTCAAGAAGATGCGGATGAACGAGGAGCGCATCTCCTCCGGCTCCGGCGCCACCCGCGAGAAGGCGCTGCGCCAGTACGAGCGCCAGGAGACCGAGTTCCTCACCAAGGGCGGGTACGCCGCCGAGTCCGAGGCCGCGACCATCTCCGCCGCCCTCGGCCTGCCCGACCGGGTCCTCGGCCAGCCGCTGCACACCCTCTCCGGTGGTCAGCGCCGCCGCGTGGAGCTCGCCCGCATCCTGTTCTCGGACGCCGACACCCTCCTCCTCGACGAGCCGACCAACCACCTCGACGCCGACTCGATCGTGTGGCTGCGCGACTACCTGAAGACCTACCGCGGTGGCTTCATCGTGATCTCCCACGACGTGGACCTGGTCGAGACGGTCGTCAACAAGGTGTTCTACCTGGACGCCAACCGCGCCCAGATCGACGTCTACAACATGGGCTGGAAGCTCTACCAGCAGCAGCGCGAGGCCGACGAGAAGCGCCGCAAGCGCGAGCGCCAGAACGCCGAGAAGAAGGCCGCGGCGCTGAACTCGCAGGCCGACAAGATGCGCGCCAAGGCCACGAAGACGGTCGCCGCCCAGAACATGGCCAAGCGCGCCGACCGCCTGCTGGCCGGCCTCGACGCCGTCCGCGTCTCCGACAAGGTCGCCAAGCTGCGCTTCCCGGACCCGGCGCCCTGCGGCAAGACCCCGCTGACCGCCGAGGGCCTGTCGAAGTCCTACGGCTCGCTGGAGATCTTCACCGACGTCGACCTGGCCATCGACAAGGGCTCCCGCGTGGTCATCCTCGGCCTCAACGGCGCGGGCAAGACCACGCTGCTGCGCCTGCTGTCGGGCACCGAGAAGCCCGACACCGGCACGGTCGTCCCCGGCCACGGCCTCAAGCTCGGCTACTACGCCCAGGAGCACGAGACCCTGGACCCGGAGCGCTCGGTGCTGGAGAACATGCGCTCCTCGGCGCCCGACCTGGACCTGGTCTCCGTACGCAAGACGCTGGGCTCGTTCCTCTTCTCCGGCGACGACGTGGACAAGCCCGCGGGCGTCCTGTCCGGCGGCGAGAAGACCCGCCTGGCCCTGGCGACGCTGGTCGTCTCCTCGGCCAACGTGCTGCTGCTCGACGAGCCCACCAACAACCTCGACCCGGCCAGCCGCGAGGAGATCCTGGGCGCCCTGCGCACGTACAAGGGCGCCGTCATCCTCGTCACCCACGACGAGGGCGCGGTCGAGGCGCTGGAGCCGGAGCGGATCATCCTGCTCCCGGACGGCGTCGAGGACCTCTGGGGTCCGGACTACCGGGACCTGGTGGCGCTCGCCTGAGGCGCTTCCGCTTCCGTGATCCTTCGCTTATGGATCATTCGGCTCAGGCGTGATCCATCATCTGAGTGAGACGGTCTCATACCGCTCCGTGCTCGACGAAGGCCCCGGCCGCATCTCCCAGGATGTGCGGCCGGGGCCTTCCGTTTGTGCGCTCCGGCCCCTGACCTGGTGATTCACACCGGGGGAGCGGAAATGTGACGGAGGTCATGCAGCGGAAGAGAAGATTCCGTTCTGCTCGTGTGTCCACGGCCGAAGAAATGCCGCCGTACCGACCTTGCTGAATGGGTGGCCAGGAAGCCGGGGAGGGGTGATCATGAGAAGTCCAGAGCGCACTTCCCATGAGGAGGCACGGGTGGCCGAAACTCTGAAGAAGGGCAGCCGGGTAACCGGCGCCGCGCGCGACAAGCTCGCGGCAGACCTGAAGAAGCAGTACGACTCCGGTGCGAGTATCCGGGCGCTGGCCGAATCGACTGGCCGGTCCTACGGATTCGTCCATCGGATGCTCAGCGAGTCCGGAGTCACGCTGCGTGGTCGCGGAGGCGCGACGCGCGGCAAGAAGGCGGCTACGGCCTGACCATTTGGTTCCCCTTGGTTCCAACGGTTTTCCGTATTCAGCTTCACGGTTCCAGTTCCACCGTCCTTCGGTGACCCCCGGTCGGCTCCATGGCCGGCTGGGTGGTTACTGTGCAGTCACTTAGGCCGAGATCGCGGCCGAACGACGGCACAACACCGGAGGCACACAGATGGCTCTGCTCGACAAGGACGGCGTACGGCTCACCGTCGACGACACGGTCGCCACGGTGACACTGACCAATCCGGCCAAACGAAACGCTCAATCCCCCGCGCTCTGGCGGGCGTTGACGGAGGCTGGAAGGTCGTTGCCGGGCACCGTCCGGGTCGTCGTGCTGCGCGGCGAAGGGCAGTCCTTCTCCGCAGGGCTCGACCGGCAGGCGTTCACCCCCGAAGGCTTCGAGGGCGAGCCGTCCTTCCTTGACCTGGCGCGCGGTTCGGAGGAACTGCTCGACTCCACCATCGCCGAGTACCAGGAGGCGTTCACCTGGTGGCGGCGCAACGACATCATCTCCGTCGCCGCCGTTCAGGGGCACGCGATCGGTGCCGGTTTCCAGCTTGCCCTCGCGTGCGATCTGCGCGTCGTCGCGGACGACGTGCAGTTCGCCATGCGCGAGACCGGGCTGGGCCTGGTGCCCGACCTCGGCGGCACCCAGCCGCTGACCTCGACGGTCGGCTATGCCCGCGCGCTCGAAATCTGCGCGACGGGACGCTTCGTCCACGCCGAGGAGGCCGAACGGATCGGCCTCGCGAACCTGGTCGTCCCCGCGGGTGAGCTCGACGCGGCCGTCCAGGACCTCACCACCGCGCTGCTGGCTCCGCCGCGGGATGCGGTGGTCGAGACGAAGGCGCTGCTGCGCGGCGCGACGACCCGGGCGTACGACGACCAGCGGGTCGCGGAGCGTGCGGCCCAGGCCCGCCGCCTGCGGGACCTGGCGGGCCTCTCCGACTAGCCGCGCCGCCGCGGCACGGGGACCAGCCCCCGGACCCCCGCTCCTCAAACGCCGGAGGGGCTGGATTTTGGCCGGCCCCGGGGTTTGGCCTTTTCAGCCGTCCGGCGTTTGAGGACCGGGGTCTGGGGCGGAGCCCCAGGGCGGGTCCGGGCAGCGCCCGGGGAACGGGCGAAGGGCGGGTAGGGGACTTCGCCCCGCAGGGTCGCCACCCGGGCGGTCGCGTCGGGGCGGGCAGCGGAAGCGGTCCCGACTTACCGTGGTCGGGAGCCCACCGTGCGAAGGGATCCGCCATGACCGAATCCGCCCCGGGCGGCGGCAGCACCGCCAAACCCCCCGCCGACCGCGGCCGCACGAGCATCGCCGACGGCGTGGTCGAGAAGATCGCCGGTCTGGCCGCCCGCGAGGTGCCCGGCGTCCACGCCATGGGCAGCGGCAGCGGCCTCTCCCGTACCTTCGGAGCCGTCCGCGACCGCGTCCCCGGCGGGGCCAAGTCCACCGTCAGCCGGGGCGTGAAGGCGGAGGTCGGCGAGGTGCAGACCGCCCTCGACCTGGAGATCGTCGTGGATTACGGCGTGTCGATCAGGGACGTGGCCCGGGCCGTCCGTGAGAACGTCGTCTCGGCGGTGGAGCGGATGACCGGCCTCGAGGTCGTCGAGGTCAACATCGCGGTCAGCGACGTCAAACTGCCGGACGAGGACGACGAGGAGCCGGAGTCCCGACTGCAGTAGAGGAGCCCGCATGAGCATGGCGGTCGTCGGCCTGGTGGCCGGCATGGCACTGGGGTTCGCCGGGTACTTCGGCGGGTTCGGGGCCTTCCTGCTGGTGGCCGCCCTCGGCGCCATCGGCTTCGTCGTGGGCCGGTTCCTCGACGGGGACCTGGAACCCGGGGACTTCTTCCGCCCCAGGGGCCGCCCCGGCGACCGGGACCGGGAGCGTAACCGGAGCCGCGACCACGACCGAGACCGGGACCGATGAGCACCCCCCGCCCCACCCCGCCCCGGGTGCCCGCCGCCGAGCGGGGCGCCACCCGGATCGCCGACCGGGTCGTCGCGAAGATCGCCGCCCGGGCCGCCCGCGAGGCCCTGACCCGGCCCGCTCCGGACGCGGCCCCGCCGCACGCCACCGTCACCGTGCACCACGACATCGCCCGCGTACGGGTGGTCCTGGAGCTCCCCTACCCCTCCGACCTCGCCGCCCAGTGCGCGGCCGTGCGCCGCAGCGTCGCCCGGCGCGTGGAGGAGTACGCGGAGATGGCCGTACCCGAGGTGGACGTCGACATCGAGCACCTGCGCCCCGCCCGGCCCGCCGCCGGACGAGACCGGCGGGTCCGGTGAGCGCCCGGTTCCAGTCGCCCCGGCGGCTGCCGGCCGCCGTGGGGGCGTTCGCCGTCCTCGGCGTGGCGGGGCTGTTCCTGTACGACCTGGCCGCCGTACGGGCGCACCACCCGGGCATGCGCTGGCGCGACGAGCTCTCCCGCGCACTGGAGCGGCACACCCCGGCCGACCCCGGCGTGCTGCTCGGCGGCGGGATCCTGGCCGCGGCCGGGGCAGCACTGCTGCTGTACGCCCTCACCCCGGGCCTGCGCGGAATCCTCCCCATGGCCTCCGGCCACCCGGAGGTCCGGGGCGGACTGGAACGCAAGGCCGCCGCGCAGGTGCTGCGCGACCGGGTCATGGAGGTGTCCGGGGTGCGCTCGGTGCGGGTCAGGGTGGGCCGGTCCCGCATCGGGGTCCGGGCCGTGTCCCACTTCCGCGAACTGGACGACGTACGGGCCGATCTGGACGCGGTGCTGGCCGTCGGCGTCGACGAGCTGGGCCTGGCCCGCGAGGTACGGCCGAGGGTACGGGTGAACCGGCGGTGACCCTCGGGACGGTGAACCGGGTCCTGCTCGGGCTGCTCGGGCTGGTCCTGCTGGCGGCGGGGGTATCGGTGCTGAGCGCGTCCGGGCCGTTCGAAGGCCGCGACGAACCCCTGCTGGCCCCGCACGGTCCGGGCCGGCCGGTGCCCTGGTGGGCGGTGCTCGCCGCGCTCGGGGTGTGCGTCCTGCTGGCGCTGTGGTGGCTGCTGTCCCAACTGCGGCGGCCCCGGCTCGCGGCGGTGCTCGTGGACACCGGGGACGGGGCCTTCGCCGTGCTGCGCGGGCGGGCGCTGGAGGAGGCCGTCGAGGCCGATGTCCAGGAGGCCGTGGAGGGCGTGGCGCGGTGCCGGGTCACCCTGTGCGGGCGGCGCGGGGCCCCGGCCCTGCGGGTCGCCCTGGAACTGGAGCCGCACGCGGTGCCGGCCGACGCACTGGCGGCCCTCGCCGGACCGGTGCTGGGCCGGGCCCGCACCTCGGCGGCGCTCCCGGCCCTCCCGGCGGAGGCCCGCCTCCACGTCACCCCGCGCCGGGCGCGGCGGGTGACGTGAGGCGGAGCCGGGGCGGACGGCTCAGAAGCCGTGCCGGGAGCCGCCGTCCACCGGGAGCATGACGCCGGTCAGGTAGGAGGCCGCCGGGGACAGCAGGAACGCCGCCGAGCGGCCGAACTCCTCCGGGGTGCCGTATCGCCGCAGCGGGATCCCCGCCTCGTTGCGGGTGCGCGCGAGGTCCGCGTCCCCGGACAGGGCGTCGAGCTCGCGGACCCGGTCGGTGTCGATGCGGGCGGGCAGCAGGCCGACCACCCGGATGCCGCGCGGGCCCAGCTCCACGGAGAGGGACTTCGCGAAGCCGGCCAGGCCGGGGCGCAGTCCGTTGGAGATGGTGAGGCCCGGGATCGGCTCGTGCACGGAGCCCGACAGGACGAAGCCGATGACCCCGCCGTCGGAGAGCTCGGCGGCCGCCGCCCGCGCGAGGCGGACCGCGCCGAGGAAGACCGACTCGAAGGCCGCCGCCCACTGCTCGTCGGTGTTGTCCGCCGCCGAACCGGGCGCCGGGCCACCGACGCTGATGAGGATGCCGTCGAGGCGGCCGAAGTGTTCCCGGGCCGCGGCGACGAGCCGCGCGGCGGCCCCGGGGTCGGAGTTGTCGGCTGCCACGCCGACCGCGTTCGGGCCCAGCGCCTTGGCCGCGGCCTCGGCGCGGGCGGCGTCCCGGCCGGTGAGCACCACCTTCGCGCCGTCGGCGGTGAGTTCGCGGGCGGATGCGTAGCCGAGGCCCCTGGTGGCGCCGGTGACTACGTAGACACGGTCCTTCAGTCCAAGATCCATGCCCGACACGCTACGCGGTCGCCACCGGCTCCCGCTCGGAAGCGGCGGTCCCGGCGGCTGCCGCCGCCTCGCGGTCGCGCTTCTCGCGCCGTACGAGCACGATCCAGCCCACCGGCACCGCGAAGGTGAACAGCCACCACTGGATGGCGTACGCCATGTGCGGCCCGATCGAGTCGTGGTCGGGCTCGGCGACCACCTCGGGCTTGCCGTCGGCCGGGACCGGGGAGGTGAGTTCCAGGTAGCCGCCGAGGACGGGCTTGCCCAGGTACTGCGCCTGCTGTGCGCTGTTGATCAGCATCACCTGGCGGTCCGGCAGGCCCTTGCGGTCCTTGATGCCGCTGCCGCCGCTGGTCTCGTCGGCCTTCAGCCGCCCGGTGACCGTGACCTCGCCGGTGGGCGCGGCCGGCACCGGCGGGTAGGCGCGCGGGTCGTCGCCGCCCTGCACCCAGCCCCGGTTGACCAGGACCACCCGGCCGTCGGAGAGGACCAGCGGGGTCAGGACGTGGAAGCCGACCTTGTCGTCGTTGTCGGTGCGCATCCGCACGACGACCTCGTGCGCGGAGTCGTACGTACCGGTGGCGGTCACGGCACGCCAGTAGTCGGCGCGCGGGACCACGTGGCCGGGGGAGGTGACCTCGGTCATGGGGACCGGCTTCGCCCGCAGGTTCGCGTCGATCAGCTGGTTCTGCGCGACACGGTGCTCATGCCGGTGGAACTGCCAGAACCCCAGCTTGATCATCGCGGGGATCAGGGCGAGGCCGATGAGGGTGAGGCACACCCACTGCCGGGTCAGCACAAAGCGGTACACGCCCACGACGGTACCCCCAGCGGCGAGGACCCCGGCGGCCGGGTGGCCGTCCGGGGTCGTGGCGGAGGGAGGGGAGGAGCTGGGGGAGAGGAGGGGAGGAGGGGGAACTCGGGGAGGACGGGACGGGAATCAGACGCGGTCGGTGATGCCCACCTTCCCCTCCGCGCGGGCGCAGTGCCCTCCGCAGAACCACTGTCCTTCGACCTCGACGCCCTGCCCGATGATCTGGACCCGGCAGTGCTCGCAGATGGGCGCCATGCGGTGAATGGCGCAGGAGAAGCAGTCGAAGACGTGCACAGCACCCTGTGCGTGTACTTCGAAGGACATGCCGTAATCGTTCCCGCAGACTTCGCAACGTGCCATGCGCGGCATGCTGCGCAGGGCGGACCGCCGGAACAAGATCCACCGGGGTGAGTCGCCGAGCGTGCACCCGGCCGGCCCAACGTCCGGCCTGACGTCCGGCCCAAGGTCCGGCCCGAGGGCAGCCCGACGTCCGCCCCCCCGGCCCTCCCCGGGGTCAGTCCTGCGCCGGCGCCACGTCGCGCAGCAGCTGGGTGAAGGCCGCCTCGTCGACGACGGGGGTTCCGAAGGACTTCGCCTTCACCGTCTTGGAGGTCGAGGAGTCCGGGTCGTTCGTCACGAGCAGGCTCGTGAGCCGGGACAGGCTCGTCGCGACGTGCAGGCCGGCTTCCACGGCGCGGTCCTCCAGCAGCTCCCGGTCCACCGAGGTGTCGCCGGAGAACGCGATCCGCATGCCCTGCTTGAGCGGGGTGCCGTCCGCCCACCGCCCCGGGTTCGGGTACGGGCACGGCGGCCGCTTGCGCGAGGGCCGCCAGCTCGAGCTCGCACCGTACGAGGCCTGGTACCCGACGCGCGGGGCGGCGGGGGTGTCCGACCACTCCGTCAGCGGCCGGCATTCCAGCAGGGGGAGCCGTACGTTGTCCCGTGCGGCCGCGTGCAGGGACGGACGGAACGCCTCCGCGAGGACCCGGGCGTCGTCGAGCGCGTGGTGGGCGCGCTGCTGGACCACGCCGAAGTGCGCGGCGAGCGACTCCAGCTTGTGGTTGGGCAGCGGGAGGTTCAGTTCCTTCGACAGGGCGATGGTGCACAGCCGCTGGCGCACCGGCGCGGTGGCCTCGGCCCGCGCGTACTCGCGGGCGATCATCTGCCAGTCGAAGATCGCGTTGTGCGCGACCAGGACCCGGTCGGCGAGCCGGTCCGCGAACTCCCCGGCGATGTCCTTGAAGAGCGGCGCGTCCTGGAGCATGTCGCTGGTCAGACCGTGGATCCACACGGGCCCGGGGTCCCGGAGCGGGTTGACCAGCGTGTACCAGTGGTCCTCGACGTTGCCCTGAGCGTCGAGCCGGTAGACGGCGGCGGAGATTATCCGGTCGTCGCGAGCGAGCCCGGTGGTCTCCACGTCGACGACCGCGTACCCCTGTGGGTACGCGGTCGGCCACATCGTCTCTGCGGTCGTACGGTCGGCGAGCATGGTCACAGAGGATATCGGCCCGCGCCGACACTCGAAGCCTTACGGCCCTTCAGCCCGGCTCAGCTCGGCTCAGCCCAGCTCCGCCACGAGGTCCCCGGCCGTCACCCGGGTGAAGGACCCGGGCACTTCGGCGGGTCCGGGGAAGAGCCGGTAGGCCGTCCCCGAACCCCCTTCGGGGGCCACGCTCGCGCAGGTCAGCGCCAGGAACGCGCGCTTGCCGGCGGCCAGTTCGGCGGCCTCCGCGTCGGCGTCGGCACGGGTCCGGCGCTCCTCGGGCGGCTCCAGGGCGGCGACCCGGGCGGCGAAGCCGGCCGGTTCCTCGCCGTCCGCGGCCCGGTAGAGCCACACCTCGTCGGTGGCCGAAGTCTCGGTGGCCCGCCGGATCACCGCCACCTCACGGGTGCGGGCCGCCGCCCGCCACACGGTGAGGTCCCACAGGGTGGTGCGGGTGCCGGAGCCGAAGTGCGCGCAGACGTCCTCCGCGGCGGCGGCGAGCCGTGCGCCGCCGGAGGCGCCGACGCTCTGGAAGGAGCCGGAAGGGGGCAGGTGGACGTCCGCCCACAGGGCCCGCCGGTTGCTCAGGTCCACCACCATCGGGAGGTAGGCCTTGGACTCGCCCGCCAGGTCGAAGCGCTGGCGCACGGTCCGGGGATCGTACGAGGCGTCGCGCGGCCCGTCCGCAGGCAGGGCCATGAAGCCCGCGAAGGCGTCCGGCAGCTCCTCGAACGGCACGTTGTTGAAGCTGAACACCAGGGGCACCGCGTACGCGTCCCCGTGCGCGGCCAGCTTCGCCAGGTCCAGGTCCACGTATTCGGTGGCCCCGGCCGGGGCCGGCGCCGAGGTCAGGTCGCCGGAGTGCACGGCGGCGCCCTCGGGGCCGTGCCGCAGCCGCGTGTAGTCGCACTGTCCGGTGAACCGCCAGTCGGCGTCGAAGAAGGCGACGGACAGGTCGAGGTCGGTGCGCTGGCCCGTGGGCTCCGTCCAGTGCAGGAACAGCCGCAGGACCTCTCCCGTGGGCAGGCTCTGGGTGCTGCCCCGCGGCACCGCGACCAGGGTCCTCGCCGCATCGTGCTCCGCGAAGGGGACGACGAGGTCCGCGAGCGCGGAATCGAGCACCGCCAGGTCGTACGGCTCCGCACCGGGCCGGGCGAACCGGCGCAGCACCTCCGCCTCCAGCAGCCCCGCGACCTCCCGGACCAGCGGCTCCGGCAGCGGCGGCCGGTCCTCCGCCACCGACAGGGCGCGGGTGACCTCGCCGCGCGGGAAGAACACCCGGCGGGCACCGCGCCGGTCCTCGGCGCGCACGCGCAGCGCCCCGAAGGCGGAGAGCAGCGGGCCGGGGCCCACGGAGGGCAGTCCGCGCTCCAGCGCCCGCACGAGCTCCGGGACGGGGCGGTCGCCGGTGTGCAGCCGCAGCAGGTGGTCGAGGCGCCGGACGAGCTCGCCGGGACGCTGCCCGGCCAACGCCGCGGCGGCCCCGGGGTTCCCGTCCGCCAGGGCCCGCTCCAGGCGCCCGCCCCAGGATGCGGGCCGGACCCGGTCCTCCTCCACGCACACGGCGTCCGGGTGCGCGGCCGCGGTGTCCCGCAGGGCGGCGCCCAGGGCTCCGTCGAGCCGGGTCCCGCGCAGGACGGCGAAGGCGAGCGCGGCCCGCGGATGGCGGGCGTGCCGCTCGAAGGGGTGCAGGGTCTCGGCGGCCCGCTTCCAGGCGGTCGGATGCCGCAGCAGGTCCTCGACGAGGTAGGGGACCGGCAATGCGTCGAGCAGGGAGAGGAGTTCGCGTCGCAGCGGCCGGCCGAGGGAGACGAACGCGGGCAGGGGCAGCAGTCCGGGATTGCCCCCGGACGCCACGGCCAGCAGCCGGAGCACGTCCGTGGCCGTGGTCAGCCACTCGGCGAGCAGCGGCCGTACGCGGTCCTGCGCGCCGGGAAAGGTGAGCATGGTGGCCAGGACCAGCGCCTTGGTCTCCCGTACGGGGATCTCCTCGGGGAGCTCCCCGCGCGCTGCCGGGGTCAGCGGCAACAGTGTGACCAGGTCCTCGCGGTCCTGCGGGGACAGGGGGGTCGCGCGGGCGAGCAGCGCCGCCACGATCGGGGTGGCGTCAGCGGCCGGGGCGGTGCCGTGCCGCAGCAGCCGGAGCGGGCCGGGGCGTGCGGGCCTGGCCGCGCCGACGGCCCGCACGGGACGCAGGAACGGGTCGGCGGGATCGAGCCGCCGGTGGCACAGCGGGCAGCCCGCGTAGTCGGCGCCGTCCCAGCAGAGCCGGCACACGAGGTGGGCGCAGGGGGACACGGGGAAGACGGTGCGCTGCTCGCCGCAGAGCACGCACGGGTGGTCGGCCTGCTGGAGGAGATGGGCGAACACCCGGTCCACGTAGAGCCGTTCGGTGTCGCGCGGGGCGACCACCGGTATGGCCGGGAAGCGGCGGAAGAGCGGCGTGTGGGTCCGGTCGGCGCCGAGCAGGTCGTCGACCAGGGCGAGGAGGCGGACGTGGGAGGCGGCGAGCTCCTCGGGGGGCAGTGCGGCCAGTGCCGCGTAGAGCTCCGGGTCCAGGGTGTGGCCGCGTCCCAGGAGTTCGGTTTCGAGCCTGCGCAGGGCGGGCCCGCCGGGTGCGCCGACCGGGGCGGACGGACCGTCGACGTAGAAGGTCTGAAGGCGGCGCAGCAGGACGGATTCTGCGGTTGCTATGGGTGTTTTCCCCTCCGTGAACGTGCAGAACGGGGGCGGGGAGTGGGCGCGCGGGGTCGTCGGAGGAAGGGTGAGAAGGATGCGCGCCGGGGAGCCGCCCCCGTGTCCACGGATCCCATCACGAGGCCGCCGCAGGGCGCAAAGGAATTACCCGCCCGGTGTGAGCAGGGCCCGCACCAGTGCCCTCAGGGTGAGTTGGAAGAGCCGTTCGGGATCGACCGGCCGGGCCAGTGCGCGGGCCAGCGGCGGGTCGTGCGGGGCGTCGGCCGGGTCCCAGAGCTCGCTTTCGGCGGGGGACTGGGCGGGGGAGCGTTCGCGATTGCGCTCGACCAGGACGAAGCCGATGATCTGGAACTGGATCGCGCGCACCGCGTCCGCGGCCCGGGTCCCGCGCAGGCCCGCCGCGTGCACCTCGTGGACCAGGGCCTGCTGGGCGGGCAGGAACATCCGGTCGGTGAGGCCGCGCTCGTGGACCATCGCGATCAGGTGCGGGCGCTCGCGCAGCTCGCGGCGCAGGATCCGGGCGACCGAGAGGATGCGGTCGCCGGGGTTGCGGCCGGCCGGCCGGATGGCGCCCACCTCCTCCACGGTCCGCTCCACGAGGGCGTCGAGCAGTGATTCGCGGTTGCCGACGTGCCAGTAGATGGAGGTCACCGCGGTGCCCAGCTCGGCGGCGAGCTTGCGCATGGTGAGGGCGGCCGGGCCGTGCTGCTTGACCAGGGACGCGGCGGCGTCCAGTACCTCCGCGCGGGTCAGCGTGGTTCTGGCCATCGTGTCCGTCCCAACTTTCTGTCGATCCGTCAGATCGGTTACGTGCACGGGTCTTTACCCTTCATCGGCGGCGGTGTAACTGTGTTACAGAACCGACTGCGTCCTAGACGAAGGATGGTGCGATAGATGGCACGCGTACGGTACGGAGCGCGCACCGAGGCCGAGATCGCCGCTTCGCGCGAGAAGAGTTCCAAGCTCCCCGACATCTGGTCCACCGGCGTGGTGGCCGTCTGGGAGACCGACCCGGACGTGGTGGCGGCGGTCCTGCCGCCGCCGCTGAAGCCCACCGAGCGGCCCCTGGTGCGGGCCAACATCAGCAAGGTGGACCTGCCCGGCTACCCGCTCGGCGCCGGTTCGGTGGCCGTCGCCGCCCAGCACGACGGGGTCGAGGGCTGGTACCCGCTGGTCATGCCGATGAGCATGGAGCGCGCCCTGATCGGAGGCCGCGAGGTCTTCGGCGAGCCGAAGAAGCTCGGCGAGATCACCGTCGAGCGCGAGGGCCTGGTCGTCCGGGCCTCGCTCGCCCGGCACGGGATCGCCTTCGTGGAGGTGCGCGGCGCGGTGGACCGCGAGCTGCCGCTGCCCGAGCCCACCGTGAAGACCGACTTCTACTTCAAGTTCCTCCCCGCGGTGGACGGTTCGGGCTTCGACGCCGATCCGGTGCTGGTGCACTGCACCCGCAACGAGAAGGTCCGCAAGCTGGAGCACATCACCGGCGACGTGGTGCTCCGGGAGTCGATGTTCGATCCGATCGCCGATCTCCCCGTACGCCGCCTCGTCGAGCTCGCCATCGGCGAGAAGACCACCGACCAGCGGGGCAAGGTCGTCGAGCGGGTCAGCGCCCAGGCCCTGCTCCCGTACATCCACCAGCGCTACGACGACCCGATGCAGATCCTCGACGGACCGCCCGAGGGGAGCGTCTGATGCGACTCGAACCGGGACAGGTGGCCGTCGTCACCGGAGCCGCGAGCGGCATCGGCCTCGCCATGGCCCGCCGCTTCGCCGCCGAGGGGCTGAAGGTGGTCCTCGCCGACGTGGAGGAGGGCGCCCTGCGCAAGGCCGCCGACGAACTCACGGCCGACGGCGCCGAGGTGCTCGCCAAACTCGTCGACGTCAGCGACCGCGACTCCGTGATCTCCCTCGCCGACGCCGCGTACGAGACCTTCGGTGCCGTGCACGTCCTCTGCAACAACGCAGGCGTCGGCTCCGGAGCCGAGGGCCGCATGTGGGAGCACGAGCCCAACGACTGGAAATGGGCCTTCTCCGTCAACGTCTGGGGCGTCTTCCACGGCATCCAGGCCTTCGTCCCCCGCATGATCGCGGCCGGCGGCCCCGGCCACATCGTCAACACCTCCTCCGGCGACGGCGGCATCGCCCCGCTGCCCACCGCCTCGGTCTACGCGGTGACCAAGGCGGCCGTGGTCACCATGACCGAGTCGCTCTACGCCCACCTCAAGGCCGAGGGCGCGGCCATCGGCGCCTCCGTCCTCTTCCCCGGACCGCACATGCTGCGCACCGGCCTGTGGGAGTCGCACCGCAACCGGCCCGACCGGTACGCCAAGGAGCGCCCGCGCAAGTCCCCGTACCGCAGCCTCGACCAGTACGAGGCCGCCATGAAGCAGGCCGGCCACGAGGTGAACTTCACCCCGGTCGAGGACGTCGCCGACCACGTCGTCGACGGCATCCGCGCCGACCGCTTCTGGATGCTGCCCGACAGCGAGCACAGCGACCGGCAGATCCGCGCCCGGTCGCAGTCGATGCTCGACCGCGCCAACCCCGCCTACCTGGAAAGCTTCATCCTCGACTGAGGAGCCTCAATCGTGAGTGCGTACGAAGACCCGTACCTGATCATCTCCTCCGACTGCCACGCGGGGCTGCCCACCGAGCAGTACCGCCCCTACCTGGACAGCGCCTTCCACCCGCAGTTCGACGAGTTCCTCGGCGAGCGCGACGCCCGGCGCGCCGAGGCCACCAAGCTCGGCGTGCGCAACGAGGCCTTCGCCGAGAAGTGGTTCCACGACCACGAGGAAGGCCTCAAGGGCGGCTGGGACGTCACGCAGCGGCTGAAGGAACTCGACGGCGACGGCGTGGCCGCCGAAGTCGTCTTCCCCGACGCCGACGCCGTGGACAGCCAGACCGCCGCCCCCTTCGGAGTGGGCCTCGGCCTCTCCGGGGACCAGGACCCCGAGCTCGGCATGGCCGGCGCCCAGGCGCACAACCGGTGGCTCGCCGAGTTCGTCTCGGAGAACCCCGAGCGGCACTGCGGGGTCGCCCTGCTGCCCATCACCGGCGAACCGGACAAGGTCGTCGCCGAGATATACCGGGCCAAGGAATCCGGGCTCGGCGCCCTGATGATCCCCGCCATGTGGGTGGACAAGGCCCCCTACCACGACCGCCGTTACGACCCGGTGTGGGCCGCGGCGGCCGAGACGCAGATGCCGATCGTCACCCACTCCGGCTCCTCGCCGCGCCACGAGTACGGGGACCACCTGGGCATCTTCGTCTCCGAGGTCACCTGGTGGCCGGCCCGCCCGCTGTGGTTCCTGCTCTGGTCCGGGGTCTTCGAGCGGCACCCGGGGCTGAAGTTCGGCGTCGCCGAGTCCGGCTGCTGGTGGCTGCCGAACCAGCTCTGGTTCATGGACCGGCTCTACCTCGGCGCGCACGGCGGCAAGAAGCTCTCGCCGTTCGAGGAGCTGAAGCGGCCGCCGAGCGAATACCTGGACCGGCAGGTGTTCGTCTGCGCCACCAACACCAAGCGGCGCGAGCTGGCCCAGCGCTACGAGATCGGCGTGGACAACATCCTGTGGGGCTCGGACTTCCCGCACCCCGAGGGGACCTGGCCGAACACCCGCAACTGGCTGAAGAACACCTTCCACGACATCCCCGTCGAGGAGACCCGCCGGATGCTGGGCCTGGCCGCGGCCGAGGTCTTCGGCTTCGACACCGAGAAGCTGGCGCCGATCGCCCGCCGCATCGGCCCCACCCCGGCCGAGCTCGGCCAGAGCGAGGACCAGGCGGCCGTCGAAGCCTCCTGGGCGCGCTCGCGCGACGTGGGCCGGCACTGGCTGACCGACAACGACTTCCCGGTCCTGGGGGTGAACCCGTGAGTTCGAGTTCCGAGGACCGCTACACGGTCATCTCCGCCGACTGCCACGCGGGCGCCGACCTGCTGGACTACAAGCCGTACCTGGAGAAGCGGTACCACGCGGAGTTCGACGCCTGGGCCGCGACCTACGTCAATCCGTACGAGGACCTCCTCGCGGACACGGCCGACCGCAACTGGAACTCGCAGCGGCGCCTCGCCGAGCTCGAAGCCGACGGGATCGTCGCGGAGGTGCTCTTCCCGAACACCATCCCGCCGTTCTTCCCCAAGGCCTCGCTGATGGCCCAGCCCCCGACGGCGGCCGAGTACGAGATGCGCTGGGCCGGGCTCCAGGCCCACAACCGGTGGCTGGCGGACTTCTGCGCGGACGCGCCGGGCCGCCGGGCGGGCGTGGTCCAGATCCTGCTCAACGACGTGGACGCGGCGGTCGAGGAGATCCGCCGCACCCGCAACGCGGGCCTGACCGGCGGCATCCTGCTGCCCGGCGTCCCGCCCGGCTCCACCGTTCCCGAGCTCTACTCGGAGGTCTACGACCCCATCTGGGCCGTCTGCGACGAGCTGGACGTCCCGGTCAACCACCACGGCGGCTCCGCCTCGCCGCCGCTGGGCGACGAGCCGGCGGCGCGGGCCGTCTTCATGGTGGAGACCACCTGGTTCTCCCACCGGGCCCTGTGGCACCTCATCTTCGGCGGAGCCTTCCGCCGCAACCCCGGGCTGAAACTGGTCCTGACGGAGCAGGGCTCCGGCTGGATCCCGGGCGTGATCGAGATGCTGGACTACTACCACGGCCGCCTGGTCGCGGCCTCGGCCACCGCCGAGGCCAAGTTCGGCGCCGGGCTGGCGGAGTCCATGGGCAAGGGGCCGAGTGAGGTCTGGCGGGAGAACTGCTTCGTGGGAGCGAGCTTCATGCGCCCCCACGAGGTCCCGCTGCGGGACCGGATCGGCCTCGACAAGATCATGTGGGGCAGCGACTACCCCCACGACGAGGGCACCACGCCCTACTCGCGCGAGGGCCTGCGCATCGCCTACGCGGGCCTGCCCCGCGAGGAGGTCGCCGCCATGGTCGGCGGCAACGCCGCCCGGGTGTACGGCTTCGACCTCGCCCTCCTGGACGCGGTCGCCGCCAAGCACGGCCCGCTCGTCTCGGAGGTCGCGCAGCCCCTGACGGAGGTCCCGGCGGGAGCCACCAGCCCGGCCTTCGCCCGCGGGGGCTCGGTCCGGGTCTGGTGACCGGGAGCGCGCGAACGCCCCGTGGCACCGGGGCCGCCTGACCCGGCGGTCCCGGCGCTCCGAGAGCTCCCGGTGGAGCGGCTCAGTCCCTGCGGACGAGCCGCTCCGGCGGGATCGGCGCCGTGCCCCGCACGTGGGTGCCCCGGCGCAGTTCGATCACCAGCTGCTCCATGGGCGCCAGCGGCGACAGGTCCACGGTTCCGAGGCATTCGCTGAGTACGAGCCGGCGCAGCGCGGGGAACTCGCGCAGCGCCTCCAGCGACCCCTCCAGCGCGCACCGGATCAGCACGAGCCGGCCGAGTCGTTCGTACGGCAGGAGGGCCCCGGCCGATACCGGCGCGGCGTGCCGGATCTGCAGCGCGGTCAGTCCCCTGAGCGGCAGCGAACGCACCAGCTGCCGGTACTGCCCGCTCCCGGCGACCGTCAGCTTCTCCACCCGCGGCCAGCGCTCGATCCCGTCGAGCGTCATCCGGCGGGCGCCCTGCCACAGGTGCAGCGCGGTCAGCGAGTCCGCGGCGGGGACGTCCCCGATCCGGCGCTGCTCCGGCTCGAAGCCGATGATCAGCGAGCGCAGGCCGGCCGCGCCCGCCAGCGGGGCGAGCGAGAGGTCGTCCCGGAGGTAGCCGAAGGCGAGGCTGTCCGCCCGGAGTTCGCCCACCACCTCGATCCCGGTGACCTGCGGGCAGTCCAGGACACCCAGGTGCCGCAGGGCGGACTGTCCGGCCAGCGGGGACAGATCGGCCAGCCGCGGATTGCGGTGCAGGGTCAGCGACTCCAGGTCCCGCCGCCGCACGATCTCGGGCGGGATCGGGCCGTCCCAGGTGACGTGCAGCCGGCGGACGTGCCGGAGCCGGTCCAGGGCCCGTAACTGTCCGGGCGTCCGCACGTGCAGGTGGGCCGTGTTCATGGGGGCGTCCGCGAGGACCGTGTCCGCGTACACGTCCACGGGGAACCGCCCCCAGGCGTCGGAGAGTTCGCGGGCGGCCTCGTAGCGGTCGTCCGTCCGGAAGCCCGCGATCACCTGGAGCGCCCGGTCGCCGCCGACGAGCGCCGCCGTACGGATCGTCGCGGCCGCCTCGGCCTCGACGAGCCCGGCCGGCTCCGGCAGCAGTTCCAGCACCAGTTCCCCCGCCTTGGCCAGTTCCTCGGCCTGGCCCGGGGAGCGAGGGGGCAGCAGGAGCGCCGTCCGGGCCGTCACCTCGCGCCGGACCTCCGGATCCAGTTCCGGTGCGTGTTCCAGGCAGGCGGCCGCGAGCAGCACGAGCCGGCTGCGGTCGGGCTCCGACTGATCGGCCCGTGCGAGCAACTCGCGCAGCAGATAGGCGCGTTCGTCGGGCCGGGCGTGCCCCACGGCCATCCGGACCACGTTGTCCCAGGTGTACTCGTGCGCATTGCGCACCAGGACGCCGAAGTCCCGGGCCTCCACCGCCGCCTTGGCGCCGAGGTAGTCCTGGAAGGTCTGGTGGACGAACAGGACCGAGCCCGGCACCGGCTCGCGGAGCAGCCCGCTGCGGATCAGCAGGTGGCGGAACACCGTCTGCGCGCTGCCCTGCGCCTTGACCTGGGGCATGGAGTCGAGCGATGCGGCGATCATCCCGATCGCCTCCTCGGCGGAGGCCTCCACCTGTCCGTTGCGGATCAGCCAGTACGCCAGCCGCTGGAGCAGCAGGGTCTGCTCGTCCCGGCTGAGGTAGACGCCCTCGACCCCCGAGATGTCCCGTTCGCTGTCGCGGCGGATCAGCAGCATGTCCAGAGCCGTGTCGTAGAGCTCCTTGCGGGCCCGGGGCAGATGCATCCGGCGGTCCCGGTTCAGGGCGCACAGCAGGGCGCACATGAGCGGGTTCGTCGCCAGCCTGCCCAGGTCCCGGCGCGATCCCACGGCCTCCAGGAGCGCCTTCTCGTACCGGTCGAGCAGCTCGCGCTCCGGCCCCTCGCCCTCGCCGTCCGCCTCCGCCCGGGCGGAGGCGTGCCAGTGCGTGATGAAGGCGCCGACGTCGTCCCGGTCCATCGGCAGCAGGGCGAGGGAGCTGAAGCCGTGGGCGGCCAGCCAGTCCTCGGGCACCGCCGAGTGGCGGGTGGTGACCACGAAGCGGGCCGCCGGGTACTCGGTGAGCAGGGCCCGCAGCCAGGACTCCGTCCTGTCGCGCAGCCGCGGGGGAACCTCGTCCACCCCGTCGATCAGCACCAGCGCCCGCCCGGAGGCGAGGAGCCCGGTGATCCAGCCCTCCGGAGGCGGCAGCGGGACCCCGGTCGCACCGAGCCAGTCCTGCGGCCGGGGCAGTCCGGCGGGGGAGTTGAACGAGCGCAGCGGCAGGACGAAGGGGACCAGGCCGTTCCAGTCCGGCAGCTGGGGGCCGAAGCTGTTCCGGGCGGCATTGAGGGCCAGCCAT
Organism: Streptomyces sp. NPDC056883; assembly: GCF_042788835.1. NCBI lineage: Bacteria > Bacillati > Actinomycetota > Actinomycetes > Kitasatosporales > Streptomycetaceae > Streptomyces > Streptomyces sp. NPDC056883. The sequence goes on along the minus strand of NZ_JBHUBS010000028.1, from coordinate 37,607 downwards.
TTCACGAGGGTGCTCTTGCCCGAGCCGGCCGGGCCGCGCAGCAGCACCCGCTCCGTCGCGTTCAGCGCCACCTCGGCCTTCACCGAGCTCTGCAGGCCCGGCTCCTCCAGGAACTCCCCGCCGCTGACCGCGAGGCTGATGTAGGCCAGGTCCAGCGACCAGTCCTGGCGGTCCTGGCTGAGCGTCAGGCCGTACAGCTGGACCCGGCCCTGGGCGCCGGCGACGTACCGGGCGTACTGCTCCTCGAAGGCCGCGGCGGTCTCCGCGTCCGCTGCGGCGCGGGGGTCGTCGCCCCCGGCGGAGCCCTCCTCCTGAGCCGTCCGGCCGCCGAGGCACAGCACGAACAGCTCCCGGTAGGCGGCCTCCGCCGCGGAGGTGAGCTCCGCGGGCGGCGGGGGCACCGGGACGGCCGAGGGGCCGTAGGCGGCCATGACGAGGGCCCCGGCCTGCCGCGGGCCGAGCACGGCGAACGACCGGCCGACGGCGGCCACCGCGGCGGAGCGGTCGGGCTCGTCCAGCCCCGCGCTGGCCTCCGTCAGCAGGGCGATCAGCCTGTTCGCGCGGCGCAGCAGGTCGGGGCCGTTCTCCCGCACCGGCCTGATCCGGATTCCCCCCGGCGGCCGGGCCCTGGCCAGCGCCCGAGCCACGGCGTCCGCCGCCTCTAAGGCGATCCCCTCGAAACCCGGTTCGTACCCCATCCCCACGCCCTCCCCTTGGCCCGGACACCCTCACCGGGAAGCATCTCGTGAACCGTCGGTAACACCGATGGATACCGATCGGTAACAACCCCTAGCCGAGTCCCCGAACCCGCCTCTATGGTGCGGACATGCCGAACCTGCCCGATGTCGTGCTGTGGTCCATACCCGCCTTTGTCCTGCTCACCGTCATAGAGCTGGTGAGCTACCGCATCCATCCCGACGAGGACGCCGCCGGGTACGAGACCAAGGACGCCGTCACCAGCCTCGGCATGGGGATCGGCAGTCTCGGCTTCGACTTCCTCTGGAAGATCCCGATCGTCGCGATCTACACCGCGGTCTACGAGCTCACCCCGCTGCGCGTCCCCGTCCTGTGGTGGACCGTTCCGCTGATGCTGCTCGCCCAGGACTTCCTCTACTACTGGCAGCACCGCGGCCATCACGTCATCCGGATCCTGTGGGCCTGCCACGTCGTCCACCACAGCAGCCGCAAGTTCAACCTCACCACCGCCCTGCGCCAGCCCTGGACCAGCGCCACCTCCTGGCCGTTCTACCTCCCGATGATCGCGCTCGGCGTGCACCCGGCCGCCATCGCGTTCTGCTACTCGGTCAACCTCGTCTACCAGTTCTGGATCCACACCGAGCGCATCGACAAACTGCCCCGGCCCATCGAGTTCGTCTTCAACTCGCCCTCCCACCACCGCGTCCACCACGCCTCCCAAGGCGGCTACCTGGACCGGAACTTCGGCGGCATCCTGATCGTCTGGGACCGGATGTTCGGCTCCTGGGTGGGGGAGACCGACAAGCCCGTCTTCGGCCTCACCAAGAACATCGGGACCTACAACCCGCTGCGCGTCGCCACCCACGAGTACGCCTCCATCGCCCGGGACGTCCGCGGGGCCACCACCTGGCGCGAGCGCGCCGGACGCATCTTCCGCGGCCCCGGCTGGCAGCCGGCACAGGCCGCACAGGCCGCACAGGCCGCACAGGCCGCGCAGCCCGCACAGACCGCCCCCGCCGAGGCGTCCGCGCCCGCCCCGGAGCACGCCGCGTGAGCGCCGCCGGGTCCACCGATCGCGCGCAGTCCCGTACGCCCTCCTGGGCGCGCCCCGCCGTCCCCCCGGGCTCCGGTCCCGCCACCAGGGCGCTGCTCGTCGCCTTCGCGGCCGCCACCGCCGTGGACCTCGGGTCCCTGCTGGCGGGCTGGCACACCGGGCACCTCATCGCCAAGCCGCTGCTGATGCCGCTGCTCGTCGCCTACGTGATCACCCGCCGGGCTCCCCGCCTGCTGATCGCGGCCCTGCTGTTCGGCTGGGGCGGGGACCTGGCCCTGCTCTTCGACGCCGATCCCGCCTTCCTGATCGGCATGGGCTCCTTCGCCGCCGGGCACGTCTGCTATCTCGTGCTGTTCGGCCGCCGCCGGACGGGCCCCCTGCTCGGGGCCGCGTACGCCGCCGCGCTCCTGTCCACCGTCACGCTGCTCTGGGGCGACCTGCCCGCGGAGCTGCGGATCCCGGTCGCCGGGTACAGCCTGCTGCTCACCGCCATGGCCTACCGCTCCAGCGCCCTGGGGCGGCGGGCCGGGCTCGGCGGGGCGCTGTTCCTGCTCTCCGACACGCTCATCGCCACCGGGGTTGCCGAGTGGCCCCAGCTGCCCCGCCCCGACTTCTGGGTCATGGCCACGTACGTGGCGGCCCAGTACCTGCTGGCCACGGGAGCAATCGCTCCGGAGCGGGCGTACGGTAGGGAGGCCCTACAGGGCTCAACCATTTCCTAGCCGGAGGACTGCACCACCATGCGCGCCACCGTCATCCACGCCCCGCACGACATCCGCGTGGAGGAGGTGCCCGACGCTGCGATCCAGCGCCCCGAGGACGCCGTCGTCCGCGTCCTGCGTGCCTGCATCTGCGGCAGCGACCTCTGGGCCTACCAGGGCGTGGCCAAGCGCCAGCCGGGCCAGCGGATCGGCCACGAGTTCCTCGGCGTCGTCGAGGAGACCGGCTCCGCCGTCTCCGGCCTGCGCGCCGGCGACCTCGTCGTGGCCCCCTTCATGTGGTCCGACGGCACCTGCGACTACTGCACCGAGGGCCTGTACACCTCCTGCGAGCACGGCGGCTTCTGGGGCTCGGTCGGCCACGACGGCGGCCAGGGCGAGGCCGTCCGCGTCCCGCACGCCGACGGCACGCTCGTGAAGCTGCCCGCCGACGCCGTCTCCGACGACCACCTGCTGACCGCGCTCCTCGCGCTGTCCGACGTCATGGGCACCGGCCACCACGCCGCGCTGGGCGCGGGCGTCCGCAAGGGCTCCACGGTCGCCGTCGTCGGCGACGGCGCGGTCGGCCTGTGCGGCGTCCTGGCCGCCAAGCGCCTGGGCGCCGACCGGATCATCGCACTGGGCCGGCACACCGTCCGTACGGACATCGCGAAGCTCTTCGGGGCCACCGACGTGGTCGCCGAGCGCGGAGAGGCCGCCGAGGCGGCCGTGCGCGAGCTCACCGGCGGCCAGGGCGCCCACTCGGTCATCGAGGCGGTCGGCACCGAGATGTCCATGCGCACCGCCGTGAACATCACCCGCGACGGCGGGGCCATCGGCTACGTCGGCGTCCCGCACGGCAGCGGCACCGGCCTCGACCTCGGTGTCATGTTCGACCGCAACATCACCCTGCGCGGCGGTGTCGCGCCGGTCCGCGCATACATCCCCGAGCTGCTCGCGGACGTGCTCAGCGGTGCGATCGACCCGTCGCCCGTCTTCGACCGGGCCGTCACCCTGGACGAGGTCCCGGACGGCTACCGGGCGATGGACGACCGCAGCGCGCTGAAGGTCATGATCAAGCCGTAGTCGTCCAGGACGACGCCGAAGCACGAAGGAGGGGCCGGCCCGGGGAGATCACCCCGGGCCGGCCCCTCCGTCGGTTCCGAACGGTTACTTCACGGCCCGCAGCGCGTCGACCACGCCGAAGCCGTCGTAGCTGTTCTGACCCCACTTGCTGTTGCAGGTGGCGGCGTCGACCAGCGCGCCCGTGGCGTCGTAGACCTTCTCGGGGCAGGCGGTCTTCGTGGCCTGCGCCTTGAGGAGCAGCTGGAGCTGCGCCGGGCTCGCCCACGGGTGCGCGCTCTTGAGCAGCGCGGCGACACCGGCGACGTGCGGTCCGGCCATCGAGGTGCCCTGCTTGTAGCCGTAGCCGCCGCCCGGGAGGGTGGACAGCACGCGGCCGTTGGCGTCCGGGGTGGCGGGTATCTGCCACTTGTCGCCGCCGGGGGCCGCGACGTCGACGACGCCCAGGCCGTAGCTGGAGTAGTACGACTTGAAGCCCTTGTCGCCGACCGCGCTCACCGTGACCACGCCCGGGAGCTGGGTGGGGACGTCCAGGCAGACGTGCGGGTCGATGGTGCGGGTCACCGGGGTGGTGTCGTTCGGGCTGGTGTCGTCCACGATGGCGTTGGACGCCAGGTCGTGGTTCGAGTTGCCCGCCGAGGCGACGCTGAGGACGCCCTTGCGCTCGGAGTACTTCGTCGCCCGGGTGAGGGCCTCCACCAGCGCCTTCTGGTCGTCGTCGTCCTTGCAGTTGTAGAGCCAGGGGTCGACGTAGTAGCTGTTGTTGGTCACCTCGATCCCCTTCTCGGCGGCGAACATGAAGGCGCAGACGACGGCCTCGGTGTAGAAGAGGCTGGTCGCGGGCTCGCTCACCTTGATCGCGGCCACCTGGACGCCGGGCGCCACACCGCTGATGCCGACTCCGTTGCGGGGGGCCGCGATGGTGCCCGCCACGTGGGTGCCGTGGTCGCTGCCGTCGGCGTACGGGCGCCAGGAGCCCTCGGTGGTGTCGGCGACGCCGCCGACGCAGTTCGCGGACTGGCCCTTGGAGAAGTTCGGGGCGAGATCCGGGTGCGTGTCATCGACACCCGTGTCGATGACGCCCACCGTCACGTTCCGGCTGCCATCGTTGATCTTGTGAGCCTGGTCGGCCTTGATCGCGCGCAGGTCCCACTGGTTGGACTCCAGGGGCTCCTGTCCGGGCTCGGCCTGCGCTGCCGCCTTGGCGGCGTCCGCGTCGCTCAGCCGCTGCGTCGACCCCTCCTCGTCGGTCTGCACGACCGAGAGGGGAGCGGTGCGGGTGGCGCCGACGGAGACGAACAGGCTCCGCTGGCCGCGGAGCTGCTTGGCGAACTCCGGGTTCTGCGAGTGGGCTACGACCACTCCGATCTGCTCATATGCGATCACCACGGTGCCGCCGGCACGCTCGATCGCCTTCTTCGCCTGCTTCACGCTTCCGTACGAGGTCAGGTTGGCCACGTAGGACAGCTTGGGGCCGGAGGTGTCGGGCGTGGCGGTGGCCGAAGCGTCAGCCGTCGTGCCGAGCGGAGCGGCGGAGGCCGCGACCGAGGGCAGGAAGGCGAGCGAGGCGGTGAGCGCCAGGCCGACCGGAACGGCGAGAGCGCGCCGCCGGTTACCGGTTCCCAGATGAGCCATGGGTTCTCCACATCATCGTGAAAAAGCCGTGCGGGCGCGGTCGCGCCCGACGGGTTCATGTCACGTGAACCTAGTGCCGGTGTTCGACTCAGCGCCATCAGTTCGAGGAATCAGTTTCCAAAGAAACCAACAGGTGTTGAACCGCCCCGACGCGCCGGCCGTGCCGATGACAGGGGGCTCGGCACCACAGTCCCCCCACACGGAGGTTGTTTTGTCCGCCGTCCCCGCCGTCCCCACCGCCCCCGCGTCACAAGGAGAGTCCCCCGTGACCACCGAAGCAGCGCCACCTCCGGGCAGTTCGGGAGCGCCGCCGGCGACCCCCGCGGCCGAGGAGTTCGTACGCGTCCAGCAGAGCGCGGAGTTCTCCGAACTGCGCCGCGCCCACCGCTCGTTCGCCTTCCCGCTCACCGTGGCGTTCATCGCCTGGTACCTGCTCTACGTGCTGCTCTCCAACTACGCGGGCGGCTTCATGGGGACGAAGCTCTTCGGGAACATCAACGTCGCGCTCGTCCTGGGCCTCGGCCAGTTCGCGACGACCTTCCTCATCGCCTGGCTGTACTCGCGCCACGCGGCGGCCCAGCTCGACCCCAAGGCCTCGGCCATCAAGGCAAGGATGGAGGCGGGCGAATGAGCGCCCCGCTGTACGTGGCGGTCGCCGGGGCGGCCACGGCGGGCACGACCACCGCCGCCGGCGCCTCCGAGCACCGCCCGCTGATCATCACCCTGTTCGGGCTGTTCGTCGTCGCCACCCTGGCCATCACGGTCTGGGCCGGACGCCAGACCAAGGACGCCGCCGACTTCTACGCGGGCGGCCGCCAGTTCACCGGATTCCAGAACGGCCTGGCCATCTCCGGCGACTACATGTCCGCCGCGTCCTTCCTCGGCATCGCCGGAGCCATCGCGCTCTTCGGCTACGACGGCTTCCTCTACTCGATCGGCTTCCTCGTCGCCTGGCTGGTGGCCCTGCTCCTGGTCGCCGAGCCGCTGCGTAACTCCGGCCGCTACACGATGGGCGACGTGCTCGCGTACCGGATGCGCCAGCGCCCCGTACGCACCGCCGCCGGCACCTCCACCATCGTGGTATCGATCTTCTACCTGCTCGCCCAGATGGCCGGCGCCGGCGTGCTCGTCTCGCTGCTCCTCGGCATCACCAGCGACTTCGGCAAGGTCGTGATCGTCTCGCTGGTCGGCGTCCTGATGATCCTCTACGTCACCATCGGCGGGATGAAGGGCACCACCTGGGTCCAGATGATCAAGGCCGTGCTGCTGATCGCGGGCACGCTGCTGATCACCTTCCTGGTGCTGTGGAAGTTCAACTTCAACATCTCCGACCTGCTGGGCAAGGCCGCCGACAACAGCGGCCAGGGAGCGAAGTTCCTGGAGCCGGGCCTGAAGTACGGCAAGGACTCACTCTCGAAGCTGGACTTCCTCTCGCTGGGCCTCGCCCTGGTCCTGGGCACCGCCGGCCTGCCGCACATCCTGATCCGCTTCTACACGGTCCCCACGGCCAAGGCCGCCCGTAAGTCCGTGAACTGGGCCATCGGCATCATCGGCGCCTTCTACCTGATGACGATCGTCCTCGGCTTCGGCGCCGCGGCCCTGCTCAAGCGGGCCGACATCATCGCCTCCAACAAGGCCGGCACCACCGCGGCCCCGCTGCTCGCCCAGGAGATCGGCGGCGGCTCGGGCTCCACCGGCGGAGCGGTGCTGCTCGCCGTGATCTCGGCGGTGGCCTTCGCCACGATCCTCGCGGTCGTCGCGGGCCTGACGCTGGCCTCCTCCTCGTCCTTCGCGCACGACATCTACGTCAACGTGATCCGCAAGGGCAAGGCCACCGAGAAGGAAGAGGTACGGGCGGCCCGCTGGTCGACCGTGGTCATCGGAGCCGTGGCCATCGGGCTCGGCGCCCTGGCCCGCGACCTCAACGTGGCCGGCCTCGTCGCCCTGGCCTTCGCGGTCGCCGCGTCCGCCAACCTGCCGACGATCCTCTACAGCCTCTTCTGGAAGCGCTTCACCACCCAGGGCGCCCTGTGGTCCATCTACGGAGGCCTGATCTCCTCGGTCGTCCTGGTGCTCTTCTCGCCGGTCGTCTCCGGCAAGCCCACCTCGATGTTCAAGGGCGCCGACTTCTACTGGTTCCCCCTGGAGAACCCCGGCATCATCTCCATCCCGCTCGGCTTCCTGCTGGGATGGCTGGGAACCGTCCTCTCCAAGGAGAAGGCCGACCCGCAGAAGTTCGCCGAGCTGGAAGTCCGGTCACTCACCGGAATCGGCGCGCACTGACACGCAGCACCTGAGCGAGATCCTCCGAGCACCCAGCGTGGCCGTGTCGTATTTCCCTACGACACGGCCACGCCTCGTCTCGTTCATTCGGGCATCCCTACACGGCATGGGCTTCGCGTAGGCTCGTCAGTAGCGCTCGTAATCTCATCCGCTATGGCGCAAACCTCTACAAACCGGACAGGGGAGGGGGCTCACAGTGCTTCTCGACACTTACGGCCGCGTGGCCACTGACCTGCGTGTCTCGCTCACCGACCGGTGCAATCTGCGCTGTACGTACTGCATGCCCGAGGAGGGTCTGCAGTGGCTCGGCAAGTCGGATCTGCTCAGTGACGACGAGATCGTCCGCCTGATCCGCATCGCGGTCACCCAGCTCGGGATCGAAGAGGTCCGCTTCACCGGCGGCGAACCGCTGCTGCGCCCCGGCCTCGTCGGGATCGTCGAGCAGTGCGCGGCCCTGGAGCCCCGCCCCAAGATGTCGCTGACCACCAACGGCATCGGCCTCAAGCGCACCGCGCAGGCCCTCAAGGCCGCCGGCCTGGACCGGGTGAACGTTTCCCTGGACACCCTGCGGCCCGAGGTCTTCAAGACCCTGACCCGGCGCGACCGCCACAAGGACGTCATCGAGGGCATGGCCGCCGCCCGCGACGCCGGCCTCACCCCCGTCAAGGTCAACGCGGTCCTGATGCCCGGACTCAACGACGACGAGGCCCCCGACCTGCTGGCCTGGGCCGTCGAGAACGAGTACGAGCTCCGCTTCATCGAGCAGATGCCCCTCGACGCCCAGCACGGCTGGAAGCGCGACGGCATGATCACCGCCGGTGACATCCTGGAATCCCTGCGCACCCGCTTCACGCTCACCGAAGAGGGGTCCGAGGAGCGCGGCTCCGCCCCGGCCGAGCGCTGGGTCGTCGACGGCGGCTCCGCCACCGTCGGCGTCATCGCCTCGGTCACCCGCCCCTTCTGCGGAGCCTGCGACCGTACGCGCCTCACGGCCGACGGCCAGATCCGCACCTGCCTCTTCGCCACCGAGGAGTCCGACCTGCGCGCCGCCTTGCGCTCGGGCGCCCCGGACGAGGAGATCGCCCGCCTGTGGAAGGTGGCGATGTGGGGCAAGAAGGCCGGGTCCGGCCTCGACGACCCGACCTTCCTGCAGCCCGACCGCCCGATGTCGGCGATCGGCGGCTGACCTCCACCGTCAGGAACGGTTCCGAGCGACCCCGAGGGCTCGCAGTGGCTACGGCCGCTGCGAGCCCTCGGGCGCTTCCCACTCGTCGAGCTTCACCACGTCCTTGAGGAAACCGCGGACCCCCAGGAACTGGGACAGGTGCTCGCGGTGCTCCTCGCACGCCAGCCAGGTCTTGCGGCGCTCGGGGGTGTGCAGCTTCGGGTTGTTCCACGCCAGGACCCAGACGGCCGCCTCGCGGCAGGCCTTGGCGGAACAGGTGGGCGCGTCGGCGGCGGAACCGTCGTTCAGGAGTGCGTCAAGGGGAGTCACGGCTCAACCCTAAGACGGAATGGCGACGCCGAGCAGCCACGGGGGGAGCTGCCCGGCGTCGGTCCGTCGCTCCGACGGGGGATGCGGAGCGCGTAGGCAGTATGTCACGCAGGACCCGGTGCGGTGCACTGGAACTTCATGATTGATCTGAGCTTTTCTTGAGGTTCCCGTCACCCAGCGCGGGTCGCACGGGCGCCGGAACGAAGTGGGACGGCAGGGAGGGCGTCGATTCGCGCCCCGCGTTGGCGATGACCACCGCGATGTACGGCAGCAACGCCCCCGCGACGAGCGTCACGACGGCCACGGGCCGCTGCACGTTCCACAGGACGATCGTCGCGACGACCGACAGGGTCCTGATCAGCATCGAGATCACGTACCGGCGCTGGCGTCCGCGCACGTCCTCGGCGAGGCTCATCCGCGCCCCCGTGATCCGGAAGACCTCGGACCCGTTCCGCTTCGTCCGCTCCACAACCCACCACCCGATCGATCGCCGGACGCTCCCCGGCCCGGACGTCTCCACGGTACGCCGCGTGCGCGCGGCCGGGCAGAGGGGGTGTCCCTCGAATGGCCCTGTCCGAAATGCGCAGTAGGCCGGACGGGTCGAGACTGGGCCCACATGCGCACAACGCGCCAGGAGGAGGCTCGACATGGGTTGGTTGTGGGCGATCATCGTCGGCTTTGTTCTGGGACTGATTGCCCGGGCGATCCTGCCGGGCAAGCAGCACCAGCCCCTTTGGCTGACGACCATCTTCGGCATCGTCGGCGCGGTCCTCGGCAACGCCGTGGCCACGTGGATCGGCGTCAACGAGACCAGGGGCATCGACTGGATCCGGCACCTGCTGCAGCTTGCCGGAGCCGTCGTGGTGGTGGGCCTCGGAGACCTGATCTACAGCTCGCTGCGCGGCGGCAAGAAGCAGATGACCTGAGGGTGATCCGAGGGCTCCCGCCCGCTCTGCGGCGGAGCACGACGGAGGGGCCGGCCCGGACAGTGCGTCCGGACCGGCCCCTCCGTCGTGCTTCCGAGCCGGCGCCTAGCCGGTGACCTCGACCGCCGCCAGGTTCTTCTTGCCGCGGCGCAGCACCAGCCAGCGCCCGTGCAGCAGGTCCTCCTTGGCGGGGACCGCGTCCTCGGAGGCGACCTTCACGTTGTTCACGTAGGCGCCGCCCTCCTTGACGGTCCGGCGGGCGGCCGACTTGCTCGCGACCAGCCCGGTCTCCGCCAGCAGGTCGACGACCAGGCCCGGCTCCGCCACCTTCGCCTGCGGCAGCTCGGACAGGGCCGCGGCCAGGGTGGCCTCGTCCAGGTCCGCCAGCTCGCCCTGGCCGAACAGCGCCTTGGACGCCGCGATCACGGCGGCGCACTGGTCCGCGCCGTGCACCAGCGTGGTCAGCTCCTCCGCCAGCGCCCGCTGGGCGGCGCGCGCCTGCGGCCGCTCGGCGGTCTGCGCCTCCAGCGCCTCCAGCTCCTCGGGGGTCTGGAAGGACAGGATGCGCATGTAGGTGGAGACGTCCCGGTCGTCCACGTTCAGCCAGAACTGGTAGAACGCGTACGGGGTGGTCATCTCCGGGTCGAGCCAGACGGCGCCGCTCTCGGACTTGCCGAACTTGGTGCCGTCCGCCTTGACCATCAGCGGGGTCGCGATGGCGTGGACGTGCGCGTCCGGCTCCACCCGGTGGATCAGGTCGAGACCGGCCGTCAGGTTGCCCCACTGGTCGGACCCGCCCTGCTGGAGCACGCAGCCGTGCCGGCGGTACAGCTCCAGGAAGTCCATGCCCTGGAGCAGCTGGTAGCTGAACTCGGTGTAGCTGATGCCCTGGTCGGACTCCAGCCGCTTCGCGACCGAGTCCTTCGTCAGCATCTTGTTCACGCGGAAGTGCTTGCCGATGTCCCGGAGGAACTCGATGGCGGACAGGCCCGCCGTCCAGTCCAGGTTGTTCACCATGAGCGCCGCGTTCTCGCCCTCGAAGGACAGGAACGGCTCGATCTGGGTGCGCAGGCGCGTCACCCAGTTCGCGACGGTCTCCGGGTCGTTCAGGGTGCGCTCGGCGGTCGGCCGCGGGTCACCGATCTGACCCGTGGCCCCGCCGACCAGCGCCAGCGGGCGGTGGCCCGCCTGCTGGAGCCGGCGCACGGTGAGGACCTGCACCAGGTGGCCGACGTGCAGCGAGGCCGCGGTCGGGTCGAAGCCGCAATAGAACGTGACGGGACCGTCCGCGAACGCCTTGCGCAGCGCTTCTTCGTCGGTGGACTGGGCGAAGAGCCCGCGCCACTTCAGTTCGTCGACGATGTCCGTCACGGTTCTGGGTCTCCTTGAACGAGGTGGAACAGAAAGCTGAGGGATTCCCCGCCAGTCTAGGCGGGGAAGGCCCGCACCTCTCACGCTTTGTTGATCAGACGCCCTTGCTGACCGAGCTCATGTTGAAGTCCGGGATGCGCAGCGCCGGCATCGAGGTCCTGGTGAACCAGTCGTTCCATTCGCGCGGCAGGGTCTTCTCGGTCCGGCCGGCCTCCGAGGCCCGCGACAGCAGGTCCACGGGGGACTCGTTGAACCGGAAGTTGTTGACCTCGCCGACGACCTGGCCGCCCTCCACCAGGTAGACGCCGTCCCGGGTCAGCCCGGTGAGCAGCAGCGTCGCCGGGTCCACCTCGCGGATGTACCAGAGGCAGGTCAGCAGCAGCCCGCGCTCGGTCGCCGCCACCATCTCCTCCAGCGACTTCTCCCCGCCGGCGTCCAGGATCAGGTTCCCGAAGGACGGGGTGACCGGCAGTCCGGTCAGTTCCGCGGTGTGCCGGGTCGTGGTCAGCCGGGCCAGCTCGCCGTCCTTGATCCAGTCGGTCGCCGGGACCGGCAGGCCGTTGTCGAAGACGGACGCGTCGTCGCCGGAGCTGTGCGCGATCACGAACGGCGCGGACTCCAGGCCCGGCGCGTTCGGATCGCTGCGCAGGTTCAGCGGCAGCGGGGAGAGCCGCTCGCCGAGCCGGGTGCCGCCGCCGGGCTTGGAGAAGACGGTCCGGCCCTCCGCCGCGTCCCGGGCCGACGCCGACCACATCTGGTAGATCAGCAGGTCGGCCACCGCCGTGGGAGGCAGCAGCGTCTCGTACCGCCCGGCCGGCAGGTCGATCTTCCGCTCCGCCCAGCCGAGCCGTACGGCCAGCTCCGCGTCCAGCGCGGTCGGGTCCACGTCCTTGAAGTCCCGCGTCGCACGGCCCGCCCAGGCCGAGCGCTGGCGGTCCGGGGACTTCGCGTTGACCTCCAGGGTGCCGTTGGGCTGGTCGTGGCGCAGGCGCAGCCCCGTAGAGGTGCCGACGTACGTGGAGACCAGCTCGTGGTTGGCGAACCCGTACAGCTCGCGGCCGCCCGCGCGGGCCCGGGCGAAGGCCTCGCCGAGGGCCGGGGCGAAGTCCGCGAACACCGCCGAGGAGGTCTCGACCGGGGCGTCGGTGAAGTCCGGCGAGGACGGGGTGCCGGTGACCAGCGGCCGGGCGTCCTCCGCCGGTCCGGCGCCGCGGGCGGCCGCCTCGGCCGCCCGGACCAGCGGCTCCAGCTCCGCGGCCGTGACGGCGGAGCGCGAGACGACCCCCGAGGCCGTGCCCTCCTTGCCGTCGACGGTGGCGATGACCGTGAGGGTCCGGCCGCGGGTGACCCCGTTGGTGGTCAGGGCGTTGCCCGCCCAGCGCAGGTTCGCGCTCGACTGCTCGTCGGCGATGACGACGCAGCCGTCCGCGGTGGACAGCTCCAGCGCCCGCTCGACGATCTCGTGGGGCTTGGTGGTACGACTCGACGAGGTCATCGTCCGGCCTCCTGCGTGGTGTTCAAGATGTTCACGTCGCGGAACAGCGCGGACGGGCAGCCGTGCGAGACCGCCGCGACCTGGCCCGGCTGGGCCTTGCCGCAGTTGAAGGCGCCGCCCAGGACGTAGGTCTGCGGGCCGCCGACCTTCTCCATCGAGCCCCAGAACTCCGTGGTCGTGGCCTGGTAGGCGACGTCGCGGAGCTGACCGGCGAGCTTGCCGTTCTCGATGCGGAAGAAGCGCTGCCCGGTGAACTGGAAGTTGTAGCGCTGCATGTCGATGGACCAGGAGCGGTCCCCGACCACGTAGATCCCGCGTTCCACCCCGCCGATCAGGTCCTCGGTGGAGAGACCGCCCGGATCCGGCTGGAGCGAGACGTTCGCCATGCGCTGGACGGGCACGTGCCCGGGGGAGTCGGCGTAGGCGCAGCCGTTGGAGCGGCCGAGCCCGGTCAGCTTCGCGATCCGCCGGTCGGTCTGGTAGCCGGCCAGGGTGCCGTCCTTGACCAGGTCCCAGCTCTGCGCCTCGACGCCCTCGTCGTCGTACCCGATGGTGGCCAGTCCGTGCTCGGCCGTCCGGTCGCCCGTGACGTTCATGATCGGGGAGCCGTAGGCGAGCTTGCCCAGCTGGTCGAAGGTGGCGAAGGAGGTCCCGGCGTACGCCGCCTCGTAGCCCAGCGCCCGGTCCAGCTCGGTGGCGTGGCCGATGGACTCGTGGATGGTGAGCCACAGGTTCGAGGGGTCCACGACCAGGTCGTAGCGCCCGGCCTCCACGCTCGGCGCCCGCATCTTCTCGGCGAGCAGCCCGGGGATCTCCTCCAGCTCGGCGTTCCAGTCCCAGCCGGTGCCGGTCAGGTACTCCCAGCCGCGCCCGGCCGGCGGGGCGATGGTGCGCATCGAGTCGAACTCGCCGGTGGTGGCGTTCACCGCGACGGCGGTGAACTGCGGGTGGATGCGGACCCGCTGCTGCGTGGTGGAGGTGCCCGCGGTGTCGGCGTAGAACTTGTTCTCGTGGACGGCGAGCAGCGAGGCGTCCACGTGGGCCACCCCGTCGGCCGCCAGGAGACGCGCGCTGAAGTCGGCGAGCAGCGCGGCCTTCTCCGCGTCCGGGACCTCGAAGGGGTTCACGTCGTAGGCGGAGATCCAGGTCTTGTCGGCGTGCACGGGCTCGTCGGCGAGCTCGACCCACTCGTCCGAACCCGCCGCCTTGATCACCTGGGCGGAGAGCTTCGCCATGGCCACGGCCTGCGAGGCCACCTTGGCGGCACCGTCCATGGTCAGGTCCACACCGGAGGCGAACCCCCAGCTGCCCCCGTGCACGACGCGGACCGCGTAGCCGAGGTCGGTGGTGTCGGACCCGCCCGAGGGCTTGGCGTCACGCAGCCGCCAGGAGGCGCTGCGGATGCGTTCCAGGCGGAAATCCGCATGGTCGGAGCCCAGCGCGCGGGCCCGCGCGAGCGCCGCGTCGGCCAGCGCCCGCAAGGGCAGCGCGGTGAAGGCCGCGTCGATGGAATGGGGCACGGAGGTCCTCCCGGGGGGTTGGAGCAGCTGGCACGATCATGTCGCGCCGGGGCTCGCGGTGCCTACATCTTTCTGTAGGGACTCGACAGAGCGCGTACCGAGGCCCTGTCGGAGCCGGATTCTCCGTAAGGGGTACTTGACCTATAGGTTTTTGGTATTCAGACCGCTAGTCGAAAGGGTGATCCGTTGAGCCGCTCGGTTCTCGTCACCGGAGGTAACCGGGGCATCGGCCTCGCCATCGCCCGAGCTTTCGCGGAGGCAGGGGACAAGGTCGCGATCACGTACCGGTCGGGCGAGCCCCCGGCGGAGCTCACGGCTCTGGGCGTGCTGGCGGTCCGCTGCGACATCACCGACTCGGACCAGGTCGACCAGGCGTACAAGCAGGTCGAGGACGCGCACGGTGCGGTCGAGGTCCTCGTGGCCAATGCCGGCATCACCAAGGACACGCTGCTGATGCGCATGTCCGAGGACGATTTCGCCTCGGTCGTCGACACCAACCTCACCGGCACCTTCCGCGTGGTCAAGCGCGCGAACCGCGGCATGCTCCGCGCCAAGAAGGGCCGTGTCGTCCTGATCTCCTCGGTCGTCGGCCTCCTCGGCTCGGCCGGCCAGGCCAACTACGCCGCCTCCAAGGCGGCGCTGGTGGGCTTCGCCCGCTCCCTCGCCCGTGAGCTGGGCTCCCGCAACATCACCTTCAACGTCGTCGCTCCCGGCTTCGTGGACACCGACATGACGAAGGTGCTCACGGACGAGCAGCGGGCCGGCATCGTCGGCCAGGTGCCCCTGGGCCGCTACGCGCAGCCCGAGGAGATCGCGGCCGCGGTCAGCTTCCTGGCGTCCGACAACGCCGCGTACATCACTGGTGCCGTCATTCCCGTTGACGGCGGATTGGGCATGGGTCACTGATCACCATGAGCGGAATTCTCGACGGCAAGCGCATCCTCGTCACGGGGGTGCTGATGGAGTCCTCCATCGCCTTCCACGTCGCCAAGCTGGCCCAGGAGCAGGGCGCCGAGGTCATCCTCACCGCGTTCCCGCGGCCCACGCTGACCGAGCGCATCGCCCGCAAGCTGCCCAAGCCCGCGAAGGTGATCGAGCTCGACGTCACCAACGACGAGCACCTGGCCCGTGTGGAGGACGTCGTCCGCACGGAGCTCGGCGGCCTCGACGGCGTCGTCCACTCCATCGGCTTCGCGCCGCAGGACGCGCTCGGCGGCAACTTCCTGAACACCCCGTTCGAGTCGGTCGCGACCGCCATGCACGTCTCGGCGTTCTCGCTGAAGTCGCTGACCATGGCCTGCAAGCCGCTCTTCCCGGAGAACGAGGGCGCTTCGGTCGTCGGCCTCACCTTCGACGCGCAGTACGCGTGGCCGCAGTACGACTGGATGGGCCCGGCCAAGGCCGCGCTGGAGGCCACCAGCCGCTACCTCGCCCGTGACCTGGGCAAGGAGAAGATCCGCTGCAACATGATCTCGGCCGGTCCGATCGGCTCGATGGCTGCGAAGTCCATCCCGGGCTTCAGCGGCCTGGCGGACATCTGGGACCAGCGGTCCCCGATGGACTGGGACATGTCGGACCCGGAGCCGGCCGCCAAGGGCGTCGTCGCCCTGCTGTCGGACTGGTTCCCCAAGACCACCGGCGAGATCATCCACGTCGACGGCGGTCTGCACGCGATGGGTGCCTGACCTCTCCGGTCCGCCCGATCCGGGACGACCCGTTCCATCCGTACGGCGGCGGGGCGGGGGTCGTACGGGGACCGCACGGGGGCGGCACGGGGTGGCTCGATCAGATGTCCGCCCCCGGACCGGATCTTCCCGAGTCGAAAATCAGGACATTTGCCTGCAAACTGGGCCCGTCGGGATCTTCCCGGCTCCTGCGGGGAGGAGGTACGGGAGTGCGCGCGAGGCGGAGCCGAGCGGTATCCCTGCTGGTCACCTCGGTGGTCCTGACCGGATTCCTGCTCCCGGGAGCCGTCGCGCAGGACGAGGGGCCCGCCCCGGCGCCCGGTACGGACGTCCAGGCCCCGGCCGTGGTCGACCTGGCCCAGATCCCCGCCGAACCGCCCGTACAGCCCGCGAAGCCCGCCGCCCGGGAGCTCTTCGGGGCCGACTGCGACACCGAGATCAACGGTTCGCAGGTGGTCGCGTTCTGCCACAACGCCTATCCCCAGACCGACCTGGTCCGCCTGCACGTGGAGTGCGACCGCTGGTGGGACGTGGACGGGGACGGCACCGCCGTGGCCGTCGGACCGGCGGGCCGGGTGGAGCTCTCCGGCCGCTGCTGGAAGGAAGTCCGCTCCGCGTGGGTCAGCCACCAGCGGCAGTGATCCCGACGGGCTGCCGCCCTTCCTTGGCCAGGCAGACGAACGGATAGCCGGCCGCCTCCGAGGCCGCCGCGTCCCCGTCGCCGCGCCGGATCGCCTCGATCAGCCGGGCGTGGTCCAGGTGCGAGGCGGGATCGAGCTCCGTGCCCACGTCGGTGCGCAGCCAGTCGGCCACCAGATCGCCGAGGTCCGCGTACAGCTCGATGAGCACGTCGTTGTGCGAGGCCGCCACCACCGCCATGTGCAGGGCCACGTCCGCCGCGATGAACGGCTCCGCGTCCCCGCCCGACCACGCCTCCTCGCGCCGCGCCAGCAGCGCGTCCAGCTGTACGAGGTCCCGCGCCGTCCGCCGCTCCGCCGCCAGACGGGCCGCCGAGGACTCCAGCGTCGAGCGCAGCTCCGCGATGTGCCGGGGATCGGCGCCGGCGAAGCGGCGGTGCATGACCCCGGCCAGCTCGCTGGTGGCGATGACGTACGTCCCCGAGCCCTGGCGGATGTCGAGGAGGCCGTTGTGCGCGAGGGCCCGGACGGCCTCCCGCACGGTGTTGCGGGCGACGCCCATCAGCTCCACGAGCTCCGGCTCGGTGGGGATCCGGGAGCCCACGGGCCATTCGCCGGTGGTGATCTGGTTCCTGAGCTGGGCGATCACCTGGTCGACGAGCGCGGATCGCCGGGGCGAGGTCAGCGGCATGCGGTCGGGGTTCCTCTCGGGACGGGAGCGGTGCGCGTGACGGGAACGATACGGCCGCGGGGTGGACAGTCAATCATCCCATGATTCTATGATGGTCGAATGTCCGACGAAGAAGTCCAGATCCTGAACCGGCCCCAGGCCGCGCGCACGGCATCCCAGCAGCCCCTTCCCGCCCCCGCCACCACCCCGCAGCCGGCGTGGCTCGGACCCGTGCTCCTCGTCGGCATCGTGCTGGCCGCCCTCAACCTGCGGCCCGCCATCACCAGCCTCGGCGCCCTGTTCGAGGAGACCCGCGAGGGCCTCGGCATGAGCGGAACCGTCGCCGGACTCATCACCTCCGTGCCCGCCCTCTGCTTCGCCGTCTTCGGGTTCACCGCGCCCCGGCTCTCCCGCCGCTTCGGCCCGGCCGCCGTCGTCTGCGCCGGCATGGCCGCCGTCGCCGCGGGCCTGCTGATCCGGCCCTTCGCGACCAACGCCGCCGGATTCCTCGCGGCCAGCGCCCTGACCCTGGCGGGCATAGCCCTGACCAACGTGCTCCTGCCGGTGATCGTCAAGCGCTGGTTCCCCGACCGGGTCGGCACCATGACGGGGCTCTACTCCATGGCCCTGGCCGCCGGCACCTCGCTCGCCGCGGCGGCGACCGTCCCGATGACCCAGGCCCTCGGCGGCAGCTGGCGCACCGGCCTGCTGGTGTGGGGCTTCCTCGCCCTGGCGGCCGTCCTGCCCTGGCTGGCCATCGGCGCGGCGGCCCGCAAGGAGAAGGCCGCGGCCGCCGGCGTACCGGCCGCCCGCCCCGACGCCGGGCCCGGCGTGATGCGCAGCCGCACCGCCTGGGCCCTCGCCTGCTACTTCGGACTCCAGGCCACGGGCGCGTACATCACCATGGGCTGGCTCCCGCAGATCTTCCGCGACGCAGGGGTCTCCGCCTCCACGGCGGGCGTCCTGCTCGCCGTCACCATGGTCATGGGCGTCCCGCTCGCCTTCGTCATCCCGGGCCTCGCGGGCCGGATGAAGAACCAGGGCCCCATCGCCGTCGGCCTCGGCCTCTTCGGCCTCGTCGGCTACCTGGGGCTCTACTTCGCCCCCGCCGGCGGCGCCTGGGTCTGGGCCCTCCTGCTCGGCGTCTCCAACTGCGCCTTCCCGCTCGTCATCACCATGATCGGACTGCGGGCCAAGTCCCCGGCCGGCGTCGTCAAGCTGTCCGCCTTCGCCCAGAGCACCGGCTACCTCATCTCCATCCCCGGGCCGCTCCTCATCGGCACCCTCTACCAGCACACCGGCGGCTGGGACCTGCCCCTCGCCCTGATGGCCGGTCTGCTCGTCCCGCAGATCGTGCTCGGCGTGCTGGCGGGCCGGGACCGCACGATCGAGGACGAATGCGGCATGCGAGACTGATCGGCATGTCGCCCGTACTTGAACCGAACCCCCAGAACGGCCACCGGAAGCTCGGCCTCGTGCTGGGCGCGATGCTGCTGGTCACCGTGATCATCGCCGTCCTCGCCACCCTCGCCTCGCCGTAGGGGACGTCCTGGGGGTGGGGTTAACCCCCCAACCCCTAGGGGGTCAGGCTCAGGGACATCTGGGGTGCGTCCCGGATGGGAACCGCCTGCTCGAATCCTTAGATTCGAAGAGCAAGAGCGAGCCCGCCCGACGCACCCCACGGAGGCGGCCATGTCGGCCCCCACACACCTGGCCCCCGGCCACCCGTCCGCACCCCGCGCCGCCGGGGCCGACGCACGGCTGCCCTGGTGGGCGCTCGCCCTGCCCGCCCTCGCCTTCGGCTTCCTGCTCATACTCCTCGCCGGATCCGGCCAGGCGCACGCCGCCTCCGGCGAAGGCTCCGCGCTCGTCCAGGTCACCGAACGGCTGCTGAGCGCCGTCGGCTGACGGGCCGCCAGCCACCCGGAGCCCACCCGCACGGCCGCGAGCCGGGGCACGCCCCCTGCCCGCCACACCTGCGGGGGGACCCCCTCAACACCCTGCGCCCCGTGGCTCGATTCATGCGAAGCTGGGAGCCATGAGCGCCGACACACCCCGCAGGATCGTCCTCCTCCGGCACGCCAAGGCCGAATGGTCGGACGGCACGGACCACGACCGCCCCCTGGCAGAACGCGGCCGTCACGACGCCCCGGCCGCGGGCCAGAAACTGGCCCAGACCGGCATCACCTTCGACCTGGCCCTCTGCTCCAGCGCGGCCCGCACCAGGGAGACCTGGAAGCTGGCCGTCCAGGAGCTGCCGCACCGGCCGAAGACCACGTACGAGGAACGGCTCTACGAGGCCTCGCTGGGCGAGCTCATCGCCCTGGTCAACGAGACCTCCGACGAGGTCAAGAACCTCCTGGTCATCGGCCACAACCCCGGCATGCACGCACTGGCCGACGCCCTCGCGGGCAGCGCGCAGGGCGACGTGCTCGCCCGGATGAACCGCAGCGGCTTCCCGACCTCCGGGATCGCCGTCGTCTCCTTCACCGGCTCGTGGAAGTCCGTGGAACACGGCGTGGGCACCCTGCTGGACTTCTGGACCCCGCACAGCTGACGCGCACACCCCCCGTCGACTACGCCCTCCGCCGACGCAGCGGGCCCCGGCACTTCGACAGTGCCGGGGCCCGCTGCGTCTGTGTCTCGTCGGGGTACGGACGCCATCGTCACGCCAGGTCGGCGGCCTCGACCTCTTCGCGGGTGATCCCGAGCAGGTAGAGCACGGCATCCAGGAAGGGCACGTTCACCGCGGTGTGCGCGGCCTGGCGGACCACCGGCTTGGCACAGAAGGCCACGCCCAGCCCGGCCGCGTTCAGCATGTCCAGATCGTTGGCACCGTCACCGATGGCCACCGTCTGGGCCAGCGGTACGCCGGCCTCCGCGGCGAAGCGGCGCAGCAGCCGGGCCTTGCCGGCCCGGTCCACGATCTCGCCGGTGACCTTGCCCGTCAGCTTTCCGTCGACGATCTCCAGGGTGTTGGCGGAGGCGAAGTCCAGCCCGAGCCTCTCCCGCAGATCGTCCGTCACCTGCGTGAACCCGCCGGAGACCACGCCCACCTGGTACCCGAGGCGCTTGAGGGTGCGGATCAGCGTCCGGGCACCCGGGGTGAGGCGCACCTCGGAGCGGACCTTGTCCACCACGGAGGCGTCCAGCCCGGCCAGCAGCGCGACCCGGGCGTGCAGCGACTGCTCGAAGTCCAGCTCCCCGCGCATGGCCCGCTCGGTCACCTCGGCGACCTCGGCCTCACAGCCGGCGTGGGCGGCGAAGAGCTCGATGACCTCGTCCTGGATCAGGGTCGAGTCCACGTCCATGACGACGAGGCGCTGGGCCCGCCGGTGCAGCCCGGACGAGACCACGGCCACGTCGACGCCGATCTGCGCGGCGGCGGTGGCCAGCGCGGTGCGCAGCGGCTCGGTCGCGGTGCCGGAGACGGCGAACTCCACGGCCGTCACCGGATACTTCGCGAGCCGGAAGATGCGGTCGATGTTGCCGCCGGTCGCGGTGATCCGCGCGGCGATGGCGGCCGTGGACTCGGCGGTGAGCGGATGCCCGAGCACGGTGACGTGCGAACGGCCACTGCCGCGCGGCCGGTTGTCACCGGTGCCGGAGAGGATCTCGGCCTGCAGCTTGAGGGACTCGGCCCAGCTGTGGACGGTGGCCCGCAGCTCGCCCTCGGTGCCGGCGGTCGGATGGGTGACGAGGGCGCACAGGACGATGCGGCCTCGGGTGACGACCTGCTCGATGTCGACCACGTCGACGGAGTAGGCGGCGAGGGTGTCGAACAGCCCGGCGGTGATCCCGGGACGGTCCTTGCCGAAGATCTTGACGAGGAGGGTGGGGACGTCGGAGGTCTGCGAAGCGCTCATGGTGCCTTCACCGTATCTCCCCGGCCTGTGGGCACGGAGCCCCGTCCCACCTGGCGGAACCGTTTCGCTCCGTACGGACGTGCGGACGCCACACGGTGGACGTGTGGAGGTCGTGCGATGGCCATGGGCGGGCCCCGGAGCGGGTGCGTGGAGATCCGGCGACGGGACGAAGCGATGCACCGGCCCGGCCGGAGGCATGCCGGAGCGTCCCGAAACACACCATCCGGGAGGCTTTGGACCCCCTCGGCAGGGCCTTCCGGGCGCCGCCGAGTGGCCCGGATTCCCCTTGTGGCCGTGCGCCTGAAATAGTTCCCCCGGATGTTCGCCATCCCTAGACTCCCAGACGTCATGGGGGATTCTCGGGGGACTTAAGTGGGGCTGGAGTGCCGGAACTCGTACTGGAATTGAATGGAAGGACCTGGACGCTCGATCCGTCCAGGTCGTACTCGCTGGGGCGTGATCCCCAGGGAGACGTGGTGATCGATGACGCCCGGGTGTCGTGGCGGCACGCCACCATCGCCTGGAACGGGCGAGGTTGGGGAATCGAGGACCACGGAAGCACCAACGGCACGTACGTGCGCGGGGCGAGGGTCCAGCAGGCCGAGCTCGTACCCGGCACGCCGGTGCACCTCGGCAACGCCACCGACGGGCCGAGGCTGAATCCCGTCGCGGGCGCGGCCGCCGCCGCTGCGCCGCAGCCGGCCGTGGCGCAGCAGTCGCCCGCCCAGGCGTACGCGCAGCAGCCGCAGGCCCAGCAGCAGGCACCGCAGCAGCAGGCCCAGCAGCCTTGGGAGCAGCAGGTCCAGCAGGCCCCGCCGTTCCCGCAGCAGCAGGCCCAGCAGCCGCACCAGGCGCAGCCCTTCCCGCAGCAGCAGCACCAGCCGCAGCAGCAGCCGGGCGGCGGCGGTACCCCGGGCTACGGAGACCACCGCAGCCCGACGACGTTCCACCAGCTCGCGCTGGGCCACGTCATGCGCATCGGCCGTGCGCTGGAGAACGAGCTGGTGGTCTCCGACCTCCAGGTCTCCCGCCACCACGCGGAATTCCGCT
Source organism: Streptomyces sp. NPDC056883 (assembly GCF_042788835.1). Lineage (NCBI taxonomy): Bacteria > Bacillati > Actinomycetota > Actinomycetes > Kitasatosporales > Streptomycetaceae > Streptomyces > Streptomyces sp. NPDC056883. Next base: position 15,442 of record NZ_JBHUBS010000028.1, on the reverse strand, counting down.
CGATGCCGGGCGGCCGCTTCGAGATCCGCGACCTCGGCAGCCACAACGGCACCTACGTCAACGGCCAGCCGCTGGCGAAGTCCGGCACCGCGCTGCTCGGCCCGAACGACATCGTCGGCGTCGGCCACTCGACCTTCCGGATCGTCGGCGACCGCCTCGAGGAGTTCGTCGACACCGGTGACGTCTCCTTCTCGGCCCGCCACCTCACGGTCACGGTCGACGGCGGCAAGCAGATCCTCAAGGACGTCACCTTCGGCGTCCCCGAGAAGTCGCTGATCGGCGTCATCGGCCCCTCCGGCTCCGGCAAGTCGACGCTCCTCAAGGCGCTGACCGGCTACCGCCCGGCCAACCAGGGCGACGTCCTCTACGACAACCGCAACCTGTACAAGCAGTTCGCGGAGCTCCGCCAGCGCATCGGCCTGGTCCCGCAGGACGACATCCTGCACAAGGAGCTGAAGGTCAGCACCGCCCTCAAGTACGCGGCCAAGCTCCGCTTCCCGGGCGACACCGCCGAGTCCGAGCGCGCCGCCCGCATCAACGAGGTGCTGCGCGAGCTCAAGCTCGACATCCACAAGGACAAGAAGATCACCGCCCTCTCGGGCGGCCAGCGCAAGCGCGTGTCTGTGGCCCTGGAGCTGCTGACCAAGCCCTCGCTGATCTTCCTGGACGAGCCCACCTCCGGCCTCGACCCGGGCATGGACCGCGATGTCATGCAGCTGCTGCGCGGCCTCGCCGACGACGGCCGCACGGTCCTCGTCGTCACGCACTCGGTGGCCGAGCTGTCCATCTGCGACAAGCTGCTGGTCATGGCCCCGGGCGGTTCGGTCGCGTACTTCGGCCCGCCGGACGAGGCGCTGAACTTCTTCGGCTACTCCACCTGGGCCGACGTGTTCTCCGCCTTCGAGAGCTACCGCGACTACGACTGGGCCGGCCGCTGGAAGGGCTCGCAGCACTACCAGCTCTACGCCGCCGACATCGACGCGGTCGCCCCGCAGTCGGTGCAGCCCGCCGTGCAGTCGACCCGGCCGCCGAAGCCGCAGGGCTGGGGCTCCCAGCTCTGGACGCTGATGCGCCGCTACATGTCGGTCATCGCGTCCGACAAGGGCTTCATCGGGCTGATGCTGATCCTCCCGGCGGTCCTCGGCGTGGTCTCCGTCGTCATCCCCGCGAAGTTCGGACTCGCGCCGCCCGTGGCGCCGTCCCGCTTCAACGGCGACGCCGGCACGATCATGCTGATCCTCGCGGTCGGCATGTGCTTCTCCGGCGCCGCGAACTCGGTCCGCGAGCTGATCAAGGAACGCGTGATCTACGAGCGCGAGCGCGCGACCGGCCTGTCCCGGTCGGCGTACCTCGCGTCGAAGGTGATCGTCCTCGGGTTCATCACGGCCATCCAGGGCGTGATCATCTGCGCGATCGGCTTCTACCCGCGCGACCTGCCCGCCGAGGGCCTGCTGATGCCGCCGGCCGTGGAGATCTGCCTGTCGGTCATCGCGCTCGGCTTCACCTCCATGATGTTCGGCCTGGTGATCTCCTCGCTGGTGAAGACCGCCGAGAAGACCATGCCGCTGCTCGTCATGTTCGCGATCGTCCAGGTCGTCTTCACCGGCATCCTCTTCCAGGTCTACGACTCTCCGGGCCTGGAGCAGTTCGCCTGGCTGATGCCGTCCCGCTGGGCGATCGCCGCCGCCGGCACCACGCTGAACCTCGGCGTGCTCATGCCGCCGTGGGACCAGGACAACCCGACCAACACCGACCCGCTCTGGGACGCCACGGTCGGCCAGTGGAGCCTGAACATCACGATCCTGCTGCTCATCGGCGTCGCCTGCGGCTTCGCCGTGCAGCGCCTGCTCCGCCGCCACGAGCCCGAGGTCATGCGCGCCGGCAAGTGACCCGGCGAGCAGAGACCAGGGCCGCGTAGGCACGCGGGCACGCACGAAACGCCTCAGGGCGGCTCCGGAACACCGGGGCCGCCCTGAGGCGCATGGGGGGCTGGGGAGGACGCCAGAGGCCTAGTAGGCGCTGTTGACGTTGTCCATGGAGCCGTAGCGGTCGGCCGCGTAGTTGCAGGCGGCGACGATGTTGGCGACCGGGTCGTACTGGTCGAACTTGGTGCCCTTGACGTGGTACGCCTTGAAGGTCGGGGCGATGACCTGGAGCAGACCCTTGCTGGGGATGCCGTTCTGGGCGTTGATGTCCCAGTTGTTGATCGCCATCGGGTTACCGCTGGACTCACGCATGATGTTCTTGTGGATCCCGGCGTAGGTGCCCGGAATGCCTTCCCGCTTCATGATGAAGAGGGCTTCCTTGATCCAGCCGTCCAGGTTGTTCGCGAAGACCGGAGTGCGGGTCGCGGAACGGCTGGCGGCCGCCTTCTTCTCGCGGTCCTTCTTCGCGTCGGCCTCGGCCTTGGCCTTGGCGGCCGCATCCTTGGCGTCCTTCGCGACCTTGGCCTGCTGGTCCGCGACGACCTGCTGAACGGTGAGGTGCTGCTGCACGGCCTGCGCCTGCGCACCGTCGACGACCTTGGACCAGGCGACGGGGGCCGCGGCCACGGCGGTCGAGGTCTCACCGGCGGAGGCCGGGACGAGGGAGAAGGCGAGGGCGGCGGCGCCCAGGGTGGCTACACCGGCGATGGAAAGCTTGTGCGCCTTCGTCATCGTCAGACGACGACTGTGGCCGGGAGTGCTGGTCTCGGTCATGCGTAGCAACCTCTTCGAATAGCGGGGGCCGCAGGAAAGCGCCTGCCGGATCCGAGATCCGCGGCGCTGTGCGGCGAGAGCAATTCTTAGCGGTGGCAAAAACCTGTGGCAAAGGTGTGACGTACGATCCCGCTTAGTGGATCAGGGGCCGGAGCCGGGCCCTGAATTCAGGGCCCGGACCACGCGAGCCAGTGCTAACAGCGCCCTTATTCGTCCACTAGGGAGCTTCGTAAGTGATGTGCGTCCTATGCCCGGGCTCACATCGGTCACGTATCAATCTCACCAACCGTTGCGTCAGCAATCCGTTCAGTGACGGTTCTCATCCTTGAGTAGCAGGTGAACGTCCCCGAACTCGTGCCAAAGGCACAGGTTCGCTACGGCTGCGGCATACCCGCGCAGTACGGCCTCCCGCCCGGCCACCGCCTCCAGCATCAGCAGGTGCGAGGCCCCGGGCTCGTGCAGCCCGGTCAGCAGGCCGTCCACCGCCCGCACTCCGCGCTCCGGCGTCACGACCAGCCCGGTCCAGCCCCCTGCGGCCCGCACCACCCCGTCCCCGTCGGCGGCCGACTCCAGCGCCCGCACCGCCGTGGTCCCCACCCCGATCACCCGCCCGCCCGCCGCCCTCGCCGCGTTCACCAGCCGGGCCGTGGTCGCGGGCACCTCGTACCGCTCCGGGTACGGCGGCTCGTGCGCCTCCTGCGAGGCCACCCCCGTGTGCAGGGTCAGCGGGGCGAAGCAGACCCCCCGGCGCACCAGCTCCGCCACCAGCTCCGCCGTGAAGGGCCGGCCCGCGCTCGGCATCTCCGCCGAACCCGCCCCGTCGGCCCGGGGCACCGCGAAGACCGTCTGGTACGCCGCGAGCGGCTGGTCCCGCTCCGTATGGGCGTACCGGATCGGCCGCCCGTACGAGCGCAGCAGCGCCGGCACCTCCTCAGGCCGCCCCCGCGGCGGCGCGGGCCGCGCCCACCACAGCCGGTCCGCCCCCGGCGCCATCGGCTCCTCCAGTACGAGGCGCCACCCGCCCGGCAGCTCCACGACGCCCCCGGCGGGCCCCCCGGCCCGGGGCCGGGTCGACCCCCGTACGACCCGGTCCCGCTCCCGGAGCTCCACGGTCCAGCGGCCGTCCTCGCCGCGCGTGGAGAAGTGCACGACGAGCTCCTCGCCCCCGAGCCGCCCGTCCACGGCCGCCGGCAACGTCGCCGAGGTGTTCACCACCAGCACGTCCCCGGCGTGCAGCAGCCCCGGCAGCTCCCGGAAGGCGTGCAGCGACACCTCGGAAGCGCCCCGCGAGACCAGCAGCCGCACCGAGTCCCGCCCCCGTCCCGGCCCCCGCTGCTCGGCGGGAACCCGGGCCGCAAGACCCGGCGGAATGTCCCTTATATACGGTCCCTTCTCCCGTAGCCCCCGCTCCCCGCTCACCGCACCGCCCCGTCCGCCCCGAGAACCGCCTCCACACCGTCGCGCCCCTGCGCCGCGTCGCGCCCCTGCGCCGCGTCGCGCCCCTGCGCCGCGTCGCGCCCCTGCGCCGCGTCGCGCCGCTGGGCCGCGTCGCGCCCCTGTACCGCGTCGCGCCCCTGTACCGCGTCGCGCCCCTCCACGCCGTCGCGCCCCTGTGCCTTGGCGCGCCCCTGCGCCGCGGCGAGCCCCTGGGCCGTGTACCGCCCGCTGGGCGCGGGTCCCGTCAGCAGGGTCAGCAGCACCGGAGCCACCTCCTGCGGCGTCGGCAGCGCCGCCAGGTCCTCCGCGGGATCGGCCGCCGCCATCATCCGCGTCCGCATCGAGCCCGGATCCGCCCACCACACGCGCAGCCCCGGTTCCTCCCCGGCCAGGACCGCCGACATCAAGTCACCCGCCGCCTTGGTCGCTCCGTAGCCACCCCAGGTCCTGTAGGGCACCACCGCCGCGTCCGAGCTGATGTTCAGCACCGCCCCGGCGGCGGCCGCCCGCAGCAACGGCAGCGTCTCCTGGACCAGCCCCAACGGCGCCACCACGTTCACCTCGAACGCCTCGCGCAGCCCCTCCAGCGGGTGCACCGCCAAGGGCACCAGCGGCTCCGCGCCCAGCACGCCCGCGTTGTTCACCAGCAGGTCCAGCCCGCCCAGCTCCCGCGCCGCCGCCACCAGCTCCGCCCGGTGCGCCACCGAGGACACGTCCCCGGCCACCGCCGTCACCCGCGCCCCCGCCGCCCGCAAGGCCTCCCCGGCCTCCGCCAGCGGGCCCGCGCCCCGTGCGCTCAGCACCAGGTCCCAGCCCCGGGCCGCCAGCTCCCCGGCCAGCGCCCGCCCCAGCCCCCTCGACGCCCCCGTCACCATCGCCACCGACATGACCGCACCCCTCGCCTTCCGAACCACCCGGCAGATGCCCCCAACGTAGGAACCCGGCCGCCCCCGCCGCCTCGGCCGCCGGCCGCACCGCGCCAGGTCCCTTCGACCTAGGCCGTCTCTTCCGGATCGGGCCTGACCGGCAAGATCCGAAAGAGACGGCCTAGGGCGAAGACCTACGCCGCGCCCCGGCCGCGCCCTACGCCCCCCGCCCGATCCGCCCGCCCCGGCGCCGCGAGTACCGTGAGGCCATGGACTCCGGACCCCGAGCCCCCCGCGGCGGCGGCCTGGCCGCCGTGAGCACCGCGCTCCTCGCCATGAGCCGCCGGCTGGAGGTCCGCGACGTGCTCCGCACGATCGTCGCCTCGGCCCGCGAGCTGCTCGACGCCGAGTACGCGGCCCTGGGCGTCCCGGACGACCACGGCGGCTTCGCCCAGTTCGTCGTGGACGGCATCAGCGAGGAGCAGTGGCGGGCGATCGGCCCGCTGCCCCGCCAGCACGGCATCCTCGCCGCGATGCTCCACCAGGACGGCCCCGAGCGGCTGGCCGACGTGCGCAAGGACCCCCGCTTCGAGGGCTGGCCCGCCGCCCACCCCGACATGTCCGACTTCCTCGGGCTGCCCATCCGGGACGGCGAGGAGACCCTCGGCGCCCTCTTCCTCGCGAACAAGCGGAGCGTCCCGGGCGGCAGGCACGGCTTCACCGACGAGGACGAGGAGCTCCTCTCCCTCCTCGCCCAGCACGCGGCCATCGCCCTCACCAACGCCCGCCTCTACGAGCGCAGCCGCGAGCTGACCATCGCCGAGGAGCGCTCCCGCCTGGCCCACGAGCTGCACGACGCGGTCAGCCAGAAGCTCTTCTCGCTCCGCCTGACCGCGCAGGCCGCCGCCGCCCTGGTGGACCGCGACCCGGCCCGTGCCAAGGACGAGCTCCAGCAGGTCGCCCTCCTCGCGGCCGAGGCCGCCGACGAACTGCGCGCGGCCGTCACCGAGCTCCGCCCCGCCGCCCTCGACGAGGACGGCCTGGTCGCCACCCTGCGCAACCAGGTCCGCGTCCTGGACCGCGCCCACACCGCGCACGTCACCTTCACCTGCGACGGCGTACGGGCCCTGCCCGCGGCCCAGGAGGAGGCGGTCCTGCGCGTGGCCCAGGAGGCCCTGCACAACGCCCTGCGCCACTCCGCCGGCGACCGGATCGACGTCACCCTGACCCGCCGGGAGACCGGGGGAGCCCTGCTCCGGGTGACCGACGACGGAACCGGCTTCTCCCCTCCCACCGTCCGCCGGGCGGGCCGGCACCTCGGCCTGGTCTCCATGCGGGACCGGGCCGCCGGCGTCGGAGGGAGACTCACCGTACGGTCCGAGCCCGGCACCGGCACCACGATCGAACTGGAGGTACCCGGTGGCTGACACGCCGGGCCGCAGCGGCGACGGCAGCCGCAGCCGCAGCATCAACGTACTGCTCGTGGACGACCACCAAGTCGTCCGGCGGGGCCTGCGCACCTTCCTCGAGGTCCAGGACGACATCGAGGTGGTCGGCGAGGCGGCCGACGGCGAGGAAGGCATCGACCGCGCCGAGGAACTGCGCCCCGACGTCATCCTGATGGACATCAAGATGCCGGGCACCGACGGCATCGAGGCGCTGCGCCGGCTGCGCACGCTGGCGAACCCGGCGCGCGTGCTGATCGTCACCAGCTTCACCGAGCAGCGCACGGTGGTCCCCGCCCTGCGCGCGGGCGCGGCCGGCTACGTGTACAAGGACATAGACCCCGACGCCCTCGCCGCCGCCATCCGCTCGGTGCACGCGGGCCACGTCCTCCTCCAGCCGGAGGTCGCAGGGGCCCTGCTCGCCGAGGAAGGCCCCGGCCCGTCATCCGGGCGAGGCGGCAACCTGACGGACCGCGAGCGCGAGGTGCTGCACCACATAGCGGACGGGCGCTCGAACAGGGAGATCGCCCGCGCGCTCGTCCTGTCGGAGAAGACGGTGAAGACGCACGTCTCGAACATCCTGATGAAGCTGGACCTCGCCGACCGTACGCAGGCGGCGCTGTGGGCGGTCAGACACGGCATCGCGCAGTGACTCATACGGGCGGCGGTTCATTCGGTCGGGTGTATGTAGCCCACATGGCGCATCCCGTTCGTCGGATGAGCGTTCTTCATGACGTGCCGCGGCGGCTGGTCGCGGCAGACGTACTGGAGGACGAGAACGTGAAGAACTTCAAGAAGGCCACCGCCGTCACCATGATCGCGGGCGGCCTCCTCGCCGCCGGCGCGGGTGTCTCGTCGGCGCACGGCGGTGCGTCGGCGGAGGGCGAGGCCCTGAACTCGCCCGGCGTGGCCGCGGGGAACCAGCTCCAGCTCCCCGTCCACATCCCCGCGAACGTGGTGGGCAACTCGGTCAACGTGATCGGCCTGCTCAACGGCGCCTGGGGCAACACGGGCGTCAACAACTGACCCCACACCCTTCTTGACGCGGTGCTCGCACTGCTCCCCTTCTTGACGCGGTGCTCGCACTGCTCCCCTTCTTGACGCGGTGCTCGCACTGCTCCGCAGGCTTCGCCCCGCTGCGCCGGCCTCCGACCGGCGGCGCAGTCGGGTCCGCCTGGCCGCGGGGCCCGGTGCCGCGTCGGAAACTTCGGCCCTGCTTCCCCCCTCTCCCTGGGAAGCGGGGCCGATACCGTTTCCGTGCCCTCGGGCAGCCCGCACGCTTGCCCGTGCAGGGGGCGGCCTCCTGGCGCAGCCGGGCAAAATCAGCCTCGCCGGCGTTTGAGGCGCGGGGTCCGGGGCGGCGCCCCGGAAAGCCCGGCGCAGCCGGGGCCGCTCGCGCAACGGCGCCGCACCCGATCACCGCACACCGCGGTCAGCGCCACCGCGGTCAGCGCAACCTCTCCTCGACGGCCGAGTTGTACGCCGCGACCAGCGCCCGCCGGGCAACCCGCTCCACGGGCCGCAGCGCCTCCGCCCGGGCCGCCATCTCCGAGGCGGCCACCGCCGCCCCGTGCCCCCGCTCGGTCGCCAGCGACACCATCAGGTCCACCCGCTGCGCCAGCGAGAGGACCCGTACCGCCCGCGCCGGATACCCCGGCGCCAGCGCGTCCCGCCCGGCCTCCGTCCGCGCCCGGTACGCGGACAGCGCCGCCTCCGCGACCGGCCCGGATCCGGCCACGTCCAGCCGGGTCAGCACCACCGTGGCCTCGCGCAGCGCCTCCGCGAGTTCCCGTTCCGCCTCGCCGAGCGACGGCACGTCCGCCGGCGGGGCCTCCCGTACGGGCAGGCAGTGCCAGGTCACCGATACGTGCACGTCCCCCTTCGGCCCGGCCTCGTGCACCTCCGGGACGAGCCCGAGCGCCGCACCCACCGCGACGACCGCCTCCTCCGCGTCCAGCGCCCTCGCGTTGAACTCCGGCGGCCCGCTCAGCCCCAGCGGATGTCCCGGCGCGGGCAGCGCGATCCGCAGCCCGGTCACGCCCAGCACCCGCAGCCGGCCCAGCGCCAGGGTCAGACCCACGGGGCCGGATTCCCCGGGCAGCCCCTCCACCCGGTGCACGGCGTCCTCGCCCACGATCGACAACACGGCCTCGTCGGGCGAGACGAGACCGGCCAGCAGAGCGTTCCCCCAGGCGGCCAGCCGCCCTGAACGCGGTTCGAAAAGCATCCCCCTACTTTACGGACGGCCCCCCGGACCCGGGCCCGGGCCCGGACCCCTCCCCGAGTGGCGTAGGTTTTCCCCTGGGGCTGCGCCCACCGACACGGGGCGGCGCACAGACGAACCGAGACTGCAAGGGGAGACAACACGCTCATGAGCGATGTTCTGGAGCTGGTGGACGTATCCGTGGTCCGCGAGGGCCGGGCTCTGGTGGACCAGGTCTCCTGGTCGGTCAAGGAGGGGGAGCGCTGGGTGATCCTCGGCCCCAACGGCGCCGGCAAGACCACGCTGCTGAACCTCGCCTCCAGCTACCTCTTCCCCACCAAGGGCTCCGCCACCATCCTCGGCAGCACCCTCGGCAAGGTGGACGTCTTCGAGCTGCGCCCCCGGATCGGCATGGCCGGCATCGCGATGGCCGACAAGCTGCCCAGGCGCCAGACCGTCCTGGAGACCGTCCTCACCGCCGCGTACGGGATGACGGCCACCTGGACTGAGGAGTACGAGGAGATCGACGAGCAGCGCGCCCGCGCCTTCCTCGACCGCCTCGGGATGACGCCCTACCTCGACCGGAAGTTCGGCACCCTCTCCGAGGGCGAGCGCAAGCGCACCCTGATCGCCCGTGCGCTGATGACCGACCCCGAGCTGCTGCTGCTCGACGAGCCCGCCGCGGGTCTCGACCTCGGCGGCCGCGAGGACCTCGTACGACGCCTCGGCCGGCTCGCCCGCGATCCGCTCGCCCCGTCGATGATCATGGTCACGCACCACGTCGAGGAGATCGCCCCCGGCTTCACGCACGTGCTGATGATCCGTCAGGGCAAGGTGGTCGCGGCCGGACCCATCGACCTCGAACTGACCTCCCGCAACCTCTCCCTCTGCTTCGGCCTGCCGCTCGTCGTCGAGCGCAACGACAGCGACCGCTGGACCGCCCAGGGCCTGCCCCTGCGGTAGTCCGGGCACCGGACGGACTTCCCGCACCCTGTCCGGACCGCGCCCACCCGACCTACCATGACCATGTGGACATCGACGCGTGGGTGTGGTGGCTCATAGGCGCGGTCGGACTGGGCATTCCCCTGGTCCTGACCGCGATGCCCGAGTTCGGCATGTTCGCCGCCGGAGCGGTGGCGGCCGCCGTCACGGCGGCCCTCGGCGGGGGAGTGGTCGCCCAAGTCCTGGTCTTCGTGGTCGTGTCGGTCGCGCTCCTCGCGGTCGTCCGCCCGATCGCCAACCGGCACCGCAATCAGAAACCCCAACACCGCAGCGGAATCGACGCGTTGAGGGGCCGGAGCGCCGTCGTCCTCGAACGCGTCGATGCGAGCGGCGGCGGCCGGATCAAGCTCGCCGGCGAGATCTGGTCGGCGCGCTCCCTGGACGCGGACATCACCTTCGAACCGGGTCAGTCCGTCGACGTCGTGGAGATCGACGGGGCGACCGCCGTCGTCATGTGACGGACCAGCACGTGAGCAACCCACCTGCGTGACACCGCATGTGGGCAAGCAGCCGACCCGCGGCCCCGGGGTCTGCGAGACTCCGCTGAACGGGGCAGCACAGACAGCCGGAAGGGCACGGGGAACCGCATGCAACCGATCATCATCGTTCTGATCATTCTGGTGGTTCTGGTCTTCATCGCACTGGTCAAGACGATCCAGGTGATCCCGCAGGCCAGCGCCGCCATCGTCGAACGGTTCGGGCGCTACACCCGCACCCTCAACGCGGGCCTCAACATCGTCGTCCCGTTCATCGACTCGATCCGCAACCGGATCGACCTCCGCGAGCAGGTCGTCCCCTTCCCGCCGCAGCCGGTCATCACCCAGGACAACCTGGTCGTCAACATCGACACCGTCATCTACTACCAGGTGACCGACGCCCGCGCCGCGACGTACGAGGTGGCCAGCTACATCCAGGCCATCGAGCAGCTCACCGTCACCACGCTCCGCAACATCATCGGCGGCATGGACCTGGAGCGGACCCTGACCTCCCGCGAGGAGATCAACGCGGCCCTGCGCGGAGTCCTCGACGAGGCCACGGGCAAGTGGGGCATCCGCGTCAACCGCGTCGAGCTCAAGGCCATCGAGCCGCCGACCTCCATCCAGGACTCGATGGAGAAGCAGATGCGCGCCGACCGCGACAAGCGCGCCGCGATCCTCCAGGCCGAAGGTGTCCGCCAGTCCGAGATCCTGCGCGCCGAGGGCGAGAAGCAGTCCTCCATCCTGCGCGCCGAAGGTGACGCCAAGGCCGCGGCCCTGCGCGCCGAGGGCGAGGCCCAGGCCATCCGTACGGTCTTCGAGTCCATCCACGCCGGCGACGCCGACCAGAAGCTGCTCGCCTACCAGTACCTCCAGATGCTCCCGAAGCTCGCCGAAGGCGATGCCAACAAGCTCTGGATCGTCCCGAGCGAGATCGGCGACGCCCTCAAGGGCCTCTCCGGAGCGATGGGCAACTTCGGCCCGATGGGCGCCGCCTCCGGCTTCAACCCGCAGCCCGCGGGCAAGGACGGCGGCAAGGACGGCGGCGCCGGCGGCGGAATCCCCGCCGCCAGGGACAAGGACGCCGCGGACCGCCGCGAACAGCCGACCATCGACTGAGCGGTCCGAACGGGCCGTCCCCTCCGGCATGATCAGTGAGGCCCCCCGACCTTCATGGCGGGGAGGCGACTCACTCATGCAAAGGGGACGACCCCGCCCATGTCCATCTGGGAATCACTCGCGGTCTTCGCGGCCGGCATCGGCGCCGGCACCATCAACACCATCGTCGGTTCCGGCACCCTGATCACCTTCCCGGTGCTGCTGGCCACCGGCCTGCCGCCGGTCACGGCCAACGTCTCCAACACCTTGGGCCTCGTGCCCGGTTCCATCAGCGGAGCCATCGGCTACCGCAAGGAGCTCCAGGGCCAGCGCGCCCGCATCATCAGGCTCGGCGCCGTCTCGCTCGTCGGCGGACTCGCCGGCGCGATCCTGCTCCTCACCCTGCCGTCGGATTCCTTCGACACGATCGTGCCCGTCCTGATCGGCCTGGCCCTCGTGCTCGTCGTCTTCCAGCCCCGGCTCGCCGCCGCCCTGCGCAGGCGCCAGGAGGCCGCCGGAGGCGACACCGGCCACCCCGACGGCGGCCCGCTGCTGCTGTCGGGCATGCTGCTCTCCAGCGCGTACGGGGGCTACTTCGGCGCTGCCCAAGGCGTGCTCTACCTCGGCCTGATGGGCCTGCTGCTCCGCGAGGACCTCCAGCGGATCAACGCGGTGAAGAACGTCGTCGCGGCGCTGGTGAACGGCATCGCGGCCGTCTTCTTCCTCTTCGTCGCAGAGTTCGACTGGACGGCCGTCCTGCTCATCGCCGTCGGCTCCACCATCGGCGGCCAGCTCGGCGCCAAAGTCGGCCGCCGACTGCCGCCCACCGCTCTGCGCGCCGTCATCGTGACCGTCGGGATCATCGCGATCGTCCAGCTGCTGCTCCGCTGAGCGACGTAGAAAACGTACGTCGCCCAGCGCAGCCGTCTACCCGGCGGGACGATCCCGCCCTACGTGATCACGAGCAGCCCTACGCGGAACGCTCCAGCCACTCGGGCAGCGCCTCCCGCCCGCCGACCCCCAGCGCGAGCAGCATGGCGTCGGCCGGCGAGGGAACGAAGGGCTTCCGGAGGAGCGGCATCCCCGCCTCCTCCGGAGTCCGGGCCGCCTTGCGGTGGTTGTCCTCGGAGCAGGAGGCCACCGTGTTCAGCCAGGTGTCCCCGCCGCCCTGAGCCCGCGGAAGTACGTGGTCCACGGTCGTCGCGCGCTTCCCGCAGTAGGCGCACCGGTGTTGGTCCCGGATCAACACCCCCCTCCGTGACCAGGGAGCATGTCTCCGGAAGGGCACCCGGACGTACCTGCAGAGTCTGATCACCCGCGGCAACGGAAGCTCCATCGTGGCCGCGCGCACACGGAACTCGGGATGCGCCTGTTCGACCACGGCCTTGTCCTGGAGCACCAGGACCACAGCTCGGTTCATCGTCACCGTCGACAGCGGCTCGAAGCTCGCGTTCAGCACCAGCGTGTCCCGCATCTCGCCCACCTCCCGTGTGCAGGCCCGCGACCACCCTGGCGGCAAGGCCCGCAACCACTCTGGTCGCGCGCGCCACGCGGGACAACGCAATAAAAATGCCCGGTCCTGGTCGTCTTTAGACCAGGACCGGGCTAACGCTCGGAGAACGAAGGGCGGAAACGCTCAGCTGGCGGGAGCTTCGTACTCACCGACGAGCTGCGCACGCCCCAGCGTGTGGAACCGCAGATTGAACCCGACGGCGGCCGGCGACACGTCCGCCCCGGGACCGAGCTTCTCCTGGTCCACCGCGTACACGGTGAACACGTAACGGTGCCGCTCACCGGCCGGGGGAGCCGCCCCGCCGAAGTCCTGCGTGCCGTAGTCGTTGCGCACGTGCACGGCCCCGGCGGGCAGCCCCTCGAACTTCCCGCTGCCCGCCCCGGCCGGCAGCTCGGTGACCGAGACCGGCAGGTCGAAGAGCACCCAGTGCCAGAACCCGCTGCCCGTCGGGGCATCCGGGTCGAAGCAGGTCACGGCGAAGCTCTTCGTCTCCTCCGGGAACCCCTCCCACCGCAGCTGCGGCGATACGTTCCCCCCGGACAGCACCTGGGCGGACCCCAGATCGGCCCCGGGCTCCAGGTCCGCACTGCTCACGGTGAACGCGTGCACCGCCGGATGGAAATCGTGGGGGAGCGGCGCCCTGCTCTGCTCGGCCACTGCGGAACCTCCTGCTGGATCGAGTCGACGCTGACCGGTGCCGGCACCTGTACGGCACCGGCACCGAGCCTAGATCGGCTCAGAACCAGTTGCGCTGCGAACCCACCGACGAGATCCACTGGTTCAGGTAGGCCGCCCAGTCGGTGCCCTGGTAGGACTGCAGCCCCACCTGGAAGCAGCGGAAGGTGTCGCTGCCCTCGCTGAACAGGCCCGGCTTCTTGTCCATCTCCAGGACGACGTCCATCTCGCGCCCGTCGGAGACGAAGGTCAGCTCGACCTGGTTCAGCCCCCGGTACTGCGACGGCGGCAGGAACTCGATCTCCTGGTAGAAGGGCAGCGTCTGCCGCGTCCCCCGGATGTGCCCGCGCTCCATGTCCGCGCTGCGGAAGGTGAAGCCCAGCTGGGCGAAGGCGTCGAGGATCGCCTGCTGCGCCGGCACCGGGTGCACGTTGATCGCGTCGAGGTCGCCGGCGTCCACCGCGCGCGCGATCTCCAGCTCCGTGCTGACCCCGATGTTCATCCCGTGCAGATGACGGCCCCCGAAGTGGGTGATCGGCGTCTCCCAGGGGATCTCCAGCCCGAACGGCACCACGTGCAGGGCGCCCGCCTGGACCTGGAAGGCACCACCGAGACGCTGCTTGGTGAAGACCACGTCCTGCTTGTACTCCTGGTCGTTGCCCTCCACCTCCACCCGCGCCTGGAGCCCGACGGACAGCCCCTCGATCTGCTGCTCCACGGATCCGCCCTGGATCCGGACCTCGCCCTGGACGATCCCGCCCGGCACGACGTTCGGCTCGGTGATGACGGTGTCGACCGAAGCACCACCGGCACCCAGGCTCGCGAACAGCTTCCTGAACCCCATGCTCTGACTCCCCTATACGACTACGACGTGCTCGAAAAAGTCCTGCTCGGCAAGACGCGCGCGACTCCGCGCGGTGCTACCCCTACAAACGCGGAACCTTAGGCCCCGGTTGCAGGAGTACCCAGTCCACTACGCTCGACCGGATGAGCGCGCGCCCCGACCGTACGCCCCTGCTCCGGTCCTTCTTCGACCGCCCGGTCCTCACCGTGGCCCCGGACCTCCTCGGCCGCACCCTGGTCCGCCGCACCCCGGACGGCCCCATGGAACTGCGCATCACGGAGGTGGAGGCGTACGAGGGAGAAGCCGATCCGGGCTCCCACGCCTACCGCGGCCGCACGGCGCGCAACGCGTCGATGTTCGGTCCACCCGGACACGCGTACGTCTACTTCATCTACGGCATGTGGTTCAGCCTCAACCTGGTCTGCGGCCCGCCGGGCCACGCGAGCGGTGTCCTGCTCCGGGCGGGGGAGGTCACCCTGGGCGCGGAGCTGGCCCGCAAACGCCGGGTTTCAGCCAGAAACGACAGGGAACTGGCCAAGGGTCCGGCCCGCCTGGCCACCGCCCTGGCCGTGGACCGCTCCCTGGACGGCGCGGACCTCTGCGCCGGCCCGGATTCCCCCTTGTCCCTCCTGACGGGCACCCCCACCTCGCCGGACCTGCGGAGCCACGGCCCCCGCACCGGAGTGGGCGGCGCCGGCGCGGCCCACCCGTACCGCTACTGGATCACCCACGACCCGACGGTGAGCCCGTACCGAGCCCACGCGCCACGCCGCCGCTCAACTTGACTCGGCGTCGGCGGACGCCTAACGTAGCCCGAGCCGCTTGAACGGGGCACTGCTATCAGCAGACCCCCAGAGCGGCCAACCCACTACCTACGACTTACCCCTGGCGGGGTCTTATTCGGCATGCCCGAATTCGATTCCGAACGGCCGATTATGAGCCACACGGGATAAGCGCTAATGTGGTGGAGCGCCGAAAGGCAAAGACCCCCAACGGTCACCGAATTCAAATCCAGAGTCGGAAACGACAACGGAAATGATCTGGTAGAGTTGGAAACGAAGGAAGCGCCCGGAGGGCCTGGAAACAGGAACAAAGGAAGCGTCCGTTCCTTGAGAACTCAACAGCGTGCCAAAAATCAACGCCAAAAAGTTGATACCCCGTCCACCTCGGTGGATGAGGTTCCT
>NZ_JBHUBS010000027.1:20919-90534 GCF_042788835.1 Streptomyces sp. NPDC056883 | reverse complement strand
GTGCCGGACCGGCCGGGGCGGGGGCCCGGCCGCGGGCCCGGCGGCCCGCCCCCGGCTCGCCGGCCGTCCGTCGCCGCCCACCGCCCCGGGGCGCCGGCACCACGGGCTCCGGGTGCGGCCCCGAGCCGGGGAACGAGTCCAGGTCCGGCCCCGGGCCGAGGAAGGGGTCCGTCCCCTGGCCCGGGAGCGGCTCCGGGTTGCGGTAGGGGGCCGGTCCGGCGTCCGGGGACGGGGCAGGCGCCCCCGGGTCCCCGTAGTGCTCCACGTCCCCGTAGGGCCCCGCGGCGGCCGGGCCGGGGGCCGTCGCCACCAGATCCCGGTACCGGTCCCCGTCCTCGTAGGGCCCCGCGGCGGCCGGGCCGGGGGCCGTCGCCACCAGGTCCCGGTACCGGTCCCCGTCCTCGTAGGCCCCCGCGGCGGCCTGGCCGGGGGGCGTCGCGCCCGGCTCCGGGTACGGGTCCGCGTACGGATCCATCAGGTCCTGATCCGCGCCCGGGGCGAGGTACGGGTCCGGGCGGGTGCCCGGTTCCCCGGTCGGGTCCTGGGCCGCGGCCCAGGGGTCGCGTCCACCGGCCGGCCAGGCCACATCGCTCATCGCGCTCGCTCCACTGGTCCGTCCGGCTGCTTCGGGCACGGCACCCTAGCGGAGCGACCGTCACGCTACAAAGCGGAACGACTACGGAACGTGGCGAACGGGTGAGGGGTTTCTCCGGTGGTGCTCAGTAGGCGAAGGCGCGGGCCGTGTTGGCCGCCAGTGCCGTCGCCATGGCGTCCTCGTCGATGCCGCGGACCGCGGCCATGGCCCGTACGGTCAGCGGAATGAGGTACGGCGCGTTGGGCCGTCCGCGGTACGGGGCCGGGGTGAGGTACGGGGCGTCCGTCTCCACGAGCACCAGCTCCAGCGGGGCCACCGCCAGGGCTTCGCGCAGCGGCGCCGCGTTCTTGAAGGTGACGGTCCCGGCGAAGGACATGTAGTAGCCGGCGGCCGCGCACTCCCGGGCCATCTCCGCGTCTCCGGAGTAGCAGTGGAAGACGGTCCGCTCGGGGGCGCCCTCCTCGCGCAGGACGCGGAGCACGTCCGCGTGCGCCTCGCGGTCGTGGATGACCAGGGCCTTGCCCTGCCGTTTGGCGATCTCGATGTGCGCGCGGAAGGAGCGCTCCTGCGCGGCCATGCCCTCCGGGCCGGTCCGGAAGTAGTCGAGTCCGGTCTCGCCCACCGCCTTCACGTGCGCGAGGGCCGCCAGGGCCTCGATCTCGGCGAGCGCGTCGTCGAGCGCGGCCTCGCCGCCGCCCGTCCGGGCGCCCTGCCGCGACCAGCCGTCGGGGTCCCCGTGCACGATCCGGGGGGCTTCGTTGGGGTGCAGGGCCACGGCCGCGTGGACGTTCTCGTACGCGGCGGCCGTCTCGGCGGCCCAGCGGGAGCCCTTCACGTCGCAGCCCACCTGGACGACGGTGGTCACCCCGACGGAGGCGGCCTTGGCGAGGCCCTCCTCGACGGTGCCGGACTGCATGTCCAGGTGGGTGTGGGAGTCGGCGACCGCCACCCGGAGCGGTTCGGGCAGCGGGGGCGGTGCGTCGTTCGACGTACTACGGCTCATACGGCCGATCTTATGACCGGCGGAAGAACCCGAGCAGCCGGGCCATCAGGCCGGGCCGTTCCACCGCGACCGGTCCGGGGCCTTCGTGCAGGGCGGCCTTGCGGGGCTTCGGGGGCTTCGCGGTGTACCCGGCGGGCACCGGTCCGGCGATCCCCGGGGCCGCGCGGTGGTGGTAGAGCTGGTCGAGCATGCCGATGACCGACTTGACCTGGCCCTCCCGCATGATCCGCACCACGTGACCGCCGCAGTTCATGCAGGTCGGGTTGGACAGGGGGGAGGGGACCCGCTCGCCGTCCGCCGTGTAGACGATGAACGGCAGGCCCCTGCCGTCGGTGTGGTGCTCTATCTCGTACCCCTGCTCCCAGCCGTAGCCGCACTTCATGCAGGCGAAGGAGTACGCCTCGTGCACCGTCGGTACGCCGGCGGGAGCGGGCCCCGTCGCGGGGACGGCCTGGGCGGCCGGCGCGGCGACGGTCGAGGCGACGGGTCCGGCGGTTTGGGGGAGGGGTCGGGGTTCGGCGATCTCACTCATGCCAGCTCCTCTTGTTCCACTGCTTCCCTTGCCAGTGGACGCCTCTTCGGGCGGGAGCGCATCAGGCCCTGTCCAGTGTTGGACGGTCCTTGGGCGAGTCATGCCCAAAGCGCCCGGTGCGCGGTCTGAGCTTTGCTTTTCAGGTTAGCTCTTTACCGACTCACGGCGACTTTTGTGCCGCGTTCTTTGCCGCCACCACCGCGTCGAACACCTCGCGCTTGGGTACCCCGGCCTCGGCGGCGACCGCCGCGATGGCCTCCTTGCGCCGCTCCCCCGCCTCCTCGCGCACCCGTACCCGGTTCACCAGCTCCTCGGCGTCCACATCGCCGGGGGCCGCGGCCGGGGCGCCCTCGACGACCACGGTGATCTCCCCGCGCACGCCTTCGGCGGCCCAGGCGGCCAGCTCGCCGAGCCCGCCGCGCTTGACCTCCTCGTAGGTCTTGGTCAGCTCGCGGCAGACGGCGGCGCGCCGGTCGGCGCCGAAGACCTCGGCCATGGCGGCCAGGGTGTCGTCGAGCCGGTGCGGGGCCTCGAAGTAGACGAGGGTGCGGCGTTCGGCGGCGACCTCGCGGAGCTTGCCGAGGCGCTCGCCGGCCTTGCGCGGCAGGAAGCCCTCGAAGCAGAAGCGGTCGACCGGCAGGCCGGAGAGGGCGAGCGCGGTGAGCACGGCGGAGGGCCCGGGTACGGCCGTGACCTTGATGTCCTTCTCCACGGCGGCGGCGACGAGCCGGTAGCCGGGGTCGGAGACCGAGGGCATGCCGGCGTCCGTGACCAGCAGGACGCGCTTGCCGGCCTCCAGGGCCTCGACCAGTTCGGGGGTGCGCGCGGACTCGTTGCCCTCGAAGTAGGACAGGACGCGCCCGGTGGTGTAGACGCCGAGGCCCTGCGTCAGCCTGCGCAGCCGCCGGGTGTCCTCGGCGGCGATCACGTCGGCCCGCTCCAGCTCGGTGGCGAGCCGCGGCGGGGCGTCGGCGAGGTCGCCGATGGGCGTCCCGGCGAGGACGAGAACGCCTCCCGCGAGTGCGTCGGAGGGGGCCGGGGAGGGGGCTTCGGCGGAGCCGGGCTGGTCAGTGGTCACCGCCCCATCCTCTCAGCCGCCCCCACCGGTACACCCCGACGCTCCCGTCCCCCTGGGTTTGGCACAGGCTCGTTCCCTACGATGTGCCGGTGACCAGTACCGCGACGCCGCCGCCCAGCCCTGCGGGGGCCCCGCCCGCCACCGAGGCCGGGCCCGGCCCGGACCCCGCCGACCAGCCGTCCGCCTGGCTGCGCCGCCTGCGCGGCTTCGGCTACGTGCCGCCCGCCGGGGCGAAGCGGCAGTCGGACGTCCGCACCCGCCTGGTGCCCCCGTACGCGCGGCCGTCCGCGCAGCTGTGGGCGCAGATCGGGATCGGGCCGGCCGCGGCGGAGCGCTGGGAGCGGGTGCTGGCGTGGGCCGGGCCGCTGCTGGTGGCGCTGGTCGCCGGGGTGCTGCGGTTCGTGCACCTGGGCACCCCGAAGGCGGTGATATTCGACGAGACGTACTACGCCAAGGACGCCTGGGCCACGGTCAAGCAGGGCTACGAGGCGAGCTGGCCCAAGGACATCGACAAGTCGATCCTCGCCAACCCCGACGGGGTCCCGCTCCCGCTGGACCCGGGCTACGTCGTGCACCCGCCGGTCGGCAAGTGGGTGATCGGGCTGGGCGAGTGGATGTTCGGCTTCGATCCGTTCGGCTGGCGGTTCATGACCGCGCTGCTCGGCACCCTGTCCGTGCTGATGCTGTGCCGCATCGGTCGGCGGCTGTTCCGCTCCACCTTCCTGGGCTGCCTGGCCGGCCTCCTGCTGGCCGTGGACGGCCTGCACCTGGTGATGAGCCGGACCGCCCTGCTCGACCTGGTGCTGATGTTCTTCGTGCTCGCGGCCTTCGGATCGCTGGTGATCGACCGGGACAAGGTGCGGGCCCGGCTCGCGGCGGCGCTCCCGGTGGACGAGGAGGGGCGGACCCGGCCGGACGCCCGGATCGCGGAGACGCTGAAGCTGGGCTGGCGCCCGTACCGGCTCCTGGCCGGGGTCTGCCTGGGCCTGGCCTTCGGCACGAAGTGGAACGGCCTGATCGTGCTGGCCTTCTTCGGCGTGCTGATGGTCCTGTGGGACGCGGCCGCGCGCCGCACGGCGGGCGCGGGGGCCCCGTACGCGGCGATGCTGCGCCGCGACGCGCTGCCCGGCTTCCTCTCGACCGTCCCCGTGGCCATTTCCGTCTACGTGGCCTCGTGGCTCGGCTGGATCCTCTCCCCCGACAACGGCAAGGGCGGCTACTTCCGCGACTGGGCCGCCAAGAACGACCAGCACAGCTCGTGGTCCTTCGTCCCGGAGTGGCTGCGGAGCCTGTGGCACTACGAGACGGAGGTCTACAAGTTCCACGTGGGCCTGACCTCGGGCCACACCTACGAGTCGAACCCGTGGAGCTGGCTGGTCCTGGGCCGTCCCGTCTCCTACTTCTACGAGTCCCCCGCACCCGGCACCGACGGCTGCCCGGCGACGGAGACGGCCAAGTGCGCGCGCGAGGTGCTGGCGCTCGGCACGCCGCTGCTGTGGTGGACGGGCTGCTTCGCGCTGCTGTACGTGCTGTGGCGCTGGTTCTTCCGCCGCGACTGGCGGGCGGGCGCGATCGCGTGCGCGCTGGGCGCGGGCCTGCTGCCCTGGTTCAACTACCAGGAGCGGACCATCTTCTTCTTCTACGCGGTGGTCTTCGTCCCGTACCTGTGCCTGGCGGTGGCCATGATGATCGGCGCCCTGCTGGGCCCGGCAGGCTCCTCGGAACGCCGCCGCGCCCTGGGGGCGGTGGCGGCGGGCGTACTGGTGCTCCTGATCGTGTGGAACTTCATCTACTTCTGGCCCATCTACACCGGCCAGACCATCCCGATGGACTCCTGGCAGAACCGGATGTGGCTGGACACCTGGGTGTAGCGGACACGGGGGCACTACCCTCGTGATCCACATCGACTCGGGGGAGTTTCAGGATGCTGAGTGCCGTCGTCACGCCGGAAGGCGACCGGATCCGCTGGGTGGAACTGCCCGGGGCCGAACCGGCCCGGGTCTACCTGCACGGGCTGGGGTCCACCTCGCCCGCCTACTTCGCGGCGAGCGCCGTGCATCCGCTGCTCGCCGGGCGGCGGTCCCTGCTGATCGACCTGCTGGGGCACGGGCACAGCGACCGGCCCGAGGACTTCTCGTACACGCTGGAGGCGCATGCCGACGCCCTCGCCGCGGCGCTGGAGCAGGCGGGCACCGGCGCCGCCGAGCTGATCGCGCACAGCATGGGCGGCGCCGTCGCCATCGTGCTGGCCGACCGGCACCCCCACCTCGTCTCCCGGCTGGTGCTGGTCGACGCCAACCTCGACCCGGCCCCGCCCGGGCCCCCCGCCGAGGGCAGCAGCGGGCTCGCCGGCTACACCGAGCAGGAGTTCCTGGCCGGCGGCTGGGCCGAGGTGCGCGACCGGGTCGGTGCGCACTGGTGGTCCACCATGCGGCTGGCCGGCCGCGTCGCCCTGCACCGCAGCGCCGTCCACCTGGCCGCGGGCACGACGCCGACGATGCGCGAGCTGCTGCTGGAGCTGAAGATCCCGCGCAGCTTCCTGTTTCCGGCCGAGGACGGCCGCGTCCCCGGAACCGAAGCCCTGGAGGCGGCCGGAGTGGCGGTCGTCGCCGTCCCCGAGTCGGGGCACAACATCATGCTCGACAACCCCGACGGCTTCGCCCGGGCGGTCGCGGACGCACTGGTTCCAGCGCAACCAAAGCCCTGAACCGTTTGTCTGTTCGACGTAAGGTCTACTCCACGGGCTACTTGAACGCGTTCAGCATTCAAGGACCGGGGGTCGGACACACGGGAACGGGGAGAGCGAATGAACGGGGCTGCAAAGGGGGCCGTCGTCGGCGGGGCCTTCCTCGCGATGCTGGGCGGGGCCGTGTACGGGGTGTACGCGCTGGTGGGGGACGGCGGTGACGGCGACGCCAAGAGCACGAGCGCGACCGGCCCGGCGGTGCCCGCCAAGGGCACCGGGCCGGTCAGCGACAAGGATGCCGCGGCGACCGCCCAGGCCTTCTTCGCCGCGTGGGCGGCCGGGGACGCCCGGGCGGGGGCCGATCTGACGAACAACCCGGCCGAGGCGCAGGGCGCCCTCGGCGAGTTCACGACCAAGGCCTACGTGTCCAAGGTCGCGATCACCCCCGGCGTGCAGACCGGGACCACGGTGGCGTACTCCGTCGCGGCGGAGGTCACCTACGAGGGGGTCACCAAGCCCCTCGCCTACGAGTCCAAGCTGACCGTGGTCCGCGGCAACACCACGGGGCTGCCCCTCGTCGACTGGCAGCCCTCGGTCCTCCACCCGCAGCTCCAGAAGGGCGAGAAGCTGCGCGGCGGCGCGCCCGCCAACCCTCCGGTCAAGGCCGTCGACCGCAAGGGCAGGGAACTGACGGCGGAGAAGTACCCGTCGCTGCGCCCGGTCCTCGACAGCCTGCGCAAGACCTACGGGGAGCGGCTGGGCGGTACGAGCGGCGCCGAGCTGTGGATCGAGCCGGTCGCCCAGGAGGCCCCCCGGCGGAGCCTGCTGACGCTGGTCGAGGGAAAGCCCGGGGAGATCGAGACCGTCCTGGACGCGGACGTCCAGGCGGCGGCCGAGCAGGCGGTCCTGAAGTTCCCGCAGGCCTCGGTGGTCGCCGTCCAGCCGAGCACGGGCAACATCCTGGCCGTCGCCGACCATCGCGGGGACAGCTTCCCCGCGTCCCTCAGCGGCGCCCGCGCGCCCGGCTCCACGATGAAGATCGTGACCGGCGCGATGCTGCTGGACCGGGGTCTGGTGGCGGCGGACAAGGTCGCCCCGTGTCCGGCGGAGGTGCAGTGGGGAGGCAAGACCTTCAAGAACCTGAAGGGCTTCAAGCTCGAGGGCGAGACCTTCGCGACGAGCTTCGCCCAGTCCTGCAACACCGCCTTCATCAAGCAGATCCTGCCGGTCGACGACGACGACGCGCTCCCGAAGGAGGCCCGTGAGGTCTTCGGCATCGGCGAGGGCGTCGAGTGGAAGGTCGGGGTGCCCACGGTCGACGGCAAGGTCCCCGACGCGACCGGTCCGGCGGCGGCCGCCGCGTACATCGGCCAGGGCCAGATCCAGATGAACCCGCTGACGATGGCCTCGGTCACGGCGACCGCCCGGACCGGGGTGTTCCGTCAGCCGGTCATCGTCAAGGCCTCGTTGGACGGCCGCGAGATCGCGCAGGCCTCCCGGAAGATGAAGCCCTCGGTGGCGGCGCAGCTCGTGCGGATGATGAAGCTGACGGCCGCCTCGGGCACCGCCCAGGGTGCGATGTCCGCGGTCCACGGCTCCGACAAGGGCGCGAAGACCGGTTCGGCGGAGGTCGACGGGGCGCAGAACCCGGACAGTTGGTTCACCGGTTTCAGCGGCGACGTGGCGGCCGCGGCGATGGTCGAGGGCGGCGGCCACGGCGGCGACGCGGCGGGCCCGATCGTGGCGGCGGTCCTGAACGCGGGCTGACCGCAGGGCCCGCCCCCGCCCGGCCGTATACGACGCGAGACAGCCGTACGGGTCGATGCCGCATCACGGCAGCATCGACCCGTACGGCTTCTTCATGTCACCGCCCGGCCGTCCCCGCTCTCGCACACCAGGCCATTACTCGGGGGTAGCGCACCACGTACTGGGCGGTAGATCGTAGGGTCGCCCTATCTTGGGACCACAGGACCGAATCAGGAAATGCGGCAGAACACGGGGACGGCACCCGGATTCTTGCCTGTTGTGGTGATCCCGGCGCGACCCCCGGGATCACCACACCTTGGCGGAGCAACGGGTGCGGGGGCAGTGAGCGGCGGGCCGGCTGGCCCTGGCGGGCATATCAATCAATTGCTTCCACTTTTCGGGAGCAAGGGGGATACGTGGAGAAGCGACTGACCTTCAAGGTATTAGGACCCCTGGAAGTGACGTCCGGGGTCGAACAAGTATCCGTGGGAGGACCGCGGCACCGGACCATTCTCGTCGCGCTGCTGCTCAGCCCGGGCAGGATCGTCCCCGTCGACACCCTGATCGAGGCCGTGTGGGGCGACAGCCCCCCGGCCACCGCCCGTACCCAGGTGTCCATCTGCATCGCCGCGCTGCGCAAGACGTTCAAGGCCGCAGGCTTCCCCGGAGAGGTCATCGTCACCGCCCATCCCGGCTACCTCCTCCAAGTCGGCATGCACCGGCTCGACTCGGAGGAGTTCTCCGGACTGGTCGCGGCGGCCGAGCTGGCGGTCAGGAACAACCGGCTCTCCGAGGCCGCCCGTTGTTATACGGACGCACTGAAGCTGTGGCGCGGCCGGCCGCTGGCGGGCGTCACCGGCCGGCTGGTGGAGGACGAGGCGCAGCGGCTCGAGGAACTGCGCCTCGACACCTACGAGAACGCCACGGCCGTGCACCTGCAGCTCGGCGACCACCAGAAGATCCTTCCCGATCTGGCGGCGATGGTCCGCGAGCATCCGCTGCGCGAGCGGGCACGGCATCAGCTGATCACCGCCCAGTACCACTCGGGCCGGCGGGCCGAAGCCCTGGAGACCTTCCGGGACGGGCGCCGCTGGCTCATCGACGAGCTCGGCCTGGAACCGGGTCCCGCCCTCTCCGAGCTGCACAACGCGATCCTGCAGGACGAACCCTCGCTGACCGTGCGCGGTCTCGAGGGCGGCGACTCGCCGGTGCCGTCGAAGCCCGTCGGCGACCCCCTGGAGCTGCCTCCCGACGTGACCGAGCTGGCCGGCCGCAAGGAGGAGCTGGCCCAGCTCGACGAGCTGCTCGAACTCGGCGCGGAGGCGCGCGGCCCGGCCACGGGACTGATCACCGGGGTCGGCGGGGTCGGCAAGACGTGTCTGGCGGTCCACTGGGCCCACAGGAACTGCGACCGCTTCCCCGACGGCCAGCTCTTCGCCGACCTCCGCGGCTACGACGAGCATCTGGAGCCCACCACGGCCGGCGAGATCCTCGGCCGGTTCCTGCGTTCGCTCTCGGTGCCCATCGGTCAGATCCCGGCCGAACCCGAGGAACGCGCCGCCCTCTACCGCAGCCTGCTGGCCGACCGCCGTGTCCTGGTGGTGCTCGACAACGTGCGGACCTTCGCCCAGGTACGTCCGCTGCTGCCGAGCAGCGGCGGCTGCTGCGTCCTGGTCACCAGCCGGGAGCAGCTGTCCGAGATGGTCGCCTTGCCGCCGCAGGCCTGGGTACGCCTCGGCCGGCTGTCCTCGTACGAGGCGGTCGACCTGCTCGGGAAGATCGTCGGGGAGGAGCGGATCGCCGCCGATCCGCCGTCCGCCGCCCGGCTCGTGGAGCTGTGCGACCTGCTGCCGCTCGCCCTGCGCATCGCCGGGGCGAGGCTCGCCTCCAAACCGCACTGGACGGCCTCGCGCCTGGTGCGCCGGCTGAGCGACGAGCGGCTGCGACTGGACGAGCTCAGCTCGGGAGAGTCCCAGGTGCGCGCGAGTTTCACCCTGACGTACCGCGGCCTGTCGGCGCCGACGGCGCTGCTGTACCGGAGCCTGGGGCTCCTCGACGTGCCGGATTTCGGCGCCTGGGTCGCCGCCGCGCTCCTGGACACGGACCTGCTCACCGGGGAGCGGCTCATCGAGCAGCTGGTCGACGCCCAGTTCCTGGACGTGGTCGGCCTGGACGCGACCGGGCATCCCCGCTACCGGTTCCAGAACCTGCTGCGCCTGTTCGCCCGCGAACGAGCCGAAGCGGAGGAGACCGCCGAGGAGCGGCAGGCCGCCCGGCAACGCGCTTTCCGGGCCTACCTCTCGCTCGCCGAACAGGCTCACCGGCGCGCCTACGGGGGCGACTTCAGCATCATCCACAGTGCGGTGCCGCGCCATCCGCTGCCCGACGAGCTCAGCGCCGGGCTGCTCACCGCCCCGCTGGACTGGCTGGAGACCGAACGGCTCTCCCTGGTCGCGGTGGTCGACCAGGCCGCCTCGCTCGGCATGGACGAGCTGGCCTGGGACCTCACGATGTCCATCGTGGTGCTCTTCGAGACGCGCAACTACCTCGACGACTGGCGCGAGTGCAGCGAGCGGGCGCTCGCCGCGACCCGGGCGGCCGGCAACACCCGCGGCCAGGCCGCGATGCTGCACAATCTCGGCGCCCTGCAGATGCGGCAGCGCAACTTCGGTGAGGCGTACGCGTCCTTCACCGAGGCCCTCGCACTCCACGAGCGGGCGGGCGAGGAGCACGGCCACGCCCTCGTGCTGCGCAACATGGCCATGGTCGACGAGATGCGCGGGGACCTGGACACCGCCATGGACCACAGTGCACAGGCCCTGGCGACGTTCCGGGCGGTCGGCGACCTCTCCTCGGAGGCGCACGTGCTGAACAACATGGCGCAGATCGAGCTGGACCGCGGCCGTACGGACTCGGCGCAGCATCTGAGCCTGGAGTCCCTGCGGGTCTCCACGACGATCGGCGAGGGCGGAGCCCGCAGTCTGGCGCTCGGGACCCATCGGCTGGCCCGGGTGTACCTCGCGCAGAACGAGTACGGCCTGGCCGAGGAGGCCTTCCTGCGGATGATCCGGATCGTCCGCGCCCAGTCCGACATGCTCGGTCTGGCCCACGGGCTCCTCGGTCTGGGCGAGGCCAGGCTGGGCGCGCAGAGCTGGGGGCAGGCCCGGGCGACCCTGTTGCACGCCCTCGAAATCTCCGGACTGGTCGACAGCGCCCTGGTCGAGGGGAAAATCAAACTGGCCCTGGGCGAGGCGTGCTGGAAATGCGGGGACCACTCCGCCGCCCGGCGGTACTTCGCCGACGCGCGGGCCGACTTCGCCCGGATCGGTGTCGAGACGTGGGTGGACCGGGCGAATCTGGCACTTGCCAGAGACATTCCACGGGAAGAGCCGCCGGAAATTATCTGATGGTTCGTCAATTCTAGAGGAATCCCTATGGAACCGTGGGATCCCTTTCTGCGATATCGGGCCGCCCCTCGCACCGAAAGCGGAGCGATAATGAGCCGAAGCCCTCGCGCCATACCGTTCATCTCATAGCAGGATGACGACATGGGGGAAAACATGCAGAACGCCCGTCACACCATCGCCACCATCACGGCCACCACCGTTCTCCTGGGTCTGTGCGCGTTCGTGGGCGCCGCGGTCACGACGGCCACCCACTCCGGCAGCGCCCTCCTCGTGTCGGCCGCCGGTGTCTCCGCCCCTGTTGCCGCCGGCACGGATGACGAGAGCTGGCACTGACTCCTCCAAGGCCGGCACGCCACGCCAGGCCTGTGCAGGTGACCAGCGGGCGCCGGACCTCCGGCGCCCGCTGCGCGTTTCCGCTCCCGGCGCCCCTGCCGGCGCCCCTTCCGGCGCCCTGGGCGGCGGAAATATAACCGCTATATACGGGGGCGCTACGGTTCGCGCCACGCAGCCATCAGACGAAATGACAGAGAGTGCCCATGGCGCCCCCTTACAACATGTTCGAGAACGTCGGCGGCCGCGGGGCCGAGGACCGCCCCGCGGCCCTGTTCCGATCGCTCCGCGCCGGTGGGGACACGCACGTCTGGTGGTGGCTCCAGCCGTGGCGCACCGACCCCGCCGACCTCGCCCTGCTCAACACCGAGGAGTTCCGGCAGGCCCTGCGCCTCCGCTCGGAGCGGGATGCCGCGGCGTACGTCCACACCAGGGCGACGGCCCGCAGGGCCATCGGGGAGCTCCTCGACGTCGCACCCGAGGACGTCGACATCGACAGGCCGCCCTGTCCGGTCTGCGCGGACCCCGGGCACGGGCCCGCGAGGCTGAACCACCCCGAAGTGCCCCTGACCATCAGCCTGGCCCGCACCGGCGGCCACACCGTCCTGGCGGTGGGAACCGGAGCCGCGATCGGCGTGGCCGTGGAACGTCTGCTGCCCGTGCGCCAGGACGTGCTGACCGAGTCGTGGCTCACCGCGGACGAGGCGCTCCACCTGCTGGAGCTGCCGCGGGGCGCTGCCCGGGAAGAGGTCTTCTACCGGTGCTGGACCCGCAAGGAGGCCGTCCTGCGAGCCCTGGGGCACATACCGGACGGCATCCGGCCGGACCAGATCGAGTCCTACCCCGCCGCCACGGACACCGTGCTGATGCACTGTCCCGGCAACCCCGACTCACGCCATCCGGACGGACGCACCGCCTGGCTCGTACGGGATCTGGCGCTCTCCGGACGCGCGGCCGCGGCCGTCGCCCAGCCGGCCGAGACCGAGCCGGCCTGCGGCCCGGTCCGGATCCACCTGCCCGGCGGCCGGACGGGCCGGGCCCTACCCTGCGAGCCGTGACACCGCGCGCAACGTGACACTGCGGGGCCCGTTCATCGGGCGGCAGTGGTTTCGGGCTGTCCACAGTGCGCCGGATCCTTCAGCAACCCGGCGAGGAGCAGCACCAGTTCGTGGAACCGGTAGAGCGGCCTGCCCTGCCGGTCGACGCCGCAGATGTCGAGCAGCGCACCGTCCACCAGCTGTTCGAGGCGCTGTTCCGCCGCCGGCTCCCGGGTCCCGAGGTACATGGCCGCCCGCTGCGCCGGGAACGAGTCCACGCCGATGCCGGCCAGCCGGATCAGGGTGGTCCGCGCCTGGTCGAATCCGGGCAGCTGCCGCAGCGCCTGCATCAGCACCCCGGTCACACCGCTCCCGCCGAAGGACAGCTCCCGCAGACGGGTCTGCGGATCCGCCAGCCGGTCGGCCAGCCGGGCGACCGGCCAGTAGGGACGCGCGGCGAGCCTGCTGCCGGTGATGCGCAGCGCGAGCGGCAACCCCGCACAGTAGGCGAGCACGTCGTCCGTCGCATCGGGCTCGGCCAGCAGCCGTGCACGGCCCGCGGACGCGGCCAGCAGGTCGAATGCGGCGGCGTCGCCGAACGGGGCGAGCGCGGTCGTTCGCGCGCCCGTCACCTGGGTGAGCCGGGTGCGGCTCGTGATCAGCACGACGGCATCCGGCGCCCCGGACAGCAGGGGGTCGAGCCCACGGCTGCTGACGGCACCGTCGAGGACGACCAGGAGCCGTCTGCCCGCCGTGCGCGCGCGGTAGAGGCGCACCAGCTCGTCCAGCTCCACCGGCCCGTCCGCACCCCCTCTGCCGACGTGTTCGCCCAGCCCGCGGAGCAGTGTCGTGAGGACCTCCGCGGGAGGCCTCGGCCGCCCGTCGGGCTGTGCGACCTCGGCGAAGAGAACGCCGCCGGGGTAGCGCGCGGCACTCGTGTGGGCGGCGTGCAGGGCCAGCGCGGTCTTGCCCACGCCCGCCATACCGGTGACCAGCAGATGGCGCGGGCCCCGGCCGGTCGCGGAGTCCGCCAGCTGGGCACGCAGGGCGGCGAGTTCGGTCTGCCGCCCGATGAACTCCTCGGTGTCCGGGGGCAGCATGGCAGGGACGTCGTCGTCCTCGTACGCGTACCGCTCGGGCTGCCGGATCCTGCTCCCCGGCCCGGGTCCCCGGTTGCCGGCGAGCACGGCCTCGTACGTCGATCCGAGGGCCTCGCCGGGGTCGATGCCGAGCTGGTCGGCGAGCAGGCTGCGGCCCTCGTAGTAGCTCTGCAGCGCGTCGCTCTGGCGCCCGCTGCGGTAGTACGCCGTCATCAGCTGTGCACGGAGCTTCTCCCGGAGCGGGAACTGCGCGACGAGTCCGGTGAGTTCCGCGGCCAGCTGCTCGTGCCTGCCGAGCGCGAGGTCCGCCTCGATCCGGCTTTCGAGCGCGTGCATCCGCGCCTCCTCCAGCTGGGGGAGCTCGGCGTCGGCCAGGTGCTCGGTGACGTTGGAGAGCGCGGTTCCCCGCCAGTGCTCCAGCGCCTCCGTGAGCAGCGCCCCGGCCTCGCCGAAGCGCTTGCGGCGCAGCGCCTCTCGCCCCTGCTTGTCCAGCCGCTCGAACTCCAGGAGGTCGAACCTGCTGTGCGGCGCCTGGAGCAGGTAGCCGGGCTGGCGGCGCTCGATCCTGACCTCGTCGCCCAGCAGTTTGCGCAGCCTGGACATGTACGTATAGATCTGCGCGCCGGACGTCGCCGGCGGCTCCCAGCCCCACAGGAGCGTGTTGAGTCGGGCATCGGACACCACGCGGCCCCTGGCGAGCAGCAGGGACGCGAGCACCGTGTGCACCTTGGAACCGGACAGCGCCACGCGTGTGCCGTCCTTGTGAGCTTCAACCGGGCCGAGGACTCGGAAGTCCATTCAGCACCCCCCGTATGTCTCATGCAAACCAGTGCTCGGTGCAGAAGCTATGGGGGGGCCTTATTCGCGGGTTATTCGTTCGGTAACACCGAAGCCTCCCGTCCGTGACAGGGGGTGAAAGCCTCGTCCCCCGTGCCCTGCCCCGGTACGGGGGACGGGCCGCGGGGTGAACCCACGGCCCGTCGCGTCCGGTGCCCGACCTGCGGTTCAGCCGGCCGTGATGTCCACATCACGGCCGAGGAGCGCCGCGACGACCTTGTGCACGTGCTTGCCGTTGTCGGAGTTGGTCATCACCACACAGCCGTTGCCGGAGCGCAGTTGCAGCGAGGTCAGCGCACGGAATCCGGCCGTCTGCCCGCCGTGCCCGAACTCCAGGTCCGCCATCGAACCGTCGACCACGGTGCCCAGACCGTAGAAGCTCCCGGGGAACTCCTCCGTGAGCATGACGCCGGCGGACTTCGCGGACAGCAGGTCCGAGAAGCCCCGATGGGCCTGCCGGATCTCCACGGCCAGCTGGGCCAGATCGGAGGGCGAGGACCACAGCCCGCTGCCCGCGAGCACCGGACGCACCCGGTAGCCGTCCAGGAGCGCACTGCCGTGCTGGTCGTGACCGTCGGCGGTGTCCCGGCCGGCGGCGTGCGGGTCCTCGGGAGCCAGGAAGGAGGTGTCCCGCATGCCCAGGGGCCCGAACACCAGCTCCGCCGCCAGCTCCTGGAACTCCTGTCCGGTCACATCGACCAGCAGTTGCTCGATCACGGCCCACTGGCTGCCCGCCTTGCGGAACAGCGCCCCGGGCTCGTGCTCGGCCTCCACCTCGTCCAGTACGGCCGCAAGCTTCGGCATGGCCTCACCGGGCCGCCACCAGGTCGCGGACGTCTGCGACAGGCCGGCCGTGTTCGACAGCAGGTGCCGCAGCGTCAGCGGACTGCCGCCGGGCGCCCTGGGGGCGCGGCGGCCGGTCAGATAGCCGTCGACGTCCGCGTCCAGATCGAGCACGCCCCGGTCGACCAGGCGCAGCGCGGCGAACGCCGTCACGTGCTTGCTGATCGAACCGGCCTGGAACCGTGTCCGCAGCGTCACCGGAGCACCGGTCCCGGTCGACCTGATCCCGTAGGCCTGCACCCCGACCAGCTGGCCGTCCTTGAGGAGCGCGACCGCGGCGCCCGGCACGCCGTGCGCCTCCATCGCCCCGGCCACGTCGGCCGCGTGCCGCGGCCCTCCTGCGATGGCAACCGTCATCGGCCTGCCCGCCCCCTCGTCGGTCGTTCCGGTCGTTCCGGTCGTTCCGGTCGTGTCGTTCGTTCCGGTCGTGTCGGTCTGCCCGGTTCCGGGCTTCGCGACGTTGTCGATCGTCAGCGCGAGATCCTCGATGGTCTCGCTGTCCAGCAGCATCCGCAGGGTGAGGTCGAGCCCGGCCTTCCGCGCGGCGGCCATCACGTGGACGATCCGCATCGAGTCGGCTCCCAGGTCCAGCAGCCTGTCCCGTACGCCCACTTCGGGTACCTGGAGCACCTCGGCGCAGGTCTCCACCAACAGCCGCTCGGTCCTGTTGCGCGGGGCCACGTACTCCCGGTCGGCGACCAGCGCCGTACGGCCGGGTGCGGGCAGTGCCTTGCGGTCGACCTTGCCGGATGCGTTCAACGGCATCGCATCGAGCAGGACGAACGCGGCGGGCACCATGTACGAGGGCAATGAGGCGGCCAAGTGGGCGCGCAAACTTGCCTGCTCGACGTCCCCGTCGGTGACCGCGTAGGCGACGAGCAGCTTCTCGCCGTTGCCGTCCTCGCGTGCGATCACGGTCGCGTCCCTGACCTCGGGATGGGCCAGCAGCACTTCCTCGATCTCGCCCAGTTCGATGCGGTAGCCCCGTATCTTCACCTGGTTGTCGATCCGGCCGAGGCACTCCAGCTCCCCGTCCGCCCTGAACCGGGCCAGGTCGCCGGTCCGGTACATCCGCGAACCCGGCCGGCGGCCGAACGGGTCCGGGAGGAACCGATCGGCCGTCAGCCCCGGCCGGCCGACGTACCCGCGGGCCACACCGGCGCCCGCGATGTACAGCTCCCCGGCCACGCCCACCGGTACGGGCTGCTGTACGGCATCCAGCACATAGGTGCGGTAGTTGTGGATGGGGCGCCCGATCGGCACGCTGCCGGCGTCCGGCGCGACCTCCCAGGCGGTGGCCCAGACCGTCGTCTCGGTCGGACCGTACTGGTTGACCAGCCGGTCCACCCGGCCGCCCAGATCACGGGCCAGCGCGGGCGGGCAGTCCTCACCGCCGGTGATGGCGGTGAGCGGGCCCCGGCCGAGCCCGGCGGCGATCAGGACCTTCCAGCCCGCCGGGGTGGCCGCCGCATGGGTGACCCCGGCGGATTCGATCAGCCGCAGCTGCGCGGCCGCGTCGTGTGCCGCGTCGTCACCGGCGAGCACCACCCGGCCGCCCGTGATCAGCGGCAGGTAGAGCTCGGTCGTCGAGACGTCGAAGGACAGTGACGTGAGCGCCAGCCAGACGTGCTCCGGGCTCGCCGCGTACCGCTCCCGCATCGAGAACAGGACGTTCAGCAGGGAGGAGTGCGCGATCTGCACCCCCTTGGGGCGTCCGGTGGAGCCGGAGGTGAACAGCGTGTAGGCGAGCCGGTGTCGGCGGGACGGGTCCTTCGGGTCCCGGTCCGCCGACGCGTCCACGGTGGTGTCCGGACGGGCCGCGATCAGGGCGCGGTCGCGGTCCAGATCGACGACCGCACCGTCGTAGCCGCCGCCGAGGCGCTCGTACAGGCCTCCCTGCGTCACGATGAGCCGGGCTCCCGCAGCGTCCAGCATGTAGGTCAGCCGGTCCGCGGGCAGCACGGCGTCCATGGGCAGATGGGAGCCGCCGGCCTTCCAGATCCCCAGCAGACAGGGCAGCAGGTCCGGCCCGCGGTTCAGCAGGACACCGACCACGGACTCGGGCCCCACTCCGGCGTCACGCAGCTGGTGCGCGATCCGGTTGGCCCGGGCATCGAGCTCGCGGTACGTGAGGGTTTCGGCGCCCGCCTGCACGGCGACCGCATCGGGGGTGGCCGAGGCGGTCGCCTCGATCACCTCGTGCACGTATCTGCTCATCCCCACTCCACCTCGGTGTCGTTCCAGTCCTCGAGCACCTGGGTCAGCTCTGCCGTGGACAGGAGCGCCGCGTCCACGTCTCCGTCCGGGTCGGCCGCCATGGCCTCCAGCACCGCCCGGTACATGCCGGCGAGCCGCTCGGCGTTCGCACGGTTCAGACCGGTGCTGACCGCCCTCAGGACCAGCCGTCCCGGCACGTTCGCGATCGACAGGGTGAACTCGTTGGAGCTGTCCCCCGCACCGCCCTGCACGTCGACCGTCCCGGCGTCCACCTGATGGAAGTCCTGGTAGCGGTACATGATGTCGAACAGCCTTCGCCCACCGGCCAGTCGTTGCACCGCGGGAAGCGGATGGCGACGGTGGCCGTACACCTCGGCCTCGCGGTCGAAGACCTGACGGACCAGCTCGCGCCAGGTCCGTGCCGTGCGGTCGTGGGCGAACGGCAGCGTGTTGAGGTACATGCCGTAGACCCGCTCGGCCCCGGGAACCTCCGGGCGTGCGCTGTACAGCACCCCCGTGTGGAACGCCGGCTCGTTGGTCACGGTGCTGAGCACCTTCAGGTGCGTGGCCAGCAGGACCGCCTTGAACGACGTGCCGCTGGACGTGGCCAGCGCACGCAGAGCGGGCTCGATGTCGCGGAACTCCACGGACAGCTTGAAGTCCTCCCGGGGGGCGCCGTTGCCGTCGCCCCAGTCCGCGGGGAGCACGCACATGGCGTACCGGTCGACGATCCCGCGCCAGTAGTCCCGGTCCTCGTCCGACTCCAGGGACTCCTGTTCCGCGGCGATGAAGTCGGCGTAGCGAACGGCCGTCGGCTCCGGCTGCTTCGGCTCCTCCCCCGCGGCGTACGCGTGGTAGACGTCGAGCACCTCCATCAGCAGCGACTGCTGACTCCACCCCTCGGTGATGGCGTGGCAGTGCGTGAAGCCCAGGTGCCAGGCCTCCTCGGACTCGACGAGTGCGGAGATGCGGAGCAGCGGAGGCCGCCCGAGCTCGAACAGCTCGGCACGTTCCGCCGCGATGTGCGCTCGGCGCGCTTCCGCGAACTGCTCGGCGTCGAGGCCCCGCAGATCCTGCACGGCCACCGGAATGACGGCGTGCGCACGCACCAGCTGGAGGGGGATGTCGAACTCCTCCAGGGAGAACGACGTACGCAGCATCTCGTGGCGTTCCACGATCGTCTGCCCGGCACGGCGCAGGGCGTCGGCGTCGAAGGGCCGGCCGTCCTTGATCCGGAACGTGGAGGTGTTGTGGTACTTGTTCAACCCGTCATCGGCGAGCATCTCGACCAGCATGCCGAGCTGCACCTTGGAGATCGGGTACGCGTCGACCAGGCCGGCCGGAAGCGTCGCGCGGATCTCCTCCGACACCTGGGCGAACGGTGCGACCGCCACGTCCTCCCGGCCGGGCTCCGTCCCGGCGAGCGCGGAGGCGAGTCCGGCGACCGTACGGTGCTGGAACACGTCCCGTACTCCCGCTTCGAAGCCTTCGGCGCGCAGGGCCCCGACCAGGGCGATGGCCTTGATCGAGTGGCCTCCCAGATCGAAGAAGTTGTCCTCCACCCCAACCCGCTCCAGCCCCAGAACACGGCGCCAGACGGAGGCTATGCGTTCCTCGGTGGGGGTACGGGGAGCCACGTAGGTGTCCTCCGCCGATCCCTCGGGGTCGGGGAGGGCACGCCGGTCGATCTTGCCGTTGGCCGTCAGCGGAAGCGCGTCGAGCCCGATGAAGACGGACGGGAGCATGTACTCCGGCAGCGAAGCCGCGAGTTCCTCGGCCAGCGCGTCCGTGGGACCGACGACGTAGGCGATGATCCGCTGGTCCTCCGAGACCACGACGGTGGCATCGGTGACCTGCGGGCGGGCGATCAGCGCGGCACGGATCTCACCGAGCTCGATGCGATACCCGCGCACCTTGACCTGGTCGTCGATACGGCCCAGGAACTCGACCGCACCATCGCTGCGCCACCGGGCCAAGTCACCACTGCGGTAGAGACGAGAACCGGCCGGCCCGAACGGGTCGGGGATGAACCGCTCAGCCGTCGCCGCGGGACGGAACGCGTAGCCACGTGCCACACCCGCACCACCGACGAACAACTCACCCACCGCACCGACCGGGACCGGCTGCAGACCCGCATCCAGCACCCGCATGACCATGTTCGGCAGGGGGCGCCCGATCGGCACCACACCCTCGAACGCCTCGACCAGCGGGAACACGCAGGTCCCGACCGTGGCCTCGGTCGGACCGTACTCGTTCAGTACGCGGCCCTCGCCCAGCAGCACCCGCCAGCGCTCCACCAGACCGCCGGGCAGCGCCTCACCGGCAACCACCACGCGCGAGGTCAGAGCCTGAATCTGGTCGTCCGAGAGCTGTCCGGAGATCACTTCCAGGTGTCCGGGGGTCAGCTTCATGAAGGAGAACGGACCCGCCGCCGCCAGGCTCTGGCCCAGCTCGGTCAGCTCGCCGTCCCACAGCCACGCACGCTGGCCCGCAGCAAGCGGCGCCCACACATTGGGCACCACCAGGTCGAACGCCACCGACGAGAACACCGGCGCACCACCCGAACCCGATGCCACCAACTCCCGTACGGCCCAGTCCACATGGTTCACCAGGCTCCGATGCGAAACCTGCACACCCTTCGGCCGCCCCGTCGAACCCGATGTGAACACCGTGTACGCCACCGAATCCAGATCCACCGCCACAGCCGGAGCAGACTCCGGGAACGACGACACGTCGTCGCCTGCCAGGATCGTCTCCACACCCGGGAAACGATCCGCGTACGCAGGCGAGGTCACCGCGACCGTCACCCTGGCGTCCTCGACCATCCCCGCGATGCGACCGGCCGGCAACACCGGGTCCATCGGAACGAACCCACCACCCGCACGCCACACCGCCAGCAACGACACCACCAGATCCACCGAACGATCCAGCAACACGGCGACCGTCGACTCCGGACCCACACCAGCCGCGCGCAGACGATGCGCCAGACGATTCGCCCGCACATCCAACTCGCCGAACGACAAGGACCGGTCACCGGCTTCCACAGCCACCGCATCCGGTTCCGCGGCAACCCAGAGGCCCACCATTTCGGGCACCGAGATCTTCGGTGCCATCGCCGCCGAATCGTTCCACCCGGTCAGCACCTGCTCGCGCTCGCCACCGGGCAGGAACACCTGACGAACGTCGCCCTCCACGTCCGCGGCCATCGACTCCAGCACCGACCGGTACATCGCCGCGATCCGCCGTGCGCCGGCGTCGCCGAGCACCTGGGGGTTGACCGTGAGAAGCAGACCGCTGCCCCGGGCGGCGACGGCAAGCCCGAACTCCGTGGCGCCCTCACCGTCCCCGGAGTCGGTGTCGACGACGTCCGTCTCCGCCTGGGCGTCCGCCAGGTCGAGATAGCTGAAGCGCACGTCGAGGAGTCGCGTGCCGTCACTCAGTTCGCGCTGCATCACCGGCATCGGGAAGCGCCGGTGCGGCCAGAGCGCGCCTTCCTGGTCGAAGACCTGGCGGATCAGCTCCCGCCAGGTCCGTGCGCCGCGCTCGTAGGCGAACGGCACGGTGTTGAGGTACATGCCGTAGACCTGCTCGGCGCCCACGACCTCGGGCCGGCCGCTGGAGACCAGGCCGGTGCAGAAGGAGTCCTCGGCGGTCAGCTGGCTCATCACCTTCAGGTGCGCCGCGTGCAGCACCGCCTTGAGTGACGTTGCCGTGCCGCTCGCGGCGGCTCGGAGCGCCGGGGTGAGGTCACTGAGCGGCACCTGCACGGTGTGCGCACGGTGTCCCGGCTCGGAGTCGCCCCACCCGGAGGGCAGCTCGAACTTGGCGTGCGAGCCGAGTACGTCCCGCCAGTAGTTCCTGTCCTCGTCCGAGGCCAGCGACGCCAGTTCGGCGGCCACGAAGTCCGCGTAGCGCACGGCCGGGACCGCGACCTCGGGCAGGGTCTCGCCGCCGCGCACCCGCAGGTAGCCCTCGACGATGTCGCTGAGCAGGGAGCGGTGGCTCCAGCCCTCCGTGATCGGGTGGCAGACGCTGACCGACAGCCACCAGGCCTCGTCGGACTCGACGAGTGCGGAGATGCGGAGCAGCGGGGCGCGGGACAGGTCGAACGTCTCGGCCCGCTCGGCGGTGATGTGCGCCCGGCGTGCCGCTGCCTGCTGCTCGGCGTCGAGGCCTCGCAGATCCTGCACGGTCACCGGGATGACGGTGCTCGCGTGGATGAGCTGGAGCGGAACGGAGAAGCCTTCGAGGTCGAAGGAGGCGCGGAGCATCTCGTGGCGTTCGACCACGGCCTGCCCGGAGCGCTGCAGGGCCTCGACCTCGAACGGGCGACCGTCCTTGATCCGGAACGCGGTCGTGTTGTGGTACTTGTTCAGGCCTTCGTCGGCCAGCATCTCGACCAGCATGCCGAGCTGTACCTGCGCCAACGGGAAGGCGTCCACGAGGCCCTCGGGCAGCTTCGCCCTGTCCTCGTCCCCGATCAGCGCGAACGGTGCGACGACGGCGGACTCGGTGACAGGTTCCGTTCCGGTGAGCGCGGTGGCGAGTCCGGCGACCGTACGGTGCTGGAACACGTCCCGGACACCGGCTTCGAAGCCTTCGGCGCGTAGGGCCCCGACCAGGGCGATGGCCTTGATCGAGTGACCGCCCAGATCGAAGAAGTTGTCCGCGACGCCGACCCGCTCCAGCCCCAGGACGCCGCTCCACACTGCGGCGATGCGTTCCTCGGTGGGCGTGCGGGGTGCCACGTAGGTGTCCTCGGCCGATCCCTCGGGGTCGGGGAGGGCACGCCGGTCGATCTTGCCGTTGGCCGTCAGAGGCAGGGCGTCGAGTCCGACGTACGCCGAGGGGACCATGTACTCCGGCAGCGAGCCGGCCAGCCAGGACGACAGGTCATCGGTGCTGCCGACGACGTAGGCGATGATCCGCTGGTCCTCCGAGACCACGACCGTGGCGTCGGTGACCTGCGGATGGGCGATCAGCGCGGCACGGATCTCACCGAGCTCGATGCGATACCCCCGCACCTTGACCTGGTCATCGATACGGCCCAAGAACTCGACCGCACCATCGCTGCGCCACCGCGCCAGGTCACCACTGCGGTAGAGACGAGCACCGGACGGCCCGAACGGATCCGGGATGAACCGCTCAGCCGTCGCGGCCGGACGGAACGCGTAACCACGCGCCACACCCGTGCCACCGACGAAGAGTTCACCCACCGCACCGACCGGGACCGGCTGCAGACCCGCGTCCAGGACCCGCATGATCATGTTCGGCAGCGGACGCCCGATCGGCACCACACCCTCGAACGCTTCGACCAGCGGGAACACGCAGGTCCCGACCGTGGCCTCGGTCGGACCGTACTCGTTCAGTACGCGACCCTCGCCCAGCAGCACCCGCCAGCGCTCCACCAGACCGCCGGGCAGCGCCTCCCCCGCAACCACGACACGAGACGTCAGCGCCTGAATCTGCTCGTCCGAGAGCTGGCCGGAGATCACTTCCAGGTGTCCGGGGGTCAGCTTCATGAAGGAGAACGGACCCGCCGCCGCCAAGCTCTGGCCCAGGTCGACCAGCTCGCCGTCCCACAGCCACGCACGCTGACCCGCAGCAAGCGGCGCCCACACATTGGGCACCACCAGGTCGAAGGCCACCGACGAGAACACCGGCGCACCACCCGAACCCGAAGCGATCAACTCCCGCACCGCCCAGTCCACATGGTTCACCAGACTGCGATGCGAAACCTGCACACCCTTCGGCCGCCCCGTCGAACCCGACGTGAACACCGTGTACGCCACCGAGTCGAGGTCTACCACGACCGCCGGATCAGACTCCGGGAACGCCGACAGATCCTCCTCATCGACCCGCACCACATCCACGTCGAACCGGTCCGCATACGCAGACGAGGTCACCGCTACCGTCACGCGCGCGTCGGCCACCATCCCCGCGATGCGACCGGCCGGCAGTACCGGGTCCATCGGAACGAACCCACCACCCGCACGCCACACCGCCAGCAACGACACCACCAGATCCACCGAACGATCCAGCAACACCGCGACCGTCGACTCCGGACCCACACCAGCCGCGCGCAGACGATGCGCCAGACGATTCGCCCGCACGTCCAACTCGCCGAACGACAACGACCGCCCGCCGGCCTCCACAGCCACCGCATCCGGCGACTCCACCACCCGCCGCGCCACCAACTCCGGCACCGACACCTCCGGCACCACCACCGCCGAATCGTTCCACCCGGTCAGCACCTGCTCGCGCTCACCACCGGGCAGGAACACCTGACGGGCGTCACCGTCCACGTCCGCGGCCATCGACTCCAGCACCGACCGGTACATCGAGGCGAGGCGGTTCGTGCCCTCCCTGCCGATGAGGTGCCGGTTCGCGGTGATCACCATGAATCCGGCGCGGGTGGAGACACCCAGCGGGAACTCGGTGGGGCTGTCGTCGAGCGTGGCCGGGTAGTCGACCAGCTCCTGGTCGACCTGGCGGAAGTTCTGGTAGCTGAAGCGGACGTTCACCAGTCGGTCGCTCGTGCTGAGCTCGCGCTGCATCACGCCCAGCGGGTACCGGCGGTGCGGCCACACCTCGATCTCCCGGTCGAAGACCTGGCGCACCAGGTCACGCCAGGTTTCGGCGCCACGGGTGAAGGCGAAGGGCAGCGGGTTCAGGTAGACCCCGTACACCCGCTCGGCTCCCACTGCCTCCGGCCTGGCGTTGGTCACCAGGGCGGTGAAGAAGGACTCCTCCGGTGTGAGCTGGCTCATCACCTTGAGGTGCGCCGCGTGCAGGACGCTCTTGATCGGCACCTTCGCCTTGCTGGCCAGGGTCCGGAGCCCCGCGTCCAGGTCGTGGTACGGAACCCAGGCGCGGTGCAGTCCGCGCGGTGTCTCCGCGGGGTCGTCGCCCCAGCCGGCGGGCAGCTCGAAGGAGGCGTTGTCCTCGAGGATCGACCGCCAGTAGTCGCGGTCGTCGTCCCCGGCCAGGGAGACCAGCTCGGCGGCGACGAAGTCCGCGTACCGCACGGCGGCGGGTTCGGGCTCCTCGACCGGCGATCCGTCGCGCAACGCGCGGTAGGTCGTGGCCAGTTCCATCAGCAGCGAGTGGTGGCTCCATCCCTCGAGTACGGCGTGGCACTCGGTCAGGGTCAGCCACCAGGCGCCGTCGTCGCAGGCGTGCCCGGTGAAGCGGATGAGGGGGGCGCGGGTCAGGTCGAAGAGCTGGGTTCGCTCCTCGGCCATGAAGGCGCGCAGCGACGCTTCGACGGCGTCGGCGTCGAGCCCCCGCAGATCCCGCGCCTCGACCGGCGAGGTGACCTCGGACGGGGCGTGGACGAGCTGGAGCGGTACGGAGTAGCCCTCGATCTCGAACGAGGAGCGCAGGATCTCGTGCCGGGCCAGCACCGTGTCCACGGCCTGCTGAAGCAGCTCGGGGTCGAAGGTCTGGTCGTCGAGGATCCGGAAGCAGGTCGAGTTGTGGTAGTGATTGCGGCCGTCGTCGGCGAGCATCTCGACGACCATGCCGAGCTGCACCTGCGCCAGCGGGTAGGCGTCGACCAGGCCTGCGGGCAGCCGGTCGAGGTCCTCCTGGGCGAGCAGGGCGAAGGGCTCGACGGCCCGTTCGGCCTTGGCGGGAGCGGGGCGGCCGGTGATGAACGCGACCAGTTCGGCGGGGGTCCGGTACTCGAACACGTCGCGGACCGTCACGTCGTACTCGCCGTCGCGCAGTGCGCCGACCAGTGCGACCGCACGCAGCGAGTCGCCGCCCAGGTCGAAGAAGTTGTCCTCGACGCCGACCTGTTCGACCCCGAGCACGTCGCGCCAGACCGCGACCATTTCTTCTTCGGCGGCGGTGCGCGGCGCGACGTGGGTGGCCTCCACACCGAGTGCGCTGCGGTCGGGGGCGGGCAGTGCGGCCTGGTCCAGCTTGCCGTTGACGGTCAGCGGGATCTTTCCGACGACGAGGAAGGCCGTCGGGATCATGTAGTCGGGGAGCGACCGGGCCAGCAGGGTCCGCAGTTCGCTGGGCGCGGCGACGGCATCGCCGGTGGGTACGACGTACGCCACGAGCCGGCGGTCACCGGGGGTGTCCTCCCGGGCGACGACGACGGCGTCCCGTACGCGCGGGTGGGTGGTCAGCGCGGCCTTGATCTCGCCCAGCTCGATGCGGTGACCTCGGATCTTCACCTGGTGGTCGATGCGGCCCAGGTAGTCGAGGCTGCCGTCGGGGCGCCTGCTGGCGAGGTCACCGCTGCGGTACAGACGGGAGCCCGGCTTTCCGTACGGGTCGGGAATGAAACGCTCCGCGGTCAGGCCCGGCCGGTTGAGGTACATGCGGGCGACGCCGGGGCCGCCGACGTGGATCTCGCCGGGCACTCCGACGGGTACCTGCTCGCCGTGCGGGCCGAACAGGTGGACCTGCAGGTCGCGCAGCGGCAGCCCGATCGCGTTGCCGGTCTCCGACTCCAGGTCGGACTCGGTGAGCAGGTGGTACGTGGTGTGGACGCAGGTCTCGGTGATGCCGTACAGGTTGGCCAGTTCCGTCTGGTCCAGTCCGCGGCGGGCGACCCAGGGTTTCAGGCCCGGTATGTCCAGCCGTTCCCCGCCGAACGCCACGACGCGCAGGGACAGTTCGTCGATGAGTCGGTGTCCCTCGGCGGCGAGGGAGACCAGGCTGCGGAAGGCGGACGGAGTTTGGTTGAGGACGGTGACCTGCTGTTCCGCGAGGAGGCGCAGGAAGTCCTCGGGGGCGCGGGCCACGTCCGGCGGGACGACCACGATGCGGCCGCCGTAGGCGAGGGCGCCCCAGATCTCCCAGACCGACATGTCGAAGGCGTAGGAGTGGAAGAGCGTCCACACGTCGTTCTCGTCGAAGCCGAAGTGTTCCTCGGTCGCGGTGAGCAGCCGGAGCACGTTCGTGTGGCTGAGGCCGACGCCCTTTGGGCGGCCGGTGGAGCCGGAGGTGTAGATGGTGTAGATGAGGTCCTCGGGCACCACGCCGGAAACGGGGTTGCCGTCCGGGGCCGCGGCCAGGTCGGCCGTCTCCCTTTCGCCGTCCAGCACCACGAGCAGGCCGTCGACGACGTCGGTCAGGTGCGCGGCGTGCGCTCCGGAGGTGACGACGATCCGGACGCCCGCGTCCTTGAGCGTGTAGCTGATGCGGTCGGCCGGGTGCTCCGGGTCCAGGGGAAGGTAGCCGGCCCCCGTCTTGAGCACCGCGAGCAGGGTGGGCACCAGGTCGAGGTTGCGGTCCAGGCTGACGCCGACCAGTCCGCCGGGGCGTGCGCCGCGGGCCCGCAGGTAGTGGGCGAGCCGGTTGGCCCGTGCGTTGAGTTCGGCGTAGGTGAGCCGCTGGTTTCCGAAGACGAGGGCGATCGCGTCGGGGGTGGCCGCGGCCCGGTCCTCGACGAGCTCGTGGATGCAGCGGTCGGGGGCTTCGAAGAAGTGCGGCTCGGGCAGCAGGACGGCCAGGTCGGACTCGTCCAGCATGTCGAGGCGGGAGAGCCGCAGGTCCGGGTCGGCGACGGCCGATGCGAGCAGGCGCACGAAGTGCCGGGCCATGCGCTCGACGGTGGTCCGGTCGTAGAGGGCGGTGCTGTACTCCAGCGTGCCCCGGATGCCGCCGTCCTCGGACTCGCTCAGCTGGAGGGTGAGGTCGAAGCGCGAGACGCGCGAGGTCGCGTGCAGGGTCTCCGCGTCGACACCGGGCAGCCGGAAGTCCCGGGTGCGCTCCCGGTGCATGGTGAAGGCCACCTGGCACAGGGGTGTGCGGGACATGTCCCGCACGGGGACGAGTTCGTCCGCGATCCTCGCGAAGGGGAACTCCTGGTTGTCGAAGGCGTCCAGCACGGTCGCGCGAGCGCCGACGAGCAGGTCCCGGAAGGTCGGGTCGCCCTGCCACTGCCCGCGCAGGACGAGGGTGTTGATGCCGTAGCCGATGAGCCGTTCCAGTTCGGGTCGGCTCCGGCCCGACACCACGGTGCCGACCGCGATGTCCTCGCGCCCGGTGTACCGGGAGAGCAGCGCCTGGTAGCCGGCGAGCAGGGTCTGGAACGGGGTGGCACCGTGTGCGGAGCCGAGCGTGCGCAGCTTCTCCGCCAGCGGGGCCGGGATCTCGACGGTCACCGCGTCGCCGTCGTAGCTGCGGAAGGCCGGGCGGCGCCGGTCGGTGGGCACCTCGAGCGGGGTGCTGCCGGCGAGCCGGCCGCGCCAGTAGTCGAGCTGCTTGGTCAGGCCGTCGCCGGCGAGGCGGGTGTGCTGCCAGGCCGCGTAGTCGGCGTACTGGACGGCCATCGGCGCCAGCGGTGACGGCTTGCCCTCGGCGAACGCGCCGTACACGTCGGAGAGTTCCGACATGAACAGGCCGACGGACCATTCGTCGCAGGCGACGTGGTGGAAGACCACGACGAGCAGGTGGTCGTCATCCGCGATCCGGATGAGCCGGGCCCGCAGCGGCGAGCCGTTCTCCAGGTCGAAGGGGCGGCCGGGCTCGGCCTCGGCCAGGGCGAGGGCGCGCTGCTCCCGCTCTGCCGCGTCCGCCGTGCCCGTGAGGTCGTCGACCGGAAGGCCGAACGGGGCGGGAGGGTCGATCAGCTGGACCGGCTCGGCACCGTCGAGGCGGTACCGGGTCCGCAGGATCTCGTGCCGCGCCACCAGTTCCTCGAAGCTGCGGCGCAGCACCGAGGCGTCGAGCGGTCCGTGCAGCCGCAGTGCGACCGGGACGCTGTACTCCCAGCTGTCCGGGTCGAGCCTGCTCAGGAACCACATCTGCTGCTGGCCGTGGGAGAGCGCCAGCGGGCCGCCCCGCTCGACCGGCACCACTGCGGCACGC
Organism: Streptomyces sp. NPDC056883; assembly: GCF_042788835.1. NCBI lineage: Bacteria > Bacillati > Actinomycetota > Actinomycetes > Kitasatosporales > Streptomycetaceae > Streptomyces > Streptomyces sp. NPDC056883. The sequence continues at coordinate 62,290 of NZ_JBHUBS010000027.1, read as the reverse complement.
CGGCCGCTGCGGCCTCCGGCGAGTCGGGCACGGACCAGTTCCTCGCGCCTCTCCTCGGCCTGTCCGCCCGTGCGAACTTCGCCAGTACTCATGCTGAGCGCCCCTCCCGACCTTCGTTCCGTACGTCTCACTGGGTGTCCTGCGTGGTCCTGCCGCCGGTCCGGCCGGCGGCCCTGCTCAGGCGCCGGAGGTCTCCATGCGGCGGCGCAGGCTCGCGGGCCGCATGTCCGTCCAGACCTCTTCGATCCGGTCGAGGCAGACCTGCCGGGCACCCTCGGTGCCCTCGGTGTGCCAGCCGGCCGGCAGCTCCCGGTCCGCGTCCCAGATCGAGTACTGCTCCTCGTCGTTCAGGACGACTCGGTAGACGCGGTTGTCGGTCTGCTCGTCAGCCATGACGGTTTCCCTTCGGTGGTCGGATTCGCCTTCAGCTTCGGACGCCCGCCTATACCGGCCCTCTACTGGACACATCCGCGTGCACGCGCCCACAACGCAGCACGCGGCCCGGTCCCGTCGGGGGAGGCGGGACCGGACCGCGTGGGTCTCGGGGTGGTACGGGTGGTACGGGTGGGGCGCCCTGGGGCCTGAAGCCGTCGGGCGCCCCCTACGGGCGTGGCCGGGCTGCTGCTACTCGCGCGAGCCGAGGAACTGGACGGTTCGCGCCCTCAGCGCCGCACCGACGGGCAGCACCGTGCCGATCACGGCGAGCAGCGTGGACACCACGGCGACGGCGAGGACGATCAGGTACGGAACGACGATCGGTGTCGTGCCGAACAGCTGGAACAGCGCTCCCCACAGGCCGGCCAGGTTGACCGCCGTGGCCGCCAGGGCCAGCACCACCCCGATGGCCGAGACCAGCAGGGACTCGGCGACGAAGAACCGGACGACCTGTTTCGGCGTGGCCCCTGCCATGCGCAGCACCGCGAGGTCGCGGCGCCGGTCGGCCGTCGCCATGAGGAGCGTGTTGAGGATCGCGATGAAGCAGAAGAGCATGATGATCGCCGCGGTGGAGCGCTGTCGCACCTCGGTGAGATGACGTGCGTACGCGCTCTCCGAGGCGACCAGCTGGTCCCTCGTCATGAAGGCCGCGCCTCCGCCGGCCACCGCCTTGCGGATCTGTGCGGTGACCGCGGCGTGATCGGCACCGGAGTCCAGCGTGATGTAGGCGCGCCGGGCCAGTCCGTCCCGGGCATAGATGGCCGAAGGGGCGAACCGCTGCGGCAGGTAGGCCACGTCCTCGCCCCGCAGCGCCTTGTAGGTCGCAGCGACCCTCAGCTCCGCCTTCTCGCCGTCGGGCATCTCCACGGCGAGCTTGGAGCCGACGTCCATGCCCCACAGATCGGCCACGGCCGTGCTGTTGTCGTCGAGATCGTCCAGGGACCCTTCGAGGACCTTCAGGTCCATCGTCTTCTTGAGCGCGGCCGGATCGACCACGAGCCCGTCGTTCTCCTCGTACCGGTCCTCGTCCTTGGTGTAGATGGTGGTGAGGATCGGCGCCGCGATGTGTACGCCCGGGATCGCCGCGACGCGCTCGATCACCTGCGGGCTGATGCCCGGCGTACCGTCGGGCGCCAGCGCGTACTGCGAACTGACCCGGTTCTGCAGGCCGTTGTCGCGCGCGGCACCGAGCGAGTCGGTGGCGGCCAGCAGCGAGAAGGAGAGCCCGACGGTGAGCAGGACGGGCGCCGCGGTGGCCGCGGTCCGCCGCCGCGCGGTCAGCGCGCTCTCCCGTACCAGCATCGCGGTGGGCCCCGAGGCGCCCCGGAAGGGCAGCATCAGCAGCTTGGTGAGCGGCCCGACGACCAGCGGTGCGAGCACCGCGGCGGCCAGGACCGGCACCATCAGGGACACGACGTAGACCGTGGGCGAGAGCACGCTCGTCGGGGACGCGACGGCGATCCACGCCGTCCATCCGACACCGCCCACCAGGGCGACGACACCGAGCAGCGCCCGGCCGGGCGTCACCCCCGTGTCGTCGACCGACGCTTCGCGCAGCGCCTCGATGGGCTGGATGCCGCCGGCCCTGCGGGCCGCGGCCGCCGCACCGCCGACCGCCACCAGGAGGCCGACGAGGAAGGCGGCGGCGAGCGGCGCCAGGATGGTCCAGTGCAGCGAGGGTTCCACCGTGAACCACTCCGGCGAGATGTCCATCGCGATGAGCATGTCGGCGAGCAGCTGCGCACCGAGCAGCCCCAGGACCGTGCCCGCCCCGGAGGCGACGATGCCGACGAGCAGCGCCTCGTTGCGGACCATCTTGCGGACCTGTTTGGGGGTGGCGCCGACCGTGCGCAGGAGCGCGACCTCCCGGCGGCGCTGGACCACGGCGAAGGCGAACGTGGAGGCCACCACGAAGATCGCGGTCGTGCCGGCCACGCTGGCCATCACCGGAACCAGCGTGATGGTGTTGTCGAGCGTTTCGCGGTCACTGGCCTCGCTGGCGTCCGCCTTGTGCCGGTCCTGGCCGGTGAGCACCGCGGCGTCGTCGCCGACGGCGGTCCGCACGGCGGCCACCGGGCCGAGAGCGACCAGGGACTCGATGCGCGGGGAGAGCCGGGCGGCCTCCGCGTCGGTGAAGAACACGGCGTCCTCCCAGCCGACCGGGGTGACCGTGCCGCTGACCGTGTACTGCGCGACGCCGGAGGCGGTCAGAACCGTCACCTCGTCGCCGGTACGGGCCCGGTCGGACGGGACCACGACCTCCTGCGCACCGGACGGCTCCTTGCCGTCCGCCAGCTTGTAGCCGCCGAACCGCGCCACCGGCCAGGGGTGGCCCACCTGGCCCTCGGGGCCGCCCTCCAGCTGGGCGTAGAAGGCGCGGTCGAGCACGGTCTCGCCGGTGGCGGCGACCTTCTCCCTCAGTTCGGGCGAGATGCCCCGGGCGGCCGCGAGCGACCGGATCCCGAGGTCGTGATGGGCCGGGTCCCAGTCCGGGTCGGACGCCTGCACCACGGCGGGTGCCCCGGAGAACCGTTCGACCGGCCGGTCGGGCAGATCGAGCATGGTCATGATGAGTACGCCCATGGCCGCGACCTGCGCGACGCCGAGCACCAGCGCCACGACGGTGCCGAGGAACGACACCCACCGCGCGCGCAGGGTCTGGAAGGCAACCCTGATCACCGCGACACCGCCAGGGCCGTCATCCGCGCGGCGACCGCCTCGGCGGTGGGCGAAAGCAGCTCGCCGACCAGGCTGCCGTCGGCGAGGAACAGCACCCTGTCCGCGTAGGCGGCCACGTTCGGGTCGTGCGTGACCATCACGATCGTCGTGGTCACGCGCTCACCGCGACCGGGAGCGGGGGCGGGAGCGGGGACGACGGCGGGAACCTGTACGGACGACCCGGCCAGCTGCCGCAAGGTGCCCAGCAGTTCGCGTCCCGTGGTGAGATCGAGTGCGCCGGTGGGTTCGTCGGCGAAGAGCACCGCCGGCCGGGCCACCAGCGCGCGGGCGATGGCGACCCGCTGCTGCTGGCCGCCGGAGAGCTGGCTCGGCCTGCTGCCCGCCTTGTTCTCCAGCCCCACCTGGGCGAGCGCCTCCCGTACGGTCCGGCGGCCGGGCTTGCGCCCGGCCAGCCGCATGGGTAACGCCACGTTCTGCTCGGCGGTCAGCGAGGGCAGCAGGTTGAAGGCCTGGAAGATGAACCCCGTGGTCTCGCGCCGGAGTTCGGTGAGCTGGGTCTCGTTCAGCCCGACGATGTCCTTGCCGTCGATGAACACCCGCCCCGATGTGGGCCTGTCGAGTCCGGCGGCACACTGCAGAAGGGTCGACTTGCCGGATCCCGACGGGCCCATGATGGCCGTGAAGCTTCCCCGGGTAAAGGACAGATCGATCTCGCGCAGCGCCGTCACCGCGCTGTCCCCGGATCCATAGGTCTTGGTCAGCGACTCGAGCCGCACTGCGTCATCCATCGATTCTCCGCAATTCCAGGTTGGTGAGGGGATCGGCCGTCGCCCTGTCCGCGAGGGCAACCGGCGCGGGCGGAGAAGGCGGTGTGCCTTCCTGCCGGTCCTCGAGCGCCGCACCCGGTCTGGTGAAGACCACGGCAGCGACCAGCGCGAGCACCACCATCACCATCGACACGACCATGAGCGCGTGCCGGGTGCCGACCGCTTCCACCAGAAACCCGGTACCGAGGGCACCGAGTGAACTCGCCCCGGAGACAAGGAGCATGACGACACTGCCCACCCGTCCCTGCATGTCGTTGGGGGTGATGCGCACCTGGTAGGACATGCCGGAGACAGTAACAGCGGCTCCTATATGAGACGTTATGAAGAAGAGAACACCAAGTGCCACGGGTTGTCTGAAAAATACCGCTGCGGGCATGACCAGCGCCCAGGCCACATGCGCCGTGATCATGATCTGGCGCATCGCCAGCCGCTGGTTCAGCCAGCCGCCGGCCAACGCTCCGAGCAGCCCACCCATACCCCCGGAGGCCATGATCAGTCCGACGGTGCCCGCGGCGCCGCCGTCCTCCCTGACCACGACGGCCACGGTGAGGACGAGCCCCTGGAAGACCAGATTGCTTCCCGCGATGATCAGCAGTGCCATGCGGAAGAAGGCCCGATCCCATACCCACCTCAGCCCGACGGCGATGTCCGCCCGCATCCTGCGGCGCTTCCTGCCGGGCCCGGGCGGCGCCTCCTCCTCGCCCCGCAGCCGCACGATGGTGATCAGGGAGAGCAGGTACAGCCCGACGCTCGACATGAACGGTATCCACGCCGACAGGCCGAACATCGCACCGCTCATCGGATGCCCGACGAAGTTGACCGCCCGCGACCGGGCCTCGTTCGTCGCCATCGCCACCCCCAGCTGGCTGGGCGGCACCACACTCCGGACCATGGCCCGCTCGGACAGCTGGTAGAAGACCGTCATGCTGCTCTGGACGAACGCCACCGTCGCGATGTGCCAGACCCAGACGGTGTCCCCGATCAGCGACACGGCCACGGTGGCGACCGCGACCATGCGCACGACGACGCACGTCATCATCACCCGCCGGCGGTTCAGCCGGTCCACCAGAACACCGGCCGGCAGCTGGACCAGCAGCGCCGGCAACAGCCCCGCGAAGCCCACGAGTCCGGCCGCGCTCGCCGACCGGGTGTCCCACAGCACGAGCAGCGTGAACGCCATGCCCGAGCAGCGCTCCGCCATGACGGCCATCGCGGAGCCGGTCCACAGCAGCCGGAAGTCGCGGTAACTGCGCAGCGTCCGCAGTGCCGGGCTGCTCGTTCGCCGCACTCTGTCTCCCCCGTCGTCGCTCATCGCCGATCGGCCCAGCACCACTCCAGGACAGCCATCGCGCTGTGCAGCTTGTGCGTCGCCTGGGTGAAGGCGATGCTCGCCGGACCGTCCAGCACCTCGGCGGTGACCTCCTGGCCGCGGTGGGCGGGAAGGTCGTGCAGGAAGACCGCGTCCGGGCTCTCCTCCCACAGCTCGCGGGTGACCTGGAACGGCGCGAAGACGTCCCGCCAGTCGGCGGTCGGCTTACTGGTTCCGGTGGTCTGCCAGCGCGTGGTGTAGACGGCGTCGAGACCCGAGGGCAGGGCAGCCATGTCGTGCTGCTCGGACACCTTCGATCCGCTGCGCCCCGCCTGTTCGGCGGCGGTGGCGAGGATCTCCGGCGCCAGCCCGTAACCGGGCGGGGTCCGCAGCTCCAACTCGGTCCCGGGGAACCGGGTCAGGGCGAGCGCCAGAGCCGCGGCGCTGTTGTTGCCCTCACCGACGTACAGCACCCGCAGTCCTTCGACGCGGCCGAAGTGGTGCTGCAGCGTCGTGAGATCGGTGAGCCCCTGGGTGGGGTGCTCCTCCGTGCTCATCGCGTTGATGACGGACATCCGCCCGCCGGCCGCCCAGGTCCGCAGCTCCTCGGTGGCGTCCGCGGTACGGGCCACCAGCAGGTCGAGCATGCCGGAGAGCACCCGGCCGGTGTCCTCGGTGGTCTCCCCGGTGTTCAGCTGCAGATCGTCGGGGCCGAAGGTCACCGTCTTCGCACCGAGCCGCAGAGCGCCGCTGGTGAACGCGGTACGGGTACGGGTGGACGTCCGCCGGAAGTAGATGCCGACGACGGCGTCCTTCAGGGACTTCGCCCGGGCCCCGGCGGCGAACTCCGCCCCCCGCTCGACCAGGTCCTGCAGATCGTCGTCGGTCAGGTCGCCGATGGAAATGAGGTGTCGCATGGCACGTCCTTCGTCTCGACGGAATCAGTGGGAGTCGCTGAGCACGGCGTCGATCTCGGCCCGGATCCGGTCCTCGATCTCGACGGCGAGCTGCGCGATCGTCGGGCTCTCGAAGGCGACGCGCATCGGGAGGTCCAGGTCGAACTCGTTCTGCAGGCGCGAGACCAGCCGGACGGCGAGGATGGAGTGTCCGCCCAGGTCGAAGAAGCTGTCCTGGGTGCTCGCCTCCTTGCCCAGCAGGTCACGCCAGATGCCGGCGATGCGTTCCTCGGTGGGGGTGCGGGGAGCGATGAACGCGTCCGCAGCCGTGGCCTCGGGGTCGGGGAGGGCACGCCGGTCGATCTTGCCGTTGGCCGTCAGCGGAAGCGCGTCGAGCCCGATGAAGACGGACGGGACCATGTACTCCGGCAGCGAAGCCGCGAGCTCCTCGGCCAGCGCGTCCGTGGGACCGACGACGTAGGCGATGATCCGCTGGTCCTCCGAGACCACCACGGTGGCATCGGTGACCTGCGGGCGGGCGATCAGCGCGGCACGGATCTCGCCGAGCTCGATGCGATACCCGCGCACCTTGACCTGGTCATCGATACGGCCGAGGAACTCGACCGCACCATCGCTGCGCCACCGGGCCAGGTCACCGCTGCGGTAGAGACGGGCGCCGGCCGGCCCGAACGGGTCGGGGATGAACCGCTCGGCCGTCGCCGCGGGACGGAACGCGTAGCCACGTGCCACACCCGTACCGCCGACGAACAGCTCACCCACCGCACCGACCGGGACGGGTTGCAGACCCGCGTCCAGGACGCGCATGATCATGTTCGGCAGGGGGCGCCCGATCGGCACCACACCCTCGAACGCCTCGACCAGGGGGAAGACGCACGTACCGACCGTGGCCTCGGTCGGACCGTACTCGTTGAGCACCCGGCCCTCACCGAGCAGCACCCGCCAGCGCTCCACCAGACCGCCGGGCAGCGCCTCCCCCGCAACCACCACACGCGAGGTCAGAGCCTGAATCTGGTCGTCCGAGAGCTGGCCGGAGATCACTTCCAGGTGTCCGGGGGTCAGCTTCATGAAGGAGAACGGACCCGCCGCCGCCAGGCTCTCACCGAGGTCGGTCAGCTCGCCGTCCCACAGCCACGCACGCTGACCCGCAGCAAGCGGCGCCCACACATTGGGAACCACCAGGTCGAACGCCACCGACGAGAACACCGGCGCACCACCCGAACCCGAAGCCACCAACTCCCGCACCGCCCAGTCCACATGGTTCACCAGACTGCGATGCGAAACCTGCACACCCTTCGGCCGCCCCGTCGAACCCGACGTGAACACCGTGTACGCCACCGAATCCAGATCCACCGCGACAGCCGGCGCAGAATTCGGGAACGACGACAGGTCTTCCTCGTCGACCCGCACCACGGTCACGTCGAAGCGGTCCGCGTACGCACCAGAGGTGACCGAGACCGTCACGCGCGCGTCGGCCACCATCCCCGCGATCCGGCCCGCCGGCAGTACCGGGTCCATCGGAACGAACCCACCACCCGCACGCCACACCGCGAGCAACGACACCACCAGATCAACGGACCGATCCAGAAGTACGGCAACAGTCGACTCCGGACCCACACCAGCCGCACGCAGACGATGCGCCAGACGATTCGCCCGCACGTCCAACTCCGCGAACGACAACGACCGCCCACCGGCCTCCACAGCCACCGCATCCGGCGACTCCACCACCCACCGCGCCACCAACTCCGGCACCGACACCTCCGGCACCACCACCGCCGAGTCGTTCCAGACCCGCAGGAGCCGGTGTTCGTGGACCGACGTGATGTCGATCGCCGACAGCGCCAGGTCCGGCGCCGCCACGACACCCTCGACGAGCCTCACGAAGTGGTCGGCCATGCGCTCCACGGTCGACCGGTCGAACAGCGAGGTCGCGTACTCGAGGGCGCCGTTCAGTGAGCCGTCGGCCTGGCGCCACACGAACATCGTGAGGTCGGTCTTGGCCACCCGCCAGGCGCCCTGGAAGGCATCCATCAGCACCCCGTCGGCGGCCACCGAAGTGGTGCCCTCGTCCTGCAGGTCGAAGGCCACCTGGTACAGCGGGGTACGGGACAGGTCGCGGACCGGCTGCAGCTCGTCCACGAGCCGCTCGAACGGCAGCTCCTGGTGGGCGAAGCCGGCCATGGCCGTGTTCTTCGTACGCCCCAGCAGCTCACCGAAGGTGGGATCGCCGGTCAGGTCGCAGCGCATGACGAGCGAGTTGAGGAAGAAGCCGACGGTGCCCTGTGTCTCCGGGCGGAGCCGCCCGGAGACCGGGCTCCCGATGCCGAAGTCGTCCTGGCCGCTGTGCCGCGAGAGCAACGCCGCGAAGACGGCCAGCAGGGTCGCGTACTGGGTCGCGCCGTGCTTCCGTCCGATGCCGCTGAGGGCGTCGGCGAGACCGGCCGGCACCGAGAAGCGGACGCCCTGGCCCTGCCCGTCGCGCCGGGCCGGGCGACGCCGGTCCGTGTGCAACTGCAGCTCGGGCATGCCGCGCAGCGCGTTCTTCCAATAGTCGAGTTCGCGGTCGAGGACCGCGCCGTCGGACCGGGCGGCCTGCCAGGCCGCGTAGTCCGCGTACTGCACCGGGAGGTCGGGGAGTTCCGGTGTGCGGCCCTCGGCGGAGGCGGCGCACAGTTCGCGGAGCTCCCGGTCCATGAGCACCGTCGACCAGCCGTCACTGGCGATGTGGTGGGTCGTGACCAGCAGGACGGGGCCGCCTACGGGGACCCGTACGAGCAGGGCCCGCCACAGCGGACCGTCGCTCAGGTCGAAGCCCCGGGCGAACTGCTCGCGGAACAGGCCCTCGATCTCCGCCTCGCTCGCGTCCACCACGCGCAGCTCCACCGGCTGCGCCGCGGCCACCACCTGCCGGGGCTCCTCGCCCTCGAGGACGTACCGGGTGCGCAGGGACTCGTGGCGGACCTCCAGCGCGTCCAGTGCGGACTGCACGGCATCGGCGGCCGTGCCCCCGGGCAGCCGCAGGAACAGCGGCGCCACCCATTCCGCGCTGCCCGGGTGCATGCGGTCCAGGAACCACAGCCGGTGCTGCCCGGAGGAGAGCGGCAGCGGGACGTCGCGACCCACCGGCACCACCTCGGGCACGGCGGGACGCGCCTCCTGCAGGAGCTTGGCCTGGGCTTCGACCGTGGAGGCCGCGAAGAGGCCGCGCAGCTGGATGCTGTCGCCGGAGGCCCTGCCCAGGGCGTCCGCCAGCCGGGTCAGGACGAGGGAGGAGCCGCCGAGGGCGAAGAAGTCGTCGTGCACGCCGACCCTCTCCACCTGGAGCAGCTGCTCCCACACCTCGGCCACGAGGCGTTCCTCGACGGTGCGCGGTGCGGTGTACTGCGGGCCCTCCCACGGGGTCCGCGTGCCCGGCTGTTCGGGGTCGGGCAGGGCCTTGCGGTCGATCTTGCCGTTGCTTGTCAGCGGGAAGGCGTCCATCGGCACGAACAGGGCGGGGACCATCGGCTCGGGGAGCCGCTTGCGCAGGAAGCTGCGCAGCTCGTCCCGGGGTATGCGGCGGGCGGTCACCAGATGGGCGACCAGCCGCTTCCCGGCGCCGACGGCGTACGCGCCGACCACGGCGCCCCGGATGTCGGGGTGCGCGTTGAGCGCGGCCTCCACCTCGGCGGGCTCGATCCGGACGCCGTTCACCTTGACCTGGTGGTCCACGCGGCCGAGGTAGGCGAGCGCCCCGTCGGAGCGCCAGCGCGCGAGGTCGCCGGTGCGGTACATGCGGCTGCCCGCCGGGCCGTGCGGATCCGGTACGAAGCTCTGTGCGGTCTGCGCCGCGTTGCCGACGTAGCCGCGTGCCACGCCGATGCCTCCGGCGTACAGCTCGCCGACGACACCGATCGGGACCGGGTCGAGGTCCTCGTCGAGCACGTACACCCGCATGTGGTCGATCGGCCGGCCGATCGGCACCGCCTCGGTGTGCAGCTCCGGGTCGAACTCCTGGCCCGTGACGTCGATGGAGCATTCCGTGGGGCCGTAGGTGTTCCACACCTTGGCACCGGTGGGTTCACCGAGCCTGCGGCACAGCTCGGCGTCGAGCGCCTCACCCGCGGACAGGACGAGCCGCAGCCCGGTGCACTCGGACCAGGCGGGCTCCTCGGCGAGCAGCCGCAGCACGGAGGGCACGCCCTGCAGGACGGTGATGTGCCGGTCGGCCACCGTCCGTACGAGGAGCGCGGGGTCCGATTCGGCGCCCTCGGGGGCCATCACCACGGTGCCGCCCGCCACGAGCGGCGCGAAGAGCTCCAGGGCCGCGGCGTCGAAGGTGAGGACGGTCTTCTGCAGCACCCTGTCGTCCGGGGTGAGGCCCTGTCGGGCGACCGACCAGTTCACCCGGTTGGCGATCCCGCCGTGCTCGACGAGCACGCCCTTGGGGCGGCCCGTCGAGCCCGAGGTGTACGTGATGTACGCGGCGTGCTGCGGGCCCGTCGCGACGGGTTCGGCGTCGGCCTCGCCTCCGGCCGCGTCGAGCAGGACGACGCCGTCGGGTACGACACCGTCCAGGGCCGCGGCCGACGCGCCGACGGTCAGCACCGTCCGCACCCCGCTGTCCGAGACCATCCAGGCGATGCGTTCGGCCGGGTGGCCCGCGTCCAGGGGGACGTAGGCCGCGCCGGCCTTCCAGACGCCCAGGAGCGCCGCGAGGAGCTCCCGACCGCGCGGCAGGCAGACGGCCACCCTCGACTCGGGGAGGACGCCGCGCCCGCGCAGGAGTCGGGCGATGCCGTTCGCGCGGCGGTCCAACTGCGCGTACGTCATCGACCCTTGGGCGTCGTCGACCGCGATGGCGTGAGGGGTACGGACGGTCTGCTGGGCGATCAGTTCGTGCAGCGGGACAGACATCTCTTCTCCAGAGGTGTTGATCAGTTGCAGCGTTCAGTGGGGGTGCCCCGGGCGCGCGACGGCCTAGAGCGTCGGCGCCGGCAGGAATCCGTCGATACGGGTTCCGGTACCGCAGCGTCGTGCCTCGTCGCGGACGAACCGGGCCAGCGCCAGGTCCAGGACGCCCAGCCCGAACGGGGAGTACACGAGCGGCCGTCCGGCTTCCGGTGCCGGCCGGGCGGTGCCGCGCAGCAGCGCGCCGATGGAGGCGTCGACGAACTCGCGCCCGCCGGTCTGCTGCTCCGCCAGGTGCAGCGAGGTCTGCTCACGGCATACGTGGTCGGGGTCGTCGACGATGTTGTGCGCCCCGAGCACGGCGGGCACTGTGAGGTCGCGCAGCGAGAGGTGGAGCACCACGGTGCCGGGCGGGCAGGCGTCCAGGCCGGTGTACGGCGTGGGTGCCGTCGTCGCGAAGGACACCAGGTCGTGGGCGGCCAGTGCCTCGTCGAGGGTGGTGCAGTGGCGGATCTTCGCGCCGGGCAGCAGCCTGGCGTGGTCGGCGGTGAAGCGTTTGGCCCGCTCCATGTCCGTGTCGTAGACGGCGAGGGAATCGAGCTCGGGCCGCTCGGCGGCCAGGAAGCGCAGCACCTCGCGGTTGATGACTCCGGTGCCGATGAGCGTGACCCCGGAGGGCCTGCGGTCGCCGAGGAGCATCCGCGCGCCGAGCGCGGCCGAGGCCGCGGTGCGCCGGGCGGAGATCAGTGAGCCCTCGATGAGCGCCTCGGGGTGTCCGGTCTCCAGCGAGTTCAGCAGGACGGCGGCGCTGGCCCGCTGGAGCCCGGCGGCGACGTTGCCGGGGAAGGAGGAGATCCACTTCATTCCGGCGACTTCGGCGTCGCCCCCGAGATAGCCGGGGAGGCCGATGATCCGGTCCCTCGGGCGGTCGGGGAAGCGCAGGAACACGGAGTGCGGCAGGACCGTGCGACCCTCGTCGTGACGCCGGTAGGCCTCGGCGACGAGATCGATGATCTCCTTCTCGCGTCCGGCCAGCATCCCGGCCACTTCACCGTGCTTGATGATCAGCATGCGCCCACCGCCAATGTGTGTTCGGGTTCGTTCCACAGGTGCGAGACCTCTCCGAAGTGGGCGCGTACCCAGTCGTCGGAGTAGATGGTGTCGAGATAGCGGTCGCCGCGATCGGGGAAGATCATCACGCAGTTGCTGCCGGCCGGGATGCGGTCGGCCATCTTCCCCAGCGCGGCGGTCACGGCACCCGACGAGCCGCCCGCGAGGATCGCCTCGCGGTGCGTCAGGGTCCGGCAGGCGACGACGCAGTCGAGGTCGGAGACGAGCACGACCTCGTCGGCCAGTGCCGGATCGAACAGCGGGGGCTTGATCGCCGCCCCGTGTCCGGGAAGCAGCCGTGGGCCCGAGGGGCCGCCGAACAGCACGCTTCCCATGGCGTCGACCCCCACCAGCGTGGTGCTGAGCCCGCGCTCCCGGATGTACTGGGCGCAGCCGGTCATGGTGCCGCCGGTACCGGTCGAGCAGAACAGGTAGTCCACCCGGTCGTCCAGGGCCTCGGCGATCTCCCGCATGGTCTGGACGTGGGCCCGCGGGTTGAGCGGGTTGGCGTACTGGTTGGGCCAGTACGCGCCGGGGATCGCGGCCAGCAGTTCGCGTACCCGCGCCAGACGGGCCGGCAGGAAGGCGCGGGTGTCCGGGTCGGCCTCGGTCACCATCTCGACCGTGACCCGGTAGGCGCGCAGGATGGCGAGGTTCTGCTGGGTGGTCTTGGGGTCCACCACGCAGATGAAGTCGATCCCGAAGTACCGGCAGATCTGTGCGATGCCGATCCCCAGGTTCCCGGAGCTGGATTCCACGACCGTCGACCGGCCCGGTACCAGTTCCCCACTGCGGATCCTGCCGAGCAGCATCGACAGCGCCGACCTGTCCTTGACGCTGCCGCCGGGGTTGAACGCCTCGAGCTTCGCGAAGACGCGGGACCCGAAGCGGGGCAGCAGCCCGCCGAGTTCGACGAGGTGGGTGTTGCCCACGCCGTCGAGGATGCCGCGGAGAACGGGCTGCTTCATGATCTGTCGCCGGCGTTGCTGCCCAGGGCCAGCAGCGAACGCTTCTCGGCGGCGTCCGTCAGCGGGATCCGGGAGACCGGGCGCTCGGGTGTGTCCGCGGCAGCGGCCATGAAGCGGATGAGCTGGTCGAGCAGCCGGTCCATGGTGTCCCGCTCGAAGAGTGCGGTGTCGTAGCGCAGGGCCAGGGTGAGCCCCTGCACGTCGCGGGTGACTTCGAAGGTGATGTCGCACTGGCCCTCGAGGTGCGGGATCTCCAGGTACGTGGTGGTCAGACCGGCCACGTCCAGGGGTACGCCGGCGGCCGCACCGGCCATCTCGGAACCGAAGCGGTCCGTGGTGACCATGGTCATGGAGATCCGGAACAGCGGCCCGGCCGCCGCCGCGGCCTGCGCGACCAGCGGGAACGGGTACGTGGCCCGTGCGGTCGCCTGCCTGAGGCGATCGTTGGCCGCGGCCGTCACCTCGCCCAGCGGGGTGTTCCTGTCGAACACGGCCCTGACCAGGACCGGGTTGACGTAGTAGCCGACGACGTCCTTGGCCGCCGAGCGGCGCACCGATGCCGGGCAGGCGATGAGGAAGTCGGTCTGGCCGGTCCAGCGGTTCAGCAGGGCCTGGAGGGAACCGAGCGCCAGGGCGAACTGGGAGATCTCCTGTTCGGCGGCGGCGCGCTTGAGCCGCTCCGAGAGCTCGTCGGGCAGCCGGCGTAAGAGGCTGGCCCCGGTGAACGAGGCGACGGGCGGGCGGGGCTTGTCGGTCAGGACCTCGGCGGGTGCGGAACCTGCGCACTGCTCCTGCCAGAACTCCGCCTGGCGCCGGCCGCGCGAGGAGTCGATGAGGGCCCGCTCGCTCTCGACGAAATGGTCGTACTCGACGACGAGGGGAGCCCAGTCGGGCTCCTTGCCCTCGGCGAACGCCTCGTAGGCGCCCAGGAGATCGCGCCACAGCAGCCACTGGGAGATGGCGTCGGTCGCGATGTGATGGGTGAGTGCCAGCAGCACGGCGTCGTCACGGCGGCGCCACAGCACCACCCGGAACGGTCCCTCCTCCGACAGCCGGAACGGGGTGGCCGCCTCGGCCGTGACGAGCCGCCGCAGCTCGGCGTCGTCCGCGTCCGGTACGTCGCGCACGACGAGTTCGCCGATCTCGCCCGGGTTCTTCACCAGCCGACGGGGATTCCCGTCAGCCTCGACGTACACCGAACGCAGCATCGGGTGTCGCCCGGTGAGCGCCCGGGCCGCCCGGGCCAGGACCTCGGGGTCCGGCCCGGGCTCCATCCGGACACCACCCGCGAGGTTGTAGGTCGCGCTGTCGGGAGCCAGCTTGTGGAGCAGCCATAGCCCCTCCTGGCCCACCGACAGGGGCATCGCCCCGCCTATGGGGTCCGTGTGGCCCATGGGTCAGACTCCTGCCTTGTTTGCCGTCAGGAAGTCCGCGACGTCGGAAATGCGCAGCAGGTCACCGACCCGCTCGTCGGGAACCGTTTGGTTGAAGGCCTTCTCCACGGCGGCCAGCAGGTCGATGCGGGTGAGGGAGTCCATGCCGAGCTCGTCGAAGCTGGACTCGGCGGTGACCTCGCCCTCCAGGTCCGGCGCCGTGCGCAGCGTGAGGTTGATGATCTCGACAATCAGTTCGTCTCTGGTCATGGTCTTCGTCTCTCCATGGGTGTGTGCGGGATGTGCGTACAGAGGGGCAGTGGGGGGGTGCAGTGGGGGTGCAGTGGGGGGAAGTGGGGGGTGGAAGCGGGGGGTCGTGTGCGCCGGAGCCGGTTACGGCATCCGGATGACCTGGCCGGCGTACGTCAGGCCGGCGCCGAAGCCGAGCAGGAGGACGTTCTCGCCGGGGGTGCTGCGGCCGCTCTCCTTGAGCCTGCTCAAGGCCAGCGGCACCGAGGCCGCCGAGGTGTTTCCGGTGTCGACGACGTCGTTGACGACGCGGTCCGGCGGGAGGTCCAGATTGGCGGCGAGCGTCTTGATGATCCGGTTGTTGGCCTGATGCGGCACGAACCAGTCGATGTCCTGCATCGTGATCCCGGCGGCGGCGCACGCCCGGTGGGCGACGTCCGGCATGGTGGCCGTGGACCACTTGTAGACGAGCGGGCCGTTCATGGTGACGTACTCCCGGCCGTCCGCCTTCTCGGTGATGCCGAGCACGTCGTGCCGTGCGCCGTCGCTGCCCCAGACCGCCGGGCCGATGCCGGGCTGGTCCGAGCGCGACACCACCGCGGCTCCGGCGCCGTCACCGAAGATGACGAACGTGTCGGGGTCGGTGGGGTCGATCCAGTCGCTGGTCCGCTCGACGCCGACGACCAGGACGTTGCGCGCCTCGCCGAGACGCACGGCGTTGGACGCCATGGCCAGCGAGTAGGTGAAACCTGCACAGACGGCATTGAGGTCGTACGCACCGGAGTTGGGCAGTCCGATGCGGGAGGCCACCTCCGGGGCGATGCCGGGCATACGGACGCGGCGGGTGGCGCTGGCGACGATCGTCAGGTCCACCTCCCCCGGGTCGATGTCGGCCGAGACGACGGCCTTCTCGCCCGCGGCCGCCGACATCGTGACCAGGTCCTCCTCCTCGGAGGCGTGGTGGCGGGTCTTGATGCCGGTCCGGCTCTCGATCCACTGCGGCGAGACCGTCGTCAGTGGTGCCAGTTCCTCGTTGGACACCAGCCGGGCCGGCCGGTACACGGCCAGTCCGGAGATGCGTGATCCATACGTCTCGAACATGTCTGCCTCAACTCCCCATAGATCCGGCAGCCGTCGGCCGTCAGGCGTCGGACGGCTCTGCCATGGCCACGGCGATCCGCCGCGGTCCGGTGAACGGCTCGCGCGCGTGCGCGGCCAGCATGTTGTCGACGACCAGGACGTCGTCGCGCTGCCAGTCCCAGCGGACCGCAGCCGACCGGTAGGCGGCGCGCAGGTGATCCGTCACCTCGTCGGGGATGACCCCGCCGTCCCCGTAGAAGGTGTTCGTGGGCAGGTCCTCGTCGGCGAAGATCGCGCGCAGACCGGAGCCGACCTCCGGAGCCAGGGTGCTGACGTGGAAGAACGTCGCGTGGTTGAACCACACTTCCTCGCCGGTGACCGGATGACGGTGCACCGCCTGCCGCACCGCGGTGGTGCGCAGACCGCCGTCGGGCCGCCACTCCGCCTCGATCCTGCGTTCCTTGCAGTACGCCACGACGGCGTCCTTGTCCGAGGTGTTGAAGGCCTCCTGCCAGGGCACTCCGAACCCGGCGTGGAAGTTGCGCATGACCTGCCAGCCGCGCGCCTCGAACTCCGCGCGCACCTGCGGGTCGATGGACCTGAGCACCTGGCGGATGTCGGCGAGCGGGGTGGCCCCCTGCGTGACGGCCGGCTCGACGCAGTAGAAGTACAGCGTCCGCGGCCAGACCGCCTGGTAGGAGTTCTCGTTGTGGAGGAAGATCTCCTCGTTCTGCGGATAGTCGGTCGAGGTGTAGACCTGCCCCTTGATGGTGCTGCGGGGCGAGGAGCGCTCGGCGTACGCCAGCGGCGGCGCGGCGGAGAACGCCCGGACGGTGCCGTCGAAGCCGTCGACACCGCCGACCTCGAATCCGCGCAGCAGCAGGGCGCCGCGCTCGGTGAGCAGCTCGCGCAGCTCCGCCCGGTTCTCGGTGATGTAGCCGTGGATGCCGGTGCCGGGGGCCACGGGACGTCGCATCCCGGGCACGGTTCCGCTCCCCACCCAGCCGGCGGGTGTCTCTTCCGAGGTGATGGTCATGGTCAGCTTGCTCCGTGGTCGAAGAAGTCGGGGCGCGGGGCGGGGTACGGCCGGCCCGCCGGGGACGGCGTCAGTCGGACATCGCCACGAGGACGCGCCGGTCCCCGGTGAACGGCCGCCGGCCGTGGGCCAGCAGGACGTTGTCGATGAGCAGCAGATCGCCCGTGCGCCAGTCGACGTCCACGGCGGCCTCCAGCCCGCGGTCGCGGACCTGGGCGACGTACTCGGCGGGGATCGGGCTGCCGTCGGCGAACCGCACCGACTGCGGCATCTCGTCCTCGGACAGGATCTGGGCGAGCTCGGCCGCGGTCTCGTCGCCGAGGCCGGCCGGGTGCCACTGGTCGGCCTGGTTGAACCACACCTCGACGCCGGTGACGGGGTGCCTGGTGGTGGACGGCCGGAGGGACTCCACGCGCAGGCTCCCGTCGCGCCGCCATTCCCACTCGGCTCCGGCGTTCTTCAAGAACGCCTCCACGTCCGCGCGTTCGCCGGTCTCGAAGGTGTCCTGCCAGCTCTTGCCGAGGCCGTAGCCGTCGTGCAGGTTCTGCACGTAGCGCACGCCGCCGGCGAACGCCTCGCGCACCTCCGGGTCCAGGACGGCGAGCCAGCGCTCGGCGTCCAGCACCGGGGTGGCCCCGCCGGTGCCCGGCTGCACCTGGCAGAAGAAGGCCAGGCGGGACGGCCACGCGTGGGCGTAGCTCATCTCGTTGTGCATGGAGATGGTGAATTCCTGCGGGTACTCGGTCGAGGTGTAGACGTTGCCGCCGACCTTGGTGCGCGGCGAGTTGCCGTGCACGTACGCCAGCCGGTTCGGCAGCAGCCGGTCCAGCGCCGCGTCCAGCGTCTGCGGGGTGATCCCGAAGCCGCGGAAGACCAGCGCCTTCTCCTGGACCAGGGTCGCGGCCAGGCCGAGCTCCAGTTCCGACAGGCGGCTCAGCAGTTCGCCGGTCCCGCCCTCGCCCTTCGCTTCGATCTCCAGTGGTGCCCAGGACGTCGGACTCGTCACGGCGTCGCTCCTCTCGCTGTGGTGGTGAAGCCTTCGGCTATCCGGCCTGCAGGCCGGACGGGATACGAGCCAGCCGCCCCGCGATGTCCGCGGTCAGCTCCGCCTCCCGGGGGGCGAGGTAGAAGTGGTCCCCGGGGAACGACCGCACCTCGAAGGTCCCGGTCGTCAGCTCCCCCCAGGCCAGCAACTGTTCGTAGGAGGTGCCCGGGTCCCTGTCGCCCTGGTAGGCGACGATCGGAGCGCGCAGCGCCACCGGGCGGTGCGGGTGGTAGGTCTCGATGAGCTTGTAGTCGGAGCGCAGCACGGGCAGCAGCAGCTCCCGCAGTTCCGGGACCGCGTACGGGTCTCCGCCCAGGGTGCCCAGGCGTGACACCCCGGCGACCAGTACGTCGTCGGCGGCCTTGTGGAGGGTCGTGGGAGACGTGCGGTGCGGGGCGTTGCGCCCCGAGAGCAGGACCCGGACCGGGCCCTCGCCCGCACCGGCCTCCTGCCGCACCGCCACCTCGTAGGCCACCGCGGCGCCCATGCTGTGGCCGAAGAGGGCCATCGGCAGGTCGCCGTACGCGGCGAGCGCCTCGGTGATCCGGTCGGCGAGCTCGTCCATCGACTCGATGCACGGCTCGGCCATCCGCTCCTGCCTGCCCGGGTACCGGACGGCGAGCACCTCGACATCGGCGGGGAGCCGCGAGGACCAGCCGTGGAACAGCTGGGCGTTGCCGCCGGCATGGGGGAAGCAGACCAGCCGCAGCCGCGGCACGCCCGTCCGCGCATACCTGCGGAACCAGATCTCCGAGGCGGCACTCACAGCGCCATGCCCCCGTCGATCCGGACCACCTGGCCGGTGATGTACTCGGCCTGCGGGGAGGCCAGGAAGGAGACCAGTGCGGCCACTTGCTCGGGAGTCCCGAAGCATCCCATCGGGATGCGGGTCAGGGCGTCCTTCGCGACGGCCTCCGGCACACCGGCGACCATCTCCGTGTCGATGAAGCCCGGTGCGACCGCGTTGGCCCGCACTCCGTAGCGGCCGAACTCCTTGGCCAGCGCCTGCGTCAGTCCGATGATCCCGGCCTTCGAGGCCGAGTAGTTCGTCTGTCCCGCGTTGCCGACGACTCCGGCCACCGACGAGAGGGTGACGACCGTGCCCGCACGGCGCCGGATCATCGAGCGGACCACCGAGCGCAGCAGGTTGTACGTGCCGTCGAGGTTGGTGCGCAGCACCGAGTCCCACTCGTCGTCCGACATCAGCGCCAGCGGCCGGTCGCGGGTGATCCCCGCGGAGGTGACCACCGCCGACACCGGTCCCAGCCCCGCCTCGACGTCCGCGACGAACGACCGGACACCGACCCGGTCGGCGACGTCGACCCGGCGGATCAGCGCCCGCCGGCCCGCCGCCAGGATCTCCTTCTCGACCTGCTCCGCCGCCGCGTCGTCGGAGCGGTAGCAGATGGCGACGTCGAAGCCATCGCGTGCGAGCCGGGTGGCCACCGCCCTCCCGATCCCACGCGACCCTCCGGTCACCAGTGCCACCTGTGCCTCTTGGTCCGGCATGCTGCCCCCATCCGTTCGAATGAGTCGAGCGTGCGTTCACCGGCTATATCCGGCCTATACGGCATCCAGCGCCGCTCCGGGCCGTGCGCCGGGCCCCGGTACCGTGACCGTTCATGACGTTGCTTCCGGACGGCGGCCCGGCTCCCGCGGGATTACTGGCCCCGCTGCTCCCCCCGCAGGTGACCGCCGTCGACACCTTCCACGACAGCGCCGAACCCTTCCTGTTCCCCGAGGAGGAGGCACTGGTCGCCAAGGCCGTGGCCAAGCGGCGGCACGAATTCACCACGGTCCGCCAGTGCGCACGCGCGGCTCTGGCCGGATTCGGCTTGCCGCCCGCACCGATCCTCCCCGGCGCCGGTGGCGCGCCCCGCTGGCCCGACGGCATGGTCGGCAGCCTCACGCACTGCGACGGATACCGGGCGGCGGCCGTCGCCCGCAACACGACGGTGGCCTCCCTCGGCATCGACGCCGAACCGGCCGAACCGCTGCGGGGCGAGGGCACGCTGAACCTGATCTCCCTCCCCGCCGAACGCACCGCGCTGCGCGAACTCGCCGCCCACGGCCCCGGAGTCCCCTGGGACAGGCTGCTGTTCAGCGCGAAGGAGTCCGTCTACAAGGCCTGGTCCCCGCTCACCGGCCGCCCGCTCGGCTTCCAGGACGCCCACATCACCCTGCGCCCGGACGGCACCTTCGCCGCCGCCCTGCTGGTCCCGGGCACCACGACGGCCGGCCCCCCGCTGACCGGCTTCGACGGCCGCTGGCAGGTGCGCGGCGGCCTGGCCCTCACCGTCGTCGCCGTGCCCCCGCACGGGCGCACCGGCCCGGCGCGCTGACCGGGGACCGGACGGCGGCGGCCGCTCGGCCCTCCCGGCCGCTCGGCCCTCCCGGCCCCTCAGCTCTCCCGGCCCCTCAACCCTCCCGTACGGCGGCCAGCACGGCCCCCGCGTGCCGGATCAGCTCGCGCGGATCCATGGGGAACACCGTGTGCGGGGTGCCCGCGGCCGCCCACACCACCTCGTGGGCCAGCAGGGAGCGGTCCGCGAGGACCCGAGTGCGGGTGCGGTGCCCGAAGGGCGGCACCCCTCCGATGGCGTAGCCCGTGGTCTCCCGGACCAGGGCCGCGTCCGCCCGGGTCACGGCGCCCGCCCCGAGCTCGCGGCGCACCGCCTCCACGTCCACCCGGGAGGCCCCGTCCATCAGGACCAGTACGGGAACCCCGTCGGCCGCGAAGATCAGCGACTTCACGATCTGACTGAGCTCGCAGCCGATCGCGGCGGCGGCGTCGGCGGCCGTCCGGGTCCCGTCGGGAAAGCTCCGTACGTCCGGCTCCAGCCCCAGGGCGGCGAGGGCTTCGGCGAAGAGGGGGTGCGCGGTGGTCGTCATGACGGCACGCTAGCGCTCCCCGCCCCGGCCGCGCGACGCCGTTACAGCGCCGAGCGGACGGCCCGGACCAGGGCCTGGGCGCGCGGGTCGGCGGTGACCGACTTGGCGTGGGCGTTGGTGACGTAGCCGAAGCCGATGCCCGCCTCCGGGTCCGCGAAGGCCAGCGAGCCGCCGCGACCCGGGTGCCCGAAGGAAGCCGGGGACAGCAGCGGGGACGCGGGGCCGTGCAGCATGTAGCCGGGGCCGAAGCGCGTGTTGACCACCAGCACCCGGTCGGGTCCCGAGGAGAACTCCTTGCCGGCCAGCGCGGTGGTGGCCGGGGTGAAGATCCGCGCGCCGTCCTCCACCACGCCGATGGTGGCCGCGTAGAAGCGGGCCAGGGCGCGGGCGGTACCGATGCCCGCGGAGGCCGGCAGCTCGGCCGCCCGGTAGGCGGGGTCGTTCTCGTCGGGCAGCGGGTCGATGGCCGCGAAGGCGCGGCGGGTGAGGGAGTCCGGATCGGCGTAGGCCGCGGAAACGTTTCGCTTCGGCCGGGTCCGGAGTGTGCCCGCGCTCTCCGGCGGCTCGACCGGTGCCACCCGGCCCACCCGGTGCTCCTCGGACTCCGGCAGGCCGATCCAGAAGTCCAGGCCCAGCGGCTCCGCGATCTCCTCGGCCAGGATGCCCCCCAGCGAACGGCCGGTCGCCCGCAGTACCAGCTCGGACAGCAGCCAGCTGAAGGTCTGCGCGTGGTAGCCGTGCTCGGTGCCGGGCTCCCAGAAGGCCTGCTGGGCGGCGACCGCACGCGCTCCGGAGACCCCGTCCGCGGCCTCGGCCACCGTCAGCCCGCGGTCCAGGGCCGGGACGCCCGCGCGGTGCGCGAGCAGGTCGCGGACCCGGGTCCGCTCCTTGCCGCCCGCCTTGAACTCCGGCCAGTACGAGCTCACGGGCGCGTCCAGGTCCAGCAGTCCGCGCTGCTGGAGCAGCAGCGGTACGGCCGCGGCCACGCCCTTGGTCGCGGAGCGGACGATCTGGGCGGTGTCCTCGGCCCAGGGTTCGGTGCCTTCGGCGTCCTTGGTCCCGCCCCAGAGGTCGACGACCTTGCGCCCGTCCCGGTACACGGACACCGCCGCACCCCGGTCCCCGAGGACCTGGAAGTTGCGTACGAACGCGTCCCTGACGGGCTCGAAGCCCTCCGCCACCACACCTTGGATGTCCACGGCCTGTGCAACAACCTCCGACCGGCGGTTATGCCGTCGCCGAGGGTCCCCGGGTCAGCCGATCACGACGGAGCGCGGGTCGAAACCGAAGGGCAGTTCCAGCCGGTGCGCCCGCATCAGCGGCTCGTCGCAGAGCACGTCCTGGGTCCTGCCGTCGGCCACGATGGCCCCCTCGCTGAGGATCACCGCGCGCGGGCAGAGCTCCAGGGCGTAGGGCAGGTCGTGCGTCACCATCAGCACGGTGACGTCGAGCGAGCGCAGGATGTCCGCGAGCTCGCGGCGCGAGGCCGGGTCCAGGTTGGAGGACGGCTCGTCCAGGACGAGGATCTCGGGCCGCATGGCCAGGACGGTCGCCACCGCGACCCGGCGGCGCTGCCCGAAGGAGAGGTGGTGCGGGGGCCGGTCCGCGAAGGCGGCCATCCCGACCTGCTCCAGGGCCTCGCGCACCCGCTCCTCCAGCTCGGCGCCGCGCAGCCCGGCGGCGGCCGGGCCGAAGGCCACGTCCTCCCGGACGGTCGGCATGAACAGCTGGTCGTCGGGGTCCTGGAAGACGATCCCGACCCGGCGGCGGATCTCGGCGAGGTTGCGCTTCGCCACGGGCAGCCCGGCCACGCTCACGGAGCCGACGCCGCCGCTCAGGATGCCGTTGAGGTGCAGCACCAGGGTGGTCTTGCCGGCGCCGTTGGGACCGAGCAGCGCCACCCGCTCACCGCGCCCGACGGCGAGGTCGACCCCGAAGAGGGCCTGATGGCCGTCGGGATAGGCGTAGGCGAGGCCGGAGACTTCCAGCGAGGGCGGAATCGGGGCCGGGGCCGGGGCTGCGTTCACAGGGTCCATCCCATCAGACAGACGGCGAGCGCCGTCACCGGGAGGGCGGCCGCGTACGCCCACTGCGTGCGGGTGGCCGCCACCTCGTCGATCACCGGCATCGAGCCGGTGTAGCCGCGGCTGACCATCGCGAGGTAGACCCGCTCGCCGCGCTCGTAGGAGCGGATGAACAGGGCTCCGGCGGTCTTCGCGAGGACCCCCCAGTGCCGGATCCCGCGCGCCTCGAAGCCGCGGGAGCGCCGGGCGATGGACATCCGGCGCAGCTCGTCGCTGATGACGTCCCCGTACCGGATCATGAAGGAGGCGATCTGGACGAGCAGCGGCGGCAGCTTGAGCCGCTGGAGGCCCAGCAGCAGGGCGCGCAGTTCGGTGGTGGAGGCCAGGAGCACGGACGCGGCCACGCCGAGGGTGCCCTTGGCCAGGACGTTCCAGGCGCCCCAGAGGCCGGAGACGCTGAGCGACATGCCGAGGAACTCCACCCGCTCCCCCTGGGCCACGAAGGGCATCAGGACGGCGAAGGCGACGAAGGGCACCTCGATCAGGAGGCGGCGCAGCAGGAAGCCGAGCGGGATCCGGGCCACGGTGGTGGCGGCCCCGATGAGGACGGCGTACAGGCCGAAGGCCCACACCGCCTCGCGCGGTGTGGACACGACGACGGCCACGAAACCGAAGGTCGCGGCGAGCTTGCAGTGCGGCGGCAGGTCGTGGACCGGCGAGCGCCCCGGCCGGTAGAGCTTGTGGGCGTGGCCCGCGCCCATGTCAGGCGGCCGGTACGGCCGTGGAGGCGGCCGTCAGGTCGGCGCTGCGGCGGCGGCGCACGGTCCAGAACACGCCGGTCCCGACGACGACGGTCGCGCCCACGCCGATGACCCCGGCGAGGCCGCCGGAGAGGCGGGCGTCGGAGACGTCCTTGACGCTGTAGTCGGCGAGGGGGGAGTCGGCGGCCGCGTGCTCGGTGACCTTCTGGTCGATGCCCTTGTCGGCGGCCACCTTCTCCAGTCCGTCCGGGCTGGAGGAGGCGTAGAAGGAGACGATGCCGGCCAGGGCCAGCGCGGCGACCAGGCCGGTGATCCACACGGGCTTGGTGGAGCGGGCGGCGGCCGGCACGGCGGCGGAGCCGGGGGCGTCGACGAGTTCGCCGCCGACGCGCAGCTTCAGCGGGGCGGACAGGCCGCGGGCGCCGTGGACGAGGTCGGGGCGGACGGCGATCACGGCGCCGACGGTGGCGGCCGTGATGACGGCCTCGCCGATGCCGATGAGGACGTGGACGCCGACCATGGCGCCGAACACCTTGGCCACGGGGACGTCGGTGGTGCCGCCGAGGGCGTAGAGGAGGGTGAAGAAGGCGGCCGCGGCGGGTACCGAGAGCAGGGCTCCGGCGAAGGCGGCGACGGTGACCGAGCGGCGGGTGTCGGGCAGCAGCCTGACCAGCCCGCGGAAGACGGCGTAGGCGACGACCACGGTGACGACGCCCATGGTGACGATGTTGACGCCGAGGGCGGTCAGGCCGCCGTCGGCGAACAGGAGGCCCTGCATGAGCAGGACCACGGACACGCACAGCACACCCGTATAGGGGCCGACGAGGATCGCGGCGAGCGCGCCTCCCAGCAGGTGGCCGCTCGTTCCGGCCGCCACGGGGAAGTTCAGCATCTGCACGGCGAAGATGAAGGCGGCGACGAGGCCGGCGAGCGGCGCGGTGCGCTCGTCGAGCTCCCGGCGGGCACCGCGGAGGCTGACCGCCACGGCTCCGGCGGCGGCGACACCTGCGGCGAGGGAGACGGGGGCATCGATGAAGCCGTCGGGCACATGCATGGTTCTGCTCCGCTTCCTGCGGTCCGGCGACCGGTCCGTTGACCTGACAAAGTCTTTAACCGTTCAAGAATAGGGCCTTCTTGCGAATGCTTGGCAAGAGCGGTGGCGCCACAAATAGCCCCGTGCGGATTCGTGGGAATGTGCGAGGCTGGGGGCAATACGGACGCAAATGTTCCGATTCGAGGAGTCTTGTCGATGTCAGCCGCCGCCGAGAATCCATCCGCAGGTGCCACCGCCACCCGGGCCGCGACCGCCACGGCCCCCCTCGCCGGGGCCCCTTTCGCCGAGGCCCCCTTCGTCGAGGAGCGCGTGCGCGCCCGAGTGATCACCGACGATCCCCTCTACCGGGCCATCCCGGTCGCCCTGCGCTTCGTCCCCGACGAGCCGCTGGCCGTACGGATCGTCTTCCCCGCCGACCTCTCCCCCGAGGGCACCGACAACGAGTGGGTCTTCCCCCGCGCCCTCCTGGAAGCCGGCCTCCAGGCCCCGACCGGGACCGGAGACGTACGCGTCTGGCCCTGTGGCCGCGTCCAAGCGGTCGTCGAGTTCCACTCCCCGGAGGGCGTCGCGGTGGTCCAGTTCGACATCGCCGCCCTGCGCCGCTTCCTTCGCCGTACGTACGCACCCGCGCCCGCGGCCACCCGTTAGGCCCAGCCGGACCCGCCCGATCCCACGAGAACGGCCCCGCACCTCCCGGTGCGGGGCCGTTCTGCGTCCTACCCGGTGTCTGTCACCGGCCGAGGGGTCAGACTCCCGCCAGCTCGCGGTCCTTGTCGGGACCGGTGCCGTCCGAGGAGTCGCCGAGGTGCTTGCGCAGGCTCTCGCCCTCCACGTCCACGTTCGGCAGGATCCGGTCGAGCCACTTCGGCAGCCACCAGGCCTTGTGGCCGAGCAGCGCGAGGACGGCCGGAACGATGGTCATGCGGACGATGAAGGCGTCGAAGAAGACGGCGATCGCCAGGGCGAAGCCGATCATCTTGACCATCTGGTCGCTGGCGCCCATGAAGCCGGAGAACACCGCGATCATGATGACGGCCGCGGCCACGACCACCCGGGCGCTGTACTGGAACCCGGTGACGACGGCCTGGCCCGGCCGCTCCCCGTGGACGTACGCCTCACGCATGCGGGTGACCAGGAAGACCTCGTAGTCCATGGCCAGACCGAAGACCACGCCGACCATGAAGATCGGCATCATCGACATGATCGGACCGGTCTGCTCCACCCCGAAGAGCGAGCCGAGCCAGCCCCACTGGAAGACCGCCACGACGGCGCCGAGGGCGGCGACCACCGAGAGCAGGAAGCCGAGCGCCGCCTTGAGCGGGACCAGGATCGAGCGGAAGACGAGCATCAGCAGCAGGAAGGCGAGGCCGACGACGAGCGCCAGGTACGGCAGCAGCGCGTCGTTCATCTTCTGCGAGAAGTCGATGTTCATCGCGGTCGCGCCGGTGACGAACACCTTGCCGCTGTCGCTGCCGTCACGGATCTCGTGGACCAGCGTCTCGGTCGCCTCGGAGGACGGACGGTCCTTCGGGACGACCGTGATGACGGCGGCGTCCTTGGCCTCGTTCTGGGTGGCCGGCATGACCGCGGCCACGCCGTCCAGGCCCTTGATCCGCTCGACCGTCGCGTCGGCGAGCGCCTTGTCCCCGTCCACGACGACCATCAGCGGGCCGTTGAAGCCGGGGCCGAAGCCCTCGGAGAGCAGGTCGTACGCCTGGCGCTGGGTGGTGGACACCGGCTGGGCGCCGTCGTCCGGCAGGCCCATCTCCAGCTTGCTCGCCGGGATGGCGACGATGCCGAGGCCGATCACGCCCACGAGCAGCACCATGACCGGGCGGCGCAGGATGAAGCGGGCCCAGCGGGTGCCGCCGTTGGGCTTGGCCTCCGCGCCTTCGGCGCCCGGCTTGGCCTTGCCCCTGCCGAGGAAGCGGGACTTGGTGCCGGCGGGCAGCACCTTCTTGCCGGCGAAACCGAGCATGGCCGGGACCAGCGTCAGGGCGACGAGGACGGCGATGACCACGGTGCCGGCGGCGGCGAAGCCCATCTTGCTGAGCATCGGGATGTTGACGACGGCCAGGCCCACGAGGGCGATGACCACGGTCAGTCCGGCGAAGACGACGGCGGAACCGGCGGTTCCCACGGCCCGGCCCGCGGCCTCGTCGCGCTCGCGGCCCTCGGCGAGCTCCGCGCGGTAGCGGGAGACGATGAAGAGGGCGTAGTCGATGCCGACGGCGAGGCCGATCATCATCGCGAGGGTGGAGGTGGTGGAGCCGAGGTCCAGCACGTTGGCGAGCGCGGTGATGGAGGAGATGCCGATGCCCACGCCGATGAGGGCGGTCAGCAGCGGCAGGCCCGCGGCGATGAGCGAGCCGAAGGTGATGACGAGGACGATCGCGGCGATCGCGATGCCGATGATCTCGCCGGAACCCGTCTCGGGGGCGGCCTGCAGGGCGTCGCCGCCGATCTGGACGTTCAGGCCGTCGGCCTTGGCGGCCGTGGCGGACTCCGTGAGGGCCTCGCGGGTGGCGTCCGTCAGCTCCATGCCGCTGACCTTGTACTTGACGCTGATGTAGGCGGTGGAACCGTCCTGGCTGACGGCCTGGGCCTCGTACGGGCTGGTGACCGAGGAGATCTGGTCCTTGCCCGGACCGCCCTTCAGCTCGCTGACGATCTTCTCGACCTGGGGCTTGACGGCCTCGGAGTCGACCTTCTCGCCGGCCGGGGCCTTGATCACGATGCGGGCGGTGGCGCCGTCGGCGGCCATCCCCGGGAAGCGCTGGTCCAGCAGGTCGAAGGCCCTCTGGGCCTCCGTGCCGGGTATGGAGAACGAGCCTGAGGTGGGTGCGGACGCAGATGCCGCGCCGAAGCCGGCGACGAACAGCAGCGCCACCCAGACGAGGGCGACGAATCGACGGCGCCGGAAGGCGCCCCTGCCGAGTCGGTAGAGGAAGGTGGCCACGTCGGTGGTTCTCCCGTTCGGGTCGTGGGATGGATCAGGGCATGAAATGCCGTTCCGACGACGAGAGCGGCGTGTCAGGAGCAGGCAGGAATCGAGCGCGGGGACAGCGCGGGCGGGCGGCTGCCGGGTGAGCAGCCGGGCTGGTGAAGCCGGGCAGGATCAGACGCCGAGGGCGGGGAAGACCACGGCGTCGATGAAGTCACCGAGGAAGGTCCGGTCGACGGGCCGGTCCTCGATGAGCGGAAGGGCGATGAACGCCCCGATGAGCATGTGCGGAACGAAGGCCAGGGCCGGACAGTCCGGGGCGATCTCGCCCCGGTCGACCGCTCTCTGCAGCATCTCCTGCAGACCGTTGATCTCCGGATCGACCAGCAGGTCCCGCAGCGCCTGGTGGAGCTCGGGGCTCTCGTGCACCGCATGGGTCAGGCCCCGCATCAGCGCGGTGTCCTTCGCCATCTGGGCATCGTCGGAGTTCTCGATCATGACCCCGAAGTCCCCGCGGATGCTGCCCGTGTCGATCTCCCGCAGGGAGACCGGCTGGGTGCAGCGCAGGGCCTTCGCGACCAGCTCGGGCTTGCTCCCCCACTGGCGGTAGAGGGTGGCCTTGCTGGACTTCGTACGGGCGGCGACCGCGTCCATGGTCAGCGCCTCGTAACCGACCTCGCGGAGGAGGTCGAGGACCGCACCGTGCAGTTCGGCTTCCCGTTCGGGGGTGATCCGGCTGCGACGCGACATGACTTCTTCGACCATTTCGACATCTCCCCCCCGACCGTTCCCAAGCGAACGAAACCGTTTCGTACGGATCGACCATACCCCGCCTCCTAACGAAACGAAACAGTTCCGTTTCGCTAGGGGCGTGGTGTCGGTCACGTACCCGAGGCTTCCCGCCTCCCCCGCGGGAAGCCGCATGGATCACCTGTACGAGTTGCCAGCCCCCCTCCGCGCGGAAAGCATTGGGGGGTGAGTCACGACGCGGCGTACCTCCGGTTCCCCCATCTCCACGACGATCTGCTGTGCTTCGCCACCGAGGACGACCTCTGGGTGGCGCCCCTGGTTCCTCCCGGAGAGCCCGCGGGCCGGGCCTGGCGGATCACCGTCGACCGGACCCGGGTGGGCCACCCCCGGTTCTCCCCCGACGGAAAGCACATCGCCTTCACCACCTGGCGCAGCCTCGA
Organism: Streptomyces sp. NPDC056883; assembly: GCF_042788835.1. Classification (NCBI taxonomy): domain Bacteria; kingdom Bacillati; phylum Actinomycetota; class Actinomycetes; order Kitasatosporales; family Streptomycetaceae; genus Streptomyces; species Streptomyces sp. NPDC056883. Next base: position 33,510 of record NZ_JBHUBS010000027.1, on the reverse strand, counting down.
CCCCGAGATCCACCTCGCCCCCGTCTCGGGCGGCCCGGCGCGCCGCCTCAGCCACTGGGGAGCCACCGACACCCGGGTCTGCGGCTGGACCCCGCCCGACAAGGACGGCCGCAGCGACATCCTGGCCGTCTCCTCGCACGGCCAGCCCTTCTCCTACTTCGCCTGGGCGTACGCCCTCCCCACCGACGGCAGCCCCGGCGGCCGGCTCCCCTGGGGGCCCGTCTCCGACATCGCCGTCCACGACGAGGCCTCCGACGGGGACGAGCCGGGCGAGCGGCGCACCCTGCTGCTGACCGGCAAGCCCCCGCACGAGCCCGCCGCGTGGAAGCGCTACCGCGGCGGCGCCACCGGCCGGCTGTGGCTGCACGGCGAGCGGCTGCTGGAGGGCGTCGAGGGCCACCTCGACTCGCCGATGTTCGTGGACGGCCGGATCGCCTTCCTCTCCGACCACGAGGGCATCGGCAACGTCTACTCCTGCCTGCCCGACGGCACGGACCTGCGCCGGCACACCGACCACGAGGAGTTCTACGCCCGGCACGCCTCCAGCGACGGCTCCCGGATCGTCTACCAGTGCGCCGGCGACCTGTGGATCGTGGAATCGCTGGCCGAAGGCGCCTCCCCGCGCAAGCTGGAGGTCCGCCTCGGCGGCCCCCGCGCCGGCCGCCGCACCTACCAGGTCCCGGCCGCCAGCCACGTCGACTCCCTGTCCGTCGACGCCACCGGGCGGGCCAGCGCCGTCGTCGTGCGCGGCAGCCTGTACTGGCTCACGCACCGCGACGGGCCCGCCCGCACCATCGCCGACACCCCGGGCGTACGGGTCCGGCTGCCGGAGATGCTCGGCAGCGGCGGGCAGGTGGCGTACGTGACCGACGCGGAGGGCGAGGACGCGATCGAGATCGCCTACCTGCCCCGCGCCTCGGGCGACCGCGAGCCGCGCCGGCTCGCCTCGGGCGCGCTGGGCCGCGTACTGGAGCTGCTCTCCGATCCGGACGGGGAGCGGCTCGCGATCGCCTCCAACGACGGCCGGCTGCTGCTGATCGACGCCACCGAGGAGTCCAACGGGGAGGCCAGCGAGCTGATCCGGTCCGAGAACGGGCCCGTCACCGACCTCGCCTTCTCCCCCGACGGCTGCTGGCTGACCTGGTCGCACCCGGGCATCGGCCGCTCGCTGCGCCAGATCAAGATGGCCAAGATCGCCGGACCCGGCTCCCCCACGATCGTGGACGTCACCAACGGCCGCTTCGAGGACGAGAACCCCGTCTTCACCCGGGACGGGCGCTACCTCGCCTTCCTGTCCTGGCGCGGTTTCGACCCCGTCTACGACGTCCACACCGGCGACCTGTCCTTCCCGCTGGGCTGCCGCCCGTACCTGGTGCCGCTGTCCTCGGCCACCCCCTCCCCCTTCGCCTTCTCCCCCGACGGGCGCCCGGCGGCGGGCGGACTCGACCCGGTCGAGGGGGACTCCGAGTCCGGCGACGGCGCGGTCACCGTGGAGGTGGAGGGGCTGGAGAGCAGGGTGACGCCGTTCCCGGTGTCGGCCTCCAAGTACTCCGCCCTCTACCCGGTGCACGGCGGCGGGCTGGTGTGGCTGCGCTGGCCGATCTCGGGCGCGCTCGGCGAGACCTTCGCCAATCCGGCCGACGTCAGCGGCAAGCCGACGCTGGAGTACTTCGACCTCACCAAGGCCCGCAAGACGGAACTGGCCTCCGGGCTGGACTGGTTCGCGGTCAGCGGCGACGGCACCCGGCTCGTGGTCAACGAGGACGGCGACCTGCGGGCCGTCCCGGCGACCGAGTCGGGCGACAGCGACTCCACCGTCTACCTGGACCTGCGGCGCATCCTGCACGAGGTGGACCCGGCGGCGGAGTGGCGCCAGGCCTACGAGGAGGCGGGGCGGCTGATCCGCGCCTACTTCTGGGAGCCGAAGATGTGCGGCATCGACTGGGACGGGGTGCTGCGCCAGTACCGCTTCCTCGTCGAACGGGTCGCCTCCCCCGACGAGTTCGCCGACCTGATGCGCGAGGTGCTCGGCGAGCTCGGCACCTCGCACGCGTACGTGTCCCCGGCCCGCCGCAACGAAGGCCCTCCGCACTACCAGCGGGCCATCGGCCTGCTCGGCGCCAACCTCTTCCCCCGCGACGGGGCCTGGGTCGTCGGCCGGATCCTGCCCGGCGAGTCCTCCGACTCCAAGGCCCGCTCCCCGCTCGCGGGCACCGGCATCCGCGAGGGCGCGGTCCTCACCCACGTGGACGGCCGGCCCGTGGACCCGGTCACCGGGCCCTACCCGCTGCTGTCGGCGGCCGGCGGCACCACCGTGGAGCTCACCTTCGAACCGGCCGAGGGACAGGGCCGCGCGCGCCGGGTCGCGGTCGTCCCCCTCATCGACGACCGGCCGCTGCGCTACCAGGACTGGGTGGCCAAGCGCCGCGAGGTGGTCCGGGAGGTCAGCGGCGGGAAGTGCGGCTACCTGCACATCCCCGACATGGGCGGCTCGGGCTGGGCGCAGTTCAACCGCGACCTGCGCGCCGAGATGTCCAAGCCGGCCCTGCTCGTGGACGTACGCGGCAACGCCGGCGGGCACATCAGCGAGCTGGTGGTGGAGAAGCTGACCCGCTCGATCCTCGGCTGGGACCTGACCCGCAACGCGCAGCCCGTCTCCTACGCCTCCAACGCGCCCCGGGGCCCGATCGTGGCCCTGGCCGACGAGGCGACCTCCTCCGACGGGGACATGATCACGGCCGCCTTCAAGCTGCTGGGGCTCGGCCCGGTCGTCGGCCAGCGCACCTGGGGCGGGGTGGTCGGCATGACCGGCCGGCACACCCTCGGCGACGGCACGGTGATCACGGTGCCGATGAACGCGGCCTGGTTCCCCGAGTACGGCTGGTCCGTGGAGAACCACGGCGTGGAACCCGACCTGCCGATCCTGCGCACCCCGCTCGACTGGGCGGAGGGGCGGCACGCCCAGCTCGACGATGCCGTGCACCTGGCGCTGGAGCTGCTGGAGCAGGACCCGGCCGCGGTACCGCCCGGCTACACGGACGTACCGGACCGGCGCCGGCCGAAGCTGCCGCCGCGGGGGTGACTCGGCGGGGCGGGCGACCGTAGGGCATGCGAAAGGGGTGCGACCCGGGACGGCGGGTCGCACCCCTTCAGCTCACTGGCCTACTTGTCGAAGTTCTCGTCGAAGGTGTCGCGGGCCCTGTCCTTGGCCTGGTCGGCAACCTGGGAGGCGCGCTCGGACACCTCGTCCTGCTTGCCGGAGGCCTTCGCCCGCTCCGCGAGTTCCTTGGCCTTGTCCTGGAACTGGTCCTTGATACCCATGTGTCCTCACTCCTGCAACGGTGTTCGGTAAGGGGAACCCGACCAGTCTCGCCCAGGTGGACATTCCTCGCATTCCGGTCAGCGGCTCTGGCTGCGCTCCTGCTCGTCCGCGGCCCCGCCGGCCCCCACAAGCCCCTTGGAAACACTGGCCAGTCGCGGTTCGAACCGCTTCATCTCGCGCTGTCCGACTGCCGAGATGATCCCGGGCAGGTACCCGCGGACCCCCTGCATGCCGCGCAGCCACCACTGCGCGTAGACGTGCGCGGAACGCCGCTCGATGCCCGCCACGATCCGGTCGACGGCCGGCCCCAGCGGGTACGTCTGGTTCGACGGCCACGGCAGCCGCTGGCGCAGTTCGCGCATGACCTCGTCCTGGTCGGCGCCGCGCACCATGTCGGTGTCGGTCCAGGACAGGTAGCCGACGCCCACCTTGACCCCCTTGTAGCCGACCTCGGCGCGCAGGCAGTGCGCGAAGGCCTCGACCCCGGACTTGGAGGCGCAGTAGGCGGTCATCATCGGCGCCGGGGTGATCGCCGCGAGGGAGGCGATCTGCAGGAAGTAGCCGCGGCTCTCCATCAGCACGGGCAGGAAGGCCCGGGCGGTGACGGCGCCGCCGATGAGGTTGACCTCGATGACCCGGCGCCAGGCGTCGGGGTCGGAGTCGGCGAACGGCCCGCCGGAGGCGACGCCGGCATTGGCGACGACGATGTCCACCTTGCCGAAGCGCTGCTTGACCTCCTGCGCGACCCGGGCCATGGCCTCGTGGTCGGTGACGTCGGCGTACCAGTGGTCGCTGTCGGTGTGCAGCCGGCCGGAGACCTCCTTGAGGGCCTCGGGCTCCAGGCCCACGAGGGCCACCTTCGCGCCGCGGGCGGACAGTTTGCGGGCGAGCAGCTCGCCGACCCCGCGCGCGGCACCCGTGACGACGGCGACCTGTCCTTCCAGACTCTTGCGAGCACTCACGGGGTCTTCTCCTTCGCGGGTTCGTTGACGTCTGCACGTTCGTCGGACCGGCTGACGTACACCGCGGCGAGCTCGCGCACGGCGGTGGTGACGGCCTCCGGGGCCTCGATGGGGCTCATGTGCCCCACCCCGGTCAGTTCGGTGAGCCCCACGCAGTTCGGCAGCGCTGCCGCCAGCCCCCGGGCGTGCACGATCGGCGTCAGCCGGTCGTTCTTGCCGCCGATGACGGCGGTGGGCACGGTGAGCGCGGCCAGCTGCGCGTCGAGGTCCAGGGAGGCCAGCACCCCGGACCAGGCGTGCCGCACCGGAGTGGGGCAGGCGTGGACGATCCGCGCGCAGGCCTCGACCTTGTCGGGCGCGGATCCGGGGCCCATCGTGGCGTACTTCAGCACCTTGCGGGCGACGGGGGTGACGGGTCCGAGCGGGGCCCGGGATCCCAGGACCGCTCCGGTGATACGGGTCCTCGCGCGGCCGGCGCGCCACGGCAGGACCTGCGACTCCTCGACCAGCCGGCCACTGCCGGTGCTGCACAGCAGCGCGGCGGCGACGTACCGGGCGAACTCCGGCCGGGCGGCGGCCGCCATGACGGTCATCCCGCCCATGGAATGGCCCGCGACGACGGCCTTCTCGCCGGGGGCGAGGGTGGCCCCCAGGACCGCGACGAGGTCGTCGGCGAGGGCTTCGGTGCCGTAGCCGGACACGGAGCCGGCGGGGCTGCGGCCGTGGCCCCGCTGGTCGTAGGCGACGACCCGGTGCCCGGTGGTGGACAGGGCCCGTATCTGCGCGGCCCAGAAGGCGGTGGAACAGGTCCAGCCGTGCGAGAGCACGACGGTCGGGGCTCCGTCCTCGCCGTGCACCTCGACGTGCAGGCGCGCACCGTCGGCGGAGGTGGCGACCAGCTCCCGGCGGGCGGCGGGCGGCGCGTACGGCCCGGCGGTCACGTGCATCAGCCGGCTCACGCGGCCCCCTCCTGCTCCGCGGATCCAGCCCGGCCCCGGCCCCGCTTCGCGCCGGGCACCCCGGCGGCAGCCACCCGCTCGCGCTCCCGGTGGCGTACGACCTCGTACTCGCTCAGGTCCACGCCCAGGGTCTCCTTGCGGAACTCCCCGGTGGTGCCCGGCCAGACCGTGGTGTTGCGGCCCTGCGCGTCCAGGTACCAGCTGGTGCAGCCGCCGGTGTTCCACACGGTCCGCTCCATGCGGGTCTGGACCTGCCGGTTCCAGGCGTTGACCGCGGACGGCCGCGCCGCCAGCGCGACCTTCCCACCCAGGACGCCCAGCTGGCGCATGTAGTCCGCCATGTAGTTCAGCTGCGATTCGATCATCAGGATCATCGAGCTGTTCCCGAGCCCGGTGTTCGGCCCGATGATCGTCATCCAGTTCGGGAAGCCCGCCGCGGTGGCCCCGCGCAGGGACTGCATCCCGTCCTTCCAGGCCTCCGCGAGGGTCTTGCCGTCCACGCCCACCACCCGGTCGGCGATCGGCATGTCCGTGACGTGGAAGCCGGTGCCGAAGACGATCGCGTCGACCTCGGTCTCGGTCCCGTCGGCCGCGACCAGCACCGAACCCCGGATCTCCTTCAGCCCGGAGGCCACGAGGTCCACGTTGGGCCGGGCGAGCGCCGGGTAGTACTCGCTGGACAGCAGGATCCGCTTGCAGCCGATGCGGTACGAGGGCGTCAGCTTGGCCCGCAGCTCCGGGTCCTTGATCGAGCGTGCCATGTTCGCCTTGGCCAGGGATTCGATCAGCCCTAGCTGGTTCGGCCGCTTGGTGAAGGCGCTGACCTGGAGCTCCCGGATCCCCCACAGCAGCCCGCGGCGGGCCGCCCGGGTGAAGGGGAGCTGGCGGTGCAGCCAGCGCTCCACCGAGGTGATCGCCCGGTCGGTGCGCGGCATCACCCACGGCGGGGTGCGCTGGAAGAGGGTGAGCCGCTCCACCTCGGGCGCGATGGCGGGCACGATCTGGATGGCGGAGGCGCCCGTACCGATCATGGCCACGCGCTTGCCGCGCAGGTCGTAGTCGTGGTCCCAGCGGGCCGAGTGGAAGACCTTGCCGGGGAAGCCGGCGAGTCCGGGTACGTCCGGCATCTTCGGGTCCGACAGCGGCCCGGTGGCGGAGACGACCACGTCGGCGGTGAAGTCCCCGGCCGAGGTCTCCACCTCCCACCGCATCGCGTCCGCGTCCCACCGCATCATCAGGACTTCGTGGTTCAGCCGGATGTGGCGGCGCAGCCCGAAGGTGTCGGCCACGTGCTCCAGGTACTCCCTGATCGCGGGCTGCCCGGAGAACGTGCGGGGCCAGTCGGGATTGGGAGCGAAGGAGAAGGAGTACAGATGGGAGGGCACGTCGCAGGCGCACCCGGGGTAGTTGTTGTCCCGCCAGGTGCCGCCGACGGAATCGGCGCGCTCCAGGATGACGAAGTCCGTGATCCCCTCGCGCCGCAGCCGCACCGCGGCGCCCAGCCCGCCGAACCCGGACCCGATCACCGCCACGCGTACGTGTTCGCGTTCCTGCTCGCGCCCGTCCATGCCACCGCCCATGCCAGCCACCTTCGGATGCCGATGCCAACGCCCATTCAGATGCTGCCAGCAATCACTGGCACAATCGGGAGAGTAGAGCAGCCCCGTACTCATGGGTAGGGGTCGCGCCGGGAAAGTTACCGGGAGTACGCCCTAGGCTGCGCACGTGCCGCACAATGCGACGCAGGACGCGGCACACCCCCCATCCGAACCGCAGAAGCGACAGGGGCAAGGACCACAGTGCGCGAATACCGCACGGAAGAGCTGGCCGAGGCCGCCGGCATACCCGTACGCACCCTGCGCTTCTACCGTGAGCGCAAGCTCCTGCCGCCGCCGCGCCGCGAGGGCCGCATCGCCTGGTACGACGACCAGCACCTGGCCCGGCTGCGCACCATCGCCGCCCTGCTGGAGCGCGGCCACACCCTCGGCGGGATCGCCGAGCTGACCGTCGCCTTCGAGAACGGCCGCGACGTCGGCCAGCTGGGTGAGCTGCTCGGCATCGACCGGTCCGAGGAGACCCCGGTCCGCCTGACGCCCGAGGCGCTCGCCGACTACTTCGAGGGCGAGGTCACCCCGGAGAACCTGGCGGCCTCGCTCGACCTCGGCTACCTCGCCACCGACGGCGAGGAGATCGTCCACGTCAGCCGCCGGCTCCTGGACGTCTCCTCGGCCCTGGTCCGCGAGGGCGTACCGCTCTCGGCCGTCCTGGAGGCGGGCCGCCGGGTGCGCGAGCACGCGGACGCGATGGCGGCCCTGTTCGCGGACCTCATCTCCACCCACATCTCGGAGGAAGCCGTCCCGCGGCTGCGCCCCCTGGCCAAGAGCGTGGTCGAAGCGGAACTCACGATGGCCATGGAGCGCCTGCGCCCTCCGACGGGGACTCCTCAGCCGGGGACCCCTCACACGGGGACTCCTCAGACGCCGAGCTCGTAGACCACGGTCACGGGCGCGTGGTCCGACCACCGCTCGGGGTGCGTCTCGGCCCGCTCCACGAACGCCTTGACGGCCTTGGCCGCCAGCCCCGGCGTCGCGACCTGCAGGTCGATCCGCCAGCCGGCGTCGTTGTCGAAGGCCCGCCCGCGGTAGGACCACCAGGAGTACGGGCCCTCGGTGTCCGGGTGCAGGCTCCGCACCACGTCCACGTACCCGGCGGTGTCGTACACCTTCCCGAGCCACTCGCGCTCCTCGGGCAGGAAGCCGGCGTTCTTCCGGTTGGTCTTCCAGTTCTTCAGGTCGGCTTCCTGGTGGCAGATGTTCCAGTCACCGCAGACGACGACCTCCCGGCCGTCCGCGGCGGCCCGCACCTTGAGCCCCTCCAGATAGACGAGGAACTCCTCCATGAACCGGTACTTCTCGTCCTGCTTCTCGGTCCCGGCCTCCCCGGAGGGCAGGTAGAGGCTGGCGACGGTCACACCGGGGAGGTCGATCTCCAGGTACCGCCCGCTGTCGTCGAACTCGTCGCTCCCGAATCCGATCTGCACCCGCTCCGGCTCCCGCCGGGTGTAGAGCGCGACCCCGGCCCGCCCCTTGGCGGCGGCGGGCGCGAACACGGTGTGCCACCCCTCGGGCGACCGCACCTCCTCCGGAATCTGGCCCTCCTCGGCCCGCACTTCCTGCAGGCAGACGACGTCGGCATCCGACCCGGCGAGCCACGGGGAGAACCCCTTCTTGGCGGCGGCGCGGATTCCGTTCACGTTTACGGACGTCACAGTGATCAAGACATGCTCCCCACATCACACAAAACGGGAACAGCCTACTCGGCGGCGCCATCCGGAAGAGTGTTCGTCTCATCGACATCGGCCCATGGGTCCGGCTCCCACAGCGGATGCACGGTGATGATCACGCTTGATGCCCCCTCTCGCCGCCTGAAGGTGACTCGACGAACGAGCTGCTTGAGCAGCGCGTTCTTTTCGGAGTGCAGGAGCACGTCCCACTCCTGCGCCAGCCCAACGATCAGCGCCTCAAAGCCTGCGCGATCAAGCATTGCCTCGCGAACGATCCAGTCGTACAACTCACCCTCAACCACGGACCTCCGAACCCAGAAGCCGGGGCAACCATGCGTACTCGTCACCGAGCGTCGGCCACAGCAGTAGGAGTACCCCCGTACGAGCTGCTTCCGCCCGTCCGGACCTTTGCGCTCCCCGGACTCGACCGGGGCGGTACCACGACATTGATCACATCTGGCAAGGCCGGTGAGCGGATAGAGGGGCTTGACGGAGCGCGGTGGCCTCTTGCGCCGACTGTCGCGTTCATCCTGGTACTGCTGCCACAGTTCCGGCGAGATGAGTTCCTCGTGCGCACCGGGTATGAAGATGTGGTTTGGACAGTTACCGCTGTGCCCACACGCACATTTCGGGTCATGTACGCGAAGGAGCCCAGCCGGGAAGCCCGAGTCCATGTACCGCATGAGCACTTGAACGCTCCACGGGTTGCCCCGCACCGTGAGCCAACCGTGGGTATTGAGCCAGCCGCACAGGGCGTAGTACGACGTGCCGTCGACATAGCGGCGGTACGCCTCCGCATACACGGGCGCATCACCGTCGACGTCAGGTTCATACCGTTCTTTCTGAACGGTCCAGCCACCCTTGCCGTCGGGCAGTCGACGCGGATGCCAGATGTAACCGCTGCGGGGCCGCCCGGTGGCAGGGATCCTCAGCTTGTAGCGGCGGTAGTCGTGGGTTTCGCGCCACTGTTCACCGAGTTTGTCGGACTCGTAGGCCGCAAACTCAAACAGGATGCCCCGCTGGAGGCGGCCGGTCACCGTCCGGGCATCAATCTGCTCGGTTGCCGATTCCAGTTGGCCTCCCGCATCCTCGACCCTTTGGAGATGCGCGGCGATGCCGTCACGAGAACGCCCGAATCGGCTGTACTTCCAGACCGCGATGCCAGCCGCCTCACCCTTCTCGACCATGGCGATGGCCCTCACGATCTTGCGATCGAAGTTACGCCCGGTCTGATCGAGATCGATAACCCACTCGCTGATTCGACGTCCCGTACGGCGGGCCCAGTCCTCGATCGCCACCCTCTGCAGCTCGGGGGAAATCCTCTCTTCCTTCCAGGTCGAGACCCGGATGTAGCCGACGTAGCGCTCAAGCCTGGACAGGCGGTCCGGTGCACGCATCGCGCACACCCCTCCTTTACTCACGGGCACGCAAGGTGCACCGGCTCTCGCAGAACCCCTCGATGCGCCAAATTTTATAGACACCTAGAAAAACTTTCAAGGGGCCTAGAACGCAGATCTTCGAAGGTGGCTAGAATCCCTGACATGGACACTCAGGCCCCCGCAGCCCTCCTCCGAACGGCCATCGAAGCCGTGCACGCCATGCCCGGTGGTGCGGAGCGCGCAGTCGCGGTGACCGAACTGCTTGGCGCCCTACGGGAAGCGCAAGCGGACCTGCGAAAGATCCGCACGGGCGATGTAACCGAGCTACGCAAGACACTCAAGCTGCGCGAGATCGCCGAGCGACTGAGCCTCTCGACCGGTCGCGTCGATCAAATCCTGAAGGGCAAGTAGCGCACGCGCCCTCCGAAGGGCGCCACCACGCACAGCCCCGGGGCCTTGGTGCGGGCTACACCACTTGGGCAGTGAGCCGTGGTCCGTAGGATGCTCAAATGTCTCAGGAGATCCAGCTCCGCGCCGTGTCGTACGACCACCCGGACGCGGTCAAGCTCAATGACCAAGTGCAGATCGAATACCAGGAGCGCTACGAGGGCGAGGGCGATGAAACGTTCCTCGACCCGGCGATGTTCGTCCCGCCGAAGGGCCTCTACCTCCTCGCCTACGACGCTTCGGGCGCGCCGGTCGCCAGCGGCGGCTGGCGCAGCCACGAGGCGAACGACGAGGGCTACGCCGACGGCGACGCCGAGCTCAAGCGGATGTACGTGATCCCCGAGGCCCGCGGCCTGGGCCTGGCCCGCCGCATCCTCGCCGCCCTCGAAGCGGACGCCCGCGCGGCCGGCCGCGTGCGCATGGCCCTGGAAACCGGCGACCAGCAGCCGGAGGCCATCGCCCTCTACCTCTCCGAGGGCTACACCCTGACGGACGCCAAGTTCGGCCACTACCGCTTCCACGATTCCAGCCGCTGCATGACGAAGCCGCTGAACCCTGCGTAATCCGACCAGCGTCCACTTTGGGGGAGTCCCGTGCGCCGTGATCAATCCATATCCGGAGCCTCTGCAGGGTCCGACACGTCCCGTCATCCGCCGGATCCGGTGAGCCGGCGTTCCGCGCTGCGCCTGGCCGGCAAGGGTGCGCTCCTCACGGCCGGCGGCGCACTGCTCACCGTGCCGGCGCAGCCCGCCACGGCCGGCTCGGGGGCCGGCGAGATGAGCGTCACGGGCGGGCAGCCGGTCGAGGGCCTGACGACTCCGTCGTTCGCGCCGACGGGCCGCCGCCCCAAGTACCGGCGGGCGACGTGGTCGCAGCAGTTCCAGGCGCAGCACGGCTGGACTCCGGCTGGTGCCGGCACGGCTTCGTCGGAGGCGAACGACACGGCGTCCTTCGTCCGGGGGACGCAGTCGGTGCGGGTGACGACGAACGGCACGGGCAAGCAGTCGTACGTACGCAAGGTCGGGCTGCCCGCGATGGACCTCACCGGAAAGATGATCAGACTCGTCTTCCGTGTGACGGACGTGGCCCACCTGGCCAAACTGGATTTCTATGCGGGCAGCGGCTCCCTGGCGAACCACTTCGTCTGGCAGTTCCACGCCCACTCCAAGACGTCGGCCAATTACGTCCAGTCCGGGGAGTGGGTGACCGTCCATCTCCAGTGGGCCGACATCGCCGGCGCCGCGGGTGCCTACTCGATCTCGTCCTCCGGCGTGCCGTCCACGAGAACGGGCATCACCGATCTTTCCTTCGCGGCGTACGACGACTCGGCCGGCCAGGTGACCTACCACCTCCAGGCCGTCGAGCTGGTTCCGGACACCAGCTCGGTCTTCCCGAACGGCGCGGTGTCGATCACCTTCGACGACTCCCACAGGTCGATCCACGACTTGGCGCGGCCCGCGATGGACGCTCACGGATACTCCGGCACGGTCTACAACATCGCCGATGCGATCGGCACCAAGGACTTCCTCACGATCGACCAGATGCGGTCGATGCAGGACACGTCCGGCTGGGAGATGGCCGGTCACTCGTACGCGACCGCCACTCACACGGCGAGCTACCCCAAGCTCACGGCGCAGCAGGCGGACGAAGACTTCCGTCGCCTGCGCGAGTGGCTGGTGTCCAACGGTTTCACCAGCGAGCACTTCGCGTACCCGCACGGGGCGTTCCAGAAGACGTCCGACGGCGTCCCGGTCGACCTGCTCGCGAGCCGGCACTTCAGCACGGCCCGCTCGATCATCTCCGAGACGATCGAGTCGTACGCCCCGGCCATGCCGTACCGGCTCAAGGCACTCACCGGTATCAATGACGGTGCGGGGATCGGTGGTACGCAGCTGTCGAAGGTGACGGGCCTCGGCGGCAAGCTGGACCGCTGCGCGAAGAACGGTGACTGGCTCATTCTCTGCATGCACAAGATCGTCGAGGGCGCCCCCGCATCCAGCACGGAGATCAGCCAGAAGGGTTTCGACGCGATGATGAAGGAGATCGACGCCCGCGGGATCCCCGTGGTGACCGTCGCGGAGGCGATGCAGTACTACACCTGAGTCCGGCCGCGCCCACCACGCGAACAGGGGCGGGGGGGGCCGGGGGGGGCGCGGGGGGGGGGGGCGGGGTGGTGGGGTGGTTGTTTTAGGGGCCCTTGCCCTTAGGGATAGGGGGGGGGGGGGGGGTGTTTTCGCTC
>NZ_JBHUBS010000027.1:0-20909 GCF_042788835.1 Streptomyces sp. NPDC056883 | reverse complement strand
GGCACTTTGCAGGGAGGCGATGGAGCCCTACCCTTAACCCTCCCCCCCCCACCCACACAACCGGGCGTCCCCCAACCTGGCCCCCTCGGCCCCCCCCGCCCCTGTTCGCATGCGCGGCTACCGGCCGCCCTGGTCCCGGAGCCAGTAGGGATCGATGGAGTGGTCCTGGGCCTGACCGCCTTGCGCGGGCCAGCCGCCCCACTCGTCCTGCCCGTGGCCCTGCGGCTGCGGGTACTGCTGGTGCTCCGGTTCCCCGTACTGCGGCTGACCGGCCTGCTGCTGGAAGCCGGCGGCCTGCGGCTGGACCGGTTCCGGGTTTCCCCAGGAGACCGGCTGCTGAGGGACGGGGGCGTTCCAGCCGGCCTGCTGCTGCCCCCCGGCCCCGTCCCAGGCCGGCGCCGCAGCGTACTGCGGTGCGACGTGCGCCTGGAGGACGGCCGTCTGCTGCGGTGCCACGGCCTGGTGGGACTGGGTGAGCCGGTTCAGCGCCTTGCCTCCCAGGCGCATCATCTGCAGCGTCTCGGTCACCTTCGGGCTGGAGTACGGATCCTCCTCCTCCCACACGGAGGCGACCTCCCCTTCCTGGCCGCCCGCCATCGAGACCTCGACACCCGCCTGCCGCGTGCCCCAACTGCCCTTGTGCAGGGTGAACAGGGCGTAGAAGCGCAGCGGTGTGAGCAGCGTCAGCTGGATGACACCGTAGAGCGGAGCCAGCAGGAACATTCCGAACCGCTTGACCAGCCCCATCCCGCGGCGCGGGAAGTCGAGATAGCGGACGTTGCGCAGGTACCCCATGAGCACCATGAACATGAGGTAGTCACCGATGTGGTGGACGAACCTCTCCGGGTGCACGATCGGCAGGATGACCATGGAGTAGAACATGGCCGAGCCGAAGACCAGCCACAGCATCAGTTCCATGGTCGTCAGCCAGAACGCGGGTCGCCACTTCTTCTGCTTGCGGAACGCCCACAGCGACTCGCGGAAGAACGACTTGTTCCAGCGGACCTGCTGGCGCAGGAAGTGCGGCAGCTTCTCCGGCACCGCGGTGTAGCCGACCGCGGTCTCCTGGAAGACGACCTGGCCCTCGATGAGGCAGTAGTTGGTCATGCGGCGGTCGTCGCCGAACACCGCGGGCTTGCCCAGGAACTGCTGGTTGAGGAAGTCGTCGAGGTACTTGCGCACCAGCGTGCCGCGGTAGACGGACAGGGCTCCACAGCAGCAGAGCACGGACTTCAGCCGCGAGTAGGCGGCCCGCTCGAAGAGGAAGGAGTTGCCGTACCGCAGATCCTGCAGGCGCGTGAAGATGTTGCTGTCGTGGTTGAGGGCGAGGACCATGCCGGTCGAGGCCATGATCTTCTCGTCGGCCATGGGCAGCAGCAGTTCGCGGACGGTGTCCCGGGACAGGATCGTGTCCGAGTCCACGCACAGGAAGAGGTCGGTGTACGGAGCCGCCTCGAAGCCGCGGGCGAGCGCCTCGCGCTTGCCCTTGTTCTCCGGCTGCACGCTGACGGTGTACTTCACGCCGCGCGCCTCGAACTCGCGGCGCATCTTCTTGGCCGCACGGATGCCGTCGGGGTCCGCGCTGCAGTCGTCGATGATGTGGACCTCGTTGGGGAGCCGGCTCTGCGCGAGCAGGCTGCGCATCCCCTGCTCGAACGTCACGGGGTCCTCGTTGTAGATCGGGATGACCGCCGTGACCCAGCGGCTCTCCAGGTACTCCAGCTGCGCCTGGTCGGCCTTGGCCGGCCGGTAGAACAGCGCCCCGCACATCTTCAGCGACAGCAGGCCCAGCGCACCGAGCGAGTAGAGGTGCAGAGAACCGGTGTCGAGCCGGGTCGCGATCAGCGCGGCGAGGCCCGCGAAGACGAAGTAGGAGACCTTCAGGTGTCTGCGCTTGCGGTGCTTCTGGTGGCCGCCGGAATCGACGGCGCCGGCCACATACGTGTCCTGGGTGGTCACAGCTTGACCACGCAGGGGTGCGCCTCGGACTTGCCGCTGGTGTCGAAGAGCGCCTGGGCGCGGTCGGCGAGCATGCCGAGCTCGATCTCCCGGTGGGGCTGCAACAGGATGGTGAGGTCCGCCTCCTCGGCGCCCGCGAGGTAGTCCTCGACCCGCTCGACGGGCATCCCGTCCACGGTCCACTCGTCGACGCGCGGGTCGAAGTAGACGAGTTCGGCACCCTTCGCGAGCAGGTTCTGCGCCACGGCCCGCGCGGGGCTCTCCCGCTGGTCCGAGATGTCCGGCTTGTAGGTGACGCCGAGCAGGAGGACGCGCGCGCCGCGCACGGCCTTGCCCTGGTCGTTGAGGAGGTCGGCGGCCCGGGCGACCACGTGCACGGGCATGCGCTGGTTGATCTCCTGGGCCAGTTCCACGAAGCGGAACGGGATCCCCAGCGACCGCACCTTGTACGAAAGGTAGTTGGGGTCGATCGGTATGCAGTGGCCGCCGACTCCGGGGCCGGGGAAGAACGGGGCGAATCCGAACGGCTTGGTGGAGGCGCAGTGGATCGCGTCCCAGAGGTCCACGCCGATCTCCCGGCAGAACATCGACATCTCGTTGACGAGGGCGATGTTCACGTGCCGATAGGTGTTCTCGAGCAGCTTGGCCATCTCGGCCTCGCGCGTGCCCTTCGCCTCCACGACCCGCCCCACGAAGCGCTCGTAGAGCCCGCGCGCCGCCTTGGTGCAGTCGGGCGTGATGCCGCCGACCACCTTGGGCGTGTTCTCCAGGCCGTACGTGGGGTTGCCCGGGTCGATGCGCTCGGGCGAGAAGGCGAGGTGGAAGTCCCGGCCCACGCGGAGGCCGCCGGCTTCGAGCCGGGGCCGCACGACCTCGTCAGTGGTGCCCGGATACGTCGTGGACTCCAGGACGACGAGGGTGCCCGGGGTGAGGTGGGCCGCGATGTCGTCCACCGCGGCGTCCACCGCTCCGAGATCAGGAGCACCGTGCTCGGTCAGCGGGGTGGGTACGCAGATGACGACCGCGTCGGCGTCGGCGATGACGCCCGCCTCGTCGACGGCCCGGAACCCCCGGCCGAGCATCGCCTCGACATCGGAATCGGTGATGTCGTCGACATGTGAACGACCGGCGTTCAGACCGTCGACGACACGTCGGCTGCGGTCGAGTCCGACCACATTCAGGCCGGCCGCCGCGGCTGAACGGGCGAGCGGGAGTCCTACATACCCGAGCCCTACCACCACGAGATCAATATGTGCAGTCTTGTTCACAAAACTCATTCCCCACCCCAGCCCCCGCCGCGGACGCCATGGTCCCCCCGGACGACGGCTCAACCCTGAATTGGTCAAATAGGGTCTGAATGCTAACAACAGATTTGCAACCGAAATAACTGCCCGGATCGGTGTTTCATCTCACTCGATCCCGCGTACAACCGTAGGCCCGGTTCGACCGTCTAGGAGGCTTCACCTCTCCTGACCTCGGCCGCGAAACCCCATGGCCCGCCTGGCCCTTGGGGGCCGGACCGGTGGACCGTACGGCATGACGGACCTTCCGCCGTACACAGAGTGAAGTCCTGGGGTTAGGATCGCCGCAATTCACTCACGCGTTGTGACCATCCGCGCGATCCAGGCGATCGAACGAGCCCTCAGCGCGGCCGAAACCCCCTGCCGAGGAGTTTTTCCCGTGTCGATAGACCGCCGCACCTCTCCCCCTATGCGGCGCCGCCGCATCTGGCAGCCGATCGGAGCACTGCTCGTAGCGGGCACCGTCGTCGGCGGTGGCATTGCGTTCTACTCGATGGGGAATCCGACAAAAGAATCGGACCCTTCTGAGATCATTGTCCGATACCGCACAGATACTGTTTCGGAAGAATTGGTGAAGCCTTCACTTGAGGTTTTCAACACGTCCAAGGAGCCGGTGTCCTTGGGTGACGTGCGGCTTCGGTACTACTTCACCGCGGACACGGACACCCCGTACGCCTTCAACTGCGTGCAGGCCGCGGCGGGCTGTTCCAAGGTCACCGGAACCGTCGTCGCCCTGGACGAACCCACCGACACGGCCGACCACTACCTGGAGGTCGGCTTCACCGCGGACGCGGGCACCCTCGAACCGGGCGCCAACAGCAACGGCATCGACCTGCAGCTCTACCGTGCGGATCACGGGAAGTTGAAGCAGTCGAACGACCGCTCCTTCGACGGGGGCAAGACCACGTACAAGGAATCGAAGACCGTCACCGCCTACAAGCGCGGCGCTCTCGTGTGGGGGGAGGAACCCGAGGGCGGTGCCGCGGCAGCCCCGGGCGGGGCCACCGGCTCCCCGCCGGCCCCGGCGATCCCGGCCGGGGTCATGTTCGACGACTTCAACTACCGCGGTCCTCAGGACCCCGCGCTCTTCAAACACGGCTGGCTGGTGCGGACCAGCAAGGGTGGTCCCGGCATCGCGAACACCTGGTCCGCGGACGGGATCAGCTTCCCACCCGCTCCGGACGCCCTGGGCGCGCAGGTGCTCCAGCTGCGCGCCCAGACCGACGGCACGCCGGCCGGTACCCGCCAGGCGGCTCTGGGAACGCTGAAGCAGAAGTTCCGTACCGGCACGTTCGCCGCGCGGATCCACTTCAGCGACAAGCCCACGAGCGGCAAGAACGGCGACCACGTCAACCAGACCTTCTTCACCATCGGCGGTAGCGGCTCGAAGTACAGCGAACTGGACTACGAGTACATGCCCAACGGCGGTTGGGGTGCACCCGGCCCCAAGCTGGACACCACGAGCTGGCACGACGCCGACAAGAACGACCGCGTCACCAGCAAGTCGGAGAAGAGCCTGGAAGGGTGGCACACGGTCCTGGTGACGGTGACGGACGACGCGGTCACCTATCAGGTCGACGGCCGGAAGCTGTTCACCAACAACAAGAAGTACGCCCCGCGCGCCGACATGTCGGTGCACTTCAACACCTGGTTCGTGGACCTGCCGTTCAAGGGGGACCGCGCGTGGGACATGCAGATCGACTGGGTCTACTACAACGCCGCGGGCGGCCAGTCCACGCAGGAGGTCGAAGCCGCCGTGAAGGGGTTCAGCGACGGCGGTCTGCGCTACTTCGACACCGTACCGGCGCCGGCTTCCTGATCGGCCGGCTCCTTGAGGTCACCGGCGCTCCGCCGGTGACCTCAAGGACACCAACGCCACAAACGCCGAGATCCCGACCAGTCTCTCGACTGATCGGGATCTCATGACGTTCTCGGGAGCAACCCGTGAACTGTCGTTTGTGGACCTGTGGGGATTTGAACCCCAGACCCCCTCGATGCGAACGAGGTGCGCTACCAGACTGCGCCACAGGCCCTTGCGACGTGTGAAACATTAGCATCCCCCGGCGGGTGCTCCAAAACCGGTATCGGGGAGCGTCCGCGCAGGTCATCGATCACTCGTTCGCGGCGCGCGGGCGCTCGTCGCCCTCGTACTGGTCGAACAGGGGCGTACGGGCCGCGTCGCGCGGGCGGGGGCGGGGCGAGGGGGTGGAAGGCTGGGCGCGCAGGCGGGGTTCCGTCGGCTCGGCCGTGCTGGAGCGGGTCGCGCTCCAGGGGTCCGGGGTCGCCGGGCCGGTGGCGCGCGGGGCGACGGGGGCCGTCACGTACGTCGGCAGCGGCACCGGGACGGGCTCCCAGCTGTCACCGCGGGCGGGGCCGCGCTCGCGTTCGCGCTGCTGGTCCACCCACTCGGCGTGGTCGGTCTGCTCGACCAGGGCGCGCCGGCCGGCCTCCTGCGGGGAGACGGGTGGCGCAGGGTCCGGGTCGGAGCCGGCCGCCGCCTCGGACTCACGGCGGCGCGGGCGGTTCTCGCGCAGGTGGCGGGCGGCCGCCTCGGCGCGCCGCCGGTCCATGGTGAACTCGTAGCGGCGCCGCTCCTGGACCCGCAGGTGCACGATGTACGTGCTCAGCAGCAGGGCGGGGACCGCCGGGGCCCACAGGTACTGCAGTCCGCCGACGGCGGCGGCCACCGCGCCGAGGGTGAAGATCAGGAAGAGCAGCGCCGTGGTGCGCCGGCGGCGGGCCAGGACGACGAGGCGCTGCTCGCGGCGGGCCCGCTCCGCGCGGTCGGCCCGCTCGGAGGCGGCCGATCTCTGCTCGGACCGGGTGGGCGGGGGCACGACGACGGCCCGGGCGTCGGCGGCGTCCACGGGTTTCACCGTTTCCGTCGCGGCGTCCGGGTCCGCGGGGGGCTGGTGCTGCGCCTCCTCGTCACCGCGCTCACGGAGCCCCTTGGCGTAACGGCGCTCCATTCCCGCCCGGCCGGAAAGCAGCCGGATGGCGGTGGAGAAGCGTTCCGTCGGACGGGCTTCGTTCAGCTCGTCCTGCCTCCGGAGCCACATGGGCACCAAGTAGGCGGCCCAGGCCCCGACGATGACTGCGTAGATGAGGCCGCTGCTGCTCACACCCCACACCGTAGAGGGGCGCGGCCGGGGGAATCCGCCAATTGGGACGGCGTGTCGCACGATCTCGCTGATATCACGGACTTTTTTTGTGATTCTTCGGATCAGGTTATGGGCGAATCGGTCATCGGGCGAAAGAATTCGAACAGATATCGGATTTCTATTGTTCCGGCAGCTGCCCCGGCTCGGCCGGGCCGTGCGGATGGCGTTCGCGGTGCCAGCGGCGCAGCAGCCCCTCCCGCGCCTCCTCCGCCGTCAGCGCGTACACGAGGTGATCGCGCCAGGCCCCGTCGATGTGCAGGTACCGCGGGCGCAGCCCCTCCTCGCGGAAGCCGAGCTTCTCCACCACCCGCCGGCTCGGACCGTTCTCCGGACGGATGCACACCTCGATCCGGTGCAGCCCGACCTTGCCGAAGCAGTGGTCCACCGCGAGCGCGACCGCCGTCGGCATCACTCCGCGGCCCGCCACGTCCCGGTCCACCCAGTAGCCGACGTGGCCCGCGCACATCGAGCCCCAGGTGATCCCGGCGACCGTCAACTGGCCCACCAGGCGGCCCTGGTACTCGACGACGAACGGCAGCATGCGCCCCGCGTTCGCCTCCGCCCGCAGATGGCGCACCATCTGGCGGTACGTCGGCCGCTGGATCACCGGCCCCCAGGGCGCGGGCGGCGGGATCGTGGCCTCCCACGGCCGGAGCCAGTCGCGGTTGCGGCGGTTGACCTCGCGCCAGGCGGCCTGGTCCCGGAGCTTTATCGGCCGGAGCGATACGTCGCCGTCCGTCAGCACCACAGGCCAGGAGGGGCCGTTCAGCTCGCGCTCCCCGGCGGTCTGCCCTCGGGACGAGGGTGGTCGCCGCCGCGGATCTGGTCGACGGCGTGCAGCAGGACCCGGGACAGGACCGCGATCCCGTCGCGGACCCCGCCCGTGGAACCGGGCAGGTTCACGATCAGGGTGCGGCCGGCCACGCCCGCCAGGCCCCGGGACAGGGCCGCGGTGGGCACCTTCGCCAGGGACTCGGCGCGGATCGCCTGCGGGATTCCCGGGATCTCGTAGTCCAGGATCCGGGAGGTGGCGTCGGGGGTCCGGTCGGTCGGCGAGATGCCGGTGCCGCCGGTGGTCAGGATGACGTCGTACCCGGCGGCCACGCCCTCGCGCAGGGCCGCCTCCACGGGGTCCCCGTCGGGAACCACGCGCGGGCCGTCCACCGCGAAGCCGAGCGCCCGCAGGCCCTCGGCGAGCACCGGGCCGCCCTTGTCCGCGTACACGCCCTGCGAGGCCCGATTGGAGGCCGTGACCACCAGCGCGCGCAGCGCGGGCGCCACGGGGGCCGCCTCCGGGGCAGGGGCAGGGGCGTGGGCGTGGCTGTGGACCTCGCCGCCGCGCGGGGCGTTCACGAGCGCGCCCAGTCGCCGGACTTGCCGCCCGTCTTCTCCTCGACCCGCACGTCGGTGATGACCGCGCCCTTGTCGACGGCCTTGACCATGTCGATGACGGTGAGCCCGGCGACCGCGACGGCGGTCAGGGCCTCCATCTCGACGCCCGTGCGGTCGGCGGTCTTGACGGTGGCGAGGATCTCGACGGCGTCGTCGGTGACCTTCAGGTCCACCTTCACCCCGGAGACGGCCAGCGGGTGGCACAGCGGGATCAGGTCGGGGGTCTTCTTCGCCCCCATGATCCCGGCGATCCGCGCGGTGGCGAGGGCGTCGCCCTTGGGCACGCCCTCGCCCCGCAGCAGTTCGATCACCCGGGGAGAGACGAGCACGCGCCCGCTGGCCCGCGCCGTCCGGGTGGTGACGTCCTTCGCCGAGACGTCGACCATCCGGGCCGCGCCGGCCTCGTCGATGTGCGTCAGCCTGGTGCCGGCGGCGCCGCCGGCGCTGCTCTGCGTACTCATATCTGCGTGCCGCTCCCGTCCGGGCCCCGCAAGGGCCTGTGTGGTGCAACACGCTACCCGCATCCGGCGGACCTCAGCCGAGCAGGACCACTTCCAGCTCGGCCCCGGGCTCCACCGAGGTCACGTCCTCCGGTACGACGATCAGCGAGTCGGCGTGCGCCAGCGCGGCGATCAGGTGCGAGCCCGCTCCGCCGACCGGGCTGACCGTCCCGCTCACGGCGTCGTACTTGCCGCGCAGGAACTGGCGGCGGCCCGCCGGGGAGCCGATGGCCTTGTCCGCCTCCAGCACCGCGCGCACGCTCGGCCGGCTGACCTCGGAGGCGGGCAGGCCCATGAGGGCGCGGATCGCGGGGCGCACGAACAGCTCGAAGGAGACGTAGGAGGAGACCGGGTTGCCGGGCAGGGCCAGCAGCGGGGTGTGGTCGGGGCCGATGGTGCCGAAGCCCTGGGGCTTGCCGGGCTGCATGGCGAGCTTGCGGAAGTCGATGCCGGCGCCGTCCACGTCCTCGTCCCCGGTGGAGACCGCGGTGAGGGCCTCCTTGACCACGTCGTACGCGCCGACGCTGACCCCGCCCGTGGTGACGAGCAGGTCGGCCCGGATGAGCTGGTCCTCGATGGTGGAGCGCAGGGTGTCGGCGTCGTCGGCGACGGCGCCGACCCGGTAGGCGATGGCTCCGGCGTCCCGCGCGGCGGCGGCCAGGGCGAAGCTGTTGGAGTCGTAGATCGTGCCGGCTGCCAGGGCCTCTCCGGGCTGGACCAGTTCGCTGCCGGTGGACAGGACGACCACGCGCGGGCGCGGACGCACCCGTACGGTGCCCCGCCCGATGGCGGCCAGCAGGGCGATCTGCGGCGGCCCGAGCACCGTGCCCGCGGCGAGCGCCAGATCCCCGGCCTGTACGTCGCTGCCGCGCGCGCGGACGTGCGCCCGCGCCTCGGCGGCACGGTGGACGCGCACCTCGCCCGCGGCGCCCTCGGGCGACTCGCTGGCGGGGGTCATGCCGGAGGCGGCGCCGCCGCCCGTGCCCCCGTCGGTCCACTCGACCGGTACGACGGCCTCCGCGCCGGGGGGCAGCGGGGCGCCGGTCATGATGCGGGCGGCCTGGCCGGGGCCGACGGTCGGCAGCTCTCCGCTGCCGGCCGCCACGTCCCCGATGACCGTCAGCACCGCGGGGAACTCCTCGCTGGCGCCCTGGACATCGGCGGTCCGGACGGCGTACCCGTCCATCGAGCTGTTGTCGAAGGGCGGCAGGGCGACGGGCACGGTGACGTCCTCGACCAGGACACAGCCCTGGGCGTCCAGCAGCTGGAGCTCGATGGGCTCCAGCGGCCGGACCGTACCGAGGACGTCCGCCAAGTGCTCGTCCACCGACCAGAGGCGCTGGGAGTGACCGTCCTGCGGTGCGTCGGGCTTGCTCAAGGTCCTACATCTCCTCCGTGACGTAATGGTGAAGCCAGGTGCGGAACTCCGGGCCCAGGTCCTCACGCTCGCACGCGAGTCGGACGATGGCCCGCAGGTAGTCCCCGCGGTCTCCGGTGTCGTAGCGGCGGCCCCGGAAGACCACGCCGTGCACCGGGCCCCCGACGGTCTCGTCGGCGGCCAGCTTCTGCAGGGCGTCGGTCAGCTGGATCTCACCGCCGCGGCCCGGCTCGGTCTCCCGCAGTATGCCGAAGATCGCCGGATCGAGTACGTATCGTCCGATGACCGCGTAATTGCTGGGTGCGTCCGCGGCGTCCGGCTTCTCCACGAGACCGGTGATGCGGACCACGTCCGCCTCGGCGGTGGGCTCGACGGCGGCGCAGCCGTAGAGGTGCACCTGGGAGGGGTCGACCTCCATCAGCGCGACGACGGTGCCGCCGGCGCTCTGCTGGATCTCCGTCATGCGGCGCAGCAGCGGGTCGCGGGGGTCGATGAGGTCGTCGCCGAGGAGGACGGCGAAGGGTTCGTCGCCGACGTGCGGCTCCGCGCACAGCACGGCGTGGCCCAGGCCCCGGGGGTCACCCTGGCGGACGTAGTGCATGGTGGCCAGGTCGCTGGACTCCTGGACCTTCTTGAGCCGGTCGTCGTCGCCCTTGGCGATGAGCGCGGACTCCAGCTCGTAATTCCGGTCGAAGTGGTCTTCGAGAGCCCGCTTGTTACGGCCCGTGATCATGAGAATGTCGTCGAGACCGGCCGACACGGCCTCCTCCACGACGTACTGAATGGCCGGCTTGTCCACCACAGGAAGCATTTCCTTGGGTGTGGCCTTGGTTGCGGGAAGGAACCGAGTGCCGAGGCCCGCGGCCGGGATGACGGCCTTTTTGATCACGGGGTGCAACTGAGTCATGAGCGGAACGATAGTCGCTCGTGCTGTGAGCCACGTGTGCTTCAGATGAACATGATCAGGTATACCCCCATAGAAAGTGATACGAGCCAGCCGTGACAGAGAACCAGCCTTCGAGGGCCAAGACGGACCTGCGCCGGGAACTCCTCGCGGCCCGCCGCGCCTTGTCCGCCGACACCCTGCGCACGACGGCCGACGCCCTCTCCCGCTCCGCCCTGGAGCTACCCGAACTCGGCTCCGCCCACACCGTGGCCGCCTACGTCTCCATCGGCTCCGAACCCGGCACCCGCGAGCTGCTCGACGCCCTGCGGGCGGCCGGCACCCGGGTGCTGCTGCCCGTCCTGCTGCCCGACAACGACCTCGACTGGGCGGTGTACGAAGGCCCCGGCAGCCTGGCCGAGGCCGCGCACCCGGGGAAGATGCGGCTCCTGGAGCCCGCCGGTCCCCGTCTCGGCCCGGACGCGGTGACCGGCGCCGACGCCGTCCTGCTGCCCGGACTGGCCGTGGACCGGCGGGGGATGCGGCTCGGGCGGGGCGGAGGCTCGTACGACCGGGTGCTGGAGCGGCTGGAGCGCGCCGGGGCGCATCCCGCGCTGATCGTGCTGCTCTACGACGACGAGGTGGTCGCGCGGGTCCCCGAGGAACCGCACGACCACCCCGTCCGGGCGGTGGCCACCCCGTCGGGGGTGCTCCGCTTCAGCGCTTAGACCCTGCTCTTGGACCCTGCGGTCAGGAACCCTCGGGCTGGAGGGTCAGGGTGTCGACCGTGGCCTTGTCCACGGCTTCCTTCCCGAAGGGCCAGTCCAGCAGGTCGCCCTTGGCCCACAGCGTCGTCTGGTCCGTGTAGTGGTCGTGGTACGCGTGCCCCGAGGCGCCCGTCAGGTTGATCCAGCGGGACTTGTCGAAGTCGGCGAGGTTCACGACCATCCGCATCGAGGGCACCCAGGTGACCCCGTACCCGCTGGAGGCGTTCCAGCCGGTCGCGTTGACGGTGGCCTCGCCGCCGCCCAGGTTCCAGGGGCCGCGGTTGAGGAGCCACTGGAGGTAGCCGGGGCCCTCGGTGCCGATCGTCTGGTTCTTCAGCATCAGCTGGTGCATACGGCCCCAGCTCCAGGTCGACTGGTCCTTGCCGAGCTTGGCGGTCAGCTCCCAGCGGGCGTCCTTCATGGCCCGCGCGAACAGCTGGTCGCGGGTGGTGGTGGCGGCCACGGTGCGGCCGACGGCCGGCGACTGCCACCAGGCCGAGTTCTCGTCCTTGACCAGGCGGCGGACCACCTCGAACCAGCGGTCCCCGCCGTCCGGCTGCGCCGAGTCGGAGCCGCGCTCACCGCATTCGCGGACCATCTTGGCGAGGTCGTCGGCCGGGCCGGTGGTCTGCTCGGGGACGTTCATGCAGCTGCCCTCGATCCGCAGCTCCTTGGGCAGCTTGTCGCCGAAGGCCAGCTTGAGGATGTTGCGCCAGACCGCGTTGAAGTACGCGGCGGCCGCCGAGTCCGGCTCCTGGGTGTAGTTCCAGCCGTCCAGCAGCTTCTGCGCGGAGCGGACGTCCGGGTCCGAGACGTCGATCTTGGCCAGCATCGGGGTCAGCAGCGCGGCGATCTCGCTGCTGTTGTCCATCTGCATGGTCCGCATGTCGTCGGTGGAGATCTTCCCGCTGTCCTTGATCTTCGCCTCGATGAGGTCGTTGATCCGCTGACTGCGGGCGCCGTAGCCCCAGTCGGTGGTCAGCACGTACGGGTACTTGCCCTGGCCGCTCTCGGTGACGGCCTGGTTCGCGGTCACGATGAACCCGCGGTCCGGGTTGTAGGCCCACGGCATCTCGTCCTGCGGGACGTAGCCGGCGTTGCCGTCCTTGCCGCCCTTCCAGGCGTACTTGGAGTCCCAGCCGGGGGCGGGCATCTTGCCGTCGCCGGTGGTGCGGATCGGGATGCGGCCCGGGGCCTGGTAGCCGATGTTGCCGTTGGGGCCCTTGTTGTCGGCGTAGATCAGGTTCTGCGAGGGGACCTCGAAGTCGCGGGCCGCGGTGCGGAAGTCCTGGAAGTTCTTGGCCCGGTTGATCTTGAAGACGGCGTCCATCGACTTGCCCGGGTCCAGCGCGGTCCAGCGCAGGGAGACCCCGTAGCCGTTGCCGCGGTCGGGGGCGGCGCTGTTCACGGGGGCGCGGGCGCCGACCGTGGCGATCTCGTCGCTGCGGTCGGAGATCAGCGGGCCGTTGTTGGTGGACCGGACGGTGATCTTCTTCTCACCGCCGCCGGCGATCTTGATGACCTCTTCGCGGGTGGTGAAGGGGAGCACCTTGTTGTCGTAGACGTAGCCCTCGGGCTTGACCTGCTCCAGGTAGAGGTCGGTGACGTCGGCGCCGAGGTTGGTCATGCCCCAGGCGATGTCGGCGTTGTGGCCGATGACCACGCCCGGCATGCCGGAGAAGGTGTAGCCGGCCACGTCGTACTGGCACGAGGCCGAGGCCGTCCGGCAGTGCAGGCCCATCTGGTACCAGACCGAGGGCAGCTGCGGGGAGAGGTGCGGGTCGTTCGCGAGCAGCGGCTTCCCGGTGGTCGTGTACTTGCCCGCGACGACCCAGGAGTTCGAGCCGATGCCGCTGCCGGCCGGGCCGAGGATCGCGGGGATCTCGTCGAGGGTGTCGGCCAGCGCGCCGAGCTGCGTGCGCAGCCCCACGGTGGCGCCCTGGGCGGTGGCGTTGCCGGCCAGCCCGGTCTCGCCGCCGGTCTGCGTGGAGACCTGGGAGCCGTTGGCGCCGCCCTGCCCGCCGGAGCTCACGGGGCTGCCGGAGCCGGGACCGGCCGCGGGGGTGTACTTCCCGCCCTTGACGGTGCCGCCCTCGACGATCGGACGGTTCCGGTCGAAGGGGTACGGCGGGTAGAGGTCGTCGATCTGGGTCTGCGAGAGCTTGCCCGTCATCAGCGCACGGTCGATCTCGTCCTGCATGTTGCCGCGCAGGTCCCAGGCCATCGCCTTGAGCCAGGCCACCGAGTCGACCGGGGTCCACTGCTCGGGCTGGTAGGAGTCGCTGAGCTTGAGGGCGGCGTGTTCGACGGAGAGGTCCTTGCCGGACTTCCCCTTCAGGTACGCGTTGACCCCGTCGGCGTAGGCCTGCAGGTACTTCTTGGTCTCGGGCGACAGCTTGGTGTCGTACTCCTGCTGCGCGACCTGGCGCCAGCCGAGCGTGCGCAGGAAGGCGTCCGTCTCGACCTGGCCGGCGCCGAACATCTCCGAGAGGCGCCCGGAGGTCATGTGGCGGCGTACGTCCATCTCCCAGAACCGGTCCTGCGCGTGCACGAAGCCCTGCGCACGGAAGAGGTCCTCGTCGGAGTCGGCGTACAGCTGGGGGATCCCGTTGGCGTCGCGCTTGACGTCGACGGTCCCGGTCAGGCCGGGCACCTTCAGGGAGCCGGTGGTCTGCGGGAACGAGGCCCGCACGCTGTCCACGCTCCAGTACGCCCCGTACCCGAGGCCAGCGAAGAGCGCCAGCACCAGGACGAGCACGATCAGACGGGCGCGTCGTCCCTTCTTCTTGACGGAAGGGGCGGTTTCGTTGGCGGGCATCGCTGTCCTTAGAGGGGCAGGGTGGTCCTGGGAGTGCTGGGAGCAACCATAGGCGCAGGACCGGGTGCGTTGATCCGTCAGGGGTCGAGCTCATGACGACAGGTCATGAGGACAGAGCCCCTCAGGCGTTTCACAATGTGGCTATCGAGTAAAGGGCGCGTCAAAGATTAGGTAAGGTAACGAAGTACTTGCCGTCCGTGCCCCTGCCGGAACGATGCGTCAGTCCGACGCGTCTCGTTCCGTCATCGTCAGGCACGTCGAGGAAAGGGCCGCCCGCTGACTGTCCACACGCTCAATGAGCTCCTGCTGGTCTGCTCGCTCGTGCTGCTCGTCGCCGTGGCGGCGGTACGCGTCTCTTCGCGCAGCGGCCTCCCCAGCCTGCTCATTTACCTCGGCATAGGTGTTGCGATAGGCCAGGACGGCATCGGCAACGTCGTGTTCGACAACGCCGAGCTGACCCAGGTGATCGGCTATGCCGCGCTCGTGGTGATCCTTGCCGAGGGCGGTCTGGGCACGAAGTGGAAAGAGATCAAGCCGGCCCTGCCGGCCGCGATCGTGCTGTCGTTGGTCGGCGTCGCCGTCAGCGTGAGCGTGACCGCGGCGGGCGCGCACTACCTGGTCGGACTCGAATGGCGGCAGGCCCTGCTGATCGGCGCGGTCGTCTCCTCGACCGACGCGGCGGCCGTCTTCTCGGTCCTGCGCAAGGTCCCGCTCCCCTCCCGGGTCACGGGTGTGCTGGAGGCCGAGTCCGGCTTCAACGACGCCCCCGTCGTCATCCTGGTCGTGGCCTTCGCGACCGTCGGACCGGTCGACGAGTGGTACGTCCTCATAGGCAAGATCGCGCTGGAGCTGGCGATCGGCGTCGCCATCGGCCTGGCGGTGGGCTTCCTGGGCTCGTACGGGCTCCGGCACGTGGCACTGCCCGCCTCGGGCCTCTACCCGATCGCGGTGATGGCGATCGCGATCACCGCCTACGCGGCCGGCGCGATGGCGCACGGCTCCGGCTTCCTCGCGGTGTACCTGGCGGCGATGGTGCTCGGGAACGCGAAGCTCCCCCACTGGCCCGCCACCCGGGGGTTCGCGGACGGGCTCGGCTGGATCGCCCAGATCGGCATGTTCGTCCTGCTGGGCCTGCTGGTCACCCCGCACGAGCTGGTGCACGACTTCTGGCCGGCGGTGATCATCGGGCTGGTGCTGACGATGGTGGCCCGGCCGCTGGAGGTCTTCGTCTCCCTGCTGCCCTTCCGGCTGCCCTGGCAGGAGCAGGCGCTCATGTCCTGGGCGGGCCTGCGCGGGGCCGTGCCCATCATCCTGGCGACCATCCCCATGGTGTCCGGGATCGAGGGCAGCGAGCGGGTCTTCAACATCGTCTTCGTCCTGGTCGTCGTCTACACCCTGGTCCAGGGACCGACCCTGCCGTGGCTCGCGCGCAAGCTGAAGCTGGGCAACAGCGACGAGGCCGCCTCCGACCTCGGGATCGAGTCGGCGCCGCTGGAGAAGCTGCGCGGACACCTGCTGTCCTTCGCGATCCCGCCCGCCTCGCGGATGCACGGCGTCGAGGTGAGCGAGCTGCGGCTGCCGCCGGGGGCTTCCGTCACGCTGGTCGTACGGGACGCGCGCAGCTTCGTACCGGCGCCGTCGACCGTGCTGCGGCGCGGGGACGAGCTGCTGGTGGTGGCCACGGACCCGGTACGGGACGCGGCGGAGGCGCGGCTGCGGGCGGTGGCCCGGGGCGGCAAGCTGGCGGGCTGGCTGGGGACGGGCGGGGACGAGGGCCCCGCGAAGCGCTCCAGAAAGGGCTAGAGCGGGGTGGGAACGGGGCTGGAACGGGGTTAGAGCGCTGCTCTAATTCATCATTTTCGATGGCTTCTGTCCGCATTCACCCCTGTTTGAGTAGGGCTTGAATGCGAAGTTCCAGTTAATCGCAGGTGAAGACACGCCCTGTAGCCCGAATCACAGGGCGTATCGGCCGATCTGCCTGTACGATTAAGGAACAACACATCGAACCAACTCTGCCTGACGCAGAGCTGGCGCGACCGCAAAGCGGCCGTGGCACCCTCCCGCAGTGGGCGCCCAGGTATCACTCGGTTTTGCGCAAGAGGACAGCTCTCGGGGCTCCCACATGTACGGGTGCGATCGCTCACAAGGCGCCGCATCGTCCGCAGACGGGGAGTTCTACCAGGCAGCGGAAAGGCCAGGCCGTGACATCCGCGGTCACGACCGACAAGTCCGCCACGTCCACCCGACCCGGCTACGGGCAGCTCCTGCGCACGCCCGGCGCCCTCGGCTTCGTTCTCCCGGGATTCGCCGCGCGACTCCCCTTCGGCATGCTGACGATCAGCATCCTGCTGCTGGTCCAGCACACCACCGGTTCCTACGGAAGCGCCGGCATCGTCGCCGCCTTCACCGGTATCTCCATGGCCGTGTTCGCCCCGGTCATGGGCAAGCTCATCGACCGCCACGGCCAGAGCGCCGTCCTGGTCCCGGTGGCCCTCGTACACGCCGCCGCCGTCAGCTCCCTGGTGGCGTTCGCGCTGCTGGGCGCGCCCGTCTGGGCGCTCGCACTGGCGGCCGTCCCCGCCGGTGCATCCGTCCCGCAGGTCGGACCCATGGTCCGGTCCCGCTGGGCGGCCAAGCTCGAGGGCTCCCCGCTGCTGCCCACCGCCGCCGCGTTCGAGTCCGTCACCGACGAGTTCACCTTCGTCGTCGGCCCGGTGCTCGCCACCGCGCTGTGCACCGGCATCAACCCGGCGGCCGGTCTGGTCACCGAGGCCGCGCTGACCCTGATCGGCGGCCTGCTCTTCGCCGCCCAGCGGTCCTCGCAGCCCAAGCCCGTCGCCCGCCCGGCGCACGGTGAGAAGCACGCCCCGGCCCTCTCGTTCCACGGCCTGCGCGTCCTGATCGTCGCCTTCATCGGCATCGGCGCCGTCTTCGGCGGCATGCAGGTCTCGCTCGCCGCCTTCTCCGAGGAGATCGGCAACCCGGGCGCCAACGGTCTGCTCTACGGCGTCTTCGCCGCGGGCAACATGATCGCGGGCATCGCCTGCGGTGCGATCGCCTGGAAGATCGGCCCGCGCCGCCGCCTGATCCTCGGCTACATCGGCCTCACCGCGGCCGCCTCGGTCCTGTGGGCCGCGAACTCGATGATCCTGCTCGGCGCGCTCGGCCTGGTCGTCGGTCTGTGCATCGCCCCCGCGCTGATCACCGGCTACACCATGATCGAGCAGCTGGTCCCGGCCGCCTCGCGGACCGAGGCGTTCACCTGGCTCACCGGAGGCGTCGCCTTCGGGCAGGCCGGCGCCGTGACCCTGGCCGGCCGTCTGACGGACGCGCACGGGTCCTCGTACGGGTTCCTCGTGCCGATGGTGGCCACCGCCCTCGCTCTGGCCATCCTGTTGGTGCTGCGTGCGAAGCTGGCCCCGAAGGCCCCGAGCCGGATCGTCAGCTCGTCCAAGCCGACCGCCCAGAGCGCTCAGACCACCTCCGCGGCACCCGCCGCGGGTGTGAACGAGCGTGGTCTGGGTCACCGCGTGCCGGTGACGGTGGACTGATCCGCCGGAATACGTCACCATGGAGCGTCGTTAGCACTCATTGAGTGAGAGTGCCAGGAGGAAATTCGTGCCGACCTACCAGTACCAGTGCACCGAGTGCGGTGAGGGCCTTGAGGCCGTGCAGAAGTTCACCGATGACGCGCTGACCGTGTGCCCGAGCTGTGACGGACGCCTGAAGAAGGTGTTCTCCGCGGTCGGCATCGTCTTCAAGGGATCCGGTTTCTACCGGAACGACAGCCGCGGCGCTTCGTCGAGCAGCACCCCTGCCTCGAAGCCCTCGTCGACGCCGGCCGCCACCCCGGCCGCGTCCTCGTCCTCGACGGCTCCGTCGTCCTCGACCTCGACCTCCTCGTCGTCGTCGAGCTCGTCTGCCGCCTGACGCGCTCCAAGGCACCACCCCGTTCCATCCGAGGCCCTGCCGTCCCCCACGGGACAGCGGGGCCTTCGGCATGCCCCGTTAGGGTGGCTGCATGGCGAATGCAGAGATCGGTGTCATCGGCGGATCGGGCTTCTACTCCTTCCTGGAGGACGTCTCCGAGATCCAGGTGGAGACGCCTTACGGACCCCCCAGCGACTCCCTCTACCTCGGCGAGCTCGCCGGCCGGACCGTGGCCTTCCTGCCCCGGCACGGCCGCAGCCACACCGTGCCCCCGAACAAGATCAACTACCGCGCCAACCTGTGGGCGCTGCGCTCCGTGGGCGTCCGCCAGGTGCTGGGGCCCTGCGCGGTCGGCGGCCTGCGGTCCGAGTACGGCCCGGGGACGCTGCTCGTTCCCGACCAGCTGGTCGACCGTACGAAGTCCCGCGCCCAGACCTTCTTCGACGGGGAACCGCTCCCCGACGGCTCGGTCCCCAACGTCGTGCACACCACCTTCGCCGACCCGTACTGCCCGGTGGGCCGCTCGGTGGCGCTGGCCGCGGCGCGCGGGCGGGACTGGGAGCCGGTGGACGGCGGCACCATGGTCGTCATCGAGGGGCCCCGCTTCTCGACCCGCGCCGAATCGCAGTGGCACGCCGCGGCCGGCTGGTCGGTGGTCGGCATGACGGGCCACCCCGAGGCGATCCTCGCGCGCGAGCTGGGGCTCTGCTACACCTCGATGGCGCTGGTCACGGACCTGGACGCGGGCGCGGAGACGGGCGACGGGGTCTCCCACACGGAGGTCCTCAAGGTCTTCGGCGAGAACGTCGGCCGGCTGCGCGAGGTCCTCTTCGACGCGGTGGCCGCCCTGCCCCCGACGGAGTCCCGCGCCTGCCTGTGCACCCACGCGCACGACGGCTGGGACCTGGGCATCGAGCTGCCGTAGGAAGAATTTCCGCAGGGGTGTCACGTTTCGCGGGGCCCGCCGGTCTCAGTTGGTGAAGGCCGGGCGAAAGGCGCCCGGCCGGATCCGGCTCCAGGAGGCACCCGCCATGGCACGCATCTCGCTCACCCCGCCCCGCACCCTCCTCAACCGCTTCGGCGCCTGGTACTCGCGCCGCGCCTACGGCCAGGTCCTGGAACCCGGTCTGGCATACGGGCACAACGGGCGCGTGCTGTTCACCTACGTGCGCCTCGAACAGCGGGCGGCGAAGTGGAACGCCCTCGACGGCAGCCTGAAGCACCTCGCGGTGATGGCCGCCGCCGCCCGCATGAACTGCTCGTGGTGCATGGACTTCGGCTACTGGGAGGGCCAGGAGAAGGGGATCGCCCCGGAGAAGGCCGAGAAGGTGCCGGTGTGGCGCGAGGCCCGGGAAGCGTTCACCGAGCTGGAACTGCTCGTCATGGAGTACGCCGAGGCCATGACCGAGACCGAGCCGGCCGTCACGGACGAACTCGCCGCCGACCTGATCGCGCGCCTCGGCGAGGCCGCCTTCGTCGAACTCACCGCCATGGTCGCGCTGGAGAACATGCGCTCGCGCGTCAACAGCGCCTTCGGCCTGACCAGCCAGGGCTTCAAGGAGTCCTGCGAGATCCCCGCCAAGCGCTGACCCCGATCATGGGGGCCATGGACAGCAGACGGGTGATCGTCGCCCTCGACTTCGACGACCGGCGGGCCGCCGAGGCCCTCGTGGCACGCCTCGGGGGCGCCTGCGGCTTCTACAAGGTCGGCCTGGAGCTCCTGACCGCCGCCGGGCCGGACCTCGTGCGCGGGCTCGTCGATCAGGGCCACGAGGTCTTCCTCGACCTGAAGCTCTTCGAGATCCCGAACTCCGTGGCCGGCGCCGTCCGCGCCGCGGGCGCCCTGGGCGCCTCCATGGTGACCGTGCACTCCATGGGCGGTACGGGCATCATGACGGCCGCCGTGGACGCCGCTCGGGAGTTCCCCGGGCTGCGCGTGCTCGCGCTGACGGTGGTCACGAGCATGACCGGGAGCGACCTCGCCGACATCGGGATCGGCGCCGGCACCGACGAGCAGGTGCTGCGGCTGGCCAGGCTGGCGGCGGAGGCCGGATGCGACGGGGTCGTCGGATCGCCCCGGGAGGCCGGCCCGCTGCGGAAGCTGCTGGGGCCGGACCGGCTGATCGTCACGCCGGGGGTGACGCTGGCGGGTGTGACGCCGGCGGGCGGGGAGGTGGGCGGGCACGCCCGCTCCGGTACTCCGTGGGCCGCCTTCGCCGCCGGGGCCTCGCACGTCGTGGTGGGGCGGTCCGTCACCCGGGCGGCGGATCCGGTGGCGGCACTGCGGCGGATCGGGGCCGGGCGGCCCCGGTAACTCCTGCGGGTGAGGGAGATATCCACAAGCTGGGGACGGTCCACAGGTCCGAGCGGGATCCGGCGGGGCGGCGGATCGTGTGGGGTGTCCGGGCGCCAGGTCCGGGCATCGGATCTCGCTCCGTCTGGTGGTGGCCCTCATGACCGCGCACTCCCGCGTCCCTTCCTTCTCCTCCTCCTCACCGCACGTCCACACCCCCGCACGCACGTCCCCCGTCCCCCGCCCCTCCCCTTCCGCTCCGTGCCCCCCGGCGCGCTCCGTTCCCCTCTTCGCCCCGCTCCGCGTGGGGCGGGCCGGGGACCGGCTGCGCCGGGCGGTGCGGCGCCGGCGGCGCGGGGCCGCGGCCGGGCTGGCCGTCGTGGCGGCCGTGCTGGCCGTGGGCGGCACCGAGGCGCGCGCCTCGCGGGGCTCCTCCCCACCCCCCACCCCCCCCCCCCCCCCAGCGGTTCTGACTGTGTCTGCGTCCGTGTTCCCCCCCAGCACAGCCACCATTCTAGCTCTTCTGC
>NZ_JBHUBS010000026.1:49537-95894 GCF_042788835.1 Streptomyces sp. NPDC056883 | reverse complement strand
ACAATTACTGGGGCTTTCCTCCGGGCTTTCGTTCTGTTCTGTTCTTGCGTTTCAGACTCTATCAGAGTCTGTCTCGCTTGTTTTCCGCCTTCCAGTTCTTCGCTTTCGCGCTTTCCCTTTCCGGCGATTCCAACTCTACCAGATCATTTCCGTGCTCTGCTTCTCGAAAGTCGCAGTCGGCTTGGATTTGAATTGGACGGCCATTGGAGAGCCATTCCCTTTCGGGCGAGCCAGACTTTATCAGGTTTCCCTGCTCTGGAATCCCACCCGCCCGCATCGACACGGCCGGGCACACGTGTGTGCCGGGGGGTCGTGCGAGGTGGAGACGTAAACGTACTGGAGCGGGGCCCCCGGATGCAAATCCGGTTGCCCCGCTCCGGTGTGGTCGCTACGGCGAGGGTCAGACCTCGACGACGACCGGGAGGATCATCGGGCGGCGGCGGTAGCCGTCCGAGACCCACTTGCCCATCGTGCGGCGGATGAGCTGCTGGATCTGGTGCGGCTCGGCCACGCCGTCGGCCGCTGCGCGGGCGATGGCTTCCTCGATCTTCGGCAGGACGGAGGCGAACGCCGAGTCCTCGATGCCGGAGCCGCGGGCCTGGATGTTCGGGCCGCTGACGATCTTGCCCGTGGTGCTGTCCACCACGACGTAGACCGAGATGATGCCCTCGTCGCCGAGGATCTTGCGGTCCTTGAGGTGGGCTTCGGTGACGTCGCCGACCGAGAGGCCGTCCACGTAGACGTAGCCGGCCTGGACCTTGCCCGAGATGCGGGCCTTGCCGTCGATGAGGTCGACGACGACGCCGTCCTCGGCGATGACGATGCGGTCCTTCGGTACGCCCGTCAGGGCGCCGAGCTCGGCGTTGGCGCGCAGGTGGCGCCATTCGCCGTGGACCGGCATCAGGTTCCGCGGCTTGCAGATGTTGTAGAAGTACAGCAGCTCGCCTGCGGAGGCGTGGCCGGAGACGTGCACCTTGGCGTTGCCCTTGTGCACGACGTTGGCGCCCCAGCGGGTCAGGCCGTTGATCACGCGGTAGACCGCGTTCTCGTTGCCCGGGATGAGCGACGAGGCCAGGATGACCGTGTCGCCCGGGACGATCCGGATCTGGTGGTCGCGGTTCGCCATGCGGGACAGGGCCGCCATCGGCTCGCCCTGCGAGCCGGTGCAGACGAGGACGACCTCGTTCGGCGGCAGGTCGTCGAGGGTCTTGACGTCCACGACGAGGCCGGCCGGGACCTTCAGGTAGCCCAGGTCACGGGCGATGCCCATGTTGCGGACCATCGAACGGCCGACGAAGGCGACCCTGCGGCCGTACTCGTGGGCGGCGTCGAGGATCTGCTGGATGCGGTGCACGTGGCTCGCGAAGCTCGCCACGATGATCCGGTTGTTGGCGCTCGCGAAAACGTTGCGCAGGACGCCCGAGATCTCGCGCTCCGGCGGGACGAAGCCCGGGACCTCGGCGTTCGTCGAGTCCGAGAGGAGGAGGTCGATGCCCTCTTCGCTCAGACGCGCGAAGGCGTGCAGGTCCGTGAGGCGGCCGTCCAGCGGCAGCTGGTCCATCTTGAAGTCACCGGTGGCCACGACCATGCCGGCGCCGGTGCGGATGGCCACGGCCAGGGCGTCCGGGATGGAGTGGTTGACCGCGATGAACTCGCAGTCGAAGGGGCCGAGGTTCTCGCGCTCGCCTTCCTTCACCTCGAGGGTGTAGGGGCGGATGCGGTGCTCCTGGAGCTTGGCCTCGATGAGCGCCAGCGTCAGCTTGGAGCCGATCAGCGGGATGTCCGGCTTCTCCCGGAGGAGGTAGGGGACGGCGCCGATGTGGTCTTCGTGGCCGTGCGTGAGGACGATGCCCTCGATGTCGTCGAGGCGATCCCGGATGGACGAGAAGTCCGGCAGGATCAGGTCGATGCCCGGCTGTTCCTCTTCGGGGAAGAGGACACCGCAGTCGACGATGAGCAGGCGGCCGTCGAACTCGAAGACGGTCATGTTGCGGCCGATCTCACCGAGCCCGCCCAGGGGGGTGACCCGAAGGCCGCCCTTGGGGAGCTTCGGCGGCGGACCCAGTTCAGGATGCGGATGGCTCAAAAGGTTCTCCTTCACCACGCGCGGCCACGTACCCGTCGAGGCACGTGGCGCGCATGTCATTCGTGCACTTGCTGTTGTCTTGTGTGGTTCTGCTTATTCAGTTGTGAAGTCTGATGTCAGAGCTGTACCCCGCCGGCGGCAAGATCGATCTTGAGCTGCGCCGTCTCTTCGGCGGTCAGCTCGATCAGCGGGAGCCGCAGCGGGCCCGCGGGCAGGCCCTGCAGGTTCAGCGCGCCCTTGGTGGTGATCACACCCTGGGTGCGGAACATGCCGGTGAAGACGGGGAGCAGCTTCTGGTGGATCTCGGTGGCCTTCTGGACGTCGCCGCCCAGGTGGGCCTCGAGCATCTCGCGGAGCTCGGGGGTGACCACGTGACCGACCACGGAGACGAAGCCGACCGCGCCGACCGACAGGAGCGGCAGGTTCAGCATGTCGTCGCCGGAGTACCAGGCCAGGCCGCTCTGTGCGATGGCCCAGCTGGCGCGTCCGAGGTCGCCCTTGGCGTCCTTGTTGGCAACGATACGGGGGTGCTCGGCCAGCCGGACGAGTGTTTCCGTATTGATCGGGACACCGCTGCGGCCCGGGATGTCGTAGAGCATGACCGGGAGCTCGGTGGCGTCGGCGATCGCCGTGAAGTGCCGGAAGAGGCCCTCCTGCGGCGGCTTGCTGTAGTACGGGGTGACCGCGAGCAGGCCGTGGGCGCCGGTGCGCTCGGCCTGGCGGGCCAGCTCGAGGGTGTGACGGGTGTCATTGGTGCCGATGCCGGCGACCACGTGGGCCCGGTCTCCGACCGCTTCGAGTACGGCTCGTACGAGGTCGTTTTTCTCCGCGTCAGTGGTGGTCGGCGACTCACCGGTGGTGCCGTTGATGATCAGGCCGTCGTTGCCTGCGTCCACCAAGTGGACGGCGAGCTGCTGCGCGCCGTCGAGGTCAAGTGCGCCATCCGCCGTAAACGGCGTGATCATGGCGGTGAGGACCCGCCCGAAGGGGGTCTGCGGAGTCGAGATCGGAGCCATGGGTAACACGCTACTCGCTGCCATGCTCGCGGTGTCCCCTCGGGGGACGTGATGAGGGTGTTGGAGCCCGGCACTGCCTGCTCGGGGGTTCAAGCAGTGCCGGGTCCGTTTGATCAGCCTAGATGAACTTTACGAAACGTGGCAATACGGACACTTCAGACTTGTTCCGTACATCCGTGCGGAAACGGAAGATCCACGCATACAGGGCGGCGGGGCCGAACGAGCGGCCGGGGCGGCCGGTCCGGCCGGGGGCCTCCGCGCTCCCGGCTGCCGGGCTGACGCACGAGCTGACGCAGCGCCATAAAATTTGGTTAATGTCCCGAAAATCGGCACCGATCGGGCCTTTCGCACGTCCTACTTCGTAGAACGTCCGCCCGTCCCGCCACCGCCGCCCCAAGGGCCCTGACCCCGAGGAGAGTCGTTCCCCATGTTCCGCCGGCGCGAACCCGTCCCGTTCGCCTTCGTCGCCGAGGCCGACCGATTCCGCAGCAACGTCACTCCGCCGCCGCGCGAGAGTCTGAGCAAGACCCAGATCGCCGCCCGTAGTCTGGTCGGACTGACCGTCGTCGCGGGGCTCGTCGGGTCCCTGCTCTTCGGCATCCCCGCACTGCAGCCGAGCCACGCACCGGCGAAGTCGCAGCAGTCGGAGGCCTCCGAGGGGCGGTAGCCTCACGGGCACAGTCCAACCGAACGTGCATGTGAGTGAGGTCCTGCCGTGCCCCTGCCCTTCCTGACGGCCGACGGCGCATTCGACGCGCACGACACCGGGGAGACGCTCCCCTACGAAGACCCCGACCGCTGGCGCCGCCCCTACCGTCCGGGGCCCTGGCGGGTGGCCATTGCCGCCGTGCTGCTCCTGCTCGGCTCGTTCATGCTGTTCGCCACCGTGATCATCGTGGCCGCCGGCACCTGGACCGGCGCCCTCGGCGGTCTGCTCGCTTCGCTCGCCGTGGTCGGCTCCGCCCTGCGGCTGCTGCGCACGGGCGTCTGGGTGAGCCCCAAGGGGCTGCGCGTGGCGGGGTTCTTCACGACCCGCTCGATCCCCTGGAACCAGGTCGGCGAGGTCCGCACCGTGCAGCAGCCCGTGCGCTGGCTCGGACTGCCGAGGACCGTGCAGGGCCAGGCCCTGACGGTCGCCGCGCGCGGCGGCGCCGAGCTGCCGGTCCTGCTGACCGACCACAACGCCGATTTCCTGTCGCGGACCGAGGCCTTCGACCGGGCCGCCGGCTCGGTCGAGGCCTGGGCCGACGAGTACCGGGCCGTACCGGTCTGAGACAGCCCGCCCCACGCCCCCGAGAGGGCGTCACACCCGCACGGGAAGCCCGTACAGGCTCAGGCTTGTACGGGCTTTCCGTCGTGCAGGGAGATGGCCCGCTGCATGGCCTTGCGGGCCCGCGGGGTGTCGCGGGCGTCGTGGTAGGCGATGGCGAGGCGGAACCAGCTGCGCCAGTCCCCCGGCGCGTCCTCCGTCTCGGCCCTGCGGCGCGCGAAGACCTCGTCGGCCGAGTCCCGCAGGATCCGGCCGTACTTGTCCCGCTCCAGCTCGTCCACCGGCAGTCCGCCCTCGGCCTCCAGCTCGGCTCCGAGCTGGTTGGCCTTGGTGACGAACTGGGTGTTCTTCCAGAGGAACCAGACGCCGATGACCGGCAGGATCAGCACCGCCACCCCGAAGGTGACGGTGAGCCAGGTCCCGTGCCGGATCAGCATCAGGCCCCGGCTGCCGACCAGGACGAAGTACACGACCAGGACCGCGGCCGTGATGAAGTAGAGGATCTTCGCGCGCATGGGTGCAGCCGCCTGCTCGTCAGCCGAGTTCGAGGAAGTTTTCCAGGCCGAAGGTGAGGCCCGGGGTCTGCGTCACGCGGCGTGCGCCGAGCAGGATGCCCGGCATGAAGCTGCTGTGGTGCAGGGAGTCGTGACGGATGGTCAGGGTCTCGCCCTCGCCGCCGAGGAGCACCTCCTGGTGGGCCAGCAGGCCGCGGAGGCGGATCGCGTGCACCGGGACGCCGTCGACGTCCGCGCCGCGCGCGCCGTCGCGCGCGGTGGCGGTGGCGTCGGGCTGCGCGCCGAGGCCGGCCTGCGCACGGGCGGCCGCGATGAGCTGCGCCGTACGGGTCGCCGTGCCGGAGGGGGCGTCGACCTTGTTCGGGTGGTGCAGCTCGACGACCTCGACGGACTCGAAGTACCGGGCCGCCTGAGCGGCGAACTTCATCGTGAGGACGGCGCCGATGGAGAAGTTCGGCGCGATGAGCACACCGGTCGCCGGGGAAGCGGCGAGCCAGGTGTTCAGCCGGGCGAGGCGGTCCTCGGTCCAGCCGGTGGTGCCGACCACTCCGTGGATGCCGTGGCGAACGAGGAACTCGAGGTTCTCCATCACCGAGGCGGGAGTGGTCAGCTCGACCGCGACCTGGGCGCCGGCCTCGGCCAGCGTCTCCAGCTTGTCTCCGCGGCCGAGGGCGGCCACCAGTTCCATGTCCTCGGCGGCCTCGACGGCCTTGACCGCCTCGGAGCCGATGCGGCCCTGGGCGCCGAGAACTGCCACGCGCAGCTTGCTCATGTCATTCCTTAAAGTGCGTACGGACCCGGGCCCTGTCCCGGGGCCCGGGCAACGTGCTCCCGGGGGTTCGCCCGGCTAGGCGACGGCCTCGTCCAGACGGGCCGCCTGCTTCTCCTTCAGCGGGCCGATCACCGCGAGCGAGGGCCGCTGGGCCAGGACGTCCTGCGCGACCGAGCGCACGTCGTCCGGGGTGACCGCCGCGATCCGGGCCAGCAGGTCGTCGACCGACATCTGGTCGCCCCAGCACAGCTCGCTCTTGCCGATGCGGTTCATGATCGCGCCGGTGTCCTCCAGGCCGAGGACGGTGGACCCGGACAGCTGGCCGACGGCCCGCCGGATCTCCTCGTCGGTGAGCCCGTCGGCGGCCACCTTGTCCAGCTCGTCGCGGCAGATCCGCAGGACGTCGTGGACCTGGTTGGGGCGGCAGCCGGCGTAGACGCCGAAGAGGCCGGTGTCGGCGAAGCCCGAGGTGTACGAGTACACGCTGTAGGCGAGGCCGCGCTTCTCCCGGACCTCCTGGAAGAGGCGGGAGGACATGCCGCCGCCGAGCGCGGTGTTCAGTACGCCCAGCGCCCAGCGGCGCTCGTCGGTGCGGGCCAGGGCCGGCATGCCGAGGACCACGTGGGCCTGCTCGGTCTTGCGGTTGACCAGCTCGACGCGGCCGGAGGTGCGGATCCGCTTGGTCCCGGAGCGCGGACCGACCGGTTCGGCGTCGGTGCGGGTCAGGGCGCCGGCCTTCTCGAAGGCCGCGCGGACCTGGCGTACGACCTTGTTGTGGTCGACGTTGCCCGCGGCCGCCACGACCAGGTGGGTGGGGTCGTAGTGCTTCTTGTAGAAGCGGCGGATCCGGTCGGCGGTGAGCGCGTTGATCGTGTCGACGGTGCCGAGGACGGGGCGCCCGAGCGGGGTGTCCCCGTACATCGTCTGGGCGAACAGGTCGTGGACCATGTCGCCCGGGTCGTCCTCGGTCATCGCGATCTCTTCGAGGATGACTCCGCGCTCGGCGTCGACATCGGATTCGAGGATCAGCGAGCCGGTGAGCATGTCGCACACGACGTCGATGGCCAGCGGCAGATCGGTGTCGAGCACCCGCGCGTAATAGCAGGTGTACTCCTTCGCCGTGAAGGCGTTCATCTCGCCGCCGACCGCGTCGATCGCGGAGGAGATGTCGAGGGCACTGCGCTTCTCGGTGCCCTTGAAGAGGAGGTGCTCCAGGTAGTGCGTGGCGCCGTTGAGCGTGGGCGTCTCGTCCCGGGAGCCGACGTGCGCCCAGATCCCGAAGGTGGCGGAGCGGACGGACGGCAGGGTCTCGGTGACGACGCGCAGTCCGCCGGGGAGGACCGTGCGGCGGACGGTG
Source organism: Streptomyces sp. NPDC056883 (assembly GCF_042788835.1). NCBI lineage: Bacteria > Bacillati > Actinomycetota > Actinomycetes > Kitasatosporales > Streptomycetaceae > Streptomyces > Streptomyces sp. NPDC056883. Next base: position 88,878 of record NZ_JBHUBS010000026.1, on the reverse strand, counting down.
CCGATGCCGTTGGCGCCCTTGAGCAGTGTTTGGGTACGGGCGACGGCCCGCCCCTCCGAAGAGGGGCGGGCCGTCACACGGGAACTACGCGACGTCACTTGTCGGAGTCGTCCTTGTCAGCGTCGTCGCCGGCGGCCTCGCCGTCGATCACGGGGATCAGGGAGAGCTTGCCGCGGGAGTCGATCTCGGCGATCTCGACCTGGACCTTGGTACCGACCGCGACCACGTCCTCGACGTTCTCCACGCGCTTGCCACCGGCGAGCTTGCGGATCTGCGAGATGTGCAGCAGGCCGTCCTTGCCGGGCATGAGGGAGACGAAGGCACCGAAGGTGGTGGTCTTGACGACCGTACCCAGGTAGCGCTCGCCGACCTCCGGCATGGTCGGGTTGGCGATCTGGTTGATCGTGGCGCGGGCGGCCTCGGCGGCCGGGCCGTCGGCGGCACCGATGTAGATGGTGCCGTCGTCCTCGATCGTGATCTCGGCGCCGGTGTCCTCCTGGATCTGGTTGATCATCTTGCCCTTGGGGCCGATGACCTCACCGATCTTGTCCACCGGGATCTTGACGGTGATGATCCGGGGGGCGAACGGGGACATGGCGTCCGGCGTGTCGATCGCTTCCATCATCACGTCGAGGATGTGGAGGCGGGCGTCGCGGGCCTGCTTGAGGGCGGCGGCCAGAACCGAGGCCGGGATGCCGTCGAGCTTGGTGTCCAGCTGGAGCGCGGTGACGAACTCCTTGGTGCCGGCGACCTTGAAGTCCATGTCGCCGAAGGCGTCCTCCGCACCGAGGATGTCGGTGAGGGCGACGTAGTGGGTCTTGCCGTCGATCTCCTGCGAGATCAGGCCCATGGCGATACCGGCGACGGGGGCCTTGAGGGGCACACCGGCGTTCAGCAGCGACATGGTGGAGGCGCAGACCGAGCCCATGGACGTCGAGCCGTTGGAGCCGAGAGCCTCGGACACCTGGCGGATCGCGTAGGGGAACTCCTCGCGCGTCGGCAGGACCGGCACGATCGCGCGCTCGGCGAGCGCGCCGTGGCCGATCTCGCGGCGCTTCGGCGAACCGACGCGGCCGGTCTCGCCGACCGAGTACGGCGGGAAGTTGTAGTTGTGCATGTAGCGCTTGCGGGTCACCGGGGAGAGGGTGTCCAGCTGCTGCTCCATGCGGAGCATGTTGAGGGTGGTGACGCCCAGGATCTGGGTCTCGCCACGCTCGAACAGCGCCGAGCCGTGCACGCGCGGGATGGCCTCGACCTCGGCGGCGAGGGTACGGATGTCCGTGATCCCGCGGCCGTCGATGCGGACCTTGTCCTTGATGACGCGCTCGCGGACCAGAGCCTTGGTGAGGCTGCGGTACGCGGCGGAGATCTCCTTCTCGCGGCCTTCGAAGGCCGGGAGGAGCTTCTCGGCGGCGATCTCCTTGACGCGGTCCAGCTCGGCCTCGCGGTCCTGCTTGCCCGCGATGGTCAGCGCCTGGGAGAGCTCGCCCTTCACCGCGGCCGAGAGGGCCTCGTAGACGTCGGCCTGGTAGTCCAGGAAGACCGGGAACTCGCCCTCGGGCTTGGCAGCCTTGGCGGCCAGGTCCGACTGGGCCTTGCAGAGGACCTTGATGAAGGGCTTCGAGGCGTCGAGACCGGCGGCCACGACCTCCTCGGTCGGCGCCTCGGCGCCGCCCTTGACCAGGGCGATGGTCTTCTCGGTGGCCTCGGCCTCGACCATCATGATCGCGACGTCGCCGTCCTCGAGCACGCGGCCCGCGACGACCATGTCGAAGACGGCGTCCTCGAGCTCGGTGTGCGTCGGGAAGGCAACCCACTGGCCGCGGATCAGCGCGACGCGGACGCCGCCGATCGGGCCGGAGAAGGGCAGACCGGCCAGCTGGGTGGACGCGGAGGCGGCGTTGATCGCCACGACGTCGTACAGGTGGTCGGGGTTGAGCGCCATGATCGTCGCGACGACCTGGATCTCGTTGCGCAGGCCCTTCTTGAAGGACGGGCGCAGCGGGCGGTCGATCAGGCGACAGGTGAGGATCGCGTCCTCGGAGGGGCGGCCCTCGCGGCGGAAGAACGAGCCGGGGATCTTGCCGGCCGCGTACTGGCGCTCCTCGACGTCCACCGTCAGGGGGAAGAAGTCGAGCTGGTCCTTGGGCTTCTTCGACGCGGTGGTGGCGGAAAGCACCATCGTGTCGTCGTCCAGGTAGGCAACGGCGGAGCCGGCGGCCTGGCGGGCCAGACGGCCCGTCTCGAAGCGGATGGTGCGGGTGCCGAAGGAACCGTTGTCAATGACGGCCTCGGCGTAGTGGGTCTCGTTCTCCACTAGCGTTTTCTCCATTTTCGTCGTCTCCGTCCGCCACCCGTGTGGTGGTGGACGGTTGCGGAGAAGCGCTCCTGGCGTGCGGGCCGGTCTTCGATCGAAGCAGCCGGGCGAAGCCGCGTATGGGCTTTCCGGATGCCACTACCGAGGACCGGCGGCGTGGGAGGGCGCTCCTCCTCTTCGGTTGTGCGCGTCTTACGACGCGGACGCTTCCAGACTACAAAGCGTCCGGTACGTCGCGCACGTACAGCAAAGGGAGCGGCCCACTCAATGTGGGAACCGCTCCCTTCACAGCGTCTTTACTTGGCGCCGGCCGCACCGCGGCGGATGCCGAGGCGCTCGACCAGCGTACGGAAGCGCTGGATGTCCTTCTTGGCCAGGTACTGCAGCAGGCGGCGACGCTGGCCGACCAGGATCAGCAGACCACGACGGGAGTGGTGGTCGTGCTTGTGCGACTTCAGGTGCTCGGTCAGGTCCGAGATGCGGCGGGACAGCATCGCGACCTGGACCTCGGGGGAGCCGGTGTCGCCCTCCTTGGCACCAAACTCTGCGATGATCTGCTTCTTGACTGCGGCGTCGAGCGGCACGCGTACTCCTCGTAATAGGTCTTCATAGCCACCGAGTGCCCCAGGTCGAATTCTCTGGGGATCTTCCGTAACTCGGGAGGCGGGGTCCGCTGAGCGCAGCCTCCGGATGATTCCGGGGGCGCGTACACAAACGGCCGTCACACAGCGTACCAGGCTGCCGCAGCCCCTCGTCTCAGCTGGTGAGAGCGCGGGCCCGGGCGTAGACGTCGAGCACGGCCAGGGCCAGCGGGACCAGGCTGAGGAGGACCGCCGCCTCGGTGAGGTCGAGCAGCCGCCCCCAGAAGGGTGACAGACCCTTGCGGGGAATGACCAATGCAATTCCGGCGAAGAGGGCCGCACCGGCGGCGACGGCGGCGGAGAGCCAGAGCGTACGGATCTCCAGGCCGCTGTGGTCCCCGTACAGCGCGAGCTCCCTGAGCAGGGCGGCCGGCGGGTGCATGGCGAGGCCCAGGACGAGCAGGCCCAGGGCGGCGAAGCCGGCCACGAGGGTGCAGGCGACCTGGGAGGTGTAGCGGAAGAGGCGGGCGCGCAGCAGCATGGCGAGGCCGGTCGCCAGGGCCAGGAGCCGGGCCCAGGTGTTGTCCGAGAAGCCGAGGACGGCGGCCGAGCCGACGGCGACGGCGGCGCAGCCGCCGACGAGGCCGAGGAGCATCTCGTGGCCGCGGCGGGCCTGGGCGGCGATGGCCTCGGCGTCGAGGGGGGCTCCGGAGTCGTGCCCGTCGGCGGCGGAGCGCTCACCGTACGGCTCGCTCTCGTAGCGGTCCGGAGTCTCGTACTCGGCGGTGGCGCTCTGCGGGGCGGCGTAGCCGATGGGGAGGCGGGCGAAGCGGGCGGAGAAGCCGGGGAGGAAGGCGACGAGGCCGATGGCCGCGGGGGCGCAGACGGCCGCGGCGGAGGTCGCGCCGGCGTCGGCGGTGATGGCGGCGAACGTGGCCAGGGTCCCGGTGGCGGCGAGGAAGGTGGTCGCGACGAAGGGGGCGTCGCCGTCGGGGGTGAGCGCGACGAGGGCGACGGAGGCGACGAGCACGCAGACGCAGCCGAGGAGGAACTGGAGCCGGCCGGGTCCCTGGCCCGCGGCGGGGGCGATGATGCCGGCGCCGGCGAGCAGCAGGTGCGGTACGGCGGCGAGGCCGAGGGCGACGGCGGAGCCGCGGTCGCGGTAGACCCGGGCGCGGACGCCCGCGGCGGCGGTGAGGAGCACGCCGACGGAGCCGGCGATGATGCCCGGCAGTCCGTGCATGTCGTGCAGGACGGGGTCGGCGTACCAGAGGACGAAGCCGAGGAGGACGAAGAGGACGGCCGCGCCGGTCAGGCCCGCGCCGCGCAGCATGTCGTCGCTCCAGCGGTGGCGGTCGCGCACCACGGCGGCGGCGACGGCGTCGGAGACGTCGTCGAAGACGGCGGGCGGCAGGGATTCCGCGAAGGGGCGCAGGCTCAGCACTTCGCCGTCGAGGACCTGCTGGGCCGCGAGGGTGCGGGCGCCGTCGAGGACGGTGCCGGAGCGCAGGACCAGGTGGAAGCCGGTGGGTGCGCCGACGGGCTGGGTCTGGCCGGTGAGGCGCAGCAGCTCGGGGTAGATGTCGGCGACGGCGATGTCCTCGGGGAGGGCGACGTCTATGCGGCTGTCGGGAGCCACGACGGTGACCCTGCGGAAGCCGGTCGCCTCGGCGGTGTTCACCTGATGCCCCCCGGTGGGTGTGTGCGTTGGTGTGCGTGCGGGTGCGCCGGTGACGGTGGTCCGCCCGCCGGTGCGCAGCCGATTCGCGGATGCGCATGCTGCGCGCGCCACCCTACCGGGAGGGCGGATGACTGTCGGCAAGTAGGATCACCTCTCTGCGGAGGAGACCCCCTTCGCGCCCGGGACTTGAGGGCGCCGGTTGCGACGTCCCGTCTGTTTTCGAGGGATTGATGCTCCGGTGAGCCAGATCGTCGTCAAACGTCCGCCCCGGTCGCTGCCGCCCGAAGTGCCTTCGGACGAACTGAGGCTCGAGGCACCGCCGGAACTTCCCCGGGGGCAGCAGGAGGGCGTGCTGATGCAGCTCCTCCCGATGCTCGGGATGGGCTCGTCCGCCGTGTTCTTCTTCATGCCGGGTGCCGCGCCGTTCATGCGCATCATGGGCGTGCTGATGATGGTGTCGACGGTGGGCATGCTCGTGGCCCAGCTGGTGCGCCACCGGCGCGGTACGCAAGGGCAAATGGCGGATATCCGGAGGGACTACCTCAAGTACCTGGCGCAAACCCGTCGTCAGGTACGCAGGACCGCGCGGGCCCAGCGTGACGCGCAGCTCTATCTGCACCCGGCGCCCGAGCAGTTGTGGTCGGTGGTGGCCGAGGGCTCGCGGCTGTGGGAGCGGCGGGTCGGCGACGCGGACTTCGGGCAGGCCCGGCTGGGGCTGGGCGCGCAGCGTCTGGCGACCCCGCTGGTGGCTCCGGAGACGGCGCCGGTGGACGAGCTGGAGCCGCTGACGGCGGGTGCCATGCAGCAGTTCCTGAGGGTGCACTCCTCGCTGGACGGGCTGCCGATGGCGGTGTCGCTGCGGGCGTTCTACCACGTGACGGTGTCCGGGGAGCCGGAGTCGGCGCGGGGCACCGCGCGGGCGCTGGTGGCCCAACTGGCGACGCTGCACTCCCCCGAGGACCTGATGGTGGCCGTGGTGGCCGCACCCGGCGCGGTGGCGGAGTGGGACTGGGTGAAGTGGCTGCCGCACACGCAGGTCCCGGGTCAGATCGACGGGGCGGGCACGAAGCGGCTGTTCGGCGACGACCTCGCCGAGCTGGAGGGGCTGCTCGGTTCCCGGCTGGAGGGGCGGCCCCGGTTCAGCCGGGAGGGTTCCCCGGTGCTGGACCAGCCGCACGTGGTCCTCGTACTGGACTCGGGTTCCCGCGGGGGTCTGGTACCTCAGGACTCGGTGTTCGCGGCGGCCGAGGGACTGCAGGGGGTCACCGTCGTCGAGGTGGTGGCCGGCGAGCTGGACGAGGCGCGCGGCGGGCTGTCGGTCGTGGTGCGGCCGGGCCGGCTGCGGCTGGAGTCCGGTGCGGGCTTCGCCTACGAGGGTCTGCCGGACGCCCTGTCGCTTCCGGCGGCCGAGGCGCTGGCCCGGCAGCTGGCGCCGCTGCGGACGGGCGGCGGGGACGAGGACGAGCCGCTGCTGGCCAATCTGGACTTCACCGACCTGCTGAACCTGGGCGACGCGGCCGCGGTGGACGTGGCCCGGACCTGGCGGCCGCGCTCCGCCGGCGAGCGGCTGCGGGTGCCGATCGGGGTCGGCGAGGACGGCTCCCCCGTGATGCTGGACCTGAAGGAGGCCGCGCAGGAGGGGATGGGCCCGCACGGGCTGTGCGTGGGCGCGACCGGTTCGGGCAAGTCGGAGCTGCTGCGCACGCTGGTGCTGGGGCTGGCGGTCACGCACACCTCGGAGACGCTGAACTTCGTGCTCGCCGACTTCAAGGGCGGTGCGACCTTCACCGGGATGGGGCAGATGCCGCACGTCGCGGCGGTCATCACCAACCTGGCGGACGACCTCACGCTCGTGGACCGCATGGGCGACTCGATCCGCGGCGAACTGCAGCGCCGTCAGGAGCTGCTGCGCTCGGCGGGCAATTACGCGAACATCCACGACTACGAGAAGGCCCGCGCGGCGGGTGCTCCGCTGGAGCCGCTGGCCTCGCTGGTGCTGGTCATCGACGAGTTCTCCGAGCTGCTGACCGCGAAGCCGGACTTCATCGACATGTTCATCCAGATCGGCCGCATCGGCCGGTCGCTGGGCGTGCACCTGCTGCTTGCCTCGCAGCGGCTGGAGGAGGGCAAGCTGCGCGGGCTGGACACGTACCTGTCGTACCGGATCGGTCTGCGGACCTTCTCGGCGGCGGAGTCGCGGACCGCGATCGGCGTGCCGGACGCCTACCACCTGCCGTCGGTGCCCGGTTCGGGCTACCTGAAGTTCGGTACGGACGAGATGACGCGCTTCAAGGCCGCGTACGTCTCGGGCACCTACCGCTCGGGCGGGCCCGATCTGTCGGTGGGGCTGTTCCCGGTGGAGCGGCGGCCCGTGCTGTTCACGGCGGCGCCGGTGCCCGTGGTGTACGCGGCTCCGGACCCGGCGTACCTGTCGGCGCGGGCGGCGGAGGCCGAGCGGGCCGGGCAGGGCGACGACGCGCTGGCGGACACGGTGCTGGACGTGATCGTGGGACGGCTGGAGGGGCAGGGGGTGCCGGCGCACCAGGTGTGGCTGCCGCCGCTGGACCAGGCTCCGCCGCTGGACCAGTTGCTGCCGGCGCTGGCGCCGTCGCCGGAGCGCGGGCTGCACGCGGAGGGGTACACGCGGCCGGGCGGTCTGGTCGTACCGCTCGGGCTCATCGACAAGCCGTTCGAGCAGCGGCGCGAGGTGCTGTACCGGGACTTCTCGGGTGCGGCGGGCCACATGATGGTGGTCGGCGGTCCGCAGTCGGGCAAGTCCACGCTGATGCGGACGCTGATCTCCTCGTTCGCGCTGACGCACACCCCGCGCGAGGTGCAGTTCTACGGGCTGGACTTCGGCGGCGGCGGTCTGTCCTCGCTGGCCGAACTGCCGCACGTGGGCGGGATCGCGTCCCGGCTGGACCCGGAGCGGGTGCGGCGTACGGTCGCGGAGGTGGCCGGGGTGCTGCGCCGGCGCGAGGAGTTCTTCCGCGCGAACGGCATCGACTCGATCGGCACCTACCGGCGCCGGCGGGCCGCGGGCGAGCTCCCCGGGGAGGCCTGGGGCGACGTGTTCCTGGTCATCGACGGCTGGGGCGGCTTCCGGGGCGAGTACGAGGCCCTGGAGCAGGTCGTCACGGACATCGCGTCCCGCGGGCTGGGATACGGCATCCACGTGGTGATCACGGTCGCCCGGTACATGGAGGTCCGGGCCGCGCTGAAGGACCAGATCCTGAGCCGGCTGGAGCTGCGGCTCGGCGATGTCATGGACTCCGAGTTCGACCGCAAGGTGGCGGCGAACGTCCCGACGGGGATGCCGGGCCGCGGCCAGGTCGCGGAGAAGCTGCACTTCCTGGGTGCGCTGCCGCGGGTCGACGGCTCGCACGCGGCGGAGGACCTGTCGGAGGCGACGGCCGCCTTCGTGGACGCCGTGAAGCAGAACTGGGCCGGCCAGGCCGCCCCCGGCGTCCGGCTGCTGCCGCGGCTGCTCCACGCGGACCAGCTCCCCAAGGGCGGGGAGTACCCGGAGCGCGGGATCGCGATCGGCATCGACGAGACCGAGCTGGAGCCGGTGTTCGTCGACTTCGAGACCGACCCCTTCCTCCTCGTGTTCGGCGAGAGCGAGTCGGGCAAGACGAACCTGCTGCGGCTCATCGCGCAGCGGATCTCGGAGCGCTACGGCCCGGACCGGGCCCGGCTGGTGGTCGGCGACTACCGGCGCAGCCTGCTCGGTGCGCTGCCGGAGGAGCACCTGCTGGAGTACGCGCCGATGGCGAGCTCCCTGCAGATGCACATGGAGGCGCTGGCCGGGGTGTTCGCCCGCCGGCAGCCCCCGCAGGACGTCACTCCGCAGCAGTTGCGCGACCGCAGCTGGTGGACGGGACCCGACGTGTTCATCATCATCGACGATTTCGACCTGGTGGCCACGAGCCAGGGCAATCCGCTGGCGCAGCTGGTGGAGTTCCTGCCGTTCGCGCGCGACACGGGGGTCCGCTTCATCATCGCGCGCAGTTCGGCGGGTGCCTCGCGGGCGCTGTACGAGCCGTTCATGCAGCGGATCAAGGAGCTGGGCGCGCAGGGCGTGGTGCTCTCCGGCGATCCGTCCGAGGGGGATCTGGTCGGCAACGTGCGGCCGCGTCCCATGCCTGCGGGCCGGGCCTCCTTCGTCTCGCGCAAGCGCGGGACCTCGCTGATCCAGATCGGGCGGATGCCGGGGATATAGGGCGGTGCGCGGGGGCCGGGGGTCCGGAAGGGTTCTGCAAAGCTCCCCGCGCGCGGCTGGTCAGCGTCGATAATCGGCAGGGATCGCACCACCGAAGGAGAGGCCGCGCATGGGCACTCAGCAGGAGAAGGACGAGCTGTACGGGCTCGACATCAGCGGCGTCGAGTGGGAGGGCCCGCCCGGAACCTCTCCCGACGAGGAGCGGGTCGAGATCGCCCGGCTGCCCGAGGGCGCGGTGGCGATGCGGTCCTCGCTGGACCGGGACACGGTGCTGCGCTACACCGCGGCCGAGTGGGAGGCGTTCGTGCTCGGGGCCAGGGACGGGGAGTTCGATCTCGACCGGGAGCCTCCGAGCTGAGTTCCGTACGTGGGGCATGAGGAAGGGGCGCGCCCGATGCGGGCGCGCCCCTTCCTCGTGCCACGTGGTGCGTGGCGTGCCGTGCGGCTCAGTAGGCCTCGGTGAACAGGCGCGAGGCCTTCACGTCGGTGGCGCGGTAGTCGTTCTTGCCGCGCTCGATCAGGTCCGCGACCAGGCGCAGCTGGGCGCGCATGTGGTCGGCCTTGCCGTTGTACTTGCGCTGCAGCTCGACGTACTGGGCGTGCGCCTCGCCGTCCCAGGTGTCGGTGACGACCGTCAGGGCCGCACCCATCTCGTCGAGGTCCTTCTTGATGTTGTCCGAGACGATGCGGATGCGGTCCGCCATCACCTGGACGCTCTCGTACTGGACCTTGGTGTGCCCGTCGTTCGCGGTCATGCTCTTCTCCTTCGCACGGGGCGGGGCAGGTGGGTGAGGAAGTGGGTCAGATCCCGAGTGGGTCAGATCCCGTTCAGGGCGGAGGTGTTGCCGCCGCCGCTGGACGCCTTGACCGTCTGGAACGCCGAGACCACGTCGTCGTCCTGCGCGTTGCTCAGGTTCTTGGTCTGCCCGACCGCGTTGTGCAGGACGCCGAGCAGCCGGCGGATCTCGTCGTGGTCCTCGTTGACGACGGTCTGCGCGGAGGTGAACCCCGACGCACCCACACCGGTCCAGCCCGCGCTGACGGTGGCGAGGATGTCCGCCAGCTCCCGGGACTGCCGGGTGACGCTGTCGGCCGTCTCCGAAATCTTGTTCAGTGCCTGCTTTACCGGGTCATCAGCGAGTCCGAAATTGTTGGTCATCCGAAGCTCCTCATCTCTCAATTCGCCAGACAGAACCGGCGGATCGCGCGGCGGAGCGGTGCTTCGAGGGGGCGGTTTTCAGCCACGCGCCCCCGGATCCCCTCCGCTTCACACACCATCCCCGATCACAGTCGTGAAGCCTCCGATCACTGTAGTCAGTTGATCGGCCTTACCCAACACAGCCCTTTGGGATCTGTTGATGAACCGTGACACCGTTCACAGCAAACGGCGCCGTCTCTTCCGCGCGTCCCGGACCACCGTGGCGGTACCGGCGATCACGGCGATGAGCACGCCGCCGATCCCCAGCGCGTACGTGCCGAGCCGCTCGTCGCGCTCGCGCGCCGTCTCGCTCGTGCGCATCGCGGCCGGTTCCGGGGCCGCCGCGCGGGGCGGTCCGGGGTCCGGTACCGGGGCCTTGGGGGGCTCTGCTCCCACGGCGGACTGGGTGAGCGCGCGGACCGGGTCGACCACGCCCCAGCCCACGTAGTCGTCGTGGCCGTTGACGGAGCGCTCCGCGGTGTTCTGGAGCTGCCAGACCACTTCCTGCGCCGTCCACTGCGGGTGCTTGGCGCGCAGCAGGGCGGCGACCCCCGCGACGTAAGGGGCGGAGAAGCTGGTGCCGTTGTCCACGCACTGGCCGAAGCCGGGGACGGTGGAGACCATGTCGACCCCGGGCGCCGCGATGCCGACGAAGGAGCCGGGCTGGGAGAAGGCGGCGCGCTCGTTGTTGCGGTCCGAGGAGCCCACGGCCAGGACGCCGGGGAAGGCCGCCGGGTAGGTGGGGCGCTTCTTCCCGGTCAGGCCGTCGTTGCCCGCCGAGGCGACGACGACCACGTTGGCCTCCACGGCCTTCTTGACGGCCTGGCCGAGCTTGGAGTCCTGGGTCATCGGCACCTCGGTGTCCTGCGAGATGTTGATGACCTGGGCCCCCTTGGCCACCGCGTGCGTGATGGCCTCGCTCAGGGTCTCGGCGTTGCCGTTGCCCTGCCCGTCGTTCTGCCGGATCGGGATGATCGTGGCCTCGGGGGCGAGCCCGACGAAGCCGGTACCGGCCTTCGGGCGGGCCGCGATCAGCCCGGCGACCTTGGTGCCGTGCCCGACGGTGTCCTCGGTGCCGTCGCCCTTGGCATCGAGGAAGTCCCGGCCGGCCCCGATGTCGAGGGCATCACTGAGCTGCGGGTTGACCCGGTCGACGCCGGTGTCGATGACGGCCACCCGGACGCTCTTCCCGTCCTTGGAGCGGCCCTTGGTCTCCGCCCAGAGCTCGTCGAGCAGCAGGCGCTGGAGCGCCCAGGGCCGGTCCTCTATCTGCTTCTTCATCGGGAAGGTGCACTCGCCGGCGCCCGCGAGGCGCAGGGGGTACGGAGTCTCTCGGACGCTCCCGTACGAGGGCTGCGGCGCGGCCCCCAGGGTGAGGGCGGCCGCCGCCAGCAGGGCGGCGAGGGCGGGCTTCGCTGTGCTCGGCATCACGAACCCTGGGGCTGGCGGGCGGAGTTGCTGTCGAGGCGGGGCCCCTTGGAGAGGAACTCCGACCAGGCGATGGGCACCGACACCGGGACCACGTTCGCGTATCCGAGCCGGGCCTGGGCCTGGCTCGGCGCGGGGCGGCCGTCGGAGGCGGCGGGCCCGCCCTGGCCGGAGCTCGCGCTCGGTCCGGGTGAGGGCTGGGCCGCGTCGCTGTCGCCGTTGGCCTGGACGGCGTACCGCAGGCCGGTGTCGGTGACCAGGAAGAGCGCGCCGCCCGCGGTGGTCTGGCGGCCCTGCGTCTGGGTGTAGAGGAGGCCGGTGCCCGGGGTGACGTAGGCGCTCGTGCCGGTGGCGGTGATGTCGACCGGGAATCCGGTGCCGGCCCAGGTGCTCAGCGTCTGACCGCCCTGGGCGTCCACCGAGCGCAGCACGCTGCAGACGGTGTCGCGGGCGCCGTCCGCGGGGGTGGCGCCGGTGGCGCGGACCTCGTTGATCCGGTCGGTCTTCTTCAGCGGCCACTTCGCGTCGCCCTTGAAGGGCGTGCGGTCCGGGTTGATGGACTGGAGGTCCACCTCGTGGGGCTTGCCGTGCATGTCCAGCCGGTCGGTCGCGGGCGAGGAGATCATCAGCCAGGCGACGAAGTCGGAGACGGGGACGACCTTGCCGGGTACCACCAGGTAGTGCTGCGCACCCGCACCGGTCACGGCCTTCAGTACCATGCCGACCTTGTCGTCGGCGCTGGCCAGGCCCTTGACCCCGGCGGCCGTCCCGGCCTTGGCGCCCGGCAGTTCGGGGAAGGCCAGGTCGTCGCCGGAGCCGAGGGTGGCCAGCCACTCCTCGGTGACCGGCTGCGGGACGGCGCTGCCGCCGACGAGGGCGTTGGTCATGGTGCGTGCGTCCGCGGTGCCCTCGGGGAACTTGTACTTCATGCCCGCCGCGTCGACGAGGTAGCGGGCCCTGCCCTGGCCGGTGCTCTGGACGTACAGGGCCTGGGAGTCGGAGAGCCTGCGCCCGTCGTCCATGAGCTTCGCCTCGCGGTCGGCCAGGACGAAGGCGGCCGTCTGCACGCCCTTGCCGTTGCCGCCGGGCTGCTGGCAGACGGCCCAGCGCTTGGCCTTCCCCGCCTCCGCCGGGGCGGGCAGCCGGTCGGGGGCGTACGGGATGCCGATGATGGGGCCGCGCGGGAGCTTGCCCGCGTCCAGCACCTTGTCCTCGACCTGGACGACCTTGGCCTTGTTCGGGTCGAGCAGCAGCCGGGCGGAGGCGAGGTTGAGCACCGGGTGCAGGCGGGTCTGGTCCTTGCCGTCGACCTTGGTGGTCAGGACGACGTAGCGGGTCGTCGAATCCTTGCCGACGATGACGTGGTCGCCGGGGGTATCCCAGCCCTTGGGGGCCGTCGGCTTGAACATCCCCCAGGCTCCGAAGGCGGCGAGGACGAGCGCCGCGGTGATGACACCGGGCAGGACGGCGCGCAACGGTCGCGGAGCGCCCTCCTCCGACCCGCTCGCGGAAGGCTGAAGGAACGCGGCCACCGTGCGTCGCTTCGCAAAGGTGTACGCGTTGAGCTCGTCACGTCGTGAGGCCATGGCCGCCTGATTCTCCCCGCACGGCCCGGTCGATGGGTACGGTCGCCGGGCCTCTGTTGTCCGACCGGCCACCTACTATGCCTCTTGACGGAGGGCGGGTGGGGGCCGGGTAGGGTGAGGCAGCCGCTCCACGCCTTCCTGGCCGGGGGAAACAGGGGTGTTGGGGCGGATTGGGGAGATTCCGGGGGCGAGCGGCCGGCTGTCGCGCGTGCTGCCGGGGCTCAGGGGTACGAACCCCGGAAAGATGAGGTGCGCGAGTGATGGCCACTGCCGTGAGGCCGCGGACCGGGGCGCCCGCACCCGCGCCCGCCGGAGTGACGCCGCATCCGAAGTCCGGCCCGGGGCGTTTCGGGCCGTTCCGATTGCAACAACTCGTGCTCCTCCAAGTCGCCGCGGCAGCGCTGTTGGCCGCCTGGGTGGTGGATCCGCTGCTGCTCGCGCCGGCCGGTGTGCTCGCCCTGATCCTCGTCCTGCTCGCGGTCGTACGCAGGCACCGGCGCTCGCTGCCCGAGTGGATCGGCGGCGCACTGGCGCTGCGCGCACGCCGCCGCCGGGCCGCCGCCACCGCGGTGCCGGCCGGCACGGAGCCGGGGCTGGCCCCGCTCGTCGAGGCCGAACCGGCGTTGCGGACGCTCACGTTCAGCGAGCGGGAGCGGGACCGCGACCGGCGGCCCGTCGGAATGGTCGGCGACGGCACCTTCCTGACCGCGGTGGTCCAGGTCGACATGGACGCCACCGCGCTGCGGCCCGACCGGGCGGAGCGGCCGCTGCCGCTGGCCCTCGTACGGGACGTCCTCGAAGTGGACGGCATCCGGCTGGAGTCCGCGCAGCTCGTGCAGCACACCCAGCCGGCGCCGGCACCGCACCTGCCGGCCCAGTCGATGGCCACGCGCAACTACGCCCCGCTCCAGGCCCTGACCGGGAGCCCGGCGGTGCGCCTCACCTGGATCGCGCTCAAGCTGGATCCGGAGCTGTGCCCCGACGCGGTCACCGCGCGCGGCGGCGGGCTGCCGGGTGCGCAGCGGTGTCTGGTGCGGGTCGCGGACCAGTTGGCGAGCAGGCTCGCGGGGGCGGGTTTCCGCGCGACGGTGCTCACGGAGCAGGAGCTGACGGGCGCACTGGCCACGTCCTCCTGCGCGAACCCGATGGCGATCACCCAGGCCGGGCGGTCGGCGGCCACGGGGCGGCGCACCGAGGAGACCCCGCGGACCTGGCGCTGCGACGACCGGCGGCACACCACGTACTGGATCAGCCGCTGGCCCCAGCTGGGCGGGAGCGGGGCGGGACTTCCGCAGTTCGTCGCACTGTTGACCTCGCTGCCGGCGCTGGCGACGAACTTCAGCCTGACGATGACCCCGACGGCTCGGCACGAGGTCACGCTGGCCGGGCACGTGCGGGTCACCGGGCGCAGCGACGAGGAACTGGTCGCTGCGCGGCGCGGACTGGAACAGACGGCTCGGGGAGTCAAGGCCGGGCTGGTGCGGCTGGACCGGGAGCAGGTGCCGGGGCTGCTGGCGTCGCTGCCGCTGGGAGGAGCGCGATGAGGGGCGTTGGCTCTACGAGGCGTGCGGCGCGGGGTTCGGCTGCGGGGTCGGCGCCGAGCTCGGGGGTCCGGACATCGGTGCGGGGCGGCTTCGGGCTGGTCGGCCCGCGCCGGGAGCGGCACGTGCTCCAGGCGGCGGAACTGGACGCGCTCGCCCTGCCCATCGGGGACGACGGGGTCGTCATCGGCGTGGACTCGGGGGGCCGCCCGGCGGTCCTCGGCGTCAACCGGCCGACACCGTACGAGGTCACGCTGATCGGCGGCCTGTGGACGGCGCAGGTCCTGGCCCTGCGGGCGGCCGCCACGGGGGCGCGGGTCACGGTGGAGACCGGGCGCGGCCAGGTGTGGTCCGGGCTCGCGCAGGCCGCGGGCGGTGGCCAGCAGTGCGTGACCCTGCACGACGTGGGCCGGGTGCCGCCGCAGGGCGCGTCGGCGGGCAGTCCGGTCCTGGTGATCCGCGACTGCGGCATGCGGCCGCCGCGGGGCCGCGTGGCGGCGGGACCCTGGCAGTCGGTCCTGACCCTGCTCCCGTACCTGAGCCCGGCGGCTCCCCGCCTGGTGCGCAACGCCTCCCTCGTCGGCATCCAGCGGGTCTCCCCGGACGAGGCGGAGCAGCTCGGCCGCCTGATGCGGCTGCCCGCGGCGGCGGTGGAGTCCCTGCCGACGCTGGGCGACGGGGTCACGCTGTGGTGCACCGAGCGGGACCGGCAGTTCGTGATGACCCAGCCGACGGACGCCGAAACGGGCCTGCTGGGCCCGGCCCGTCGCATCGACTGAGCCCTGGGGGCCGCCTGGCCGGGCCCGCGGCGCGGCGCAGCCGGGCCTGCCTGGCCGGGGCTCGGCCCCGGAACGCAGCCGTCCGTGCGGGCCGGTGGAGCCGGGGGCACTCGGGTGCGTCAGAAGGCCGAGCCGCTGCTGCTGACTAGCGGAGCCGGGGTGCCGCGGGGTTCAGCCTCACGGGGGACCCTGGGTCGCGGGGTGGGCACTCGGGAGGTACCAGTTCGAGGGATACGACTCGGGGGTCCCGGCTGGGTGGATGTGCATCTACGGGCACCCGGGAACTCCCCGGACCGGCAGTCTGCGGACAGGCCGACCGCAACAGGCATTCCGGGGAGCGGCAGTTCAGAAACCGCCCGACCCCGAACCGGGAGGGCCGAACAGCGGTCGGGAAGGGCAGATCGAGAGCGGTGGACCGGTGGGGGGCCCGGAGCCGGCGGAGCATGTACGGGCATGCCATCGACCCGCGGCCCTGGATCCGGCAGCGCCCGGGCAGACCGGCCGAGCCAGAGCCTCTGGGCCAAGGCCGGGCAAGCCCCGGACCGGCAGGCAGGCGCCCTGAAAGGCAGGCCGGGAACCGTAGGCCGAACCGAACGATCCCGGGCGCCGACAGGCCAAGAGCAGGCAAGGCCGGGTCCGGTAGGCCCTTAAGCGGCAGCGCCCGGACGGGGAGAACAGGACCCGGCAAGCCGAACAGAGCAGGCCCGAGAGCGACGGGCCAACGCGAGGCACGCCCCCGCACGGCAGCGCCGGGACCGGCAGGCCCGGAACAGGCGGCGCCGACATAGGCCGGCCAAGAACCTGCCTCCCGAGCCGAACTGGCCCGGGATGGGCGAGCAAAGAGCAGGTAGGCACCCGAACCGGCTGTGCCAGTACGGGCAGGCCGGAAGCCCCTGGCACCGGGACGGGCAAGCTCTCAAGGACGCGCCGGAAAGCGCAGACGGGTTGGGGACCCGCAGGGCGGGAACGGGTGAGCTGGGGGTCGGCACGCGAGCGGCGGCTGGGCCGCAGGCCCGCACGCACGCGGCCGTGGCCCTCCAGCGGCAGGGCGCGGTGGGCAGTCCGGAGAGCGGGGGCCGTGGTGGGCAGGCCGGGTAACGGGGGGTCGTGGTGGAGTGCCGGGCCGAAGGGGGGCGGTCATGGCGGTGCGCCCGGCCGGAGGGGCGGTGGTCGTGGTTGGCGGGGCCGGAGGAGGCGGTCGTCGCGGTGCGCCGGGCTCGAGGGCGCGGTCGTCGCGGCGTGCCGGGCCCAAGGGCACGGCCATGGCGGTGTGCCCGACCTGAGGGCACGGCCATCGCGGAGCGCCCAGTCCCAGAGCGCAGCCACCACGGAGCACCCAGCCCGTGGGCACGGTCATCGTGGAGCGCCGGACCCGAGGGCACAACCACCACGGAGCGCCCAGCCCCAGGACGCAGCCACCACGGAGCGCCCAACCCGAGGGCACGGTCATCGTGGAGCGCCCGACCCCAGGACGCAGCCACCACGCAGCACCCAGCCCCAGGGCGCAGCCGCCACGCAGCACCCAACCCGTGGGCACGGTCATCGCGGCGTGCCGGACCCGAGGGCACAACCACCACGGAGCGCCCGACCTCAGGACGCAGCCACCACGCAGCACCCAGCCCCAGGGCGCAGCCGCCACGGAGCGCCCAACCCGAGGGCACGGTCATCCTGGAGCGCCCGACCCGAGGGCACAGCCACCACCACGGAGCGCCCGACCCCAGGACGCAGCCACCACCGAGCGCCCAACCCGTGGGCACGGTCATCGTGGAGCGCCCAGCCCCAGGGGGATGGGATTGGCCGGGGATACGGCCGTATGGGCAGGATGGGGGCGGCCCGCAGCCTGCGGTCGGCCTCGGGTACGGGCAGGCGGGGGCGGATACCGGCTGCGGGACCCGATTAGGCTGGGCGGCGGCGTGGCGCGGTGGGACGCCAAACCAGTGTTCGACATACCAGGAGGACCAGTGAGCGGCGATCGGAACGAGAGGCGCGGCGGGACGTGGGACGTCCCGACGGACGATCAGTCCGACGCGGAGCCCGAACTGACGGGCGAGTTCACCATCGACTACACCCCGCCGGCCTGGTACACGCAGGGCGCGGCTCCGGCCGCCGCAGCGATCCCGGGCCTGCCCGAGGGCAGCGGCTTCGAGCCCCACCGGCCGCCGTCGGACCTGGAGACCCCTCCGACGATGCGCATCGCGCCGCCGGCTGCGGCTCCGGCTCCGCTCGCGGCGCCGAACGCACAGGCGCCGGCCTCGGCTGTGCCGTACCCGGGCACCCCCGACGCACCCACGGCTCTGACCGCGGACCCCGCGGCCGCACCGTACGCTCCGGCCGCCGGTACTTCCGTCCCGCCGTACCCGTCGGCCCCGGGCAATACCGTTCCGCCCTACCCGCCTGCCCCGGGCACCGGACTGCCGTCCTACCCGTCCGCCCCGGACGCTGGCCCGCCGTCGTACCCGTCGGCTCCGGACAGCTCGGCCCCGCCCTACACGCCGGCCCCCGACACCGGCAGGCCGTCCTACCCGGCCGCCCCGGAAGCCGCCGGGCCGTTGCACCCGTCCGCCCCGGACAGCGCCGCCTCGGCCTACACCCCGGCCCCCGACGCCGCCCGGCCGTCCTACCCGTCCGCCCCGGACGCTGGCCTGCCGTCGTACCCGTCGGCTCCGGACAGCTCGGCCCCGCCTTACGCGCCGGCCCCCGACACCGGCCGGCCGCCCTACCCCTCCGCCCCGGAAGCCGCCGGACCGTTGCACCCGTCCGCCCCGGACGCCGCCCGGCCGGAATACCCGGCGGCTCCGGACGGCCCCGCCTCGCCCCACGCGCCGGTCCCCGGCGCCGGTCTGCCGTGGCGCCCGTCGGACGCGGGGGCCGAACTGCCGTCGAGCCCGGCGGCTCCGGACAGCGCCGCCCCGGACTCGGTGCTCCCCTCGTACCCGGCGGCTCCGGAGGCTTCCGCGCCGGCCCCGGGCAGCACCCTGCCGCCGGTCGCGTCGGCCTCGGACGGCGCCGTGCCGGCCCACGCCCCGAGCCCGGACAGCGAGCTGCCGCCGTACCCGGGTGCGCAGGCCCCGTCCGCTGAGGCCGTGCCGCCCCACGCACCGGCCGCGGACGGGCCCGCCGACCAGGTGTGGGGCCCGCAGGCCCCGGCCGGTCCGGGTTCCGAGGGTGCCGCCGGTCCGGCGGGCGAGCAGGCCTCCGCCGACCCGTACGCGTCCCGGCCCGCCGGCCCCGAGCACGACGCCGCGCCCGCCCAGCCGCCGTACGAGAACCCCGCGCCGCCCGCTGTCGTGCGTACGCCCACTCCCCCGGAGGGGACGGTCATTCCGGCGCCGCGCGCGGCGGACACGTTCGAGGGACCCGCCGGAGCAGACCCGGCGTCCGGCAGCGAACTCCCGCGGTGGCCTTCGGAATTGACCTCGCCTCCGCGGGCTCAGGAGTCCCCTGATCCGCAGGCCGGGTACGACATCCTGCCGCCGGTCCAGGCCCAGGGCCAGCCCCGGCCCCAGACGCCCGATGCCGGGTACGGGTTCCCGCCCGCACAGCCCCAGCCGCAGCCCCAGCCCCAGCAGTACGCCGATCCCCGCGGCGGTCAGTGGCAGCAAGGTCCCCCCGGCCCGCAGGGGCCGCAGGGCCCCCACGGGCCCGATCCCCGCTACGGCGCCCCCCAGCCCTCCGGCGGCGCCCCCCTCGGGTACACCGCTGCCGTCGAGCTGTCCTCCGACCGCCTGCTGCGCGGCAAGCAGAAGGCCAAGAGCGGCAACAACGCCTCCGGAGGCGGCGGCCTGTTCCGCTTCGGCGGCAAGGCGGCCGAGGCGGAGCGGCGCCGCAAGCTGGAGCTGATCCGCACGCCGGTCATGTCCTGCTACCGCATCGCCGTCATCAGCCTCAAGGGCGGCGTCGGCAAGACCACGACCACCACCGCCCTCGGCGCGACCCTCGCCACGGAGCGCCAGGACAAGATCCTGGCCATCGACGCGAACCCCGACGCCGGCACCCTCGGCCGTCGCGTGCGCCGCGAGACCGGGGCCACGATCCGGGACCTGGTCCAGGCGATCCCGTACCTGAACTCGTACATGGACATCCGCCGGTTCACCTCCCAGGCGCCCTCCGGCCTGGAGATCATCGCCAACGACGTGGACCCGGCCGTCTCGACGGCCTTCAACGACGAGGACTACCGGCGGGTCATCGAGACCCTCGGCCGGCAGTATCCGATCATCCTCACCGACTCCGGTACCGGTCTGCTGTACTCCGCCATGCGCGGGGTCCTGGACCTGGCCGATCAGCTGATCATCATCTCGACCCCGTCCGTCGACGGCGCGAGCAGCGCCAGCACCACCCTCGACTGGCTCTCCGCGCACGGGTACGCCGACCTCGTCTCGCGCTCCCTCACGGTGATCTCCGGGGTCCGCGAGACCGCCAAGATGATCAAGGTCGAGGACATCGTGCGGCACTTCGAGACCCGCTGCCGCGGTGTCGTCGTGGTCCCGTTCGACGACCACCTCGCGGCCGGCGCCGAGGTCGACCTCGACATGCTCCGGCCCAAGACGCGCGAGGCCTACTTCAACCTCTCCGCCCTGGTCGCCGAGGACTTCATCCGCGCCCAGCAGCAAGCGCCCCCGAACCACTGGGGCCAGCCCCAGCCGCCCCAGCAGCCCTACCCGCAGCAGCAGCAGCAGCCTCACCAGCAGCCGCAGCCCACGTACGGGCAGCAGCCCTACCCCAACGCCGGCCAGCCCTGGCCCCAGCAGCCCGGCGGGCCCCCGCGCGACCCGCGGCTGGGCTGACGCGGCCGGCCCACGCACGAGGGCCCGTACCGCCCCCGGAATCCCGGGGACCGTACGGGCCCTCGCCCGTTGCAGAACCGCTCGTCAGGCCGACAGCATCAGGCCGTCAGCGCTCCGCGTCGTACGAATCCGTCAGCACCCGAGCCCGCTTCACGTCGTCGGCGATGGCCTCCAGCAGCCCGTCCAGCGACTCGAACTTCGCCATCCCGCGCACGTAGGCGAGGAAGTCGACGGCCACGTGCATGCCGTACAGGTCCAGCCCGACCCGGTCGATCGCGTACGCCTCCACGGTCCGCTCGGTCGCGTCGAACTGCACGTTCGTGCCGACCGAGATCGCCGCCGGCATCCGCTCGCCGTCCGCCGTCAGCCAGCCCGCGTACACCCCGTCGGCCGGGATCGCGGTGTGCGGCTGCGTCTCCACGTTCGCCGTCGGGTAGCCGAGCTCGCGCCCGCGCTGCGCACCGCGCACCACGATGCCTTCGACCCGGTGCGGGCGGCCCAGGATCTCGGCCGCACCGTCCATGTCGCCCTGCGCCACGAGCTTGCGCGCCAGCGTGGAGGAGAACGGCACGCCGCCGCCCGCCTCGCCGCGCTCGACCAGGTCCACGACCTCGACCTCGTAGTCGTAGGTGGGGCCGAGCTGCCGCAGGAACTCGACGTTGCCGGCGGCCTTGTGGCCGAAGCGGAAGTTCGGTCCCTCGATGACCGCCAGCGCGTGCAGCTTGTCGACGAGCACCTTCACGATGAAGTCGGCCGGGGACAGCTGCGAGAACTCCGCCGTGAAGGGCAGGATCAGCAGCGCGTCCACGCCCAGCCCGGCCATCAGCTCGGCGCGCCGGTCGTACGGAGCCAGGATCGGCGGGTGGCTGCCGGGGCGGACGACCTCGCTCGGGTGCGGGCTGAAGGTGACGACGACGGAGGGGACCCCGAGCTCGCGGGCCTTGGCCACGGCCCGTCCGATGATCAGCTGATGACCCCGGTGAACGCCGTCGTAGGAGCCGATGGTGACGACGCCGCGTCCCCAGTCCTGGGGGATGTCCTCCAAGCCACGCCAGCGCTGCACTGTGACCGCTCCTCGCCCGAACCCTGAAGGCCCTGTTCTGGTTGCCGATTGCAGGTCTAAGACTGCCATGCCGGTGGCCGCTGCCCATCATCGGCGTCGTCCCGCGGCGACGCGCTGTGAGCGAGGGTCTCGACGGTCCGGCGCGCGCTCGGCCCCAACAGCGCCGCCGCCTCCTGCGGCGCCCGCTCCAGCCAGCGGGCCACGAGCGCGCCGAAGGCCGGTTCGGCCCGCGCCAGCTCGACCGTGCGCCGCTCGAAGACCGCCGGGCCGCCCGGTGCCCGCAGCAGTTGCCGGCCGGTGCGCCGCAGGAGGTCCCGGGTGCGGTCGGGCGCGGCCGTGACCGCCCCCGCCGCCAGTGCGCCGAGGAAGGCGTCCAGCACCGACGGGTCGAGCTCCTCGCGGAGCAGCGCCTCGGCGAACTCGCCGCGGAGCGTGTACGAGGCCTCCGTGCCCGGGGCGGCCAGTACGCCGGCCAGCGCGGCCCGGACCGGGGGCGGGCCGGAGCCCAGCAGGTCCCGTACGAGCGGGCGGAGCACGGGGGCGGCGGCCAGGCCCTGTTCGAGCCGCCGGTCCACGAACTCGGCGGCGTGCGCGGCGTCCTGCGGGTGCCGCGCCAGGTGGTCCCGTACGAGGTCGGCCGCGCGCCGCGCCAGGCCCGGGGTGGTCAGCGCGGCCAGCGCACGCACCACCTCGCCGTCGGCCCGCTCCCGCAGGGCGGCGAACACCGCGTCCGGGTCGGGCAGCACGGGGAGCGCGGCGACCAGTGCGGCGGCGGGCAGCCGCAGGCCGCGCCCGGGGTCGCGGAAGCAGGCGAGGGCGTCGGGGAGGTAGCGGGCCCGTACCTGGGGGTCGCGGAGCAGGATCCCGAGGGCGCTGCCGTGCAGGGAGGCGTCGCCGGGGCGGGCGAGGAGGGCCTGCGCGGCGTAGCGCAGCAGCTCGCGGTCGGCCGGGGTCCGTACGTGCGGGGCGGTGAGCGGCCCGTACGCGGCGGCCGCGACCCGGCGGCCGGGCCGCTCGTCGTGGGCCCAGCGGTCCACGGCCCGGCTGAGGGCGGAGGGCTCGTCCTCGGCGAGTACGGCGAGCAGCTCGTCGGCGCGGGGATGCGCGGCGGTGACGAGCGCCTCGGCGAGGTCGTCGACGGCGAGGTTGCGATGGGTGTGGAGCAAGGCCTGCGCGGCGGTGGCGACGGTGGCACCGGGCCGCCCGAGCAGCCGCCGCTCGTCGCGGAACCAGCCGCAGAGCAGCGGCTGCACGAGGTGCGGCGCGCGGACCAGCCGCCGCGCGGCGGCATCGAGAAGGCGGTGGTCGTGGGGCAGCATCCGGCGCAGCAGCTCGAACCGGTCCTCCTCGGCGAGGCGCAGCCGGGTCCAGAACCAGGTCCCGAACTCCCCCTCGTCCTCCCGGCCCGGACCGGGCCCGGGCGGGCCGCCGGCTGCGGTGGTCCCGCCGGTCCGCGTCCAGCCGACGCGGGCGGCATCCGGTGCCTCCGCCCCGGGGCGGAGGGGCCCTGCGGGCCCGCCGGGCCGGCCGGACTGGGCGGGGATCCACGGGTGCCCGGTGGTACCGGGTCCCGCCCACGGGGTGGCGGCCGCCGGGGCCGGGGCCCCCAGGGCGCCCGCGTACGCCGCGGAACCGGCCGGTGTCGGGTCCGCCGGTGTCAGGCCCGCCGGCGGCACAGGCGCTGGTGCCGGGCTCACCGGCGTCGGGCCGGCTTCGTGCGCCCCGCCCGGCGCGGGCCCGCTCAGGTGGGTGGTGAGGGCGTACAGGACCGGGAGGTACGGCGTCGCGTCCGGGACGCGGAGCAGGGTTTCGCCGACGAGGCGGGCGGCCCACCACCGCGCCTCGGGGTCGGCCGGTGCGTCGAGCAGGGCCACGAGCCGCTCCAGTACCGCCGCCCGCTCCCCGGGCGGAAGCAGGCCCAGGGCCTCCAGTACGGGACCGATGCGGTGGCGGGGAACGTCCCGGCCCAGGGTGTCCAGGGCGGCGGGGAGATCCAGGTGCGCGGCCTGCACCCAGTCGGCGAGCTCCTCGTGGGCGAAGCGGTACCCCTCTCCGGCGGGCACCAGCAGCCCCTCGGTGAGCACGGCGGAGGCCCACCCCGACCGCCACGGGAACAGTTCCTCGAAGGAGGCCCGGTCCACCTGGCCCCGGCCCGGCCCCAGACACCGCCGGGCGGCTTCGTGCACCCGCCCGGCCACCCGCGCGGCCAGCCGGCCCACCCCGGGCCCGTACACCCCGGCCGTGTCGGGCCCGTCGGTGCCGACCTGGTCCGCGGCCCCGCCGACGCCGGGTCTACGGGGCTGCGGCAGCGCGGCGGACACCCGGACGGCCACGCGCAGGCACAGCAGGTCCAGGTGTGCGGCGAACACCTCGTCACGGGACGGACGGCCGGCGGTGACCCCGGCCGCGCGGACCTCCGCGAGCAGCCGCAGGGTGAGCGGGTGCCGGGCGTCGGCTCCCGCGACTGCGTCGGCCGGGATCCCCAGCCGGGCCCCGGCGAGCGCCGCCTCCTCGGGGGTGAGGTCGCCGACCGGGAGGGCGGGCGGCAGCCGGCGGGCCGGCCGGGCCGGGGTCCGGAGCATCCGCGCCGGGTAGAGCCGCCCGGCCGACTCCCAGTACTCGGGGCGGGCGGCCACCACGAGCCGGGCTCCGGTCGCGTCCAGCCAGGCGGCGGTGGCCGCGGTCCACGGCCCGGCCCGCGCCGCGAGCCGCGGCGGCATCTCCTCCGGCCCGTCCAGGACGACGAGCAGGGCCCGCCCGGCCGAAGCCACGAGCGCGGCCAGTGCCGACGCCGGGTCCGGGCCCGGAGCGGCGGCCGGCACCTCCAGGATCCGTCCCGCCTCCACGAGGGCCCGGGTCACCGCGTCGGCCAGGGAGGCGTCCCCGGCCTCCAGGTCGGCGCCGCGCAGCCAGAGGGTCGGGGCCGGGTGCGGGCCGCGGGCGCGGCGGACCGCGAGGGCGGCGAGGGCGGTCGTGCGGCCGGTGCCGGGGCGCCCGACCAGCGCGAGGACCGGGCGGTCCCCGGCGGTGAAGCGGTCCCCGGCGGTGAAGGCGTCCAGTTCGGCCGCGATCTCCGGGCGGTCCACCGGCTCCGGTCCCCCGGCGGCGAGGGCCGCGCCCAGGGTGGTCCCGGTGAGCTGCAGGGCTCCGGCGAGGTTCAGATCGGCGCCGTGGCCCGGCACGGTGGCGGCGTTGCGTTCCAGCAGCGCGGCGAGGGGTCCGCCCGGATCGGCGGCGGCCGCGGCCGTGAGGGGCACTGCGAAGCCGCCTGAGCGGTGCTCCGCCTGCAGAGCGGTGCACAGGACCGCGAGCACCGCTCCGGTTCCGGCGTCCAGCACCGGGCCCCCGCAGGCTTCGCCGCCGAGCCGCAGCGCGTCGCGGCCGTCGGTCCCGATGGCCAGCTCCAGCGCGGCCGGGAGGCGGTGGAGCCCGTCCGCAGCCGTCGCCCCCGTCCCCACCGCCGTCCCCGTCCCCGCCCTCGTCGTGGAGGTCGCCGCGTAGGTGGCCTCGGCCCCGCCGAGCACCCTCGCCTGGCGCCAGCCCCGCGCGGACAGCCGTACGTACGTCCCGGGAGCGATCGCCTCCCGCGGAGCCACCGGCAGCGGCCGTACCCCGAGCCCGTCGCTCCGTACGAGCGCCAGCCCCAGCTCCGGCAGGGCGGTCACGTCCGAGGCCCCCGCCAGCCAGGTCCGCTCCCCCGGCGGCGGCCCGTGCAGGACCAGCCGGGCCAGTCCGTCGACGGCCTCGTGGCTGGTGAGCACCGTCCCCCGGTCGTCCGCGACGAACCCGCTGCCCCGCGGCCTCCCGGCGAGATCGCAGATCCTGATCAGTTCCGCCGTCACCGCACCACTCCCCGCCGCGCGTGCCCCGTAGCCACGACGGTAGGCAGGTGAAGATCAGCGGGAACAGCACGCGAGGCGAAAGCGCCCCCTTACGCTCCCTCCATTCACTCCGAGCGCCTGCTCGGACGGGTGAATAAGGGGCTCCGGGTGGATAGAGACCTACCCGAGGGGGGTCGTGGAGCGGTGAGCAGCAGTCCGTGTGCGCTCACCGCTCCACGTCAAACGAGAACCGGCCGGCCCGAAGGCCGGCCGGGGAACTGCAGAGGGGAACGCGCCGGGCGAAGGACCCGTCAGGCGAAGACGGCGAGCGACTTCGCCTTGCCGTTCTTGCTCTCGACGAGCCCGAGCAGCTGGCCGTCCGGCCCGTAGACCGCGACCGCCTTGCCGGGCTCGTACTCGTCCGGCATGTCGATCCGCACGCCGTTCGCCAGCAGCGACGCCCGCCGGGCGTCGAGCTGCCAGCGCGGGAACGCGGCAGCCGCCGCGTCGCCGATCGGCATGACGGTCAGCTCCTCCTGGAGCTGGTCGAGCGTGCGCGCCCGGTCGATCTTGTACGGGCCCACCCGCGTGCGCCGCAGCGCCGTGAGGTGCCCGCCGACGCCGAGGTCGGCGCCCAGGTCCCGCGCGAGCGCGCGGATGTACGTACCGCTGGAGCAGACCACGGAGACGACGAGGTCGACGACCTTGGTGCCGTCCTCGGCCTCCGCCTCCCGCATGTCGTACACCTGGAACGAGGACACGGTCACCGGGCGGGCCGGGATCTCGAAGTCCTCGCCGTCGCGTGCGCGCTTGTAGGAGCGCACGCCCTTGATCTTGATGGCGCTGACCTTGGACGGGACCTGCATGATCTCGCCGGACAGCTTGGCGATGCCCGCGTCCACGCCCTCCCGGGTGACCCCGGAGGCGTCCGTGGACGAGATGATCTCGCCCTCGGCGTCGTCCGTCAGGGTGTTCTGGCCCAGCCGGATGGTGCCGAGGTACTCCTTCTCCGTGAGCGCGAGGTGGCCGAGGAGCTTGGTGGCCTTCTCGACGCCCAGGACCAGCACGCCCGTCGCCATCGGGTCGAGCGTGCCGGCGTGGCCGACGCGGCGGGTCTTGGCGATCCCGCGCATCTTGGCGACCACGTCGTGCGAAGTGAAACCGGACGGCTTGTCGACGATGACCAGGCCGTCCGGCGTCTTCCCTGCGTTGGTGCTCATTACGCGGATGCGTCCCCGTCTTCGTCGGCAGCGTCGTCGGCAGCGTCCTCGTCGGGCTTCTTGTACGGGTCGGCGTCGCCGGCGTACTGGGCGCCGGAGGACACCTCGCGCACCTGGGCGTCGGAGGTCCGCGCCTTCTCGAGGAGGTCCTCGATGGTCTTGGCGTTCTCCGGGAGGGCGTCCGCCACGAAGGTCAGGGTGGGCGTGAACTTGGTTCCCGCCGCCCGGCCGACCGCGGAGCGCAGGACGCCCTTGGCGCTCTCCAGGCCCGCTGCCGCACTGGCCCGGTCCTCGTCGTCACCGTAGACCGTGTAGAAGACCGTGGCCTCCCGCAGGTCGCCGGTGACCCTGGTGTCCGTGATGGTCACGTGCGTACCGAGGCGGGGGTCCTTGACGCCGCGCTGCAGCTTCTCGGCCACCACCTCCCGGATGAGGTCCGCCAGCTTCTTCGCCCGCGCATTGTCGGCCACTGGTCCGTCTCCTTCTTCGTCTTGCGGTCAGTCTTCATCACCGTGGAGCCGTCGTCGTACCGACAGCAGCTCCACTTCCGGACGTGCCGCGACCAGCCGCTCGCAGCGGTCCAGTACATCCGAGAGGAACCCCGTGTCCCCACTCACCAGAGCGACCCCTATGCGGGCCCTGCGGTGCAGGTCCTGGTCGCCCACTTCGGCCGCGCTCACAGAGAACTTGCGCTGGAGCTCGGCCACGATGGGCCGGACGACGGAGCGTTTCTCCTTCAGCGAGTGAACGTCGCCGAGGAGCAGATCGAAGGACAGAGTCCCCACGTACATGCAGGTCCGGATATCCCGCCGGTGCGGGTTCGGTGGCCTGCCGGCCGTCGCGCGGCAGGGTCATCAGAACCGTACACGCAACGGCCGGGGCCGATCGACGGATATTCCGCCGACCGGCCCCGGTGTTACAGCAACCCGCGACTAGCTACGACACGGTGCGAACCGCCTCGCGCTTACGCGCGGGGCTTCTCGCGCATCTCGTACGTCGCGATGACGTCGTCGATCTTGATGTCGTTGAAGTTGCCGAGGTTGATACCGCCCTCGAAGCCTTCGCGGATCTCGGTGACGTCGTCCTTGAAGCGGCGCAGACCGGAGATGGTGAGGCTCTCGGCGATGACCTTGCCATCGCGCAGGAGCCGCGCCTTGGTGTTGCGCTTGACCTCGCCGGACCGGATGAGGACACCGGCGATGTTGCCCAGCTTGGACGAGCGGAAGACCTCGCGGACCTCCGCCGTACCGAGCTCGACCTCTTCGTACTCCGGCTTGAGGAGACCCTTGAGAGCCGCCTCGATCTCCTCGATGGCCTGGTAGATCACCGAGTAGTAGCGGACGTCGACACCCTCGCGCTCCGCCATCTGCGCGGCACGGCCGGCCGCACGGACGTTGTAGCCGATGACGATGGCGTCGGAGCCCATCGCCAGGTTGATGTCGGACTCGGTGACCGCACCCACACCGCGGTGCAGGATGCGGATGTCGACCTCTTCGCCGACGTCGAGCTGGAGCAGCGAGGACTCGAGAGCCTCGACCGCACCGGACGCGTCGCCCTTGATGATGAGGTTGAGTTCCTGGACCAGACCGGCCTTGAGGACCGAGTCGAGGTCTTCCAGGGACACCCGGCGGACGCGCTTGGCGAAGTTGGCGTTGCGCTCACGCGCAGCACGCTTCTCGGCGATCTGACGGGCGGTGCGGTCCTCGTCGACGACGAGGAAGTTGTCGCCGGCGCCGGGGACGTTGGTGAGACCCAGGACCAGGACGGGGGTCGCGGGACCCGCTTCCTCGACGTTGTTGCCCTTGTCGTCGAGCATGGCGCGCACACGGCCGTAGGCGTCGCCCACGACCATCGTGTCGCCGACGCGGAGGGTACCGCGCTGGACGAGGACGGTGGCAACGGCACCGCGGCCGCGGTCGAGGTGGGACTCGATCGCAATACCCTGAGCGTCCTGCTCCGGGTTGGCGCGCAGGTCGAGCGAGGCGTCGGCGGTGAGGACGACGGCCTCGAGCAGGGAGTCGATGTGCAGACCCTGCTTGGCGGAGATGTCGACGAACATCGTGTCGCCGCCGTACTCCTCGGCGACCAGACCGAACTCGGTGAGCTGACCGCGCACCTTGACCGGGTCGGCACCCTCGACGTCGATCTTGTTGACCGCGACGACGATCGGGACGCCGGCGGCCTGGGCGTGGTTGAGCGCCTCGATCGTCTGCGGCATGACGCCGTCGTTGGCCGCGACCACGAGGATCGCGATGTCGGTCGACTTCGCACCACGGGCACGCATGGCGGTGAACGCCTCGTGACCCGGGGTGTCGATGAAGGTGATCTTGCGGTCTTCGTCGTTGACCTGGGTGGTGACCTGGTACGCACCGATGTGCTGCGTGATGCCACCGGCCTCGCCCGCAACGACGTTCGTCTTGCGGATGGCGTCGAGCAGTCGGGTCTTACCGTGGTCGACGTGACCCATGACGGTCACGACCGGCGGACGCGGCATGAGGAATTCCTCGCCGCCCTCGTCCTCGCCGAACTCGATGTCGAAGCCCTCGAGGAGCTCGCGGTCCTCTTCCTCCGGGCTGACGATCTGAACGACGTAGTTCATCTCGCCGGCCAGCATTTCGAGGGTCTCGTCGGAGACGGACTGCGTGGCAGTGACCATCTCGCCGAGGTTCATCATCACGGCGACGAGCGACGCCGGGTTGGCGTTGATCTTCTCCGCGAAGTCGGTGAGGGAGGCACCGCGCGACAGGCGAACGGTCTCGCCGTGACCACGCGGCAGCATGACGCCGCCGACCGACGGGGCCTGCATGGCCTCGTATTCCTGGCGACGCTGGCGCTTGGACTTGCGACCACGACGCGCGGGACCACCGGGACGGCCGAAGGCACCCTGCGTGCCACCACGGGCACCGGGACCACCGGGACGACCGCCGAAGCCGGGACGACCGCCGCCACCGGCACCGGCCGGACCGCCGCCGAAGCCGCCGCCACCGGGACGGGGACCGCCGAAGCCGCCACCGCCGCCGGGACGCGAGCCCGGACCGGCCGGACGACCGGCGAAGCCGCCGCCCGCGGGACGACCCGCGCCACCGGCGCCGCCGGGACGGGGACCGCCCGCACCGGGACCACGGCCACCGGGGCCGCCACCGGGACGGGGACCGGGACCACCGGCAGCGGGACGCTGCGGCATCATGCCCGGGTTGGGACGGTTGCCACCGGGAGCACCACCGGGACGCGGGGCGCCGCCCTGCGGACGCGGCATACCGCCCGGGGTCGGACGACCGGCACCGGCACCCTGGGGACGCGGAGCGCCGCCGGGGCCGCCCTGCGGACGGGGAGCGCCACCCTGGCGGTCACCGGCGCCGGGGGCACCGGGACGGGGAGCGCCGGCCGGACGGGGCGCCTGCGGGCGCGCCATGCCGGTGGAGCCACCAGAGGTGAACGGGTTGTTGCCCGGACGGGGACCGGCCGGACGGGCGCCCTGCGGACGCGGGGCCTGAGCACCGGGACCGGCGGGACGCTCGGCACGCGCCGGAGCGGCACCGGCCGGACGCGGGGCGCCGGGACGGGCGCCGGGCTGGCCGCCCTGACCCTGCGCCGGACGCTGCTGCGCCGGACGGGGGCCGGGAGCCGCGGCGGCGGGACGCTCGGTGCGCGCCGGGGCGGCCGGAGCCGCCGGGGGCGCGGAGAACTCGGTCGCCACGGGAGCCGCCGGAGCGGGCTTCGGGGCGGCCGGAGCCTTGGGACCGGGACGCGGACCACCGGGGGCGGCGGTCGGGGTCACCGGGGCGGGCGTCACGGCGGCCGGAGCCTCTGCGACGACCGGCTTGGGGGCCGGTGCGCCGGGCTTCGGCGCAGCGGGACGTGCGGGACCCGGGGTCGGAGCCCCGGGCTTGGCGGGCGCCGCGCTACGGGGCGCGCCAGGCTTCGCAGGGGCCTTGCCGGCGCTGCCGCCGGGACCCTGCAATGCGTCGGTCAACTTGCGTACGACCGGCGCCTCGATCGTCGAGGACGCCGAACGGACGAACTCACCGAGTTCCTGGAGCTTGGCCATGACGACCTTGCTCTCAACTCCGAACTCCTTGGCGAGTTCGTATACCCGGACCTTAGCCACTTCGCTCCTTTTAGGTCCGGGTTACGCCGGACCGTCTCTACTTCATGCTCGTACTCATCGCGTACTCATCGAGGGGTGCTCATCGCAATCTCGACCTACTTCCAACTCGCGAGGTACCTGACCGCACGGTGATCCGTGCCGTACTACGTGCTTACGGTGTCGCCTCGGCCTCATCGGCCACGGCTTTGTGCAGTTCCGCCGCGTCGAACGGTCCTGCGGACTTGAAGGCCCGGGAGAACGCCCTGCGGCGGACAGCCTGGTCGAGGCAGACCACGGCGGGGTGCACGTAGGCACCCCGGCCGGGCAGCGTACCGCGAGGATCGGAGACACATTTGTCACCGACCGCCACGATGCGCAGCAGATCGCTCTTGGCCGCTCGCTCCCGACACCCCACACAGGTGCGTTCGGGGCATGCGCGGGCTTGCGTCCGGCCAGACACGCTTAAGTCTACCTCCCCGCACCGACCTCACCCCTTCGGGCGAAAAATCGAACGGATGTTGTCGTGATCACGAGTGCAGGGTCCCGCCGCCGAAACCTCGGCGGCGGACGGCCGTGCACGTCGAGAAGGGCTCTTGTCGCCCCTGCCGTTCTTGTGTACCGCCCGGACAGCTCCGGGCGGTAGCGGTTTTATTCCCCGCGGCGGTCGTCGCGCCGGTCGTCCCGGCGGTCGTCACCCCGGTCGTCGCGGCGCTCGCCGCGGTCGCGGTCGTCCCCGTCCGAGGGCTGCTCGGTGTCGGGACGGATGTCGATGCGCCAGCCGGTCAGGCGAGCGGCGAGGCGGGCGTTCTGGCCCTCCTTGCCGATGGCCAGCGACAGCTGGTAGTCCGGCACGGTCACCCGTGCGGACCGGGTGTCCCAGTCCACGACCTCGACCTTGCTCACCCGGGCGGGTGACAGGGCGTTGGCGACCATCTCCGCCGGGTCGTCCGACCAGTCGACGATGTCGATCTTCTCGCCGTGCAGCTCGGCCATCACGTTGCGCACGCGGCTGCCCATCGGGCCGATGCAGGCGCCCTTCGGGTTGAGGCCGGAGCGGTTGGCGCGGACGGCGATCTTGGTGCGGTGACCGGCCTCACGGGCGATCGCGCAGATCTCGACGCTGCCGTCGGCGATCTCCGGGACCTCCAGCGCGAACAGCTTCTTCACCAGGTTCGGGTGGGTGCGCGACAGGGTCACGGACGGACCGCGGACACCCTTCGCCACCCGCACGACGTACGACTTCAGGCGCAGTCCGTGCGTGTAGTCCTCGCCGGGGACCTGCTCCTGCACCGGCAGCATGGCCTCCATCTTGCCGATGTCGACGAGGACGTTCTTCGGGTCCTTGCCCTGCTGCACCACGCCGGTGATGACATCACCCTCGCGGCCCAGGAACTCGCCGAAGGTCAGGTCGTCCTCGGCGTCGCGCAGACGCTGGAGGATCACCTGCTTGGCGGTCGTCGCGGCGATGCGGCCGAAGTCCGACGGGGTGTCGTCGAACTCCTTGGCCTCCTGGCCCTCTTCCAGGTCCCTCGGGTCCTCGGTCGCCCACACGATCACGTGACCGTTGGTGCGGTCGAGCACGACGCGTGCGCGCCGGAAGCTTCCCTCGGTGCGGTGGTACGCGATGAGGAGGGCCGACTCGATCGCTTCGACGAGCAGGTCGAAGGAAATCTCCTTCTCCCGGACCAGACCCCGTAGGGCACTCATGTCGATGTCCACGACTACGCCTCCTCTTCCTTCTTGTCCTTGCGGTTGAACTCGATCTCGACACGCGCCTTGGCGATGTCGGTGAACACGATGCGGCGGGCGGTCGCCTTGCGGCCCTTCACGCCCGGGACCTCCAGGTCCATGCCCTCGTCGTCGACGTCGAGGATGCGGGCGATCACTTCCCCGCCGTCCGACGTCTGGAACTTCACGAGCCGGCCGATCGCCCGGATGTAGTGACGGTGCTCGGTCAGCGGGCGGTCCGCGCCCGGCGAGCTCACTTCGAGGACGTACTCGTCCTCACCCATCGCGTCGGTCTCGTCCAGCAGGTCCGAGACCTCGCGGCTCAGCTCGGCGCACGCGTCCAGCTCCACGCCGTCGTCGGAGTCCACGATGATGCGCAGCATCCGGCGCTTGCCCGCCTTGGACGTCTCGATCTCCTCGAGGTCCAGGCCCTTGGCGGCGACGAGCGGCTCCAGCAATGCGCGCAGCCTGTCGCTCTGGGTGGTGCTCATCCGGGTGACTCCTCGGCCGCGTGTGCTGTTGTGGTTTCCGTCGTGCGTCAGGTCAAAGGGTATCCGGTCGCGGAGGGTGTTGCCGTCCGCGCTGCGCAGGGGGCCCCGGGTACCGTGATCACACCCTGCCCGCCTTCACCCCTAGGACGTATGCGTGCCCTCGATCCTGCCGTCGCGAAGAGGCCTGCTCGCCGGTGCCGCGGGCATCGCCGGAGCCGCGCTGCTCAGCGGTTGCTCCGACGACGGGCCGCCCGCCGCGGACCCCGAGGTTCCACTCGAACGGCGGATGCGCGAGACGGCCGTTCGTGAGAGCGAGCGGCTGCTGGAACGTTACGACGCCACGAGCGCGGCCCACCCTGCCCTCGCGCAGCGCCTCGCACCGCTGCGCGTCTCGGTCGCGGCGCACGCGGCGGCCCTCGCCGAGGGGGCCCCGGCATCCTCGCCGTCCCGTTCCGCGTCCGCGCCCTCCCCCGTCCCGTCCGGCGGCGCGGCCGCCGCTCCCCCCGCTCCGGGCGCCGCGCCGGTGCCCGCCGCGCCCGCCGAGGCGCTGACCGCGCTCGCGGACGCCGAGCGGAGCCTGGCCGAGGCCCGGACGATCTCCCTGGCCGACGCCCCCGGGGAGCTGGCCAGGATGCTCGCCTCGGTGGCGGCGTGCGGCCACGTGCACGCGTACCTGCTGACCTCGACTCCGGGAGCCTCCTCGTGACGCCGACCCCCTCCCCCGCCGCACAGGTCCTGGAGGCCGCGCAGGCCGCGCTCGCCGCCGAGCACGCGGCCGCGTACGGCTACGGCGTGATCGGGGCCCGGGCCGCGGCCGCCCGCTCCGCCGAGGCCCGCGAGGCGCACGGCGGGCACCTCGCGCGCCGCGACGCGCTCACCCGCACCGTGCGTGAGCTGGGCGGTTCCCCCCGCCCCTCGGAGGCCGCGTACGCCCTGCCGTTCACCGTGCGCACGCCCGCCGACGCCGAGCGGCTGGCCGCCGGGATCGAGGACCGGGTGGCGGGCGCGTACTCCGATCTGGTGCGCGCCGCCGAGGGCCGGTTGCGCCGCGAGGCGGCTGACGCGCTGGGCGCCGCGGCCCTGCGCGCGGCACGCTGGCGCGGCGGCGGCGTAGCCTTCCCAGGGCTCACGGAACGCGCGGACACACCGCGGACCTAGCGCGCAAGCATGCGCGACGAGCCCGGGCACAGCTGAAAGGGACCACGCACGCATGGCTTTCGAACCGCCGCAGCGGCTCGTACGGGCGCTCGGCGAGCTGCCGGAATCGGCGCACGTCTCGGACTGGCTGGGGCAGCTCCCCGGGCTGGCGGAGGCTGCGCTGGCCCGGCGCGGAGTACAGGCCCAGCGGGTGCAGGCCCCCGGCGGCCGCAGCAGCCTGGTCGTCCTCGTCCGGTACGCCGACGGGACCCCGGCCGCGCTGAAGCTGGCCCCGCCGGGGCTCCGGCCCGACCGGGAACTGGCCGCGCTGGCGCACTGGGGCGGCTTCGGGTCGGTACGGGTCCTCGACACGCGCCATCACGAGGAGGACGGGGCGCTGCTGCTGGAGCGGCTGCACCCCGAGGTTTCGCTGCGGTCGCTGCCGGAGGCGAAGGCGCTGCTGGAGGCCTGCGGCACGCTGCGCAGGCTGTGGGTGGCCCCGGCGCCGGGGCACGGCTGGGAGACGGTCGCCGAGCGGACCGCCGAGCAGGCCGAGGTGCTCCGCAAGGCTCCCCCGGAGGCGGCGGAGCTGGCCTCGGCGGCGCTGGCGGCCCGCGAGGAGCTGATGGCGGCGCCGGCCGAGGAGCTGCTGCTGCACGGCAACTTCCGGCAGGGCAAGGTCCTCGCCGGCGAGCGCGCCCCGTGGCTGGCGGTGGGCCCGGACCCGATGGTCGGCGAGCGGGCCTACGACCTGGCCCGGCTGGTACGGGACCGGCTGGAGGACCAGATGGCCTCCTCGGCGGGGGCCTCGGGCGCCCGGCGCCGGGTGAACAAGCTGGCCGACGCGCTGGAGGTGGACCGGGACCGGCTGCGGGGCTGGACGCTGTTCCGGGCGGTCGAATCGGGCAACCGGGCGCTGGCCGCCGGGCGTCGGCGGGACGCGGAGCTGCTGCTGGAGTTCGCGGGCTGGTTGTAGGGCATAAGCCCTGTGGGGGGAGTGCCGCCCGGCAGGAGCAGGAGGCCGTCATGGTCGAGGAACTGCTGACAGTCGGCGCCGTCGCGGGCGTCGGGATCGTGGCCTACCTGGGCGCCGCCGCCCGCGTGGTGAAGCAGTACGAGCGGGGCGTGGTCTTCCGCCTGGGCCGTCTGCGGGGAGGCGTCCGCGGGCCCGGCTTCACTTTCGTGGTCCCGGTCGTGGACCGGCTGCGGAAGGTCAACATGCAGATCGTGACGATGCCGGTGCCCGCGCAGGAGGGGATCACGCGGGACAACGTCACGGTGCGGGTG
The DNA here is from genome assembly GCF_042788835.1 of Streptomyces sp. NPDC056883. Lineage (NCBI taxonomy): Bacteria > Bacillati > Actinomycetota > Actinomycetes > Kitasatosporales > Streptomycetaceae > Streptomyces > Streptomyces sp. NPDC056883. The sequence goes on along the minus strand of NZ_JBHUBS010000026.1, from coordinate 53,927 downwards.
GACGCGGTCGTGTACTTCAAGGTGGTGGACGCGGCCAACGCGATCATCGAGGTGGAGGACTACCGGTTCGCCGTCTCCCAGATGGCGCAGACCTCGCTGCGGTCGATCATCGGCAAGTCGGACCTGGACGACCTGCTCTCCAACCGGGAGCAGCTCAACCAGGGCCTGGAGCTGATGATCGACAGTCCGGCGGTGGGCTGGGGCGTCCAGATCGACCGGGTGGAGATCAAGGACGTGTCGCTCCCCGAGACGATGAAGCGGTCGATGGCCCGGCAGGCGGAGGCCGACCGGGAGCGGCGGGCGCGGATCATCAACGCGGATGCGGAGCTCCAGGCGTCGAGGAAGCTGGCCGAGGCGGCCGAGGTCATGTCGGAGCAGCCTGCGGCGCTGCAGCTGCGTCTGCTCCAGACGGTGGTGGCCGTGGCGGCGGAGAAGAACTCCACCCTCGTCCTGCCGTTCCCGGTGGAACTCCTCCGCTTCCTGGAACGCGCGGCCCCGGCGCCTGCTGTTGCGCCCCCTCCGCCGTACCCGGAGCCGGCCCCGGGTATGGCGGCCCCCGTCCCGGCGGCGGTGCCTCCGGATGCTGCCGCGGGGTTCGGCCCCGGGGCGGTTGCGGAGCCCTGCCTCGACGGGGCCACGTCGCCGCCCGTGGAGCCGGACGTGCGCGGGTAGGCGCTGCGCGGAGCCGTCCCCTACCCGCCCTTCCACCGTTCCCCGGGGCTGCGCCCCGGACCCCCCTGGGGCTCCGCCCCAGACCCCGCGCCTCAAACGCCGGCGAGGCTGGATGATGCCGCGGACCGGGTCCGGGCGGAGCCCGGGGAACGGTGGAAGGGCGGGTAGGGGACCGGCCCCGCAGGGTTACGCGGTCGCGGTCAGGCGGGACAGGGCTTCCTCCAGGGGGAGTTCCTCGCGGGTGCCGGAACGGCGGTCCTGGAGTTCCACCACGTTGTCCGCCGAGCGGCGGCCCGCGACCAGGATCCACGGGACGCCGATCAGCTCCGCGTCGGTGAGCTTCACCCCGGGTGACAGGCCCGGCCGGTCGTCGAGGAGGACCCGGAGACCCGCCCCGGCCAGGGACTCCGCCGCCGACTCCGCGAGGGCGAGCGGCACCGCCTTGCCCGCCGCCACGACGTGCACGTCGGCCGGGGCCACCGCCGCCGGCCAGCACAGGCCCCGCTCGTCCGCCGTCTGCTCGGCCAGCGCGGCCACCGCGCGGGACACGCCGATTCCGTAGGAGCCCATCGTGACCCGGACCGGCTTGCCCTGCGCTCCGAGGACGTCGAGCCCGAAGGCGTCCGCGTACTTCCGGCCGAGCTGGAAGATGTGCCCGATCTCGATCGCCCGGTCCAGGCGGAGCCCGGTGCCGCAGGACGGGCAGGGGTCGCCCGGCTCCACGACGACCACGTCCAGGTACTGGTCCACCTCGAAGTCCCGCCCGCAGACCACGTTCCGGGCGTGCGTGTCGGGCTTGTTGGCCCCCGTCACCCAGGAGGTGCCCGGCGCGACGCGGGGGTCGGCGAGGTAGGGGACCTTTTCCAGGCCCTGCGGGCCCACGTAGCCCCGTACGAGGTCGGGCCGGTCGGCGAAGTCCTCCGCCGTCACCAGCTCCACGACCGCCGGGGCCAGGTGCTCCCCGAGCTTGCCGAGGTCGACCTCCCGGTCGCCCGGTACGCCGACGGCGGTGATCTCCCCGTCGACCTTGACGAGGAGGTTCTTCAGGGTCGCCGACGCGGGCACGCCCAGGTGAGCCGCGAGGGTCTCGATGGTGGGGGTGTCGGGGGTCGGGATCTCCTCCAGCGGACCGTGCTCCCCGGGGGCCGGGGCCAGGGCGAAGGTCACCGCCTCCGTGTTGGCCGCGTAGCCGCAGGCGGGGCAGTCCGCGAAGGTGTCCTCGCCGGCCGGGGCCGGTGCCAGGAACTCCTCCGACGCCGAGCCGCCCATCGCGCCCGACACCGCCGACACCACCCGGTGGTCGAGGCCGAGCCGCTCGAAGATGCGTACGTAGGCCTCGCGGTGGAGCCGGTAGGACTCCGCCAGACCCTCGTCGGAGACGTCGAAGGAGTACGAGTCCTTCATCTGGAACTCGCGGCCGCGCAGGACGCCCGAGCGGGGCCGCGCCTCGTCCCGGTACTTGGTCTGGATCTGGTAGAGCATGACCGGCAGGTCCTTGTAGGACGTGCACTGGTCCTTGACCACCAGGGTGAAGATCTCCTCGTGGGTGGGGCCGAGCAGGTAGTCCGCGCCCTTGCGGTCCTTGAGCCGGAAGAGCAGGTCCCCGTACTCCGACCAGCGGCCGCTGACCTCGTACGGCTCCTTCGGCAGCAGCGCCGGGAGCAGCACCTCCTGCGCCCCGATCCCGTCCATCTCCTCGCGGACGATGCGCGAGACGTTGTCCAGGACCCGCTTGCCGAGCGGCAGCCAGCTCCACACTCCGGCGGAGCTGCGCCGGACGTAGCCGGCCCGGACGAGGAGGCGGTGGCTGAGGGTCTCGGCGTCGGCGGGGTCCTCGCGGAGGGTCTTGGCCATGAGGCGGGACATGCGCTGCACGTGTTGCGTTGACATGACGGGAGGCTATCGGGGGCTCCGGGGCGCGCGGAAACGGATTGAGCGCCTCAGGGGGGGTCGGGGCCGTACGGGGGGTCAGGGCCTGCGCAGCGGCAGCGGGGCGCCCATGACGGCGTACGGGAGGCTCGCGCTCGGGAAGAGGACCCGGCGGGCCAGGTCCGTGTAGCCGAGGGAGCCGTAGAGGCCGCGGGCGGGGCTGTCGGTGTCGATCGCGGAGAGGATCGAGCGGTCCTCGGCGGCGGTGTCGGTGATCAGGGTGATGAGGGCGCGGCCGACGCCCTTGCCCTGGAAGCCGGGGTGGACGTGGAGCTCGGTGATCACGAAGGACCCGTCGAGCCATTCCTCGTGGCCGCCGGCCCGCAGATAGGGCTCGACGACTCCGGACCACCAGTGCGCGCGGTCGTTGGGCATGCCGTAGACGAACCCGGCGAGCCCGCCGTCCTCGGTGAAGGCGCCGAGCGCGCGGGCGCCGCGGCAGGTCATGTGGCGCTGGACGATGTAGCGCCGGATGCCGACCTCCTCCTCGCTGAGCCCGAAGGCCATGGCCTGCACGCGCAGGGCCTCGTCGACCCGGGCGGCGAGGTCGAGGGGCCCGATCCGCAGTCCGGCGGGCCGGCCGGGGTCTTCTCCCGCGGGGGTTGGCATCATGCGGCGACCTTACTGTCCGACCGCGCGGTCGAACAGGAAGATCGGATCAGGACGCTCGGAAACGGCACGCTCGGCAGCAGACACCCGGCGGCGGATGCCCGGCGGCGGCACGCTCAGAACAGCACGCTCATGAACGCGCCGACCTCGCGGAAGCCGACCCGGCGGTAGGAGGCCCGTGCGGCGGTGTTGAAGTCGTTGACGTAGAGGCTGACCACGGGGGCCACGTCCCGGAGCGCGTACGCGACGACGGCGGCCATCCCGGTCTCGGAGTGTCCGCGGCCGCGGAACTCGGGGGCCACCCAGACGCCCTGGATCTGGCAGGCGCGGGAGGTCGCGGCGCCGATCTCGGCCTTGAAGACGACCTTGCCGTCCTCGATGCGGGCGAAGGAACGCCCACTGGCGACCAGCTCGGCGACCCGGGCCTGGTAGAGCAGGCCCCCGTCGCCCGTCATCGGGGAGATGCCGACCTCCTCGGTGAACATGGCCACGCAGGCGGGCATGATCACGTCCATCTCGTCCTTGCGGATCCGGCGCACCCGGGGGTCGGCGGTCACCGCGGTGGACGGCTGCTCCATGACCATGAGGGGCTGGCGGGAGCGGACGTCGCGGGCCGGGCCCCAGCTCGGCTCCAGGAGCTGCCAGAGCAGGCCGGTGGCCTCGGCGGGGCCGACGATGGAGGAGCAGCGGCGGCCGGTGCGCCGGGCGCGGTCGGCGAAGGCCCGTACCGCGTCGGGACCGGCGCAGACGGGCACCAGGTTGGCGCCGGCGTAGCAGAGCGAGCGGAGCTCGCCGTCTGCGTACCAGCCCCACATCTCGCCGCCCAGGCGCCACGGGTCGAGCCCGGCGACCTGGACCCGGGAGGTGACGAACGCGTTCTCGACCGGCTCGCGGCCGAGGATGTCGAGCGCGGCGTCGAGATCACTGGGCTCAAGGACCCGGGTGGTGGTCTGCGTCAACACTGGGGCCTCACCATGCAAGTCTGCTGATCTCCGCACTGTACCCGGACCGGCTCCGAGATGCCCCCGAGGGCCCTCGGGGCGCCTCCCGGGCGGTCGCGCCCGGAGGCCCGCATGCAGACGGGCCCGGGGGGGGGGGGGGGGGGGGGGGGGGGGGGGAGCAGAGAAAAAAAGAAAAAAAAAAGGGAAAGAGAAAGAAAAAAAGAGAGGGGGGGGGAGCC
>NZ_JBHUBS010000026.1:15697-49527 GCF_042788835.1 Streptomyces sp. NPDC056883 | reverse complement strand
CCATCCCGCCCCGGTTTTCCTCCCCCCTCCTTTTCTTTTTTTTCTGGGTCGTCCCCTCCCCCCCCCCCCCCCCCCCCCCGACCCCCCCCCCCCCCCCCCCCCCCGGGCCCGTCACGCAGGACCAGCGGGAAACTACCGGCGGGACACTAGACGCCGATCGCGACGGTCGGCTCGCCCGACATCACGCCGTCCTTCTCCATCTGCTCGGCGATCTTCATCGCCTCTTCGATGAGGGTCTCGACGATCTTCGACTCGGGAACGGTCTTGATGACCTCGCCCTTGACGAAGATCTGGCCCTTGCCGTTGCCGGAGGCGACGCCCAGGTCGGCCTCACGGGCCTCGCCGGGGCCGTTGACGACGCAGCCCATGACCGCGACGCGCAGCGGGACCTCCATGCCCTCCAGGCCCGCCGTGACCTCCTCGGCCAGCTTGTAGACGTCCACCTGGGCGCGCCCGCAGGACGGGCAGGAGACGATCTCCAGACGGCGCGGCTTGAGGTTCAGCGATTCCAGGATCTGGATGCCGACCTTGATCTCCTCCACCGGCGGGGCCGACAGGGAGACGCGGATGGTGTCGCCGATGCCCTCGGAGAGCAGTGCGCCGAAGGCGACGGCGGACTTGATCGTGCCCTGGAACGCCGGGCCGGCCTCGGTGACGCCGAGGTGCAGCGGGTAGGTGCACTGGGCGGCCAGCTGCCGGTAGGCGTTGACCATGACCACCGGGTCGTTGTGCTTGACCGAGATCTTGATGTCGCTGAAGCCGTGCTCCTCGAAGAGGGAGGCCTCCCACAGCGCGGACTCGACCAGCGCTTCGGGAGTGGCCTTGCCGTACTTCTTCAGCAGTCGCGCGTCGAGCGAGCCGGCGTTGACGCCGATCCGGATCGGGGTGCCGGCGTCCTTGGCGGCCCGCGCGATCTCCTTGACCTTGTCGTCGAACTGCTTGATGTTGCCCGGGTTCACGCGGACGGCGGCGCAGCCCGCGTCGATCGCGGCGAACACGTACTTCGGCTGGAAGTGGATGTCGGCGATGACCGGGATGTTCGACTTCTTCGCGATCACCGCGAGCGCGTCGGCGTCGTCCTGCGTCGGGCAGGCCACGCGGACGATGTCACAGCCGGACGCGGTCAGCTCCGCGATCTGCTGGAGGGTGGCCCCGATGTCGGAGGTCCGGGTGGTGGTCATCGACTGCACGGAGATTTGGGCGTCACCGCCGACGGCCACCGAGCCGACCTGGATCTTGCGGCTGACCCTGCGGTCGGCGAGCTTCGTCGGCACGGCCGGCATTCCGAGAGAGATGGCAGTCATCTGCTGTGCAACCCCAAGGGTGTGGATATAGGTGCCGGGATCGGCGGTCCCCAGCGTCCGAGATTACGCCAACCGGCCCGTCTCCCGCGCATCGCAGGGGGTGTGCCACCCGAACGTAGGGAGCCGGGCACGATGCGTGCCCGGCTCCGGTCCCCGTGCGGTAGGGGTGTCCCGTACGACGATCAGCCGATCTTTCGATCAGGTGATTTTGATGGGGTTGACCACGTCCGCGGCCAGCACCAGCAACGTGAAGCAGAGGAAGACCCCGGCCACCACGTACGCGGCGGGCATCAGCTTCGCCACGTCGAACGGGCCCGGGTCGGCGCGCCGGAAGACCCGGGCGAAGGCCCGCCGCACCGACTCCCACAGGGCGCCCGCGATGTGACCGCCGTCGAGCGGCAGCAAGGGCAGCATGTTGAACAGGAAGAGGGAGAGGTTGAACATGCCCAGCACGTTCAGCATGATCGACATCCGCTGCTCGCTCGGGATGTCCAGGGTCGCGATCTCCCCGTTGATCCGGGCCGCGCCGACGATGCCCATCGGGGAGTCGGCCTCCCGCTCGGCCCCGTTGAAGACCGAGTTCCACAGGGCCGGGATCTTGCCCGGGAGATCGGCCAGGCCCTGCACGCTGCTCTGGACGACCTCGCCGACCCGCTCCGCGGACTGGGTGAAGGTGAGCGGGGCGATCACGGACTTCGGGCCGACGCCGAGGTAGCCGGCCGAGACGTACTCGCCCTTGACGTAGCCGCCGTGGCCGTCGGTCTTGCCCACGCGGTTCTCCACGAGGCTCGCGTTCAGGGTGACCTTCTGCCCGTCGCGCAGGACGGTGAGGGTGGCGGGTCCGATGGTGTTCCGGATGTCCTTCTGGAGGGTGTCCCAGTCCTCGACCGGCTTGCCCTGGAAGGCCACGATCTTGTCGCCCGCCTTCACGCCCGCGGCCTTGGCCGGGGCCGCCGGGTCGCCGGCCTTGCAGGTGTCGCGGTTCTCGCTCTGCTTGATCACGCAGTCGGTGACGGTCTGGACCTGGGTGGTCGTCTGCTGGACCCCGAAGGTCATCCACACACCGAAGAAGATCGCCATCGCCAGGACCAGGTTCATGAACGGACCCGCGAACATCACGATCACGCGCTTCCACGGCTTGCGCGTGTAGAAGAGCCGCGATTCGTCGCCCGGCTGCAGTTCCTCGTACGCCGCCGAGCGCGCGTCCTCGATCATCGAGCGGAACGGCGACGTGGAGCGGGCGGTGACCTTGCCGTCCTCGCCCGGCGGGAACATCCCGATCATGCGGATGTAGCCGCCCATCGGGATGGCCTTGAGCCCGTACTCGGTGTCGCCCTTCTTGCGCGACCAGATGGTCTTGCCGAAGCCGACCATGTACTGGGGCACGCGGATGCCGAAGAGCTTGGCCGTGGAGAGGTGGCCGAGCTCGTGCCAGGCGATGGAGAAGAGCAGCCCCACCACGAAGACGAGCACGCCGATCAAGGTCAGCAGTAGGGTCATGCGCGCGCCTCCAGGGCGGCCCGTGCCGCCATCTCCTGTGCCCGGGCCCTGGCCCAGGTCTCCGCTTCAAGGACGTCCTCGACCGTGAGGGAAGTTCCCTTGGCCGGGGTCCCGTGTTCATCGACCACGGCAGAGACCGTATCCATGATTGCTGTGAACGGGAGCCGACCGGCCAGGAACGCCTCTACGCACTCCTCGTTCGCCGCATTGAACACGGCGGGCGCGGTACCGCCCAGGGTGCCGACGTGCCGGGCCAGGCCCACCGACGGGAAGGCCTCGGTGTCCAGCGGGAAGAACTCCCAGGTGGACGCCTTGGTCCAGTCGAAGGCGGTGGACGCGTCCGGGACCCGCTGGGGCCAGCCGAGGCCGATCGCGATCGGGCCGCGCATGTCCGGCGGGGTGGCCTGGGCCAGCGTGGAGCCGTCCGTGAACTCCACCATGGAGTGCACGTACGACTGCGGGTGGACCACGACCTCAATCCGCTCGAAGGGGATGTCGTAGAGCAGGTGCGCCTCGATGACCTCCAGGCCCTTGTTGACCAGGGTCGCCGAGTTGACGGTGATCACCGGGCCCATCGCCCAGGTCGGGTGGGCCAGGGCGTCCTCCACCGTGACCGAGGCCAGCTCGGCGCGGGTGCGGCCGCGGAAGGGCCCGCCGGAGGCGGTGACCACGAGCTTGCGCACCTCGGCGCGGGTGCCCGCGGCGAGGGCCTGGAAGAGCGCCGCGTGCTCGGAGTCGACCGGGATGATCTGGCCCGGCTTCGCCAGGGCCTTCACCAGCGGGCCGCCGACGATCAGCGATTCCTTGTTCGCGAGGGCCAGGGTCCGCCCGGCCCGCAGCGCGGCGAGGGTGGGCGCGAGGCCGATGGAGCCGGTGATGCCGTTGAGCACGGTGTGGCACTCGGAGGCGGCGAGTTCGGTGGCCGCGTCCGGGCCGACGAGGATCTCGGGCAGCGGCTCACCGGCACCGTACTCGGCGTCCAGCGCCTCCTTGAGGGCCGGTACGACGTCTTCGCGCGCGACGGCCACGGTGTTCACGCGCAGCAGCCTGGCCTGCTCGGCCAGCAGCGCGACCCGGCCGCCGGCGGCGGACAGGGCCGTGACCCGGAACCGGTCCGGGTGGCGCAGGGCGAGGTCGATGGCCTGGGTCCCGATGGACCCGGTGGAGCCGAGGATGACGATGTCCCGACGGCCGGCCGCGGGGTCGAAGAGGAGGTGCGGATCGGCGAGGGGGGATGGGCGGTCGCTCATGGACCCATTGTTGCCGCAACTCAGGGGCGCCCGGACACGGAGCCCCCCTCCGTTACCCGAAGGAGAAGGTGCGGGAGCGTCCCGGCGAAGTCCGGGAGGGCACGGGCCACCCGCCACCAGGCGTCCGGATCGGAGCCCAGGGCCAGCGCGAACAGCCGGTCGGCCTCGGCCCGTGCGGCGAGCACCGGGGCGGGCGGCTCGTGGCGGTCGGGGTGGTCCACCTCACCCAGCCAGTGGTCCTCGTCCAGGGCCCAGCAGGCGGGCGCCTTGTGCCGGATCACGTCCTCGCCGGTGAGGAGCCCGCGGGCGAGGCAGTCGCGCACCCACCGGATGTCCTCCTGGGCGCACTCCATGGGCACCGCGAGGCTGGCCAGTGCCAGTTCGCGGTCCACGCCCGCGACGGGCTCGGCGGTCCCGGGGGCCACGGAGCGCACCGCCTCGGCGAGCCCGGGGACCGGTGGTCCCGCGGCGGGCTCCGGCAGGGTGCCGCGCACGATCCGGGCCACCAGGACCGGCAGGGTGCCGGAGAAGGCGGGGGCGTGGCGCAGCAGTTCCGCCCAGAGCCGGGGGTCGTCGCGCAGGGGGCGCAGCGCCCGGGCGACGGCCGTGCGCATCCCCGTCCGCTCGGGCAGGGTCCAGCGCAGGCCGCGGGCCCCGGTCAGGTCGGTGAGCAGCAGGGTGCGGTGCGCGGGGGCCACGTGGGCGACGAGCTCCTCGTGCGTGACCCGGCCCATCCGCACGGCGCGGACGGCGGGCCGGTGCCAGGAGGGCTCGTCCGCCGCCGCGGCGGCGAGCAGCCCGTGGACGGTCTCCCGGGGCAGGTCCTCGACGAGCAGCAGGGCTTCGACGGATCCGGCCGGCAGCGGCCGGCGGAGGTGTTCGGCGAGCAGCAGCTCCGGGTCCGGATGGTGGCGGAGCGTCAGGATGTCCAGCGGTACCCGCGGCCCGCGCCGGCCGTGCCGGCGGAGCAGGCCTATGAGCTCGGCCGCGCCGAGCAGCTCCTCGCCGGCCTCGCGGCCGAGCTCGGTGCGGAGCACCGGCAGGAGTTCCGGCGGGGTCCGGCGGCGGGCGTACCGGGCGGGCCCGGGCAGGCCGGGCAGCGGCCGGCCGACGACGCGGGGGTTGCGGGCGACGTAGGCCCGGTCGGCCGCGCTTCCGTGGCGGAGCAACAGGGTGACGGTCGAGGCCGCCAGCCATTCGTCCCGGCACAGGTACTTGAAGGCGGGCTCGTCGAGCCGGCCGATCATGTCGGTGACGACGTGGTCCGGTGCGTGGCGCAGCAGGTGCGCCACGCACCAGGCCAGCCGTCGGCTGGTGCGGTCTTCCTCGGCCGTCGGCATCGTTCTCGTCCGCCTCGCGCTGTGCTCGGTACGCGTACCCGTACTCATACCCGTGGTCGTACTCGTACGCGTACTCATCCTCGTACGTCTCTCCGACGTCCGGCGATGATTGCAGGTCAGCGCAGCGGCCGGTGGACGTTTTTGCGGGTTGAGGGGCCGGGGGCGGCATCGGCGATCCACGGGCCGTCGCCGGAGGGGTCGAGGATGCCCTCCTCCAGCCAGGTGTAGGTGCCGGACAGGACGCCGGCCACGACCTTGCGGTCCAGGTCGTCGGTGTTGTCCCAGAGCCGCCCGAAGAGCTCCTCCACGCGGAGCCGGGACTGCCGGCAGAAGGCGTCGGCCAGCTGGTAGGCCTCGCGGCCGTGCTCGCCGGAGGCCCGCAGGTGCTCGGCGCGCACGCAGGCCGCGCTCATCGCGAAGAGCTCGGCGCCGATGTCGACGATCCGGCCGAGGAATCCCTGCTTGGTCTCCATCCGGCCCTGCCAGCGGGACATCGCGTAGAAGGTCGAGCGGGCGAGTTTGCGCGACCCGCGTTCGACGTAGCGCAGATGGGTGGCGAGGTCGGGGTGGCCGCTCGGGTGGAAGGCCCGGTAGGTGCCGGGGACCTGGCCGGCGCCGGTGGCGAGCTGCGGCAGCCAGCGGGCGTAGAACCCGGCGGCGCGGGCGCCCGCCTTCGCCTTGTCCCCCAGGGCCTTCTCCGGGTCGATCAGGTCGCCGGCCACGGACAGGTGGGCGTCCACGGCCTCGCGGGCGATCAGCAGGTGCATGATCTCGGTGGATCCCTCGAAGATCCGGTTGATGCGAAGGTCGCGGAGCATCTGCTCGGCCGGGACGGCCCGCTCGCCGCGGGCCGCGAGGGACTCGGCGGTCTCGAAGCCGCGCCCGCCGCGGATCTGGACCAGCTCGTCGGCCATCAGGCAGGCCATCTCGGAGCCGTAGAGCTTGGCCAGGGCGGCTTCGATGCGGATGTCGTTGCGGTCCTCGTCGGCCATCTGGGAGGCCAGGTCGACCACGGCCTCCAGGGCGAAGGTGGTGGCCGCGATGAAGGAGATCTTCGCGCCGACCGCCTCGTGCCGGGCGACGGGCCGCCCCCACTGTTCGCGTACGCCGGACCATTCGCGGGCGATCTTCAGGCACCACTTCCCCGCGCCCACGCACATGGCGGGCAACGACAGCCGGCCGGTGTTCAGCGTGGTCAGCGCGATCTTCAGCCCGGCACCCTCGGCGCCGATGCGCTGGGCGGCCGGGACCCGGACCTGGTGGAAGCGGGTCACGCCGTTCTCCAGGCCGCGCAGGCCCATGAAGGCGTTGCGGTGCTCGACGGTGATGCCCGGCGAGTCGGCCTCGACGACGAAGGCGGTGATCCCGCCGCGGTGGTTCTCGCTCTTGGGGACCCGGGCCATGACGACGAGCAGATCGGCGACGACCCCGTTGGTGGTCCAGAGCTTCACGCCGTCCAGGACGTACGCGTCCTCCCCGTCCGGGACCGCCGTGGTGGCCAGGCGCGCCGGGTCGGAGCCGACGTCCGGCTCGGTGAGGAGGAAGGCGCTGATGGCGGTGGTCGCGCAGCGCGGCAGGTAGGCGTCCTTCTGCTCCTGGGTGCCGAACATCTTCAGCGGCTGGGGCACGCCGATCGACTGGTGGGCGGAGAGCAGGGCGCCGATGGCCGGGCTCACGGAGCCGACGAGGGCGAGCGCCTTGTTGTAGTACACCTGGGTGAGGCCGAGGCCCCCGTACTTCGGGTCGATCTTCATGCCGAGCGCGCCGAGCTCCTTGAGCCCGCGCACGGTCTCGTCGGGGATCTTCGCCTCGCGCTCGATGCGCGCTCCGTCGACGGAGGTCTCGCAGAACTCCCGCATCCGGGCCAGGAAGGCCTCCCCGCGCCGGACGTCCTCCTCGGCGGGGAGCGGGTGGGGGTGGATCAGGTCCAGCCGGAACCGTCCGAGGAACAGCTCCTTGGCGAAGCTCGGCCGCTGCCAGTTCTGTTCCCGGGCCGCTTCCGCGACCTGCCGTGCCTCGCGCTCGGTCACCTTGGGCTGTGCGGGCTGTGCGGGCGGGACGGGCTGTGCAGGCTGTGTTGCGGACATGAGCGGGCTCACCTCGCCGCCGAGAGAGGGGGTGCTTACCGGTCGGTGCTACCAGTGAGTCGTACCCGTTCGGGGCGGCGGGGAAGCTCCCTCGGTATCTCAGGCATCCTGACGGGCCACGGCCAGACGGGCGACCTGCTCCGCATGGGGGACGAGGTAGAAGTGGTCCCCCTCGAAGACGTGGGACGTGAAGGCGCCCGTGGTGACCGTCGACCACTCCTGTGCGCCCGCGGTGACACGGGGGTCGCGGTCACCCGTGAGGGCCATGACGCCTGCCCGCAGCAGCGGAGACTCCTCGCGGCGGCGGTAGGTGTCGATCAGGTGGAAGTCGTTGCGCACGATCGGCAGGAACAGCTCGCGCAGGTCCGGGTCCTGCCAGATCTGCACGTGGGGTCCGCCGAGCGAGGTGACGGCCGCGATCAGCTCCTCGTCCGTGCGCGGAGCGGCCGGAGCGGTCGGGGCGGCGGGCCGCGGCGCGAGTGCGCGGCCCGAGACGCACAGGCGCGTGACGTGGTCCGCCCCCGCGGCTTCGAGGCGCAGGAGGGTCTCGTAGGCCACGGCCGCGCCCATGCTGTGGCCGAGGAACACCGTGGGTACGGGAGCTTCGGCCAGGAGTGCCTCGGCGATCTGCGGCGACAGCGCGTCCATCGTCGGGATCAGCGGTTCGTCGATGCGGTTCTCGCGCCCCGGGTACCGCACGGCCACGACGTCGACCGAAGGCTCCAGGTGCCGGTGCCAGTCACGGAAGAAGTTCGCGCCGCCGCCCGCGTGGGGGAAGCACACAAGGCGCAGGGCGGGGGCGGCGGTGGGGCGGTGGCGGACCAGGTAGGACACGTGCGACTCGATTCGTCGGCCGAGGATCGTCTCGCCCAGCGTTGCGCAGCCGCTGACCTGGGCGCTCACGACCCTGCCACACGGGGGCCGCGGCCGGTGGCCCCGGGGCCCCCACGGCAACCCACGACAAAAGGAGACGGCCGGAGCCCCCGCACAGTAGGCTCCGGCCGTCGGCTTGGTGGCCGTACGAGTTCGGTCAGATGTCGAGGCCGCTGAGGACCAGGACCCGCTCGTAGGTGTAGTCGTCCATGGCGTAGCGCACGCCCTCGCGGCCCACACCGGACTGCTTGACGCCGCCGTAGGGCATCTGGTCGGCACGGTAGGACGGGACGTCGCCGACGATCACGCCGCCGACCTCCAGCTCGCGGTGGGCGCGGAACGCTGTCTGGATGTTCCGCGTGAAGACGCCCGCCTGCAGACCGAACTTCGAGTCGTTGACGGCGGCGAAGGCCTCGTCGGTGTTCTCGACCCGGCGCAGGGTGAGGACCGGTCCGAAGACCTCCTCGGTGGCGAGGGTGACGCCCTCGGGCACCTCCGCGACGACGGTGGGCTCGTACGAGGCACCCTCGCGCTTGCCGCCCGTGAGCAGCTTGGCTCCGGCGGACACGGCCTCGTCGACCCAGGACTCGACCCGCTTGGCGGCGTCCTCGGAGACGAGGGGGCCGACGTCGGTGGCGGAGTCGTTCGGGTCGCCGGTGACCTGCTCGCGGACCTTGGCGACGACCTTCTCGACGAGGCGGTCGTAGACCGTCGCGTCGGCGATCACGCGCTGCACGCCGATGCAGGACTGGCCGGCCTGGTAGTTCGAGAAGGTCGCGATGCGGGTCGCGGCCCAGTCGAGGTCGGCCTCCGAGGACCAGTCCTCCAGGACCACGGCCGCGGCGTTGCCGCCGAGCTCCAGGGTGCAGTGCTTGTGGGGCACGGCCTGCTGGATGGCGTAGCCGACCTTGTCGGAACCGGTGAAGGAGATGACGGGCAGGCGCTCGTCCTTGACCAGCTCCGGCATCTTGTCGTTGGCGACGGGGAGCACGGACCAGGAACCGGCCGGCAGGTCGGTCTCGGCGAGCAGCTCGCCGAGGATCAGACCCGAGAGCGGGGTGGCCGGGGCCGGCTTCAGGATGATCGGCGCGCCGACGGCGATGGCCGGGGCCACCTTGTGGGCGCACAGGTTCAGCGGGAAGTTGAAGGGCGCGATGCCCAGGACCGGACCCTTGACGAAGCGGCGGGTCAGGGCCAGGCGGCCGACGCCGCCGGCGTCGGTGTCCAGGCGCTGGGCCTCTCCGCCGTTGAAGCGGCGGGCCTCTTCGGAGGCGAAGCGGAACACGGACACCGCACGGCCGACCTCACCGCGGGCCCACTTGATCGGCTTGCCGTTCTCGGCGGAGATCAGCAGTGCGATCTCCTCGGTGCGCTCGGCGAGCCGGCGGGCGACGTGGGCCAGGGCCTCGGCGCGTACGTGGGCCGGGGTGGCGGAGAACTCCGCGGTCACGGCGTACGCGGCGGCCACGGCCTCTTCGACCTGGGCGTCGGTCGGGACGCTCACGGTACCGACGAGGCGGCCGTCCCACGGGGAGTGGACGTCGAAGCTGTCGTCGCCCGTGGCCTGGCGGCCGGCGAGCCAGAAGGCGTGGGTGGAAGTCATGCTGATCCCGGCCCTTCGGAGTGTGTGCGGTGGGTCCTTGTCCCCTCCACCGTAGGACTCCGGCGGGGTTTCGGCGTTTGTCCGGGGTGGAGTACGTGCGTGGCGCGGCGCGCCGCTTTGTCAGTGTCGGGGTGGCCGCCGCCCATGCGGGGCCCCGCCGGGGGCGCGTACGGGACCCCGGGCGGCCCCGGCTGCGCCCCGGGCGGCCCCGGCTGCGCCATGAGCCGGCCCGGCTGCGCCGGAAGGGCGGCCGCTGCGCGGGGCGAAGTCCCCTACCCGCCCTTCGCCCGTTCCCCGGGCTGCGCCCGGACCCCTCCTGGGGCTCCGCCCCAGACCCCGGTCCTCAAACGCCGGACGGCTGAAAAGCCCCTGGGGCTCCGCCCCAGACCCCGCGCCTCAAACGCCGGCGAGGCTGGATTTAGCCGGCCGCAGCCCGCACGTGAACGTCGACGGTCCGCGAAATCCAGCCCCTCCGGCGTTTGAGGAGCGGGTCCGGGCGGAGCCCGGGGAACGGTGGAAGGGCGGGTAGGGGACCTCGCCCCGCAGGGCCGACCCAGCCGCACCCGCCCACCCATCCCCGCCGGGACGGCAGTGGCGGGCACGCCGACCGGGCCACCGCCGGACGGAGTCCGGCGCAGCGCGACGAAGCCCGCGCAGCGGTGCGAGGAGCGCGTCAAGAAGGGGAGGAGCGCGTCAGGAAGGGGCCGCGGTGGCCTTCAGGGCGAGCCACAGTTCCATGCGGACGTCCGGGTCGTCCAGGGAGCGGCCCAGGATCTCCTCCACGCGGCGCATGCGGTACCGCAGGGTGTGGCGGTGGACGCCCAGGTCGGCGGCGGCCGCGTCCCACTGGCCGTGGCGGGAGAGCCAGGCCTGGAGGGAGGCCACCAGGTCGCCCCGGCCCTTCTCGTCGTGCTCGCGCAGCGCCCGCAGCGTGCCGTCCGCGAAGGCCCGTACCGCATCGTCGGCGAGGAGGGGGAGGACCGAGCCCGCGGCCAGGTCCTCGTGTTCGACCATGGGGCGGCCGCGCCGCCGGGCCACGGCCAGGGCCTGGTCGGCCTGTTTGAAGGCAGCCGCCACGCCGGAGGCCGCCGCGGGCGCCGACAGGCCGAGGACCAGTTCGTCCGGCTCCGGTTCGGCCGACTCCCGGCCGCGGCGCGATTCCAGGGCCTCCGCGTGTTCCACGCAGGCCTGTACCGCCGAGCCCCCGTCGGCCGCCAGGACCACGAGCCGGCCGGGCTCCGGCACCACGAGCAGGGTCTCCCCCGTGCGCGCCGCCGCCGATTCCACGGCGTCGGCGAGCATCGCCAGTCCCTCCGGCTGGGCCGTGCCCGCGAGGGCGGGTTCCGCCACGAGGATCCGGAACGGGGCGTCGAGCAGGGCCCCGTACAGGTCCCCGGCCACGGCCTGGGCGTGCTCCGCCTGGCCGGCGAGCAGCATGCGCAGCACGGCGGCGCCGAGCCGGGACTCCGCGTCGTGCAGGGAGCGGGAGCGTTCGGTGGTGAGGGTCAGCAGGGCCACCGCGGAGTGGACGGCGTACCGCTCCGCCGTGCCGAGCGGGGCCCCGGTACCGACCGCGAGGGCTCCGCGCGCCCGCCGCCCCGTGCCGAGCGACTGGAGTTCCACCCGGTCCTCGGAGCCGCCGACCACGGCGCTGGCCGGCGCCGGCCGCTCGCGCAGCCGTTCCACGTCGGGGGTGAGCCGGGCGGCCCGGCGCGCGGCCCAGTCGGGGGCGGCCGCGACGACGGCGCCCGAGGTGTCGTACAGGGCGGCCCAGCCGTGCACGTGCGCGGCCAGCTTCGTCAGCAGTTCGGCGGGCCCGTCGGCGGACAGCGCGGCCCGGGTCAGCTCGCGCTGCGCCTCGAAGCCCGCGGTCACGGCCCGGTACTGGTCGGCGGCGAGGGCGGCGGAGACGGCCTTGCTGATGGCGAGGAACGGGGTGCGCCGGGGCACCTCCAGCAGCGGCAGGTCCTCGGCGGTGGCGGCTTCGACGAGCGCCTCGGGCACGGCGTCGTAGTTCACGCCGATGGCGAAGCCGATGCCGACGACCCCGGCGGCCGCGAGCCTGCGCACGTAGCGCCGCATCTCCTCGGGGTCCTCCGCGTCCAGCTTCATCGCGGTGATGAGGAGGAGCTCCCCGCCCTCCATGTACGGCACGGGGTCGGCGAGCTCACTGACGTGGGCCCAGCGCACGGGCGTGTCGAGGCGGCCCTCCCCGGCCCGGACGCTGAGTTTGAGCGCCGAGTGCTGGACGAGCGAGGCGAGGGTGAGCGGCATGGGTACCGGGGCGCCTTAGGGAGAGGAGGGGTGCGGCGGCGAGGTGCCGACGGAGGATTCTCGCCGTGGACCACCCCCGCGGTTTTCGCCGTGTCGTACGAACGGCTCCCTTGATTCTGCCATCCCGTACGGATTCGCTCCCTCTGGCCGCCGTCCTCCTCCCGGCCCTCAGCCCTGGCCCTGCCCCTGCCCCCCGAGCCGCACCAGCAGCGGGGCGGCCCGCTCGCCGCGGACGGAGGTCAGGGAGAGCACGGCGTGGCCGGGGGGCACGGTGTTGGCGAGGGCCGAGGCCGACCAGCGCTCCCGCTCCACCTTGCGCACGGTGACCGCGTCCGTGGTGACCGCCTTGCCGGTGATCACCTTGCGTACCGCGTGCACGGCGCGGGTGAAGGGCTGGTCGGCGTAGACCGTGCGGCTCGTGACGTCCCGCGTCTCGACCAGCTCGGTTCCCCAGGCGTCGGCGAACCACTTGCCGTCCCACGTGGTGACCCCGGAGAAGGCCATCCGGCAGCCGACCGTTCCGAGGAGCGGGGTGCGCAGCCCTTCGGGTACGTCGTCCAGGGTGCGCAGCGCCAGGAGAACGCCCGCGTTGGCGGACCGGAGCCCCTGCATGCTCCGTACGGCCTCGGCGGTGAGGGTGTGCGAAGCGTCGTCGAGGGCCAGGAAGGCGAACAGGGAGCGGTCCGTGCGGGCCGCGGCCGCCGCGTTGAACTGGGCGAGGAGCAGCCGGGCCAACAGCCGGGAGGCGTCCGGATGGCCGCGCTCGGGGAGGTCCACGCGCACCCGGACCGGGTGTCCCAGGGCGCGGAGGGAGAAGGGCCGCCCGCCGCCGGTGGTGTCGAAGAATCCGTGGAACGCCGGCCGGTCGAGCAGCGCCGCCCGGTCGGCGAGAACCGGTCCCGGGTCGCCGTGGACGGCGTGCTGCCGTGCCCGGGCATCGAGCTCGCGGAGCATGCCCTGCTGCCCGGAGCCCTCCAGCTCGTGGCGCAGCGCCGCGAGCGCCGCGGGCAGCTGTTCCAGCAGGGCGCGCAACTCGGGCACGGTCGGGAAGCGGCCGTACGCGGCATGGAACGGGCCGAGGATCTGGGCGAGCGCCGTTGCCGCCCGGCGTACGTCGACGCCCGGCAGGTCGCCCACGAAGGCTTCGGCGAGGAAGGAAGCCGCCTCGTCGGAGTCGCCGGTCCCGCCGTAGAGGTCGAGATCGTGCACGGATGCCGGGTCACCCGGGCGCACCACGATGTCGTAGGCGTCGTCGGGTCCGAGCCGGGATCCGGCGGCGCCGACGGCGATCACGGCCGCCTGCCCGGCCAGCGCCTGGAGGGCGAGCGACTCCACGACCGGCCTGACCAGCCCGTGCGTCTTGCCCGAGCCCGAGGGGCCGACGGCGAGGACCGACGTGCCCAGCACGCCGGGATCGAGGGCCAGCCCGGTCCCGCGGCGTTCGTGGGGGTTCGGCTCGGCACCGGTGACCTTGCCGAGCCAGACCTGCCCGACGGTCAGGTCGTGGGAGGCGGTACGGACGGGCAGATCGCGGGCGCCCGAGGGATGGCCGCAGGCGGCCGCGCCCTTGTCCCGTACGGCTTCCACGAAGGCGGGGCGCCGCGAGGGGTCGGCCCTCACGGACTCCCAGGCCCGCCGGATCCGTGCGTGGTCGACATCGTTCATCCGGCCCTGCCGGGCTTCTGCCGCCAGCCGGTCCGCGGTCTCCGCCAGCCCTGCGGCACGCAGGTGCGGCCAGCCGGCCGGCGCGTCCGGGCCGTCCTGGGGCACTGCCTGCGGGGCATCGGCGGGAAGGGCGGAGGAGCGGAGGCCGGCCAGCAGGGTGGTCCAGCCGCCGAGGCGGGCGAAGAGGACGACGACGGGGGCGTAGATCAGCACGTAGAGGGCGTTGGTGACCACCGAGCCACCCGTTTCGCCGAGCTCCGCGTACGGCAGGTGGCCGAAGACCAGGGGATAGACGACCAGGGTCTGGGTCTGGATCAGCAGGACCACGACGAAGGCTCCCACCCCGGCGCCCAGCGCGCGGTACCAGGGGCCGCGGGCCGCGATCAGCTGGTCGAAGGCGGTCCGCCAGCCGCCCATCTTGGCGAATGCGATGCACAGACCCACGGTGACCAGCAGCACGTAGACCTCGAGGGCCGCCTGTCCCCGGTGGTCGATCGGGCCGTTGATCAGGCCGCCCTCCCACCAGCTGTCGGGGGTGAAGTAGTAGAGCGGAGCCCCGAGGAAGGGGAGGTTCCCGTCGAGGAAGGCCTGCCAGCACACGAAGAAGACGAGGAAGGAGATCACGACCCGCGTGATCAGCGACCGGCCGTTGGCGTCCGGCTTCGGTGCGGCCGGGGTGTAGGCGTAGCGCCAGATGCCGGGCTTGGCCTCCGGGCGCGGGGCGTTCAGCCACGCGGTGAAGGGCGTCGCGGCGGGAGCCGCGGTCAGGCCCGCGGCAGGGCTTCCCGGTGCGTACGCGGGCGGCGGCGGGGCCTGGACCGGGCGCGGCGGCGTGGGGGGCGGGCCGGCCGGCCGGGGGATGTGGGGACCGCCGGCCCCCACATCGGGCGAGCCGCCGTAACTGCCGCGGTCCCCGCCGTGCGTGCCGTCGGTGTCCATGAAACCTCTGCCCCCTGCCCGTTACCGCACTGCCTGCACTGCGCTGCGCGCTCAATCTAGTGGCCGTCGCCGCCCCGCGGCCCGTACCCGGGCATGATCCACAAGACAGGCGCGGATTCCTTCCTATGGCCGTCACGGACAAGGACACGCGGGCACCACTCCCGAACGGAGCATGCAGGACCCCACCTCCCGGGCCTAGCCTGCGGACAAAGACACAAGTGCGTCCGAAAACACCCCCCAGGAGCCCCCCTATGACCGCTGTCCCGCAGGAGCGCCGCATCGTCACCGCGATCCCCGGCCCCAAGTCGCAGGAGCTGCAGGCCCGCCGTCTGTCGACGGTGGCCGGCGGCGTGGGCTCCGTGCTCCCCGTCTTCACGGCCCGCGCGGGCGGCGGCATCATCGAGGACGTCGACGGCAACCGCATGATCGACTTCGGTTCCGGCATCGCCGTGACCTCGGTCGGCGCCTCCGCCGAGGCCGTCGTGCGCCGCGCCGCCGCGCAGCTCGCCGACTTCACCCACACCTGTTTCATGGTCACCCCCTACGAGGGCTACGTGGAGGTCTGCGAGGCCCTCGCCGAGCTCACCCCGGGTGACCACGAGAAGAAGTCCGCGCTGTTCAACTCCGGCGCCGAGGCCGTCGAGAACGCCGTCAAGATCGCCCGTTCGTACACCAAGCGCCAGGCCGTCGTCGTCTTCGACCACGGCTACCACGGCCGTACGAACCTCACGATGGCCCTGACCTCGAAGAACATGCCGTACAAGCAGGGCTTCGGCCCGTTCGCCCCCGAGGTCTACCGCGTTCCGGTCGCCTACGGCTACCGCTGGCCGACCGGCGCCGAGAACTGCGGCCCCGAGGCCGCCGCGCAGGCGATCGACAACATCGTGAAGCAGATCGGCGCCGAGAACGTCGCCGCGATCATCATCGAGCCGGTCCTCGGCGAGGGCGGCTTCATCGAGCCGGCCAAGGGCTTCCTCCCGGCGATCGTGAAGTTCGCCAACGACAACGGCATCGTCTTCGTCGCCGACGAGATCCAGTCCGGCTTCTGCCGCACCGGCCAGTGGTTCGCGTGCGAGGACGAGGGCATCGTCCCCGACCTCATCACGACCGCCAAGGGCATCGCGGGCGGCCTGCCGCTCGCCGCGGTGACCGGCCGCGCCGAGATGATGGACTCCGTGCACGGCGGCGGCCTGGGCGGCACCTACGGCGGCAACCCGGTGGCCTGCGCCGGTGCGCTCGGCTCCATCGAGACCATGAAGGAGCTCGACCTCAACGCCGCGGCGAAGAAGATCGAGTCCATCATGAAGGCCCGTCTGACGGCCATCCAGGAGAAGTTCGACATCGTCGGCGACATCCGCGGCCGCGGCGCCATGATCGCGATCGAGCTCGTCAAGGACCCTGCGTCCAAGACCCCGAACCCGGAGGCGGCCGCCGCGCTCGCCAAGGCCTGCCACGCCGAGGGCGTCCTCGTCCTCACCTGCGGCACCTACGGCAACGTGCTCCGCTTCCTGCCGCCGCTCGTCATCGGCGAGGACCTGCTGAACGAGGGCCTGGACGTCATCGAGGCCGCGTTCGCCACCCTCTGATCGAACGTCTGACACAGGCGCTAGAACGCGGGGACGCGATCCTCGATCACCGCGCGATCACTACCGCGGGTAACGGTCGGGCACTGTGAAGAAGGTGTGGGGGGCCGATGGCGGGAGCGTTTTCCCGCTGTCGGTCCCCCTTCCGCTGCCGTACGGTTTCTGCAGATGAGTGAGACACCCCGCTCCCGGGAAACCGGAAGCGACACCAGTACCGGGCTTCCCCAGCGCCGCACTGGGCATGCGTTCGCGCACACTCCTCACCGATCGGACGGCCGCACGCCCCAAACCCCCCGGGGCGCCCGGCAACCCGATCCGGGCGGCCGCCCCGGAACCACCCCCCCTGTTCCGGGGCGGCCGGCCACTCTCCGCCCGGGGATCTCCCCGGGCCGCGCGGCCTATGCGATCTCCGCACTCTGCGTCGCACTCTTCGCCCTGACCACCTGGCAGGTCCTCGTGTCCGGGCCCCTGCTGGTCCCGGACGCCGCGCTCAGCCGGGCGCTCGTGCGCACCGTCCCCGACGCGGTCACCCAGCGTCTCTCCGACTTCGGCAACGTCCCGGTCGCGGTCCCCGTCCTGCTCCTCGCGGTGCTCTACGCCGCCCGGCGCGGCAACCGACGGGGCGCGGCGGCGGCAGCCCTGGCCATGGCCCTGGTGCCGGCCCTGGTCGTCCCGCTGAAGGAGTGGACCGCCCGGCCGGGCCCCCTGGAGCCCTGGGCCTCGGGCTACTACCCCTCGGGCCACACGGCCACCGCCTACGTGGCGTACGCGGGCGCCGCCCTGCTCGTGCGCCCGTACGTCCGGGGCCGCTGGCCCCTCCCCCTCGCGGCCGTCCCCACCGCCCTGACGGCGACGGGGCTGATCCTGCGCGGCTACCACTGGCCCCTGGACGTCCTGGCCAGCTTCCTGATGTGCACGCCGCTGCTGCTCGGGGTGAAGTGGGCCACGGGACGCCGCAGCCCCGGCTAAGGTCGGCGGCATGGCGCAGGAACTGCTGAAGTACTCCGTCACGTACGGCGGACGGGCCCACGAACTGACCCCGTCGGGGGGCGAGGTGATCCTCCCCCGCAGCGGCGTCAAGATCCACCACAGCAGCTCCTGCTGGCACCTCACCGACTCCGGTGACCTGCCGACGCATCCCGACCCCGACGGGGTGCTGTGGCGCCGGCTCCTCGACGCCTCCGATCCCGCCGCGTTCTCCGCTTCCCGGGGGCTGGTCAACGGCATGGGCAAGCCGCTCACCGGCGTGTGCTCCTGCGCGTTGCGGGCGGTCACCGACGACCACGCGGACAGCCTCCCCTACTGGCCCCTCGACGCCGCGTTCGCCGCCTTCGACCCGGACGCCCACGGCGCCGCGGTGGAAGCCGCCGACCACGAAGCCGCGCGGTTCCGCGAGCGGTTCCCGTGGGAGGAGTGGCCGACGCTGTCCCTGGACCGGTACGCACTGGGGCAGCAGCCCGATCTCCCCGGGCCCTTCTACAGCCGCGACCTGGAGTACGGCAGCAAGCCCCTCGGCAGTATCACCGGCGGTTCGGCGTACAAGCACTTCGTCTTCCGCCGCAGGGACGGCGTCTGGTGGCACGACACGAAGTACCCCGATGCCGCGACGGCGTGGGAGGCGGTCCGGGCCGGCATCGTCGAGGCGGTCGAGGCGGCGCGGGCGGGCCGGGTGGCGGAGATCGACGACATCGCAGCCATCGCCTCCGGCGTCACGGTCGTCGCCAAGACGCTGCGGATCTACGCGCCGGACGCCATCCTGCCGGTGTACGCCGACCACCTCACCCGTCACTACCTGTCGCTCGCGGGCGGCGACGCGTACGGCGGGCTCAGGCCGTTCGCCCGCAAGCAGGCCCTGCGCCGGCTGTTCCTGGACCGGGAGGGCTCCAAGGACTGGCCGCCCCAGCTGGTCCTGCGGTTCCTGCTCTGGTGGGCGCCCCTGCGCGTGGCTCCCCGCATCGTCCGCATCGGGATCGAGGACGGCGTCCGGATCTGGCCGCAGTGCCTGGCGGGCGGCTATCTGGCGGTCCGCCACGAGGCGATCGGCGATCTGCACGCCTTCGTCGGCCCGGAGGAGGCCACCGAGGCCTCCGGCTCCGGCGGAGTCCCCGGGTCCGGCCTCTCACCCGATCCCGACTCGATCGAGGACCTCGGCCTGTGGGACCTGATCGGGCTGCGCGCGGGCGACCGGGTCGTTGCCATGGACGGCCGCAACACCGTGCTCGGAGTCGGCCAGGTCACCGGCGAGGGATACCGCTGGCGCCCCGACCTCACCGGTCACCGGCACACCGTCTCCGTGGACTGGTCCGGCACCTACTCCGGCGTGCTCGACCCTCCGGCCGGCGACTGGGGTCCGTGGCTCGTCACCGATGTCCGGCCCAAGCTCTGGGGGCAGATCCAGGCCCTGCGCACCGCGGGCGCACCGGAGGCCGTGGAGGCGGAGCCGGAGCTGCTCCCGCCCCTCGATGCCGGGCTCCGGCGGATCTCCGACGCCCTGGACCGGCGCGGCCAAGCGGTCCTCTACGGTCCGCCCGGGACCGGAAAGACCCGCCAGGCCCTGCGCTTCGCGGTCCGTCGGCTCGGCGAGCTGTCCGACGACCTGCCCGGTCTGCATCCGGCCGCCGAGCCGGGTGACGAGCTCTTCGGCCACACCGTGCGCGCCCTCACGGCCGCGGGCCGGCTGACCCTGGTCACCTTCCATCCCGGATACGGGTACGAGGACTTCATAGAGGGCCTGCGCCCGCGGCCGGGCAGCACCGGGCTCTCCCTCGAAACGACCGCCGGAGTCTTCAAAGAGGTGTGCACCAGGGCGGCCGCCGACCCCGGCCACCCCTACCTGGTCGTCGTCGACGAACTCAACCGGGCCGACCTCCCCAAGGTCCTCGGGGAGCTGATCACGGTGATCGAGAAGGACAAGCGGGGCATGGCCGTCACCCTCCCCCTGTCCAAGGAGGCGTTCTGCGTCCCGCGCAACGTCCAGCTGCTCGGCACCATGAACACCTCCGACCGGTCGATCCGGCAGCTCGACTCGGCCGTCCGGCGCCGCTTCGCCTTCCTCGAACTGCTTCCCGACGCCGGACCCCTGCACGGCTCCGCGGTGGACGAACTCGACCTCGGAGTGTTCCTCGATGCCCTCAACGACCGGATCAGGCGGGAGCTGGACCGGGAGAAGCAGATAGGCCAGGCCTTCTTCCTGCCCGGCGGCACGCCCGTCGCGACCGCCGCGGAGCTGGCCTCCGTGATCAGGGACGAGATCCTGCCGCTCCTCCAGGAGTACGCCTACGACGACTACGGGCTGCTCACGGCCTTCCTCGGAGAGGACCTCGTCGACCCCGTCTCGCACACCCTGCGGGAGCTGTCCGACGAGAAGCTGGTGTCCTGCCTCTACGAGGAGTTCCAGGTCGGCGCCGGTGCTCCGTCTGCCTGAGTACGGCCGGAAGGTCCTGCCCGGCGTCCGGCTGAGCGACGCCGACCGCCGGATGCTCGCGGACGGCGCCCTGGACCGGGTGCTGCGGATCCGGGAGCTGGCCGACGACCGCCTGGAGGTCGAGGCCAGGGCGTACGTGGGCGTCGTGCGGCTCGACGCGTGCGAGATCCGGGTCCTGCCGAAACACCTCGGCGGCAGCCTGGACGTGCTGCGGATGCTGGAGTACTCGGCGGGCGGCCGGGTGCGGACGCTGGAGGCCGGCCGGGGGTTCGCGGAGGGCGACGCGGACCTGCGCGACCTCGTCGCGCTGATGGTCACCGAGCACTGCGAGCGGCTGCTGCGGCACGGGGTCCGCAAGGACTACGTGACCCGCGCGGAGGATCTGCCGGTCGTCCGGGGCCGGCTGCTGCCCGACCGGCAGGTGCTGCACCACCACGGGCGCCTGGACCGGCTGGCGTGCCGCTTCGACGAGCACGACACGGACGTCCTCGACAACCGGCTGTGCGCCGCGGCCGTGGAGCGGGCCGCGCGCACGGCCGGGTCCCCCCGGGTGCGTGCCCGGGCCCGGCGGGCCGCCGCGCAGTTCGGACCGCTGGCGCCGACCCCGCTCGGGGATCTGCGGCAGGCCGTTTCCAGGCTGGCCTACCACCGGCACAACGAGCACTACCGGCCCGCTCACCGGTGGGCCCGGCTCCTGCTGTCCGGCGGCGGGATCGACGGGCTGTTCACCACCGGTCCGCTGGCCTCCCGCGCCTTCCTCGTCGACATGAACGGGCTGTTCGAGGATTTCGTGACGCGGCTGCTCGAGGACGGTGCGGCGGGCAGCGGGCTGACGGTGACCGGCCAGTCGGCGCAGCGGCGGGTGCTCGTCGACGAGGCCACGGAGAAGCACTACAGCGAGGTGCGGCCGGACGTGCTGGTCCGCGGGGTGCGCGGCGGGGCGCCGTTCCGGCTGCCGGTGGACGCGAAGTACAAGCTGTACGAGGGGAAGAAGCTCTCGACGCAGGACATCTACCAGGCCTTCCTCTACGCACACGCGCTGGGGAGCCCGGCCGAGTGCGTGCTGGTGCATCCCGCCGGACCGGGTGCCGCGGGGGTGCGCGTGGCCGTGCGGGACCACGCGGGCGCCACCTCGGCACGCGTCCGGTCCGTACCGCTGGACCTGGGGTCCGTACTGGGCGAACTGGCCGGGCCACAGCCCCTGGAGGCTGCGGCCCGGGTGTGGAACGAGGTCGTCGGTCAGCCGCCGAAGTAGGCGTCGAAGTTCTTCGAGAACTCCCAGCTGCCGAAGCGGTCCCAGTTGATCGACCAGGTCATCAGGCCGCGCAGGGCGGGCCAGGTGCCGTGGGTCTGGTACGAGCCGCAGCTGACCTTCTTCGTCAGGCAGTCCAGGGCCTTGTTGACCTCCGCCGGGGAGGTGTGGCCGTTGCCCGCGTTGGTGGTGGCGGGCAGGCCGATGGCGACCTGGTCGGCGCGCAGCGCGGGGAAGACGCGGGAGGTGTTGCCGGCCACGGGGAAGCCCGTGAGCAGCATGTCGGTCATGGCGATGTGGAAGTCGGCTCCGCCCATGGAGTGGTACTGGTTGTCGAGGCCCATGATCGAGCCCGAGTTGTAGTCCTGGACGTGGAGCAGGGTGAGGTCGTCGCGCAGGGCGTGGATGACCGGGAGGTAGGCGCCGGCGCGCGGGTCCTGGCCGCCCCAGGGGCCGGATCCGTAGTACTGGTAGCCGAGCTGGACGAAGAAGGTCTCGGGGGCCATCGTCAGGATGAACTCCGGGCCGTACTTGGCCTTCAGGGTCTTCACGGCGGAGATCAGGTTGACGATCACCGGGGTGGTCGGGGCGCGGAAGTCGGTGTCGCCCGTGGCCAGGGAGAGGGAGTGGCCCTCGAAGTCGATGTCGAGGCCGTTGAGCCCGTACTCGTCGATGATCTTGCTCACCGAGGAGACGAAGGTGTCGCGGGCGGCCGTGGTGCCCAGCTGGACCTGGCCGTTCTGGCCGCCGATGGAGATCAGGACCTTCTTGCCCGCGGCCTGCTTGGCCTTGACGGCCGCCTTGAACTCCGCGGCCGATTCGACGGTCGGGCACTCGCTGACCGGGCAGAGCTGGAAGCGGATGTCGCCCGAGGTGACCGAGGTGGGTTCGCCGAAGGCCAGGTTGATGACGTCCCACGAGGCGGGTACGTCGGCCATCCGGACGTAGCCGGAGCCGTTGGCGAAGCTGGCGTGCAGGTAGCCGACGAGGGCGTGGGCGGGCAGGCCGGGGTTGCCCGGGTTGCCGCCGCCTCCGCTCGGGGTGGTGACGGGGACGGCGGCGCTCTTGGGCGATTCGCCGGCCGCGTTCACGGCGCTGACCTGGAAGGAGTACGTGGTGGAGGCGGTGAGCCCGGTGACCGTCGCCGACGTGCCGCTGACGGTGGTCGGGTTCGCGCCGTCCCGGTAGACCTTGTACGAGGTGGCCCCGGTCGCGGCCGTCCAGGAGAGGCCGACGGTGGTGGCGGAGGTGGCGGACGCGGTGAGCCCGGCGGGGGCGGCCGGGACCTGGGGGCCGGGGCCGGAGCCGCCGGGGTCCGGGCCGACGAGGGTCACGTCGTCGGTGAACTGCGGCGGCTGGCCGTACCAGCCCTGCGTGTAGACGGTCACCGAGGTGGTGGCCGCGCCGGTACGGAAGCTCGTGCTCAGCTGCTTCCAGGCGCCCGGGGTCTGGGTCCAGGTCTGCGGGTCCGTGGTGCCGGTGCCGGTCGCGCCGAGGTAGACGTACGCGCCCTGCACCCAGGCGCTCAGCGTGTAGGCGGAGTCGGGCTTGACGGTGACGGTCTGGGAGCAGCGGGCGTTGTCCTGCCCGGCCGGGGTGCCCTTGAGGGCCGAAGTGCCTCCGTGGACGGGGGTGCTGACGACGGCTCCGCTGCCGGTCGAGCAGCTCCAGCCGTCGAGGCCGGCTTCGAAGCCGCCGTTGCGGATGAGGTCGGCGTCGGCGGCCGCGGCGGGCTGGCCGGTGGCGAGGAGGCCGGCCGCCGCGAGGGCGGCGGCGGTAAGGAGGGACAGGACGGAGCGTATGACGGTGGGTCTGGCGGGGCGGGTGGGGCCGGCAGGACGGATGGGGCGCACAACTGCCTCCGGTGCATGGGGGGATGGAGCCGGGCCGCGCGCGGGGAAGCGGTGGGGGAAGGCGCAGCGGCGCCCAAGATGGTCCAGACCAATGCCCTTGTCAAGACTTCCGGCCTCCCCGCCCCACGACGCGGGCCGCCGCCTCGTGCATCGCGAGCTCCAGTACCGCCGGATCGGTGAGCGTGCCCTGCCCGTCCGGGACCACGAGCCAGCGGACCCCGCCGGTGGCCCGGCCGGGATACGGGACCACGATCCAGGTCCCGTGCCCGGCTCCCCGTACTCCCGACCCGATCCAGCGGGACGCCGTGCCCGGGGGCACGAAGAAGCCCAGCCTGCCGAACACCGTGCGGCTCCGCCGCGTGGCGCCGAAATCGGCGAGCACCGGGCCGGGCCGGTCGAGCAGCGCGTTCAGTACGTCGAGGGTGGTGTGTCCCAGCTCCCCCGGCAGGATCAGCACGTCCCAGCGGCGGCCGGCGGGCAGGAGGGCGACCCCGAGGGGGTTGCGCTCCCACTCCCACCGGCAGGCGTCCGGATCGGGCGCCACCGAGACCAGCCATTCCACTGCCGTCTTGTCCCCCGGGATCGTCATCGCCCGGCCTCCGCTCTCTGTGGGTGAGGTGAAGCGTTCTCACAGGAGAGAGCGGGGCCGGGCGCAGGTATGACGCGGGTTTCGTTACTCCATGGTAGTGAAGCAGGTCACACCGGACCGGGTGGTGTGCGCCCGGGGCGTGCGGAGGTCGCTTACCCGATCAGCTGTCGAAGCCGAGGCCGAAGCGGTCCAGCGTCTTCAGCCACAGGTTGCGGTGCCCGCCCAGCCGGTCCGCCCGGGCCAGCGACCACTTCGTCATCGTGATGCCGGTCCACGCGAAGGGCTCCGGCGGGAAGGGCATCGGCTTGGAGCGGACCATCTCCAGCTCCGTGCGCTCGGTCTTCTCCCCCGCCAGGAGGTCGAGCATCACGTCGGCGCCGAAGCGGGTGGCTCCGACGCCCAGTCCGGTGTAGCCGGCCGCGTAGGCCACCTTGCCCGCGTGCGCGGTGCCGAAGAAGGCGGAGAAGCGTGAGCAGGTGTCGATCGCCCCGCCCCAGGCGTGGCTGAATTTCACCCCTTCCAGCTGCGGGAAGCAGGTGAAGAAGTGCTCGGCGAGCTTGAGGTAGGTCTCGGGCCGGTGGTCGTGCTCGGCGTCGAGCTTGCCGCCGTACGGGTAGATCGCGTCGTAGCCGCCCCACAGGATCCGCCGGTCGGGGGTGATCCGGAAGTAGTGGAACTGGTTGGCGCTGTCGCCGAGGCCCTGGCGGTTCTTCCAGCCGATCGAGGCGAGCTGCTCCTCGGTGAGCCGCTCGGTCATCAGCGCGTAGTCGTACACCGGGACGGTGAGCGGACGCACCCGCTTGACCAGCGACGGGAAGATGTTGGTGCCCAGCGCCACCCGGCGGGCGAAGACCCGCCCGTACGGGGTCCGCACGGCCATCCCGGCTCCCGAGCCGGCGAGGTCGAGCCCGCGCGTGTTCTCGTAGATCCGTACGCCCAGCTCCAGGCAGGCGCGCTTCAGGCCCCAGGCGAGCTTCGCCGGGTTGAGCATGGCGACGCCGTCGCGGTCCCAGATCCCGCCGAGGAAGGTCGGGGAGTCGACCTCGGCGCGCACGGCGTCCGCATCCAGCCATTCGGAGCGGCCCGCGAGGCCGAGCCGCTCGGCCTCCGCGTGGAACTCGCGGAGCTCGGCGACCTGGTGCGGCTCGGTGGCCACGTCGATCTCGCCGCTGCGCTCGAAGTCGCAGTCGATGCCGTAGCGGGCGACCGCCTCCTCGATGGCGTCGAGGTTGCGGGCTCCGAGGTCTTCGAGCTTGGCGAGCTCGTCCGGCCAGCGGGCCATCCCGTTGGCGAGGCCGTGGGTGAGGGAGGCGGCGCAGAAGCCGCCGTTGCGGCCCGAGGCGGCCCAGCCCGCCTCGTGGCCCTCGATGAGCACGACGTCCCGGGCGGGGTCGCGCTCCTTGGCGAGCAGCGCGGTCCACAGGCCGCTGTAGCCGCCGCCGATGACGAGCAGGTCGCAGTGCTC
Organism: Streptomyces sp. NPDC056883; assembly: GCF_042788835.1. Classification (NCBI taxonomy): domain Bacteria; kingdom Bacillati; phylum Actinomycetota; class Actinomycetes; order Kitasatosporales; family Streptomycetaceae; genus Streptomyces; species Streptomyces sp. NPDC056883. The sequence continues at coordinate 24,526 of NZ_JBHUBS010000026.1, read as the reverse complement.
GTCCCCGGTGAGGGCGGGCTCGGCGGCGGGCTTGCCGGGGTCGTCCAGCCAGTACGAGACCGGCTTCGCTTCGGAAAGAGATCGTGCAGCGGTGCGCATGGCGTCTGGGGCCATGTCTTCCAACTCCCTACAGGTGCTACTTGGGCTGTGCTTTCTTGCGGCGGTTGGCGACCATCTGGCCGCCCAGCACCACCAGGATCGCGATGACGAACATCGCGGTGCCGATGACGTTGATCTGTACAGGCGTACCGCGCTGGGCCGATCCCCACACGAACATGGGGAAGGTGACGGTGTTGCCCGAGTTGAAGTTGGTGATGATGAAGTCGTCGAAGGAGAGCGCGAAGGAGAGCAGCGCGCCCGCCGCGATACCGGGGGCCGCGATCGGCAGGGTGACGCGCAGGAAGGTCTGCGCGGGGCCGGCGTAGAGATCGCGGGCCGCTTCCTCCAGGCGGGGGTCCATGGAGAGCACCCGGGCCTTGACGGCGGCGACGACGAAGCTGAGGCAGAACATCACGTGGGCGATCAGGATCGTCCAGAAGCCGAGCTGGATGCCCATGTTGAGGAAGAGGGCGAGCAGCGAGGCCGCCATCACGATCTCGGGCATGGCCATCGGCAGGAAGATCAGCGAGTTGACCGCGCCGCGCCCCCGGAAGCGGTAGCGGACCATCGCGAAGGCGATCGCGGTGCCCAGCACCGTCGCGCCGATGGTGGCCCACAGGGCGATCTGGAGCGAGAGGGACAGGGACTCGCACATGTCGGCGACCCCGCAGGGGTCCTTCCACGCGTCGAGGGAGAACTCCTGCCAGGCGTAGTTGAAGCGCCCGGTGGGGTTGTTGAAGGAGAAGACCGTGACGACGACGTTCGGCAGGATCAGGTACGCGAGCGTGCCGAGCCCCGCGATCACGACGAGATTGCGGCGCAGCCAGGTGGTGGCGCTCTTCATCAGACCAGGTCCTCCGTCCCCGCTCGGCGGATGTAGATGGTGACCATGACGAGCACGATGGCCATGAGGATGAAGGACAGCGCGGCCGCCGTCGGGTAGTCGAGGATGCGCAGGTACTGCGACTGGATGACGTTGCCGATCATGCGGGTGTCCGTGGAACCGAGCAGTTCGGCGTTGACGTAGTCGCCGCTCGCCGGGATGAAGGTGAGCAGGGTCCCGGAGACCACGCCCGGCATGGACAGCGGGAAGGTCACCTTGCGGAAGACCGTGGCGGGACGGGCGTACAGGTCCCCGGCCGCCTCGTGGAGGCGGGTGTCGATGCGCTCCAGCGAGGTGTAGAGCGGAAGGATCATGAAGGGGAGGAAGTTGTACGTCAGACCGCAGACGACCGCGAGCGGCGTGGCGAGGACGCGGTCGCCCTCGGTCATGCCGAGCCAGCTGGTGACGTCCAGGAAGCCGATCGTGTTGAGGACACCGACCACCGGGCCGCCGTCGGCCAGGATCGTCTTCCAGGCGAGGGTGCGGATCAGGAAGCTGGTGAAGAACGGGGCGATGACCAGCACCAGGAGCAGGTTGCGCCAGCGGCCCGCCTTGAAGGCGATCAGGTAGGCCAGCGGATAGCCCAGCAGCAGGCACAGCGCGGTCGCGGTGCCGGCGTAGAGCAGGGAGCGCAGGAACTGCGGGTAGTACTCGGTGAAGGCGTCCCAGTACGTCTGGAAGTGCCAGGTGACCTTGAACCCCTCTTCGAGGGAGCCGGTCTGCACCGAGGTCGAGGCCTGGTAGATCATCGGCAGCACGAAGAAGACGAGCAGCCACAGGATGCCCGGGAGCAGCAGCCAGTACGGGACCAGTCGCTTCTTCAGGGACGGCTTGTGCACCGGGGGTTCGGCCGGAGCGGGCGCCTGGGGAGGCGCGACTGTGGTGGTCACGCGGACTCCTCGACCGTCTCGATGCCCGCGTCGATGTCCTGGGCGGCGTCGAGGCCGAAGGTGTGGTCCGGGTTCCAGTGCAGTATCACGTCGGCGCCGGGGACGAGGCGGGCGTCGCGCTCGATGTTCTGCACGTACACCTCCAGCTCCGGGCAGACCGGGCTGTCGATGACGAACTGGGTGGAGACTCCGATGAAGGAGGTGGCCGCGATCTTGCCGGCGACCCTGTTGCGGCCCGCCTCGACGGTGTCCGCCGCGTCCGCGTGGACCAGGGAGATCTTCTCCGGGCGCACCCCGACCAGCAGCTTGCCGCCGGCGCGGGGCGTGGTCGAACATCGCGCCGCCGGGACGCGCAGCTTCGTACCGGCCGAGGAGACGACCACGTCGGACGCGCCGGCTTCCAGGACCTCGGCCTCGATGAGGTTGGAGGTGCCGAGGAAGTTCGCCACGAAGGTCGTCTTCGGGTTCTCGTAGAGGTCGGCGGGGGCGCCGAGCTGCTCGACGCGGCCGCCGTTCATCACCGCGACCGTGTCGGCCATGGTCATGGCCTCTTCCTGGTCGTGCGTGACGTGCACGAAGGTGATGCCGACCTCGGTCTGGATCCGCTTCAGCTCCAGCTGCATCTGGCGGCGCAGCTTGAGGTCGAGGGCGCCGAGCGGCTCGTCGAGGAGCAGCACCTGGGGGTGGTTGATGAGCGCGCGGGCGACCGCGACGCGCTGCTGCTGGCCGCCGGAGAGCTGATGCGGCTTGCGGCCGGCGAACTGGCCGAGCTGGACCAGTTCCAGCATGTCGTCGACCTGCTTCTTGACCGACTTGATGCCGCGGCGGCGCAGGCCGAAGGCGATGTTCTCCGAGACGTCGAGGTGCGGGAAGAGCGCGTAGCTCTGGAAGACGGTGTTGACCGGGCGCTTGTACGGCGGGAGGTGCGTGACCTCGCGGTCGCCGAGGCTGACGGTGCCGGTGGAGGGCTCCTCCAGGCCGGCGATCATGCGCAGGGTGGTGGTCTTCCCGCAGCCCGAGGCGCCGAGCAGGGCGAAGAAGGAGCCCTGGGGGATGGTGAGATCCAGCGGGTGCACGGCGGTGAAGGATCCGTAGTGCTTGCTGATCCCGGCGAGGCGGACGTCGCCGCCTTCGGTCTTGTCAGTCATGGGCCTGGGCCTTCGGTGGTGTGTCGTGGAAGGGGCAGGTGCCGGTACGGGTGTCCGGTGCCGCGGGGACGGCGGCGGGACCCGTCAGGCTCCGATGAGCTTGGCGAACTTCTCCTCGTACGCCGTCTCTTCCTCGCTGGTGAGGGAGCGGAAGGCGTGCGACTTGGCGGCCATCGCCTTGTCCGGGACGATCAGGACGTTGTCCGCGAGCGCCGGGTCGATCTTGGCCAGCTCGTCCTTGACGCCCTCGACGGGGCAGACGTAGCTGATGTAGGCGGCCAGCTGCGCCGCCACCTCGGGCTCGTAGTAGTAGTCGATGAGCCGCTCCGCGTTGGCCTTGTGCCGGGCCTTCACGGGGACCAGCAGGTTGTCGCTGGAGGTGATGTAGCCGGGCGCCGGGATCGCGTACTGGATGTCCGGGTTGCCGGCCTGGAGCTGGATGACGTCGCCGGCCCAGGCCAGGCAGGCTGCGAGGTCGCCCTTGTCGAGGTCCGCGGTGTAGTCGTTGCCGGTGAAGCGGCGGATCTGCTTCTTGTCCACGCCCTTCTGGAGCCGGCCGATCGCCTCGTCGTAGTCGGCGTCGGTGAAGTTCGCCGGGTCCTTGCCCTGGTCGAGCAGGGTCATGCCGACGCTGTCGCGCATCTCGGTGAGGAAGCCGACGCGGCCCTTGAGGGAGGGGTCGTCGAGCATCTGCGTGACGGAGTCGACCTTCTTCCCGCCGGTCGCCTTGGTGTTGTAGGCGATCACGGTGTTGATGCCGGTCCAGGGGTAGCTGTACGCGCGGCCCGGGTCCCAGTCGGGGCTGCGGAACTGCGGGATCAGGTTGGCGTACGCGTGCGGGAGGTGTGAGGGGTCCAGCTTCTGGGCCCAGCCGAGCCGGATGATGCGCGAAGCGAGCCAGTCGGTGACGACGATCAGGTCGCGGCCGGTGTCCTGGCCGGCCGCGAGCTGGGGCTTGATCTTGCCGAAGAACTCGACGTTGTCGTTGATATCCTCGGTGTACTTGACCTTGATGCCGGTCCGCTTGCTGAACTCCTCCAGCGTGGGACGCGACTTCTCGTCCTCGCTGGTGTCCATGTACTCGGTCCAGTTGGAGAAGTTGATCTCCTTCTCCTGCTCCGAGTGGTCGTCGGAGGCCGCGGCCGTGCCCTCCGCGCGCTTGGCCGGCGGAATGCCGCAGCCGGCCAGCGCGGACAGGCCGCCGAGGGTGAGCGCTCCGACTCCGGAGGCGCGCAGCACGGAGCGGCGGGTGAGGGCGCCGCGCCCGGTGGTGAGGCTGCGCCGCATTGCGGCGAGTTGCGCCGCCGAGAGGCGGTCGGGCTCGAACTGCTCCATGGGAGGTGCCCTTTCGGGATGGGTGCGGGCCGCTGGTCGGGCGGCTGTCGGCTATCGGTCCCCGAAGATCGTGCGGTGCCAGTCCTTCGCGGCGACCGCGGTGTTGTCGTACATCACGTGCTTGACCTGCGTGTACTCCTCGAAGGAGTAGGTGCTCATGTCCTTTCCGAAGCCACTGGCCTTGTAGCCCCCGTGCGGCATCTCGCTGATGATCGGGATGTGGTCGTTGACCCAGACGCAGCCCGCCTGGATCTCACGGGTGGCGCGGTTCGCGCGGTACACATCACGGCTCCATGCGGAGGCGGCGAGACCGTACGGGGTGTCGTTGGCCAGCGCGATGCCCTCGTCGTCGGTGTCGAAGGGCAGGACCACGAGGACCGGCCCGAAGATCTCGGACTGGACCACCTCGCTGTCCTGGGCGGCGCCGGAGATGAGCGTGGGCCGGTAGTACGCGCCGTCCGCCAGGCTGCTTTCCCCCTCCCTGGCACCGGGGATCTCACCGCCGGTGACGACGGTGGCGTACGCGCGGGCCCGCTCGACGAAACCGGCGACCCGGTCGCGCTGGGCGTGCGAGACCAGCGGGCCGAGGTCCGTGGCCGGGTCGAAGGGGTCGCCGACGCGGACGGTCTCCATCAGCTCGGCGACCCGGGCGACGAAGGCGTCGTGCAGGGGGCGCTGGACGTAGGCACGGGTGGCGGCCGTGCAGTCCTGGCCGGTGTTGATCAGGGAGGCGGCGACGGCGCCGTTGGCGGCGGCCTCCAGGTCGGCGTCGTCGAAGACGAGGAAGGGGGCCTTGCCACCCAGCTCCAGGTGGAGCCGCTTGACGGTGGCGGTGGCGATCTCGGCGACCCGCTTGCCGATGGCGGTGGAGCCGGTGAAGGAGGTCATGACCACGTCCGGGTGGCCGACCAGGTGCTCGCCCGCGTCCCGTCCGGCGCCGGTGACGATGTTGACCACTCCGTCGGGCAGGCCCGCTTCCTTGGCCGCCTGGGCGAACATCAGGGAGGTCAGCGGGGTGAGCTCGGCGGGCTTGAGGACGATGGTGTTGCCCGCGGCGATCGCCGGAAGGATCTTCCAGGCGGCCATCTGCAGCGGGTAGTTCCACGGCGCGATGGAGCCCACGACCCCGATCGCCTCGCGGCGCACGTACGAGGTGTGGTCCCCGGAGTACTCCCCGGCGGCCTGCCCCTGGAGGTGGCGCGCGGCGCCCGCGAAGAAGGCGGTGTTGTCGATGGTCCCCGGCACGTCGAACTCCGTCGACAGCTTGACCGGCTTGCCGCACTGCAGGGACTCCGCGTACGCGAACTCCTCGGCCCGCTCGGACAGGACGCCGGCCAGCCGGTGCAGCGCGTCGGAGCGCTCCCCCGGGGTGGCCCCGGACCAGCCCGGGAAGGCCCGCTTGGCGGCGGCGACTGCGGCGTCCACGTCCGCGGTGGAGGCCAGCTCGTAGGTGAGCACCTCCTCGCCGGTGGCCGGGTCGACCACGGTGTGTGACCGGCCCGAGGTGCCGGGCCGCAGCTGCCCGTCGATGTACTGCGCGCCTTCGGCGAAGCGGTCCTTGACCTGGACCTTGACCTGGAAGCGGTTGCCCATCACGCTCTCACGCTCTCCGTAGCTACAGTTCGAGCTACAGCTCGAATTGAGTGCCGATCCTGGCAGAGGTACACCCCTCGGCCAAGTGATTCCGTTGTTGCCTTTTGATTACGCGACGGAATCGGTCGACCATGTGTCTAGGCGCGCCCGAAATCCCGTACGAAGTGTTCGGTGCTCCTGCGAGACTCGCATGCATGGAGAAGATCGAGGAACTGATCGGGCAGGTCAGCCGGGGTGAGCGGCCGAAGTTCCTGCCGTTCTGGGGACACCGTCCGCGGCACGACGGAACGCTCGGACCGAGCTGCCTCAGTCAGTGGTGGCCGTCCGAGTTCACCGTGGGTGACGTGCGGTACGCCACCGCCGAGCACTGGATGATGGCCGGAAAGGCGCGTCTGTTCGAGGACGCCGAGGCGGAGCGCGCGGCCCTGGAGGCGACGAGTCCGGCCGCGGCGAAGAAGGCCGGGCGGCTGGTGCGCGGCTTCGACGACACGGTGTGGGAGCGGGAGCGGTTCGCGCTGGTGGTGGAGGGCAGCGTGCACAAGTTCGGCTCGGATCCGGCGCTGACCTCGTACCTGCTCTCGACCGGCAAGCGGGTCCTGGTGGAGGCCAGCCCGATGGACCGGATCTGGGGCATCGGCCTGGCCGCCGACGACGAGCGCGCGCTGGACCCGGCGCGCTGGCGCGGCCTGAACCTGCTGGGCTTCGCGCTCATGGAAGCGCGCGAGCGGCTGCGGGCGGAGCTTTAATCGCTCGCAGCGGATGAGGGTGTGCGTCTAGCGTGATCCTTGTCCAGGTGCGCAGGTGAGACCTACTTCCACTGTTAATGGGGTGGCCGCGGGTTCGAGTCCCGTCACCGGCTTCGGGTCGGTGTAGCTCAGTTGGCAGAGCACCTTGTGGTTTCGCCGACCTCGATCTCTGGACACCACGTTCGCACCTCCCGGTGCGCCGGCCACGGCTACTTCCTCCACGAAATCACGCCGCGGCCACTTCTTTCTCGGGAGGCGCACGTGCGGAGTGCCCGGTGCGCAGGCAACGGTTACTTCCGGATCAACAGGTCGCGGGTTCGAGTCCCGCCCGGCTCCGGCCGGTAGCTCAGTTGGATAGAGCAGTCGACACAGTCCGTCGCCGACTTCGATCTCGGGCATTCCGTACGTCACGCCTTCCCCGCTTTCCACTGAATTCGGGGGGATTCACATGGCTCGTTTCAACCTGCTCCGCTCCAAGGCGGCGCCCACCGCACCCGCTGCGCCCGCCGCACCCGCCTCACCGGTCCGCTCGACCGGTCGCCGCGCCGCCAACGCGCACGGCAGCACCGGCTTCCTGCGCGATCCGCGCTCGGAGCTGTTCCTGCTCGCCGTCGCCAACTTCGTGACGCAGCAGACCGCCTACGAGTCCGGCGAGGCCCGCGACGGCCGGTTCGGCGCGCTCGTGCGCACCCTTGCCGTGGAGGATCCCGAGTGGACCGCCGGCCTGCTCGGCTGGCTGCGGCGGGACGGCAACATGCGGACGGCTTCGCTCGTCGGAGCCGCCGAGTACGTCAAGGCGCGGCTCGACGCCGGAGCGACCGGGGGGCCGTCGAACCGGCAGGTCGTGGACTCCGTCCTGCTGCGCGCGGACGAGCCCGGCGAGCTGCTCGCCTACTGGACGGCCGCGTACGGGCGGAACGTGCCCAAGCCCGTCAAGCGCGGGATCGCCGACGCCGTGCGCCGCCTCTACTCCGGCAGCTCGCTGCTGAAGTACGACACGGCTTCCCGGGGATACCGCTTCGGCGACGTCCTCAATCTGGTGCACGCCTCCCCCGACCCCGCCAAGCCCTGGCAGGGCGAGCTGTTCCGGCACGCCCTCGACCGCCGGCACAACCCGGAGACCGCCGAGGTCCCGCCGGGCAACCGCACCCTGCTCGCGCACCGGACCCTGATGGAGCTGCCCGTGGCGGAGCGCCGGGCCGTGGTCACCGCGGCGGACGGCGCCGAGCGGCTCGCCGCGGCGGGCATGACCTGGGAGGCGCTGGCCGGATGGCTGCAGGGGCCGATGGACGCGGCCGCCTGGGAGGCGGTCATCCCGTCCATGGGCGCGATGGCGCTGCTGCGGAACCTGCGCAACTTCGACCAGGCCGGAGTCTCGGACGAGGTCGCCGCGCGGGTCGCGGCGAAGATCTCCGACCCGGAGACCGTCGCCCGGGCCCGGCAGTTCCCCTTCCGCTACCTCGCCGCCTACCAGCACGCGCCCTCGCTGCGCTGGGCGTACCCGCTGGAGCGGGCGCTGGGCCACTCCCTGGCCCACGTACCGGCGCTGCCCGGGCGGACGCTGGTCCTGGTGGACCGGTCCGGGTCGATGTGGTCGCCGCTGTCGGACCGCTCGCAGCTCAACAGGGCGGACGCGGCGGCCGTCTTCGGGACGGCGCTGGCGCTGCGCGCCGAGGACGCGGACCTGGTGCAGTTCGGGTCCACCAGCAAGGCGGTCGACTACCGGCGCGGCGAGTCGGTGCTGAAGGTCCTGGAGCGGTTCGAGGACCTCGGCGGCACGTTCACGGCGGAGGCGGTGCGCACGCACTACGCGGGGCACGACCGGGTCCTGATCGTCACCGACGAGCAGGCCACGTACTCCTACGGCGGCGATCCCACGGCCCTGGTGCCGGACACGGTCCCGGTGTACACGTGGAACCTCGCCGGATACCGGGTGGGCCACGCGCCCTCCGGGTCCGCGCACCGGCACACCTTCGGCGGGCTCACCGACGCGGCCTTCCGCATGGTGTCCCTGATCGAGGACGGCCGGGACGCCAGGTGGCCCTGGGAGACCGGGCGGGCGGACGCGGACGCGGACGCGGACGCCTGAGCCTGGCAGCAGGGCGGAAGGGCCGGGCGGGGACAGTACATGTCCC
>NZ_JBHUBS010000026.1:0-15687 GCF_042788835.1 Streptomyces sp. NPDC056883 | reverse complement strand
TGCGGGAGGAGACGGGGGGGGAGAAGAGGGCGGAGAAGCGGACCTCGCGCATCGGAGAGGCGGGGGGAGGGTCGGGGGGGGCACCGTCCTCCCCCCCCCCCCCCCCTTCCGCCGTTCCCGCCGTGCGGATCAACCGCGGTGGAGGACCTGCGTGTTCTCGTACGGGGACGAGAAGTCCGAGTCGTAGTCGGAGTCGGAGCCGTCGGACGTGATGCCTATGACGATGAACAGCACGATGGTCAGGCAGCTGATCACGATGCCGACCGCGCCGGTGATGATGCCGGCCAGCGCCATGCCCCCGTTGTCGGCCTCGCCGCGCTTGGCCTTGCCGCGGGCCAGTACGCCGAAGATGACGGCCGGGACGCCGAAGAGCAGGCCGAGGTAGCAGCTGACCACGGCGATGATCCCGAGGACGAGCGCGGTGATGCCGAAGCCGTTGCTCATGGGCCGGTATCCCGGGTATCCGGGGTACCCCGGATACCCGGGATAGCCCGGCTGGCCGCCGTAGGACGGCTGCGGGGCGCCTTGGTGGGCGGGGTGGCCGCCGTACGGGGCCTGCGGCGCGCCCGGCTGGGCCGGGTAGCCGTACCCGGCCGGATCCGGCTGCGCCGGGTAGCCGTAGGCGGGCGTCGCCCCGGGCGCCTGCCCGGGCTGGGGTGCGGGCACCGGCGTGCCCGCGGGTATGCCTCCGGCGCCGGGCATCCCCGCCACGGTCTGCTGGTCGTGCACCCCCGGCGCACCCGGCGCACCCGCCCCGCCCTGCTGTTTGCCCAGATCGACCGCGGGCTGCTCCGGCAGCGCCCAGGGGTCTCGCGACTCGGGGCTCTGATCGGTCATACGGCGCCCCCCTCTCGTACGGCCATGCTAAGCGCTCCCTCCGACAGGCCCCTTCGACGGTGCGGTTCCTGCCTACGATGAAGCCCGTTCCATCCGCACGCGCCCTTCGGAGGCACCCTCATGCCCGACCTGCACCCCTTCATCGCGGGGCTGCCCAAGGCCGAACTGCACGTCCACCACGTCGGCTCGGCCTCCCCCCGCATCGTCGCCGAACTCGCCTCCCGGCACCCCGACTCCAAGGTCCCCACGGACCCCGAGGCCATCGCCGACTACTTCACCTTCACCGACTTCGCGCACTTCATCGAGGTCTACCTCTCCGTCGTCGACCTGGTCCGCACCCCCGACGACGTGCGCCACCTCACCTTCGAGATCGCCCGCGACATGGCCCGGCAGAACATCCGGTACGCCGAGCTCACGATCACCCCGTACTCCTCCACCCGCCGCGGGATCGACGAGAAGGCCTTCATGGAGGCCATCGAGGACGCCCGCAAGGCCGCCGAGACCGAGCTCGGCGTGATCCTGCGCTGGTGCTTCGACATCCCCGGCGAGGCCGGCGAGGAAGCCGCCGCGGAGACCGCGCGCCTCGCCCTGGACCTGCGCCCCGAGGGCCTGGTCTCCTTCGGCCTGGGCGGCCCGGAGGTCGGGGTCCCGCGCCCGCAGTTCAAGCCGTACTTCGACGCCGCCCGCGCCGCCGGACTGCACAGCGTGCCGCACGCCGGTGAGACCACCGGGCCCGAGACCATCTGGGACGCGATCCGCGAGCTGGGCGCCGAGCGCATCGGCCACGGCACCAGCTCCACCCGGGACCCGGAGCTGCTCGCCTACCTCGCCGAGCACCGCATCGCGCTGGAGGTCTGCCCCACCTCCAACATCGCCACCCGCGCCGTCGCCACCCTCGACGAGCACCCGATCAAGGAGATGGTGGCCGCCGGCGTGCTCGTCACCATCAACAGCGACGACCCGCCGATGTTCGGCTCCGACCTCAACAACGAGTACGCGGTGGCCGCCCGCCTGCTCGACCTCGACGAGCGCGGCCTGGCCCAGCTCGCGAAGAACGCCGTCGAGGCCTCCTTCCTCGACCCGGCCGGCAAGGCGCAGCTCACCGCGGAGATCGACACGTACACCTCCGCCTGGCTGGCTTCCTGACGGTTGCGCAGAATGGGTGCATGCGCACCCTGACTGCCGTAGGCCACCGCGGGGATCCCTACCGCGTCCGCGAGAACACCCTGCCCTCGATCCGCTCCGCCTTCGACCGGGGTGCGGACGCGGTGGAGATCGACGTACGGATGACCCGCGACGGGGTCCCCGTACTGCTCCACGACGAGGACCTCCAGCGGCTGTGGGGCCATGACGTACGGCTCGAAGACGTCACGGCCCCGCAGCTGAAGGAGCTGACGGACGGCGGTGTCCCGACCCTGCGCGACGCCCTGATGGCGGCCGGCGCGGGCCGGGTCATGGTCGACCTGCCGGGTGCGACCGCCGAGACCGTGCGGACCGTCGTCGGTCAGGTCCGCGAGTGCGGGGCCCGTGACCGCACGTACTACTGCGCGGGTCCGGCCACCATGCTGGCGGTGCGCGCCGCCGATCCGGGCGCTGAGATCGCGCTGACGTGGACCACCCTGGCTCCCCCGCGCCGGGTGCTGATCGACGCGGTGGCCCCGACCTGGCTCAACTACCGCTTCGGGCTGGTCGGCCCGGAGCTGGTGGACGCCCTGCACCGGGACGGCCTGCTGGTGTCGGCCTGGACCCCGGACACCAAGCGGGCGATGCGCGCGCTGATCAGGGCCGGGGTGGACTCCGTCACGACGAACCGGGTGGACGCGCTGGGAGCCGTACGGGCCGAGCTCGGCCGGTGAGCCGCGCTCGATGGGTGAAGCGTGCCTGGGGGGAGCTCGGGGCGTGGATCCGGCGGGCCGGGCCGCGCCGGCAGGACCTGGGGCTGACGCTGCTGGTGCAACTGGCCGTCACGATGCCCTTCGTGGTGCCCCGGTCGGCCGAACTGCCGCCCGCGGACTGGGCCTCGTACGCGATGACCACGCTCGGCGTGCTGCCGCTGGTGTGGCGGCGGCGGGCTCCGGTGACGGTGCTGGTCGCGATCCTGGCGGTCGGCGGCGTGTACAACCTGGCGGGGAACGGCCCGGGGCAGCCGCTTCCGTACGCGGGGCTGATCGCCTTCTACACGGTCGCCCTGCAGTGCACGGCCCGGGTGCGGCTGACGGTGGGCGGGCTGACGGTCCTCACGGTCGTCCTGTCGGTGTACTGGAACACCGGGACCGCGCGCGAGCTGCTCTTCACCTTCTTCGTCTCCGGCGCCGCGTACGCGCTGGGGCGCCTGCAGCACACCCGGCAGGCGTACACGGCCGCGCTCCTGGACCGGGCCGCCCAGCTGGAGCGGGCCAACCGGATCGAGGCGGAGCAGGCGGCCGCCCGCGAACGGGCCCGGATCGCACGGGAGATGCACGACATCCTCTCGCACGCGGTCAGCATCATGATCGTGCAGGCGGAGGCAGGTCCGGTGGCCGTACGCAGGGCCCCCGAGCGGGCCGAGGCCGCGTTCGAGGCGATCGCGGAGACCGGCCGGGACGCGATGGCCCAGCTGCGCACGATGCTGGGGGTGCTGCGCACGGACGAGGCGGCGCCGCGCTCCCCGCAGCCCGGGATCGGGGAGCTGGCGGGACTGCTGGAGCGGGTCCGGGGCAGCGGGCCGGAGGTGCTCTACGAGCGCACGGGCTCGGTGCGCGCCCTGCCGGCGGCGCTGGAGGCCACGGTGCACCGGGTGGTGCAGGAGGCCCTGACCAATGTGGTCAAGCACGCCGGGGCATCGGCGGTGGCCGTGCGCCTGGAGTACGGGGAGCGGGACCTCACGGTGACGGTCACGGACGACGGGCGGGGTCCGGGGGCTGCTGCGGGTGCGGATGCGGGTGCAGGTTCCCTGCCGCGGGCGCGACAGGGTGGGCACGGCCTGATCGGGATCCGGGAGCGGGCCGCCGCTCACGGGGGCACGGCCCGGACGGGGCCCGGTCCGGACGGCACCGGCTTCGAGGTGCGGGTGGTGCTTGTAACGTCGGGCGCGGAGGTGGGGAAGTGACGATCCGTGTGGTGGTGGCCGACGACCAGGAACTGGTGCGCAGCGGCTTCGCGATGATCCTGGACGTGCAGGAGGACATCGAGGTGGTGGCGGAGGTCGGGGACGGGGCGGCGGCGGTCGCGGCGGTACGGTCCCTCGCGCCCGACGTGGCGCTGCTGGACATCCGGATGCCGGTGCTGGACGGGATCGAGGCGTGCCGGGAGATCTCGGGGACGAGTGCCTGCCGGACGGTGATGCTGACGACCTTCGACTCGGACGAGTACGTGTACGAGGCGCTGCACGCGGGGGCCAGCGGGTTCCTGCTCAAGGACGTGCGGCGGGACGATCTGGTGCACGCCGTACGGGTGGTGGCGGCGGGCGAGTCCTTGCTGGCGCCTTCGGTGGCCCGGCGGCTGATCGCGGAGTACACGGCGGCGACGGCCCGGCCGGCGGCCGGGGAGGCGCTGTCCGCGCAGCGGCTGGAGGTGCTGACGGCCCGGGAGCGGGAGACGCTGCTGCACCTGGGGCGGGGGCTGTCGAACGCGGAGCTCGCGCTGGAGCTGATGGTGAGCGAGCACACGGTCAAATCGCATGTGGGCAACGTGCTGTCGAAGCTGGGGCTGCGGGACCGGATCCAGGCGGTGATCTGCGCGTACGAGACGGGTCTGATCGCGGCTGGCTCTCCGGTATCTCCCTCTGGGGAGTGAGACGAGGGGGATCTCCTCGCTCTCGGTGGTGAGTTGTCGTACCGGCAAAGACCCCTCTCGGTGGTGATCCGCAACTACCCCTGTGACCAGCAACATTGAGGTCATCGGGGCGGAAGTCGCCCGGAGAGCCGACAGGGGGATCCCACCATGAACCGAGCGACCCGCACACTGATCGCCACCGCCCTGGTCCTGGGCGTCGCGGCCGGACCGGCCGCCGCCGCGCAGGCCGGCGCGGCGGGGGCACCGGCCCCGGCCCCGGTCTCGGCCCCGGCCTCGGCCTCGGCGCAGAAGCCCGCGCCGCTGATCTCGACCCCGCCGAACGCGGCGGCTCTGGAACAGTCGATCGCGGGACTCGGCGCCGATCACAAGTACGCCACCGCCGCGGCGGTCCGGGTGAGCGGCCCGGCGGGCGAGTGGCGGGGCAGCTCGGGCGTCTCGGACGTCCGCACCGGGGCGGCGGCGATCTCCGACGGCCGGTTCCGGGCCGGTTCGGTGACCAAGACCTTCACGGCGGCGACGGTGCTCCAGCTGGCGGCCGAGCGCCGGATCGATCTCGACCGCTCGATCCAGGAGTACCTGCCGGGCACCTTCCCCGACACCTTCGAGCCGATCTCGGTGCGCCAGCTGCTGAACTACACGAGCGGCATCCGGTTCGCGGACGGGCCGGGCGACACCTTCCAGGCCCAGTGGGACCACCGCTTCGACGTGATCGACCCGCACGCGCAGATCGCGAACGCCCTGGCGAAGGGGCCGGAGTCCCGGCCCGGCGAGTTCCAGCACTACCAGAACATCAACTACACCCTGCTGGGCGTCCTGATCGAGAGGGTGACCGGCACGACGTACGAGAAGGCGGTCGGGCAGCGGATCCTGCGGCCGCTGGGCCTGCGCCAGACCTCCTTCCCCGGCCGGACCCAGACGGGGATCCCCGGTCGGCACAACACCGGTTACCAGGCGGTGCCGTTGGCCGACGGGACCACGGAACTGCGCGACGTCACCGTGTGGAACCAGTCCGACCGCTGGGCCGCGGGCGACATCATCTCCTCGACGGCGGACCTGGAGCGTTTCACCCAGGCGCTGTTCGCGGGGCGGATCGTGCCCAAGCGGCAGCTGGAGGAGATGTTCACCGTCCCGGAGGTCTTCGACTTCGGCACCACCCAGCCCGCTTCGCGCACGGCGGGAATGCAGCGGCTGGTCCTCCCGGACGGCACCGAGGTCTACGGCAAGACGGGCGCCCGCCCCGGCTACAGCGCCGGGATCGGCGGAGCCAAGGACGGGTCGCGGCTCGTGGTCTACACGATCAACTCCAAGGACGCCAAGAGCGAGGAGCCGAACCGGGTGGCGGGCGCGATAGTCGCCGCGGCCATGGCTAAGTAGCCGGTACGGGCACCACGGCGGGTTCGGCGTCGGGCATCAACCCGGGTTCGGCGTCGGGCATGGCCTCCAGCCGCTTGATCATGCGGCGCAGGATCAGCAGCGGGATGACCCCGAAGACGCCGAACGACATGTCGATCACCGACCACCAGACGGGGATGCCCCGGATGGGCCCGCAGATCAGGGCCAGCGGAATGATGCCGGCACAGGCGATCATGCCGGCCTCGACGATCCAGATGTTGCGGACCGGGTCCCGGTGGACTCCGTAGAAGAAGACGGCGATCACCAGGTGGGCGAAGGCGAGCCAGTCGGTGCCGTAGAGGAGGAAGGGGTAGTCGGAGTCCGCCCGTTCGAGCCCGTCGCCCACACGTCGCAACCACTCGTTGTCCACCAGGGCGTTGGCCCAGTGGAGTTCGCTCACCAACGGGAAGGCGGTGAGTCCGCTCAGCACGAGGCAGACGAGGAACAGGGCAAGCCAGGCACGGATCCGCCGCAGAAGGGCGCTTCTCTCGCTCATGGAAGGGAGCCTACCCAGCTTTCTGAACATGTTCAGCACAATTGCTGAACATGTTCAGTTCCGCCGCAGGGTCGTGATCAGAGCCCGACGATGCCGTTCCAGCGCTTGGCGAAGGAAGAGCGCTCGGCGGAGGAGATGTCGCGGGCCACGACGAGCCGCTTGCGCATGTCCTCGTCGGGGAAGATCAGCGGGTTCTCGGCCAGTTCGGCGGTCTCCTGATCGTCCGAGGCGGCCAGCACCTCGCGGGCGGCCGGGACCGGGCAGACGTAGTTGACGGAGGCGGCGAGCAGCGCGGCCATCTCCGGGTCGTAGTAGAAGTCGATCAGCGCTTCGGCATTGGCCTTGCGCGGAGCCAGGTTGGGGATGAGCAGGCTCTCCGCCCAGAGTTCGCCCCCTTCCTCGGGGACCACGAACTCGATGTCGGGGTTGTCGGCCTGGAGCTGGATCGCGTCCCCGGAGTAGGCCTGGCAGGCCAGCACGTCGCCCTTGCTCAGGTCGGAGGTGTAGTCGTTGCCGGTGAAGCGGCGGATGTGCTTCTTCTTCACCATGCTCTCCACCTGGTCGCACATCCGGTGGAAGTCGGTTTCGGTCCACCGGGTCACGTCGGCCCCGTTGCCCTGCATCAGCAGGGAGAAGGACTCGTCCAGACCGGAGAAGAGCGTGACCTTGCCGGCCAGGTCCGGGTGCCACAGGTCCTGGACGGACTTGATCTCCCGGCCGAGCGCCTTGCGGTTGTAGGCGATGCCGGTGATCCCCGACTGCCAGGGCACGGTGTGCAGCCGGCCCTCGTCGAAGGCGGGCGAGCGCAGCTGCGGGTCCAGGTACTTCGACACGTTCGCCTGCGCCGAGCGGTCCATCTTCTGGGCCCAGCCCAGGTGGACGAAGCGGGCGGCCATCCAGTCGCTGACCACGACCACGTCGTGGCCGGTCTGCTGGTGGTTCATCAGCGCCGGACTGATCTTGCCGAAGAACTCGTCGTTGTCGTTGATCTCCTCGGTGTACCGGACCTCGATGCCGGTCTTCTCCGCGAAGGCGTCCAGTGTCGGACGCCTGCTCTCGTCCTCTTCGTCGGTGTCGATGTAGAGGGGCCAGTTGGAGAAGGAGACGCTCCGGTCGCTCTCGGACCGGTCCCGCCCCTCCCGCCGGCTCTCGGGGACGTACGCGGCCGGGACACCACAGCCGGTGAGGCCGGCCAGCAGGCCCGCGGCACCGAGGCCGCGCAGCGCCGCGCGGCGGGAAAAGGCGAGTTCAGGCATGGACAGAGCCTGGTGGAACGCCAAAGGGCGGGCAATAGACATGTTGTCTACTACCCGCCCCTTCAAGGCTGTGACCTGGTCGATGCGGCGGCCGACCGGCCGCCCGCCCGGCCTACGGTCAGCCGTCGAGCGAGGTCATGACGTGCTTGATGCGCGTGTAGTCCTCGAAGCCGTAGGCGGAGAGGTCCTTGCCGTAGCCGGACTTCTTGTATCCGCCGTGGGGCATCTCGGCGACGAGCGGGATGTGGGTGTTGATCCACACGCAGCCGAAGTCGAGGTTCTTGGACATCCGCATCGCGCGGCCGTGGTCCTTGGTCCACACGGACGAGGCGAGGGCGAACTCGACGTCGTTCGCGTACGCCAGAGCCTGGTCCTCGTCCGTGAAGGACTGGACCGTGATGACGGGGCCGAAGACCTCGTTCTGGATGATCTCGTCGTCCTGCTTGAGGCCGGAGACCACGGTCGGGGCGTAGAAGTAGCCCTTCTCGCCGACCTGGTGGCCGCCCGCCTCGACCTTGGCGTGGGCGGGGAGCCGCTCGATGAAGCCCGCGACCTGCTTCAGCTGGTTCGGGTTGTTCAGCGGACCGTAGAGCACGTCCTCGTCGTCCGGCTGCCCGGTCTTGGTGTCGGCCGCGTTCTTGGCCAGCGCCGCGACGAACTCGTCGTGGATCGACTCGTGGACCAGTACGCGACAGGCCGCGGTGCAGTCCTGGCCGGCGTTGAAGAAGCCCGCGACCGCGATGTCCTCGGCGGCCTTGGCGATGTCGGCGTCCGCGAAGACCACGACGGGGGCCTTGCCACCGAGCTCCAGGTGGACGCGCTTGACGTCCTTGGAGGCGCTCTCCGCGACCTGCATGCCCGCGCGCACCGAGCCGGTGATGGAGGCCATCGCCGGGGTGGAGTGCTCGACCATGGCACGGCCGGTGTCGCGGTCGCCGCAGACGACGTTGAAGACGCCCTTGGGCAGGATGTCGCCGATGATCTCCGCCATCAGGATGGTGGAGGCCGGGGTGGTGTCCGAGGGCTTGAGGACCACGGTGTTGCCCGCGGCCAGGGCCGGGGCGAACTTCCAGACGGCCATCATCATCGGGTAGTTCCACGGCGCGACCTGGGCGCAGACGCCGACCGGCTCACGGCGGACGATCGAGGTCATTCCCTCCATGTACTCGCCGGCCGAACGGCCCTCGAGCAGGCGGGCGGCGCCGGCGAAGAAGCGGATCTGGTCCACCATCGGCGGCAGCTCCTCGCTGGCCGTGAGGCCCAGCGGCTTGCCCGTGTTCTCCGACTCGGTGGCGACCAGCTCCTCCGCGCGCGCCTCGAAGGCGTCCGCGATCTTCAGCAGGGCCTTCTGGCGCTCGGAGGGGGTCGCGTCGCGCCAGGCCGGGAAGGCGGCCGCGGCCGCGGCCATGGCGGCGTCGACGTCCGCCTGGCCGGAGAGGGGAGCAGTCGCGTACGCCTCGCCCGTGGCGGGGTTGACCACCTCGGTGGTCCGCCCGTCGGCGGCGTCCTTGAACTCCCCGCCGATGTAGTTGCGCAGACGACGCAGTTCGGTGGTCACTACAGCCACACTCCTGTGATCACATGTCCAATGGTTGAGACAGCTACCAAGCCTAGCGTCTCAGACGCCGTTTTCGACAGGCCCACACATCACGAACTACGGAATCGGTGAGATCTGACTCCCGAAACAACGAATTACATCGTTCTCGCCTTGCGGAACAGACGACTCCTCGTGCACAGTGAGGTCGTGGTCAGTCGAAGCGCAGATTCCAGGAACAGACAACCGTCCCCTTCGGTCGATGCTGTGTCCCTGGCGATCATCGAGCAACTGCAAGAGGACGGTCGTCGTCCTTATGCGGCGATCGGCAAGGCCGTAGGCCTGTCCGAGGCAGCGGTGCGCCAGCGAGTACAGAAGCTGCTCGACCAGGGCGTCATGCAGATCGTCGCCGTCACCGACCCGCTCACCGTGGGGCTCCGGCGCCAGGCGATGGTCGGCATCAACGTCGAGGGAGACCTCGACCCGGTGGCCGACGCGCTGACCGCGATGGCCGAGTGCGAGTACGTGGTGATGACCGCGGGCTCGTTCGACCTGATGGTGGAAATCGTCTGCGAGGACGACGACCACCTGCTGGAAACGATCAACAAGAAGATCCGCGCGCTCCCCGGCGTGCGATCAACCGAAAGCTTCGTTTACCTGAAGCTGAAGAAGCAGACCTACATGTGGGGAACGCGATAGCCGTGAGCCAGGACCTCTCCAAGACCGCCTACGACCACCTGTGGATGCACTTCACCCGCATGTCGTCGTACGAGAACTCGCCCGTACCCACCATCGTGCGCGGCGAGGGCACCTACATCTTCGACGACAAGGGCAAGCGCTACCTCGACGGTCTCGCCGGACTGTTCGTGGTCAACGCCGGTCACGGCCGCAAGGAACTGGCCGAGGTCGCGTACAAGCAGGCCCAGGAACTCGCCTTCTTCCCCATCTGGTCGTACGCGCACCCCAAGGCCGTCGAGCTGGCCGAGCGCCTCGCGCACTACGCCCCGGGCGACCTGAACAAGGTCTTCTTCACCACCGGTGGCGGCGAGGCCGTCGAGACCGCCTGGAAGCTTGCCAAGCAGTACTTCAAGCTTCAGGGCAAGCACACCAAGTACAAGGTCATCTCGCGTGCGGTCGCCTACCACGGCACCCCGCAGGGCGCCCTGTCGATCACCGGCCTGCCGGCCCTGAAGGCCCCCTTCGAGCCGCTGGTTCCCGGTGCGCACAAGGTGCCGAACACCAACATCTACCGCGCCCCGATCTTCGGCGACGACCCGGAGGCCTACGGCCGCTGGTGCGCCGACCAGATCGAGCAGGAGATCCTGTTCGAGGGCGCCGACACCGTCGCCGCCGTCTTCCTGGAGCCGGTGCAGAACGCCGGTGGCTGCTTCCCGCCGCCGCCCGGGTACTTCCAGCGGGTCCGCGAGATCTGCGACGAGTACGACGTGCTGCTCGTCTCCGACGAGACGATCTGCGCCTTCGGCCGTCTGGGCACGATGTTCGCCTGTGACAAGTTCGACTACATCCCGGACATGATCACCTGTGCGAAGGGCATGACCTCGGGCTACTCCCCGATCGGTGCCTGCATCATCTCGGACCGGCTCGCCGAGCCGTTCTACAAGGGTGACAACACCTTCCTGCACGGCTACACCTTCGGCGGACACCCGGTGTCCTCCGCGGTGGCGCTCGCCAACCTCGACATCTTCGACAAGGAAGGCCTCAACCAGCACGTGCTGGACAACGAGGACGCCTTCCGCTCGACGCTGGAGAAGCTGCACGACCTGCCGATCGTCGGCGACGTCCGCGGCAACGGCTACTTCTACGGCATCGAGCTCGTCAAGGACAAGGTCACCAAGGAGTCCTTCACGGACGAGGAGACCGAGCGCGTGCTCTACGGCTTCCTCTCGAAGGCGCTCTTCGAGAACGGCCTGTACTGCCGCGCCGACGACCGTGGGGACCCGGTCATCCAGCTGGCCCCGCCGCTGACCGCCGACCAGGGCACCTTCGACGAGATCGAGGGAATCCTGCGCCGCGTGCTCACCGAGGCCTGGACCAAGCTCTAACCAGCCCGCGTCCTCCCACCGTCCCGCAGGCGGCAAACTGCCGGACCACACGGCCCGGATCCTCCGTTCGAGTGAGAACGCGGGGGTCCGGGCCGTGTGCTGTCACCATCCAAGACGTTCATCTCTTTACATCTCATTGCGGCGCCAGTGACCAAGCGGGCTCCGCTTCGTTCCCCCGGACGGAGGTGTACGCCATGGTGGCTCCACGGGACAACGCTCCGCCGGACAACGCTCCGTCGGACAGAACTCCTTCGGACAACGTCCCGCCCCAGGACGATCTGCTCTGGGCACGGTCCCTTCACTACTCCCACAGCGGATCGCCGGGCCTCATCGGGGTCTCGGTCGGCGTCCGCGCGGGAGAGATCCTCGCCCTGACCGGACCCCGGGGCAGCGGCAAGACCACGCTCCTGCGCTGCCTGTCGGGACAGCTGCGGCCCGAACAGGGCGAGGTCTGGTTCAACAGCGTCCCCGTGCACACCCTGGGGACCCTGGCCCGCGAACGGCTGCGCCGCGACCGCTTCGGCTGGATCGGCCCCGAGCCGCGGCTGCTGCCCGAGCTGCGGGTCTGGGAGAACGCCGCGCTGCCGCTGCTGATGGCGGGCGCCGGACACCGCACCGCCAAACGGGCCGCCTGCGAATGGCTGGACCGCCTCGACATCGGAGCCTTCGCCCGCAAGCATCCCGGCTGCCTCAACCGGGCCGAGTCCCAGCGCGTCGCCCTCGCCCGCGCCCTCGCGCACCTTCCCGCCGTGGTCTTCGCCGACGAGCCCACGGCCCCGCTGCACCGCACCGAGCGCTCCCTGCTGCTGCGCACCCTCACCACGGCCGCCCGCTCCCACGGCATCACCGTGCTGCTCGCCACCCACGACGAGGAGACTGCAGCCGTCGCCGACCGCCGGTTCTCCCTGCTCGACGGCCGACCGGCCGCCGCGGCAGCCGCGGCCGGACTCTCCCCGACCTCCTTCCCCCAGCCCCCGGAGGACCAGGCCGCGTGCTCGCTCTCCGCCTAGCCCGCGGCTCCCGGCCGCTGGTACAGCTGCGCCGGCTGCTCGTCGCCGCCGCCTCGGCCGGCAGCGGCTTCCTGCTGCTGTACGTGCTCGCGCAGGCCACCGCCCGGCCCGCCGGATCGTTCCCTCAGCTGCTGTGGGCCCTGGTCCCCCTCGCCGTCACCGTCCAGTTCGCCGTCGCCGTGGCCCGTACCGACCCCGCGACCCGGCCCCTGGAAGGACTGGACGCCGCTGGGCTGGGACCCGTACGGCTCACCCTGGTCGCGACGATCTCCACCGCCGTGGCCTGCACCCTCGGCAGCGCCATCGCCCTGGCCGTCTTCCTCCATCTGCGCGGGGACGTGACCGGGCTGCCCTTCGACGGGGCCGGGGCCGGGATGCTCCACGCCGACCAGCCGCTGCCCGTGGCGGCCGCCCTCACGCTGCTGTCCCTGCTGCCGCTGGCCGCCTCGGTCGCCACCGCCCTCGCCCTGCGCCCGCACCCCCGGCCCGCACCGCAGACCGCGCTGCCCTGGGGCATCGCCCTCACCGCCTGCGGACTCGCCGTGCTGGCCTACGCCCGCCCCGGCGGAGCCGGCATGCCCGCGGGCTGGGCGCTGACCGCCCTCGGGCTCGCCCTCGCCGGACCGGGCCTGGCCTACGCCTGCGGGGCACTGGTCCAGTCCGTCCGCCCGGGCGCGCTCAGGCTGCTGGCCGGGCGGGCCCTCCAGGAGGAGGCCCCCCGCCTGGGCGCACCCCTCGGTGTCCTGTGCGCCGTCGGGGCGGGCGCCCTCAGCGCCGTGGCCCTGCGCGATCACGGCGGGCTCCAGGTCCCGCTCGGCCCGCTGACCGCGCCCGCCGCCGCTCTGGTGGCCCTGTGCGCGGCCGCCACCCTGCTCACCTCCGCGGTCGAGGTCCACCAGGCACGGGCCGCCACCCGCGAGACCCTGACCGGGCTCGGAGCCCCGGGCAAGGTCCTCCGTACGGCCGCGACCGTACGGGCCACCGCGCTGGTGGCGGTGTGCCTGCCGCTCAGCTGGGGTGTGTCACAGCTGACGTCGCTGGCATTGACCCGCTGAGACGGGCAGCCCTTAGGGTGGGCCGAATGGTCAACCCACACATCGAGACCGATACCGAGATCGAGACCCTCGCCGAATTCGACCGGGTCGTGGCCCGCGGCTCGCTCAGCGGGTACCGGATCCAGTCGGTCAACCTGCTGGAGCGGACCTTCGCCCTGCTGTCCGCCGACACCTCGTCGGCGGTCTTCCTGGGCTGCGCGATGGAACCGGACGCCTCGGTCAAGGTGCGCGCGGACGGCGCCCTGGTCTTCCCGCCCGTCCCCGACCTGCCCTTCAACCCGTACCGGGGCCTGCTCTACACGGCCGAGGAACTCTTCACCGGGCTGTCCGACGGCTACGAGGCCACCCCGGACGCCGAGGCGTACGCCTGGTTCCAGGAGACCAAGGCGGACGGGGACATCTACTCCTCGATGCTGCGCTCCATCCACGACGACGCCATCTCCGACGCCCTCGACGAGCACCTCGCCGGCGCCCGCGTGGTCGGTGTGATGGGCGGCCACGCCATGGCCCGCGGCGGCGACGCCTACGGGGGCGCGGCCGAACTCGGCCGGACGCTGACCCGCTCCGGCCTGACCGTGGCCACCGGCGGCGGCCCCGGCGCGATGGAGGCGGCCAACCTCGGCGCGTACCTCGCCCCGGCCCCCGACGAGGCCCTGCCCGAAGCCCTGCGGATGCTGGCCAAGGCCCCCTCCTTCACCCCGTCCGTCTCCGACTGGGCGCGCGCGGCCTTCGCCGTACGGGAACGCTGGCCGTCCGTCACGGGCGGCGACTCGGTGGGCATCCCGACCTGGTTCTACGGACACGAGCCGCCGAACCCGTTCGCCGGGCACATCGCGAAGTACTTCGCGAACGCCACCCGGGAGGACGGGCTGCTCGCCCGGTCCAACGCGGGCGTGGTGTTCCTTCCGGGCGCGGCGGGCACGGTCCAGGAGATCTTCGACAACGCGACGCCCAACTACTACGCGTCCCGGGGCGAGCCCACCCCGATGGTCCTCGTCGACCGCGCCCACTGGACCGAACGGCTGCCGGCCTGGCCGCTGCTCCAGGCGCTGGCCCGCGGCCGGTCGATGGAGTCCCGGATCGCCCTGGTCGACTCGGTGTCCGAGGTCCCGGCGGCCCTCGCCGCCATGAACTGACCTCGACGACCTGACCCCGGCAGGCAACTTCCCTCCCCTTTTCCACGTCTGGAAGAGGTACGCACTACGTAAAACCTGCCAGACGTGAACGGAGCCCTCGGGTGCTCATAGGCCTGCTCACCGCCATCGCGGCGTCCATCTGCTACGGCACGGGATCCGTCCTGCAAGCCGTGGGCTCACGGCGGGCGGCCCGGATGTCGCCGGCTGCCGCGGGGGTCACCCAGCACGGCGGCCCGAACCTCACCTCCACGGCGAAGGCCGCGATGACCTGGGAGTTCATCGTCGGCACGATCCTGGACTTCGTGGGCTTCGGCCTGGGAGCCCTGGCCGCGCGACTCCTCCCCCTCTTCCTCTCTCAAACAGTCATCAGCGCCAACCTGGTGATCACGGCCGTGCTGAGCGTGAAGATGCTCGGCATCCGGCTGACCCGGAAGGAATGGACCTCCATCGGGGTCGTCTGCGCGGCCCTGGTCCTGCTGGCGACGGCCGCGGGCCACGAGGGCGGCCACTACGCGCCGGCCGCCACGCACTGGTGGCTCCTGGCGGTGACCGTGCTGATCATCGTCGGCGGCACGGTGGCGGTACGTTTCCTCGGCGCCCGGGCCGCGATCCTGGCGGGCCTACTGTCGGGTCTGGCGTTCGGCGCGCTGGGCGTCGGGGTCCGCATCCTGAACGGCGTGGAGCCGTTCTCGTTCTCCTCGCTCCTCGCCGACCCGGCCCTCTACGCCATCGTCCTGGCGGGGGTCGGCGGCATGTACCTGCACACCGTGGCGCTCCAGATCGGCTCGGTGAACGGCGCCACCGCCGCCCTGGTGGTCGGTGAAACCGTGCTCCCCGGAGCGATCGGCGTCCTCTGGCTGGGCGACGCGTCCCGACCCGGCATGGCCTGGCTGGCGGTCCTGGGCTTCGTCCTTGCGGTAACGGGCGCCGTCGCAGTCGCCTGGTACGGCAACCACGATGCCGCGGAAGCGAACACCCCGGCCCAACCAGTCCCGGTCGCCTAACCCTGCGGGGCCTGCCCCTCCCCGCCCTTCGCCCGTTCCCCGGGGCTCCGCCCCGGACCCCGGTCCTCAAACGCCGGACGGGCTGGAAAATCCAGCCTCGCCGGCGTTTGAGGCGCGGGGTCTGGGGCGG
>NZ_JBHUBS010000025.1:79293-96922 GCF_042788835.1 Streptomyces sp. NPDC056883 | reverse complement strand
GCCTACGAGGACGGGGGCCGGTGCCGGGACCTGGTGGCGACGGCCCCCGGCCCGGCCGGTCCGGCACCGGGCCCCGAGCCGGAGCCACCGGCCACCGGCCGTCGGCGCCGCACCGCGCCGGTGGCGTCCCCGGACACCATCCCCGCCCCGGCCGGACCGGTCCCCGCGGGGACCGGACGCCGCCGGGGCGGCGGACTCGGCACGGTGCCCGCGCCGGCCGGCCCCGGCCCCGGCACCGGCGTCGGCCCCGCCCCCGGTCCGAGGCGGCGCAGGAGCGCCGCCCCCGCCTCCCGCGACACCTGGCGGCGCATCGTGCCGCAGGCCCTGGTCGTCGCGTTCCTGGCGGGCGGCACCACCGCCTTCGTGGCCGCCGACAAGGCCGTACGCCTCACCGTCGACGGAGTCCCGCGGACCCTGCACACCTTCGCCGACGACGTCGACGAGCTGCTCGCCTCCGAAGGCCTCGGCGTCGGCCCCCACGACCTCGTCGCCCCGGCCGGGGCGGAGGTCCTCGACGACGGGGACAAGATCGTCCTGCGCTACGGCCGCCCGCTGAGCCTGACCCTCGACGGGCAGCGGCGCGAGGTGTGGACCACCGCCCGCACCGTGGACGGAGCACTGCGCCAGTTCGGCATCCGCGCCGAGGGCGCCTACCTCTCCGCACCCCGCACCGCCACCGTCCCCCGGACCGGCCTGACCCTCGCCGTCCGCACCGAACGCAGCATCACCTTCATGGCCGACGGCCGCGAGCGGACCATCCGCACCAACGCCGCCACCGTCCAGGAGGCCCTTGACGAAGCCGGGATCACCCTGCACGGCCAGGACGCCACCTCCGTGCCCGCCGACTCCTTCCCGCGCGACGGCCAGACCGTCACCGTGCTCCGCATCACCGGCACCCGCGAGATCCGCGAGGAACGCATCCCGTACGCGACCGAGCGGGTCAAGGACCCCGCCCTCTTCGCCGGAACCGAAGTCGTCGAGCGCTCGGGCCGGCCCGGGGCGCGCAGGGTCACGTACAGCCTGCGCACCGTCAACGGAGTCCGGCAGAAGCCCCGCCGGGTCGCCGAGGAGACCGTCCGCGAGCCCGTCAGCATGCTCGTCAAGGTCGGCACCAAGCCGCTGCCGACCTCCGTGCAGGGCGCGGACGGCCTCGACTGGGGCGCGCTGGCCCGCTGCGAGTCGGGCGGCCGGCCCGGAGCCACGGACCCCTCGGGCACGTACGGGGGGCTGTACCAGTTCGACGTACAGACCTGGCAGGCCCTCGGCGGCAGCGGCCGCCCGCAGGACGCTCCGGGCCCGGAACAGACGTACCGGGCGAAGAAGCTCTACGTCCAGCGGGGGGCGAGTCCCTGGCCACACTGCGGCCGTACCCTTTATCGGTGAGCACCGCAGAGCAGCAGCCCGAAAGCACCGTGCCGGAGACCCCCGCGCCCGAGACCCCCGCGCCCGAGACCTCCGCGCCCGAGACGTCCGCCCTCCTCGGCGCGGCCGACATCCGGGAGCTGGCCGCCGTACTCGGCGTACGGCCGACGAAGCAGAAGGGCCAGAACTTCGTCATCGACGCCAACACCGTGCGCCGCATCGTGCGCACGGCCGAGGTCCGGCCGGACGACGTGGTCGTCGAGGTCGGGCCCGGTCTGGGCTCGCTGACGCTCGCGCTGCTGGAGGCCGCCGACCGGGTCGTCGCCGTCGAGATCGACGACATCCTGGCCGCCGCGCTGCCCGCCACCATCGAGGCGCGGATGCCGGAGCGCAAGGACCGCTTCGCGCTGGTCCACTCCGACGCGATGCTGGTCAAGGAGCTGCCCGGGCCGCCGCCGACCGCGCTCGTCGCGAACCTGCCCTACAACGTGGCCGTGCCGGTCCTGCTCACCATGCTCGACCGCTTCCCGAGCATCGAGCGGACCCTGGTCATGGTGCAGGCCGAGGTCGCCGACCGCCTCGCCGCCGAGCCCGGCAACAAGGTGTACGGGGTCCCCTCCGTCAAGGCCAACTGGTACGCGGACGTCAAGCGGGCCGGCGCCATCGGCCGCAAGGTCTTCTGGCCCGCCCCGAACGTCGACTCCGGACTCGTCTCCCTGGTCCGCCGGGCGGAGCCGGTCAAGACCACCGCCTCCAAGGCCGAGGTCTTCGCGGTCGTCGACGCAGCCTTCGCGCAGCGCCGCAAGACGCTGCGCGCGGCGCTGTCCGGCTGGGCCGGGTCCGCAGCCGGTGCCGAAGCGGCGCTCGTCGCCGCCGGTATCTCCCCGCAGGCCCGCGGCGAATCCCTCACCGTCGAGGAGTTCGCGGCGATCGCCGAGCACAAGCCCGCCGCGGAGAGGCCCGCGCTGTGAGCGACACGGTCACCGTACGGGTCCCCGCCAAGGTCAACGTCCAGCTGGCGGTGGGCGCGGCCCGGCCGGACGGCTTCCACGACCTGGCCAA
Source organism: Streptomyces sp. NPDC056883 (assembly GCF_042788835.1). Taxonomy (NCBI): domain Bacteria; kingdom Bacillati; phylum Actinomycetota; class Actinomycetes; order Kitasatosporales; family Streptomycetaceae; genus Streptomyces; species Streptomyces sp. NPDC056883. The sequence continues at coordinate 94,498 of NZ_JBHUBS010000025.1, read as the reverse complement.
CGTCTTCCTCGCGGTCTCCCTCTACGACGAGGTCACCGCGACCCCGGCCGACGAGCTGACCGTGACGTGCGCGGGGCCGGACGCGGACAAGGTCCCGCTGGACCGCACCAACCTCGCGGCCCGCGCGGCGGAGATCCTGGCGGAGCGGGCCGGTCTGGCCCCCGCCGTCCACCTCCACATCGAGAAGCGGATCCCGGTGGCGGGCGGCATGGCCGGCGGCAGCGCGGACGGTGCGGCGGCCCTGCTCGCCTGCGACGCGCTCTGGGGTCTGAAGACCCCGGCCGAGGAACTCCTGGCCCTCTGCGCGGAGCTGGGCAGCGACGTGCCGTTCAGCCTGGTCGGCGGGGCGGCGCTGGGCACCGGGCGCGGGGAGATCCTGACCCCGGTCGCGGCCGGCACCTTCCACTGGGTGTTCGCGGTGGCCGACGGCGGCCTCTCCACCCCGGCGGTGTTCCGCGAGTTCGACCGGCTCACCGCCGGTACCGAGGTCCCCGTCCCGCAGGCCTCCCCGGCCCTCCTGGCGGCCCTCGCCTCCGGCGACCCGGACGCGCTGGCCGCCACCCTGGCCAACGGGCTGCAGCCCGCGGCCCTTTCGCTGCGGCCGTCGCTCGCGGACACCCTCGCGGTGGGTACCGAGGCGGGAGCCCTGGCCGCGCTGGTCTCCGGCTCCGGCCCCACGACGGCCTTCCTGGTCCGCGATGCCTCGTCGGCGACGAAGGTCGCGGCCGCCCTGGCGGCCTCCGGCACCTGCCGCAGCACCCACCTGGCCACCGCCCCGTCCCCGGGCGCAACCCTCCTCTGACCGCCCGGCGGTCCCGGACGTGCCGCTGCGCGGCGCCGAGTCCCCTACCCGCCCTTCGCCCGTTCCCCGGGGCTCCGCCCCGGACCCCGCTCCTCAAACGCCGGAGGGGCTGGATCAACCCAGCCTCGCCGGCGTTTGAGGCGCGGGGTCTGGGGCGGAGCCCCAGGGGGTCCGGGCGCAGCCCGGGGAACGGTGGAAGGGCGGGTAGGGGACTTCCGCCCCGCGTCTCGCCCCGCGCCCCGCGCCCCGCGCCCCGCGTCTCGCCCCGCGCCCCGCGCCCCGCGTCTCGCGCCACGCCCCGCGCCCCGCGCCCCGCGCAGCGGCAGGGTCCGGGGTGCGGCTCCGGGGTACCTAGGCGGGGAGTGAGTACCCGCGCCCTGTTGCCAAGTCGGCCCGCGCGGGAGCGTAGGGCCCATGGGAGCCAGCGCAAGCGACATCGCCGCCGTCACCCCCGCCTCGCGGGACCGCTACGTCGACCTCCTCAGGGTGGCCTCCCTCGGGACGGTCATCGCCGGGCACTGGCTGATGGCCGCCGTCAGCGCCGACGGCATAGGGAACCTGCTCGCCGTCGTGCCGCCGCTACAGGTGCTCACCTGGGCCCTGCAGGTGATGCCGGTGTTCTTCTTCGTCGGAGGGTTCTCGCACGCCCTCTCCTACCGGTCCCTCGCGCGCCGCACCGACGGCCCCGTCTACGCCGCCTTCCTGCGGGCCCGGCTCCGCCGCCTGCTGCGGCCCACCCTCGTGTTCGTCGCCGTCTGGACCGCAGTGGCCCTCGCCGCGCAGCTCCTCGGCGGGGGCGGCGGGCGCCTGTCCGGGGCGGCGTTCCGGCTGGTCACGCAGCCGCTGTGGTTCATCGGGATCTACCTCGCGATGGTCGCCCTCACCCCGCCCCTGCTGAAACTGCACGAGCGCCACGGCTGGGCCGCCTTCGGGGCGCTGGCCGGGGCCGCGGCCGCCGTCGATCTGCTGCGCTTCGCGGGCGGTGTCCCGTACGCCGAGTTCCTGAACTTCGCCTTCGTCTGGCTCGCCGTCCACCAGCTCGGCTTCCTGCGCGCCGACGGGCGCATCCGCCGCCCCGGCGCCCTCGCCGCCGCCGGGCTCGCCGGGGCCGTGGCGCTGGTGGCGTACGGGCCGTACCCGCTGTCCATGGTCGGGATGCCCGGGGAGAAGGTCTCCAACATGGCCCCGCCCACCCTCGCCCTGCTCGCGCACGGGATCTGGCTCGTGGGCGCCGTGGAGCTGCTCAGGACCCCGGCCGGCGCGTGGCTGGCCCGGCCCCGGGTCTGGCGCGGCGTGGTCGCCGCCAACGGGGTCGCCATGACGGCCTTCCTCTGGCACCTCACCGCGATGCTCGCCGTGTACGCCGCCCAGCTCGGCCTCGGCATCGCCCTGCCCGAGCCCGCCGGGGCGGCCTGGTGGGCCCAGGTCCCGGTCCGGTTCCTCGCCGCCGCCGCGCTGACCGGCGTACTCGTCGCGGCCTTCCGGCGCTTCGAGTCGCCCGTCGGGAGCAGCGCGCGCCCCGGTTCCGGGCCGGGCTCGGGCCGCGGCTCCGGCCCCCGTGCCGCCCTCGGCACCGTGCTCTGCCTCCTCGGCGTCCTCGGGCTCTCCACGACCGGCCTCGGCGGGCTCCTGGAAGGCCACAGCGCCACCCTGATCGCGCTCCCGGTCACCGCGCCCGCCGCGATCGGCATGGCGCTGGGCGGCTGGCTGCTGGTGGAACGGTCCGGCACTTCGCGGAGGGTTAGGCTGAGGGGCTGATCCACACCCCTTCCCTGGAGCGCTCCTGATGGCCGTCAACCTGGTCAATGTCGAGGCAGTCAGCAAGGTGTACGGCACCCGTACCCTGCTCGACGGCATCTCCCTCGGCGTATCCGAGGGGGACCGGATCGGTGTCGTAGGCCGCAACGGCGACGGCAAGACCACCCTCATCCGCATGCTCGCCAAGCTGGAGGAACCCGACACCGGCCGGGTCACCCAGAACGGCGGCCTGCAGATGGGCGTGCTCACCCAGCACGACTCCCTCGACCCGAAGGCCACCGTCCGCCACGAGATCATCCGGGACATGGCCGACCACGAGTGGGCCGGCAACGCCAAGATCCGCGACGTCCTGACCGGCCTCTTCGGCGGGCTGGACCTGCCCGGCTTCGGGCAGGGCCTGGACACGGTCATCGGCCCGCTGTCCGGTGGCGAGCGCCGCCGCATCGCGCTGGCCAAGCTCCTCATCGCCGACCAGGACCTCCTCGTCCTCGACGAGCCCACCAACCACCTCGACGTCGAGGGCATCTCCTGGCTGGCCAAGCACCTCCAGGAGCGCCGCTCCGCGCTCGTCTGCGTCACCCACGACCGGTGGTTCCTCGACCAGGTCTGCACCCGCATGTGGGACGTGCAGCGCGGTGACGTCCACGAGTACGAGGGCGGCTACAGCGACTACGTCTTCGCCCGCGCCGAGCGCGACCGCATCGCCGCCACGGAGGAGTCCAAGCGGCAGAACCTGATGCGCAAGGAGCTGGCCTGGCTGCGCCGCGGCGCCCCGGCCCGTACCTCCAAGCCCCGCTACCGCATCGAGGCCGCCAACGAGCTGATCGCCGACGTGCCGCCGCCGCGCGACAAGTCCGAGCTGATGAAGTTCGCCAACGCCCGCCTCGGCAAGACCGTGTTCGACCTCGAGGACGTCACCGTCCAGGCCGGACCCAAGACCCTCCTCAAGCACCTCACCTGGCACCTGGGCCCCGGCGACCGCGTCGGCCTCGTCGGCGTCAACGGCGCCGGCAAGACCTCCCTGCTGCGCGCGCTCGGCGAGGCCGCCCGCACCCAGGGCGAGGTCCAGCCGGCCGCCGGCACCGTGACCGTGGGCAAGACCGTCAAGCTGGCCTACCTCTCCCAGGAGGTCGGCGAACTCGACCCGTCCCTGCGGGTCCTGGAGGCCGTCCAGCGCGTCCGCGACCGCGTGGACCTCGGAAAGGGCCGCGAGATGACGGCGGGCCAGCTGTGCGAGCAGTTCGGCTTCACCAAGGAGAAGCAGTGGACGCCCGTCGGCGACCTCTCCGGTGGTGAGCGGCGGCGGCTGCAGATCCTGCGCCTGCTCATGGACGAGCCCAACGTCCTCTTCCTCGACGAGCCCACCAACGACCTCGACATCGAGACCCTGACCCAGCTGGAGGACCTCCTCGACGGCTGGCCCGGGTCGATGATCGTGATCTCGCACGACCGGTTCTTCATCGAGCGCACCACCGACACGGTCATGGCCCTGCTGGGCGACGCGAGCCTGCGGATGCTGCCGCGCGGCCTCGACGAGTACCTGGAGCGCCGCCAGAAGATGATCGACGCGGCCGCTCCGGCGCCCGCCGCGGCCGCCGCCAAGTCCTCGTCCTCCGGGGACGCGCGCGCCGCGAAGAAGGAGCTGCAGAAGATCGAGCGGCAGCTCAACAAGATGACGGACCGCGAGAGCAGCCTGCACGCCCAGATCGCCGAGAACTCCACCGACTTCGACAAGGTCGCCAAGCTCGACGCCGAACTGCGGGAACTCATCTCGGACCGGGACGACTTGGAGATGCGCTGGCTAGAGCTCGCCGAAGAGGCGTAGGTCGCGCCGGGCCGTGAGCGGTGCCCTGCCGATCGGGCAGGGGCGCCCGCGGGCCCCAACGGGCCGATAACGGCGGCATCACGGGCCGGTCCTCCCTTGGGAACAGGGGTCGGACCGGCCCGGCCCACTCCGGCCGTCAGTGATAGAAAGGGCTTCCTCCCACACCCGAAGCCGAAGGTATGCGCTGATGACCGAGCCGCCCCAGCCGCCGAACCAGCCGCCGAACCCCTCCGGTTACGGACACCTGCCGGGGCCCCCGCAGCCCGGTTACGGGTTCCCGCCGCAGGGCGAGAACCCGTACGCGCAGCAGCCCCAGCCGCAGGGCCCGTACGGCGGGCAGCCGCAGGGCCCGTACGGCCAGCAGCCGCCCGGGGGCTACGGCTTCCCGCCCCAGCCCCCGCACATGCCCCCCGGCGCCCCCGGCATGCCGCCGGTGCCGCCCGGCGGGCCGAAGAAGAAGCTCGCCGTGCTGATCGCGGCCGCCGTCGCCGGCGTGCTCATCCTGGGCACCGGCGGTTACTTCGTGTTCTTCGCCGGCCAGGACAAGGGCTCCGACAAGGTCGTCGGGGAGGACACCACGCCGCCGCCCGTCGACGACAAGGCCTCGCCCTCCGCCTCCGTGGACAAGGGCGACGGCAGCGGCAACGGCGGCGACGAGAACGAAGACCTCAACGCCGGCCGCAAGCAGGGCGAGGACAAGGTCCTCTGGTTCAAGAGCAGCACGATCGACGGCCCCGGCTCCGGCGTCGACTCCAAGGGACAGTGGATCGTCGGCGACACCGTCGTCAAGACCCTCTGGAAGTCGGTCACCGGCTACGGGGTCAAGGACGGCAAGGAGAAGTGGACCCTCACCCTCCCCGCCAAGATCTGCGGGGTCACCGACATGACCGCGGACGGCAAGACCGTGGTCATGTACGAGAACGGCGAGTCCAGCAGCGCCGACTGCAACCAGATGCGGTTGATCGACCTCAAGGCCGGCAAGGAGGGATGGTCGAAGGAGGTCCCGAAGGAAGGCCTCTTCGACATCATGACCACCCCCGACCTCGCCCTCACCGGTGACGCCCTCGTCGTCAACCGGATGGGCACGAGCAGCGCCTTCAAGGTCAGCACCGGGGACAAGCTCTTCACCAACAAGCGCGAAGAGGGCTGCACCCCCACCGACTTCGTCGCCATGAACGGCAAGATGATCTCCGTCGCGACCTGCCAGGACGTCGACAAGACCGTCCAGGTCATGGACGCGGACCCGGCGACCGGCAAGAACACCTGGATCCACAAGCTCCCCAAGGGCTTCCAGGTCAAGAACGTCTACTCGCTGGACCCGATCGTCCTGGACCTCGGCAACGAGGCCAAGGAGCGCTCGATCGTGGTCCTCGGACCCGACGGCAAGCAGCGCGCCACCGTCTCCGGCGAGGGCAGCTTCCCAGTCGGCTGCGGCGGCCTCTTCAACCGCTCGCTCCAGAGCTGCGGTTCCTCCTACGTGGACGCGAACACCCTCTACCTGCCCACCAAGGCCGACATCGGCAAGCCGAACGAGATCGTCGCCTTCGACCTCGGCACCGGCAAGGTGAAGTGGCGCACCCCGGCCGGTGAGGGGCGCACCCTCACCCCGCTGAAGGCGGCGGGCGGCCAGGTCGTCGTCTACCGCGAAGCGGAGAACGACAAGGGCGGCGAGGTCCTCACGATCCCGGCCGCCGGGGGCACGCCCACCGCGGTGCTGCGCAACCCGTCCGGCTCCGCGGCCCCGGTGGAGAGCTCCTTCCTCTCCCCGAACGTGGACTACGTGGACGGCCGGCTGTTCGTCTCCGCCTCCCACCTGCAGGCCCAGAACAAGAGCGAGAAGTTCCTGATGGTCTTCGGCAAGTGAGCGACCGCCCCGAGAACGAGCAGTCCACCGCGCACTCCACCGCGCAGTCCGCCGAGCCGCCCACCGAGAGGCAGTTGCACCGATGAGTACCCCGCCGCCCCCCAGCCAGCCGCCGTCCGGCGGCTTCGGCGCGCCGCAGGACCCGCCGCCGGGCGGTTTCGGCAAGCCCGAGGACCAGCCGTCCGGCGGTTTCGGCGGGCCCCCGCCGGTGCCCCCGGCCATGCCGGCCGGCCCTCCGCCGCCGCCCCCGGCCCAGCCTCCGACGGCCCAGCCTCCGACGTCCCAGCCGCCGACGGTCCCGGCCGGGCAGCCCGCCGGGCAGCCCTCGTACGGCTATCCGCAGGAGTCCTACGGCTACCCGCAGCAGCAGCCGCAGCCCGTCACCGCGCCGATGTACGCGGCCCAGAGCCCGGCGGTGCCCGCCGCGGGCGGCGGCGGCAACGAGGTCCGCACGCAGCTGATGATCGTCGGCGCGGCCCTCCTGGCCATCGTCCTCATCGTCGGCGGCGGCTTCTGGTACGTCTCCGGCGACGACAAGGGCTCCGGCAACCAGCCCGTGGCGGACGGCAGCGCGAGCCCCGGCGGCGACAAGGCCCCGGGCGGCGGCGGCACCGAGAAGGCGCCCGCCAAGACCAAGTCGAAGACGCTGGTCAACGTCCCGATGCCGGATTCGGCCGAGATCGTCCAGATCCCCGGCTCCTGGCTGACCGACACCACCTACGCCAAGTCCGACATGGGCAAGGTCGTCGGCTACAACGTGGCCGACGGTGCCAAGAAGTGGGAGATCCCGCTCAACGCCAACGTCTGCGCCGCGAGCCGCTGGGTCTCGGACAACAAGACGGCGATCCTCTTCGACGAGGCGCTGCCGACGGCCGAGAAGAAGTACCAGCCGTGCAACCAGATCGGCGTCATCGATCTGAACAGCGGCAAGCTCCTGTGGAAGGCCACCTCCAAGTCCCAGAACGGCGGTGACAAGCCCATCACCTTCGCCGAGGTGACCGTCAGCGGCCAGACCGTCGCCGCGGGCGGCCTGAACGGCGGCGCCGCCTGGAACCTCGCCGACGGCAAGGTGCTGTGGTCGGCCAAGACCGACGCCGACCGCTGCGAGGACCTCGGCTACGGCGGCGGCCCCGCCCTCGCCGTGATCCGCCGGTGCGGCCAGTACCCGAACTACGCGCTCTCCGCCCAGAGCCTCGACCCGGTCAGCGGTGCGCAGAAGTCCTCGTACAAGCTCCCCGCGGGCCTGGACGGTGCCGCGATCGTCTCCACCAAGCCGCTGATCGTCGCGGCGGACGTCAACGACACCTCCAAGAACGCGACCGGCGTCAGCGACCTCTTCGTCCTCGACGACGGGGGCCAGCTCAAGGCGCGCATCTCGCTCACCTCGGGCAACTACGACCCCGAGTGCGGCACCGAGGTCGAGGACTGCACCAACATGGTCGTCGGCAACGGCAAGCTCTACCTGCCCTCCGAGGAGCACGAGGGCAAGGCCGACTCCGGCCGCACCAACGAGATCGTCTCCTTCGACCTGGAGACCGGCAAGCTGACCGCCGACCGGGCCGACGCCGGCGAGCGCTCCACCATCTACCCGATGCGCATGGACGGCTCCAACCTCATCGCCCACAAGGTCCCGCCCTACGACGGCGGCGGCCAGGTCGTCTCCATCGACGGCAAGACGATGAAGGAGACCGTGCTCATGCAGAATCCGGCGACCAAGGAGTCGCAGCGCGCCGAGACCCAGTTCCTGGCGGACTCCGCCGAGTTCCACTACGGCAACGGGCGGTACTTCATCGCCCGCAACGCCGTGCACAGCAAGTCCTCCGTGGCCACCGACCCGTACTACATCTTCGTTTCCTTCACGACGGGCTAAAGCCCCGAAAGCCCCGAAGCCCCCGGAAGGTCCGTCCTTCCGGGGGCTTCTGCGCGGTATCCCCACCGCGTCGTCGAACAAGCGTGTAGCTTGCCGGGTCAGAAGGGCGGGGGTGGGTACCTCAATGGGCGTACGGGTCATGGTGGTCGACGAGCACCGGCTGCTGGCCGAGGCGCTCGCCTCGGCCCTGAAGCTGCGCGGCCACCGGGTGCTGGCGGCCGCCGCCCCGGCCGCGGGCGCCGCCGAACTGGTCATCAGCCGCGCCCCGGAGGTCTGCCTGCTGGGCACCGCCCTGCCCGCCGAGCCCGGGGTCTTCGAGCCGATCGTCCGGATCAAGCGGGAGCGCCCGCAGATCGCCGTGGTCGTGCTGGGCCCGGTGCCGAGTCCGCGCGGGATCGCGGCCGCCTTCGCGGCGGGCGCCTCGGGGTACGTACGCCACGACGAGCGCATCGAGGGCGTGGAGCGGGCCCTGGCCAAGGCCCGGGCGGGGGAAGTGGCCATCGCGCCGCAGCTGTTGCAGGGAGCCTTCGCCGAGCTGCTCAACCCCGCCGCCCAGCCCGATGACGAGGGCAGCCGGCTGCTGCGGCTGCTCACCCCGCGCGAGGTGGAGGTGCTGGTCCGGGTCGCCGAGGGCGAGGACACCCGGCTCATCGCCGCCGGCATGGCCATCGCGCCGAGCACCGCGCGCACGCACGTCCAGCGGGTGCTGATGAAGCTGGGCGTGGGCTCGCGGCTGGAGGCGGCCGCGCTGGCCGCCCGTACCGGTCTGCTCGACCGGGCCGGACTGCCGCCGTCCGGGGGTGCCCGGCCCTGATCGCCGCCGGGGATTTCCCCGGAGGCGCGGATTCGGGTATGCCGGTGACCAGCACGCGCACGGTGCGTGCTTCCCCCGGCGAGAGGCAGTAGTCACGTGAGCGAGACAGTGTCTTCCAAGGCTTCGACGGCTCCGACGGCTTCGACGGCTTCGAAGTGTGCGAAGTATCTGGTCACCGGCGGAGCCGGATACGTGGGCGGGGTGGTCGCGGCGCACCTCCTGGAGGCGGGCCACGAGGTCACCGTCCTCGACGACCTCTCGACCGGCTTCCGTTCGGGGGTGCCGGCCGGCGCCGCGTTCATCGAGGGCCGCATCCAGGACGCGGCCGAGCACCTGGACCCCTCCTACGACGCGGTCCTGCACTTCGCGGCCTCCTCGCAGGTCGGCGAGTCCGTGGTGAACCCCGGCAAGTACTGGGAGAACAACGTCGGCGGCACCCTGGCCCTGCTGGCCGCGATGCGCGGCGCGGGCGTGCGCAGGCTGGTGTTCTCCTCCACCGCCGCGACCTACGGGGAGCCGGGCGACGGGCCGCTGACCGAGTCCTCGCCGACCGCCCCCACCAACCCGTACGGGGCTTCGAAGCTGGCCGTCGACCACATGATCGCGGGGGAGTGCGCGGCGCACGGCCTCGCGGCGGTCTCGCTGCGCTACTTCAACGTGGCCGGTGCCTACGGGCAGTTCGGCGAGCTGCACGACCCCGAGACCCACCTGATCCCGCTGGTGCTGCAAGTGGCCCTCGGCGAGCGGGAGTCGATCTCGGTGTTCGGCGAGGACTACCCGACCCCGGACGGCACCTGCGTACGGGACTACATCCACGTCGCCGACCTGGCCGAGGCCCACCTGGCCGCGCTGCGGGTCGCCGCCGAGGGGGAGCACCTGGTGTGCAACCTCGGCAACGGCAGCGGGTTTTCGGTCCGCGAGGTCATCGAGACGGTCCGCAAGGTCACCGGGAAGGAGATCCCCGAGGTGGTGGCCCCCCGCCGGGCCGGCGACCCGGCCTTCCTCGTCGCCTCCGCCCGCACGGCGCACGAGCACCTCGGCTGGACCCCGACCCGCTCGGACCTCACGGGCATCGTGACGGACGCCTGGAACTTCACCCGCGCCCGGCGCGGTTGAGCCCACCGGCACCCCTCGCCCCACCCCTGTCACGCCCGCGCCCCCGCCCCCTCGGGGCGGGGGCGCGCATGCGTTTCGGGCGCGCCCTTGCCGGGCGCTGCGCGCGGGCGCCCGGCGTGCACACGCCGAGTGAAATACCCCTCGTGCAACTGCCCGCGGCACACCACCGGGCGGAACGGCACTTCCGCAGGAGGGAAGCAGTCGATTTCAAGCCACCTCGGAGTCCCTCCGGAAGCGCCTCGCCGGAAAATCGCTCGGAAAACTTCTGCAATTCGGCCAACCACGAGCCGACCCCGGCCCTACGCTGATGCGTGACACCGGTGGGGGCCGGTGTTGATTCAGGGGTCGAGACAAGTCGGGTACGACGTCCGGTCCGGGGTAGTGCAGAGATGTCACGGCGGCGGCCGCGGCGCCTGCGGATCACCCGGTCCGGGCGTCGTACCCGCAGTCGTCCGTTCCCCGACCCTTGGGGGTTTTGTGGTCCGTATCCGGGTACTCGTGGTCGACGATCACCGCATCTTCGCCGAATCTCTCGCCGCCGCGCTCGCGGCCGAACCGGACGTGGACGTCTCCGCGGCCGGCAGTGGCCCCGCCGCGCTGCGCTGCCTCGAACGGGCGGCGGCCGAGGGCCGCCGCTTCGACGTCCTGCTGGTCGATTCCGACCTGGCCGCCGTCCCCGCGGGCGTCCCCGCCCAGCGGGAATCCGGCTCCGCCCCGCCCGCCGCCGACGGGATCGCGCTGGTGGCAGGCGTACGCGTGTCCCATCCCGAGGTCCGTACGGTCGTGCTCGCCGAGCGCGACGACGCGCGCCGTGCCGCCTTGGCGCTCCAGGCGGGCGCCTCGGGCTGGGTGGCCAAGGACTGCTCGCTCTCGCGGCTCCTGGCCGTCATCCGTGGAGTCCTGCGCGAGGAGACGCACCTTCCGCCCGCGCTGCTGACCGGAGTGCTCCGCGAGCTGACCGCGGCGCGCAAGCACCGTACCGACAGCGAACGGCTGGTGGAGTCCCTCACGCCCAGGGAGCACGAGGTGCTGCGCTGCATGGTGGCGGGGCTGGGCCGCAAGGACGTGGCCGCGCGGCTGTTCCTCTCCCCGCACACCGTCCGCACCCACATGCAGAACGTGCTGGGCAAGCTGGGCGTGCACTCCACGCTCGCGGCGGTGGCCCTGGCCCGGCGGGCCGGCGTACGGCCCGCCGACCTGCCCGGACTGCCGGGGCAGGGACTAGCCGGGGATGTTGTCGAACGGAGCGGTCAACTGGCGTAGCAGGCCGGCGAGATCGCCGCGCTGCGTCCGTGAGAGCTGGGCCAGGATCGCCCGTTCCTGGGCCAGCAGGCCGGCGAGCGCCTGGTCGGCGCGGTCGCGGCCCTCGGGGCTGAGGCGCACGAGGACCCCGCGGCGGTCGTTGGGGTCCGGCAGCCGTTCGACGAGGCCCTTCTTGGCGAGCCGGTCGATGCGGTTGGTCATGGTCCCGGAGGTCACCAGGGTCTGCGTCAGCAATTGGCCGGGGGAGAGCTGGTAGGGCGCGCCGGCTCGCCGCAGCGAGGTCAGGACGTCGAACTCCCAGGGCTCCAGGCCGTGCTCGGAAAAGGCCAGTCGGCGGGCACGGTCGAGGTGCCGCGCGAGCCTGCTGACGCGGCTGAGCACCTCGAGTGGTTCCACGTCGAGGTCAGGGCGTTCCCGCCGCCATGCCGCGACCAGTCGGTCGACCTCGTCCTCCATGCGGATCAGTGTAAAGGGTCTGTCGATGTGAAGTCTCTTTAAATCGAGCATCTCGATCTCAAGTATCTTGACGTCGAGATATATTCTGGGCCACCATGGGGCATGGAGGGGGCCGGAGCAGCTTCCGCTTCCGACCGCACCGCCAGCAGGGAGGCTCGAACATGCATTCCGATACCGCGCCGGCCAGGATTCCGGCGTCGACCGCCGGCACCACCACGACGGCGCCCCCGGCATCCGCATCCCCCACGGACGACGCCCCCACCGCGCCGACCGCCCCCACCTGGGACCCGCAGCAGTACCTCCGGCACGCAGGTCACCGGGCCAGGCCCTTCCTCGACCTCCTTGCGCGCATACCCGAGCTCCCCACCCGGGCCGCCCGCATCGCCGACCTCGGCTGCGGCCCGGGCAACGTCACCGCGCTCCTCACGGACCGCTGGCCCGAAGCGCACATCACCGGCTACGACCTCTCCCCGGAGATGCTCCACCGCGCCGACGCCGAATACGCCGGTCCCACCGGCGGTGGTGGGAGGCTCGAATTCCGCCACGGCGACCTCGCCGACTGGCTCCCGGAAGAGCCCTACGACCTGATCGTCTCCAACGCCGCCTTCCAGTGGGTCCCCGGCCACGCCGGATCCTTCGCCTCCTGGATCAACGGACTGCGCCCCGGCGGCACCTTCGCCTTCCAGATCCCCGGCAACTTCACCGCCCCCAGCCACCGGATCCTCGCCGACCTGTGCGACACCCCGCGCTGGCGGGCCCGGCTCGCCGGACACGGAGCCCGCTACATCCACATCCTCGAACCCTCCGGGTACCTGGAGCGGTTCACCGAGCTCGGCTGCGCCGCCGACGTGTGGGAGACCACCTACCACCAGCTGCTCCAGGGCCCCGATCCGGTACTGGACTGGGTCAAGGGCACCGCACTGAGGCCGGTGCTCACCGCGCTGGCCGACGACGAGGAGGCCGTCGACGCCTTCCTCGCCGAGTACCGGGCCCTGCTCCGCGCCGCCTACCCCACGGGCCCCCGCGGTACCGTCTTCCCGTTCCGACGGATCTTCGCCGTCGCCCGCAAGGAGGCCTGAACATGCTCGCCGGAGTCGACCACGTCCAGCTCGCCGCACCTCCCGGATCGGAGGAGCGGCTCCGCGCCTATTACACCGAGGTGCTCGGCATGACCGAGATCCCCAAACCGCCGGTGCTCGCGGCGCGCGGGGGCTGCTGGTTCGCTGCCGGGCCCGTCCAGCTCCACCTGGGCGTGGAGGAGGACTTCCGCCCCGCCCGCAAGGCCCACCCGGGACTCAGGGTCGAGGGCATCAAGGCCTACGCGGACAGACTGGAGGCGCGCGGCGCCCTGGTCGTCTGGGACGACAACCTGCCGGGACACCTCCGCTTCTATTCGGAGGACCCGGTCGGGAACCGGATCGAGTTTTTGGAGAAGCACGGCTAGGAGAGGCACGGCCCGGAAAGGGCCCGACGCCCCACACGACGGCGCCCCGCCACCGGATCTCCGGTGACGGGGCGCCGTCGTAGGTGCACGCGGTCCAGGGGGCTCACTTCTTGCGGTGGCCCACCAGCCGCGGCTTCGCCTCCAGGTTCTCCAGCCCGTGCCAGGACAGGTTCACCAGGTGCGCCGCCACCTCGGCCTTCTTCGGCTGGCGCGTCTCCAGCCACCACTGCCCGGTCAGCGCGACCATGCCGACCAGCGCCTGTGCGTACAGCGGGGCCAGCTTCGGGTCGAAGCCGCGGGCCTTGAACTCCAGCCCGAGGATGTCCTCGACCTGCGTGGCGATGTCACTGATCAGCGAGGCGAAGGTGCCCGTCGACTGGGCCACGGGGGAGTCCCGGACCAGGATCCGGAAACCGTCCGTGTAGTTCTCGATGTAGTCCAGCAGCGCGAACGCCGCCTGCTCCAGGAGCTCCCGCGGGTGCCCGGCCGTCAGCGCGCCCGTCACCCCGTCCAGCAACTGGCGCATCTCGCGGTCCACGACGACCGCGTAGAGGCCCTCCTTGCCGCCGAAGTGCTCGTAGACCACCGGCTTGGAGACTCCGGCCTTCGCCGCGATCTCCTCCACCGAGGTGCCCTCGAACCCCTTCTCGGCGAACAGGGTGCGGCCGATGTCCAGCAGTTGCTGACGCCGTTCGGCGCCCGTCATCCGGACCCGGCGGCTGCGCCTGGGCTTCTCGCTGCTGGAACTGCTGCCGTCGTTTCCCACGCCCCCCATCATGCCGCGTTCGACACTTCTTCCTTGCGTCGGGCGTCGATGCGGGCCTCGGACGGCCAGCGGACGTCGGACGCCCAGCCCAGCTGTTCGAACCAGCGGATCAGGCGCGCACTGGAGTCGACCTGGCCGCGCAGCACGCCGTGCCGGGCCGAGGTCGGGTCGGCGTGGTGCAGGTTGTGCCAGGACTCGCCGCAGGACAGCACCGCCAGCCACCACACGTTGCCGGAGCGGTCGCGGGACTTGAACGGGCGCTTGCCCACCGCGTGGCAGATCGAGTTGATCGACCACGTCACGTGGTGCAGCAGCGCGACCCGGACCAGGGAGCCCCAGAAGAACGCCGTGAAGGCGCCCCACCAGGACATCGTCACCAGACCGCCCACCAGCGGCGGCAGCGCCAGCGAGAACATCGTCCAGAAGATGAAGTCGCGCGAGATGCGACGGATCGCCGGGTCCTTGATCAGGTCCGGGGCGTACTTCTGCTGGTCGGTCTGCTCCTCGTCGAAGAGCCACCCGATGTGCGCCCACCACAGGCCCTTCATCAGGGCCGGCACCGTCTCGCCGAAGCGCCACGGCGAATGCGGGTCGCCCTCGTGGTCGGAGTACTTGTGGTGCTTGCGGTGGTCGGCCACCCAGCGCACCAGGGGGCCCTCGACCGCCATCGAGCCCATGATCGCCAGGGCGATGCGCAGCGGCCGCTTCGCCTTGAAGGAACCGTGCGTGAAGTAGCGGTGGAAGCCGATGGTGATGCCGTGGCAGGCGAGGAAGTACATGAAGACCATCAGGCCCACGTCCAGCCAGCTCACCCCCCAGCCCCACGCGAGCGGAAGCGCGACGAGCAGGGCGAGGAAGGGGACGGTGATGAACAGCAGCAGCGCGATCTGCTCCACGGACCGCTTGTTCTCACCGCCGAGGGTCGCGGACGGCACGGACGCGCCGGAAGACGCCGGGGCGTCCTCGATCACGTCGGGACTGATGGTCATAGGTGTGTCCCCTGAGGGTGAGGGAGTCGGCAGGCGCGCCGCCGGGCCACACGTCCCTACGGGTGCGTAACCTACGGCAACGTAAGTATGGCAAAGGTCCTCCGCGCGGCAAGAGGAGCGCGCCCGGTGGCGGGGGGGGGGGGGGGGGGGGGGGGAGCGGGGGGGGGGGGGGGGAGGGGGGGGAGAGGAGGGGGGCGGGGGGGGTGGCGACCACTCCTTTGCATAAGGCCAGTCACAA
>NZ_JBHUBS010000025.1:0-79283 GCF_042788835.1 Streptomyces sp. NPDC056883 | reverse complement strand
AGGGTTAGGGGTACCTTTCTCTTGGGGAAGGAGGTGGGCTTTCTTTGTTTCCGGTCTCCGCTCCCCCCCCCCCCCCCCCACCGCGGCACCGGGCGGGGGCCGATCGGCCCGAGTCGCAGGGCCGTCGTCCCGCCTGGTGACACAGGGACCTGGTCACCGGTATGGGCCACCTATCCTGGTGTCGTCGGACAGCGCGGTCCGCACGGGCAGCCCGAGCTGCGCATCAGGAGCGGTGGCTCCGCCGGACCCAGGTCCGGGCGGGCACCACCGCGCGTATCCGGGGCCCACCTCCCAGTAGCGCTCGAAACACTGCAAGGAGCCGCACCTGTGAGCAGTGCCGACCAGGCCCACTCGACCACCGCCCCGGCGACGACCCCCGCCGGCGCGGCCAACGCCGAGCTGCGCGCGGACATCCGCCGCCTCGGCGACCTCCTCGGCGAGACCCTCGTACGCCAGGAGGGCCAGGACCTCCTCGACCTCGTAGAAAAGGTGCGCGCCCTCACCCGCACGGACGGCGAAGCCGCCGCCGAGCTGCTCGGCGACACCGACCTGGAGACCGCCGCCAAGCTGGTGCGCGCCTTCTCCACGTACTTCCACCTCGCCAACGTCACCGAGCAGGTGCACCGCGGCAAGGAGCTGCGCGCCCACCGCGCCGCCGAGGGCGGCCTGCTGGCCCGCACGGCCGACATGCTCAAGGACGCGGACCCCGAGCACCTGCGCGAGACGGTCAAGAACCTCAACGTCCGTCCCGTCTTCACCGCGCACCCGACCGAGGCCGCCCGCCGCAGCGTCCTGAACAAGCTGCGCCGCATCGCGGCCCTCCTGGAGGAGCCCGTCTCGGGCGCCGGCGAGCGCCGCCGCCACGACCTGCGCCTCGCGGAGAACATCGACCTCGTCTGGCAGACCGACGAACTGCGCGTGGTCCGCCCCGAGCCCGCCGACGAGGCCCGCAACGCGATCTACTACCTCGACGAGCTGCACGCCGGCGCCGTCGGCGACGTCCTCGAGGACCTCGCCGCCGAGCTCCAGCGCGTCGGCATCGAGATCCCGGCCGGCACCCGCCCGCTCACCTTCGGCACCTGGATCGGCGGCGACCGCGACGGCAACCCCAACGTCACCCCCGACGTGACCCGGGACGTGCTGATCCTCCAGCACGAGCACGGCATCACCGACGCCCTGGAACTCATCGACTTCCTGCGCGGACTGCTGTCGAACTCCATCCGCTACACCGGTGTCACCGAGGAACTCCTCACCTCCCTCCAGGCCGACCTGGAGCGCCTCCCCGAGATCAGCCCGCGCTACAAGCGGCTGAACGCGGAGGAGCCGTACCGCCTCAAGGCCACCTGCATCCGGCAGAAGCTCCTCAACACCCGCGAGCGCCTCGCCAAGGGCATCCCGCACGAGGAAGGCCGCGACTACCTCGGCACCGCCGAGCTGCTCACCGACCTCACCCTCATCCAGACCTCCCTGCGCGAGCACCGCGGCGCGCTCTTCGCCGATGGCCGCATGGACCGCACCATCCGTACGCTGGCCGCCTTCGGCCTCCAGCTCGCCACGATGGACGTGCGCGAGCACGCGGACGCCCACCACCACGCGCTGGGCCAGCTCTTCGACCGGCTCGGCGAGGAGTCCTGGCGCTACGCGGACATGCCCCGCGACTACCGCGGCCGCCTCCTGGCCAAGGAGCTCCGCTCGCGGCGCCCGCTGGCGCCCACCCCGGCCCCGCTCGACGCGGCCGGCCAGAAGACGCTCGGCGTGTTCGGTGCGATCAAGGACGCCTTCGAGAAGTTCGGCCCCGAGGTCATCGAGTCCTACATCATCTCGATGTGCCAGGGCGCCGACGACGTCTTCGCCGCGGCCGTCCTCGCCCGCGAGGCCGGTCTCATCGACCTGCACGGCGGCTGGGCCAAGATCGGCATCGTGCCGCTCCTGGAGACCACCGACGAGCTCAAGGCCGCCGACGTCATCCTCGACGAGATGCTCGCGGACCCCTCCTACCGGCGCCTCGTCTCGCTGCGCGGCGACGTCCAGGAGGTCATGCTCGGCTACTCCGACTCCTCCAAGTTCGGCGGCATCACCACCTCCCAGTGGGAGATCCACCGCGCCCAGCGCCGGCTGCGCGACGTGGCCCACCGCTACGGCGTGCGCCTGCGCCTCTTCCACGGCCGCGGCGGCACCGTCGGCCGCGGTGGCGGCCCCTCGCACGACGCGATCCTCGCGCAGCCCTGGGGCACCCTGGAGGGCGAGATCAAGGTCACCGAGCAGGGCGAGGTCATCTCCGACAAGTACCTCGTGCCCTCGCTGGCCCGCGAGAACCTGGAGCTGACCGTCGCGGCCACCCTCCAGGCCTCCGCCCTGCACACCGCCCCGCGCCAGTCCGACGAGGACCTGGCCCGCTGGGACGCGGCCATGGACACCGTCTCGGACGCCGCGCACGACGCGTACCGCGAGCTCGTCGAGGACCCGGACCTGCCGGCGTACTTCTTCAAGGCCACCCCGGTGGACCAGCTCGCCGACCTGCACCTGGGCTCGCGCCCCTCGCGCCGTCCCGACTCCGGCGCCGGCCTCGACGGCCTGCGCGCCATCCCGTGGGTCTTCGGCTGGACCCAGTCCCGCCAGATCGTCCCGGGCTGGTACGGGGTCGGCTCGGGCCTGAAGGCCCTGCGCGAGGCCGGCCAGGGCGACGCGCTGGCCGAGATGGGCGAGCGCTGGCACTTCTTCCGCAACTTCCTGTCCAACGTCGAGATGACGCTGGCCAAGACGGACCTGCGGATCGCCCGCCACTACGTCGACACCCTGGTGCCCGACGAGCTCAAGCACGTGTTCGCCCGCATCGAGGCCGAGCACGAGCTCACCGTCCGCGAGGTCCTGCGGATCACCGGGGGCGAGAAGCTCCTCGACTCCCACCCGGTCCTCCAGCAGACCTTCTCGGTCCGCGACGCCTACCTGGACCCGATCTCCTACCTCCAGGTCTCCCTGCTGGCCCGCCAGCGGGCGGCCGCCGAGCGCGGCGAGGAGGCGGACCCGATCCTTTCCCGGGCCCTGCTCCTCACCGTCAACGGCGTCGCGGCCGGCCTGCGCAACACCGGCTGAGGTTTCGTACGGCACGGCAGAGGGCCCGCACACCACAAGGTGTGCGGGCCCTCTGCCCGTATCAGCTGTTGGCCCCCCTAGCTGTTGTACGTGGACTGCGCGCGCTCCAGGCCCTCCTGGATCAGGCACTCCACGGCATCCGCCGAACGGTCGACGAACCAGTCCAGCTCCTTGCGCTCCGTGGAGGAGAAGTCCTTCAGTACGAAGTCCGCGACCTGCATCCGGCCCGGCGGCCGGCCGATGCCGCAGCGCACGCGGTGATAGTCCGGCCCCATCGCCTTGGTCATCGACTTCAGCCCGTTGTGGCCGTTGTCCCCGCCGCCCAGCTTCAGCCGCAGCGTCGGGTAGTCGATGTCCAGCTCGTCGTGGACCGCGATGATCCGGTCCAGCGGCACCTTGTAGAAGTCCCGCAGCGCCGTCACCGGGCCGCCGGACAGGTTCATGAACGACATGGGCTTGGCCAGCACCACGCGCCGGTTCAGCGGTCCCGGCGGGCCCATCCGGCCCTCGACGACCTGGGCGCGGGCCTTGTGCGCCTTGAACTTGCCGCGCATCCGCTCCGCCAGCAGGTCGGCGACCATGAAACCGATGTTGTGGCGGTTGCCCGCGTACTCCGCACCCGGGTTCCCGAGACCCACGATCAGCCAGGGCGCCGCGTCGTCCGACATCAATAGCTCCTTATACGAAGACGACCGCCGTCCCGCTCCAGTGGAGCCGGACGGCGGTCGTTCAGCAAGTGCTGAAGGTGAGCGGCGAGGCTCAGGCCTCGGTGCTCTCGGCGGCCGGCTCCTCGGCGCCCGCGCCGATGACCTGCAGGACGGCGATGTCGCCGTCGACGGCCAGGGTGGTGCCGGCCGGCAGGACCAGGTCGGAGGCGGTGATGGTGGCACCGGCCTCCAGGCCCGCGATCGAGACGGTGACCTCGGTCGGGATGTGCGTGGCCTCGGCCTCGACGGAGATGGTGTTCTGGAGGGTCTCCAGCATGTTGCCGCCCGGGGCCAGCTCGCCCTCGGTGACGATCGCGACGTCGACGGTGACCTTCTCGCCCTTCTTGACGATCAGGAAGTCGACGTGGGAGATCGAACGCTTCAGCGGGTGCTTCTGAACGGCCTTCGGGATGACCAGCTCGGTGCCGGCGCCCGCGATGTCCAGGGAGATCAGGACGTTCGGGGTGCGCAGCGCCAGCTGGAGCGCGTGGGCGTCCACGTTGACGTGCTTCGGGTCGGTGCCGTGGCCGTAGATGACCGCGGGGGTCAGGGCGTCACGACGCGCCTGACGGGCGGAACCCTTGCCGAAGTTCTCGCGGACCTTCGCGGAAAGCTTGATCTCGGACATGCTCACTCCTCGTGGGGTGACGGAAATGGACGACAGTCACCCGGCCGGAACACGGCCTGCTACGAAGAGCGCGTCGATAACGGAGCATCCCTACCCGTCCGAAAACAGGTACGGCCTCCCTCGCCGAGCAACTCAAGGAGTGTACCCGGCGGGGAGGCCGTACCCAAAAATGATCTAACGCACAGCGGACGTGCTTACTGCTGCTCTTCGAAGAGGCTGGTGACCGAGCCGTCCTCGAAGACCTCGCGCACGGCGCGGGCGATCATCGGGGCGATGGACAGCACCGTGATCTTGTCGAGCTCCAGGTCGGACGGGTCCGGCAGGGTGTTCGTGAACACGAACTCGCTGACCTTGGAGTTCTTCAGGCGGTCGGCGGCCGGGCCCGACAGGATGCCGTGCGTGGCCGTCACGATGACGTCCTCCGCGCCGTGCGCGAAGAGCGCGTCGGCGGCGGCGCAGATGGTGCCACCGGTGTCGATCATGTCGTCGACCAGGACGCAGACGCGGCCCTTGACCTCACCGACGACCTCGTGGACGGTCACCTGGTTGGCGACGTCCTTGTCGCGGCGCTTGTGCACGATCGCCAGGGGGGCGTCCAGACGGTCGCACCAGCGGTCGGCGACGCGTACGCGGCCGGCGTCCGGGGAGACGATCGTCAGCTTGGAGCGGTCGACCTTGGCGCCGACGTAGTCCGCGAGGACCGACAGGGCCGAAAGGTGGTCGACCGGGCCGTCGAAGAAGCCCTGGATCTGGTCGGTGTGCAGATCGACCGTGAGGATGCGGTCGGCACCCGCGGTCTTCAGCAGGTCGGCGACCAGGCGGGCCGAGATCGGCTCGCGGCCCTTGTGCTTCTTGTCCTGGCGGGCGTACCCGTAGGACGGGACGATCACGGTGATGGAGCGTGCCGACGCGCGCTTGAGCGCGTCGATCATGATCAGCTGCTCCATGATCCACTTGTTGATCGGAGCCGTGTGGCTCTGGATCAGGAAGCAGTCCGCGCCACGCGCCGACTCCTGGAAGCGGACGTAGATCTCGCCGTTCGCGAAGTCGAAAGCCTTGGTCGGCACGAGGCCGACACCGAGCTGGTGCGCGACCTCCTCGGCCAGCTCGGGGTGGGCGCGGCCGGAGAAGAGCATCAGCTTCTTCTCGCCGGTCGTCTTGATCCCGGTCACAGCACTGTCTCCTCAGACGTGGGAAAGCTGCTCGCCCCCATGTGCGTCCGTCCCGCACACGGTGAGCCAGCCGAATTGCGTTCACCTATCACGGTACGCCGTCTCGGGCGTAGCCGTTTCCGGTCAGTTCACCTCAGCGTTCGTCGGAGTCCTCGTGGACCGCCGACTGAGCCGCCGTTGCGGCGGCACTTCCCGGACGCTTGCGGGCCACCCAGCCCTCGATATTCCGCTGCTGGCCACGGGCCACGGCCAGGGCGCCGGGCGGCACGTCCTTCGTGATCACGGAGCCGGCGGCGGTGTAGGCGCCGTCCCCGATGGTGACGGGAGCCACAAACATGTTGTCCGAACCCGTCTTGCAGTGTGAGCCGACGGTGGTGTGGTGCTTGTGCTCACCGTCGTAGTTCACGAACACGCTGGCGGCGCCGATGTTCGTGTACTCGCCGATCGTCGCGTCGCCGACGTAGGACAGGTGCGGGACCTTGGTGCCCTCGCCGATCGTGGCGTTCTTCATCTCCACGTACGTGCCGGCCTTGGCCTTCGCGCCCAGGTTCGTGCCCGGACGCAGGTACGCGAAGGGGCCGACGCTCGCCGAGGCGCCGACGACGGCGGTGTCCGCCACGGTGTTGTCCACCCGGGCGCCCGCACCGACGTGGGTGTCCTTCAGGCGGGTGTTGGGGCCGACCTCGGCCTGCTCGGCGATGTGCGTGGTGCCGAGCAGCTGGGTGCCGGGGTGCACGATCGCGTCCTGGCCGAAAGTCACCGTCACGTCGACGAGCGTGCTCGCCGGGTCGACGATCGTCACGCCGGCGAGCATGGCGCGCTCCAGCAGGCGGGCGTTCAGCAGGGCACGGGCCTCGGAGAGCTGGACCCGGTTGTTGATCCCGAGGATCTGCCGGTGGTCCGCGCCCACGGCCGCGCCGACGCGGTGGCCGGCCTCGCGCAGGATGCCGAGCACGTCGGTGAGGTACTCCTCGCCCTGGCTGTTGTCGGTGCGGACCTTGCCGAGGGCGTCGGCGAGGAGGGCGCCGTCGAAGGCGAAGACCCCGGAGTTGATCTCGCGGATGGCGCGCTGGGCGTCGGTCGCGTCCTTGTGCTCGACGATGGCGGTGACCGCCCCGTCGGTGCCGCGGATGATCCGGCCGTAGCCGGTGGAGTCGGGCACCTCGGCGGTCAGCACGGTGACGGCGTTGCCGTCGGCCTCGTGCGTGGCCGTCAGTGCGGCCAGGGTCTCGCCGGTCAGCAGCGGGGTGTCGCCGCAGACGACGACCACGGTGCCGGCCGGCCGGTCGCCGAGCTCTTCGAGGGCCATCCGGACGGCGTGCCCGGTGCCGTTCTGTTCGTACTGGACCGCGGTGCGGACGTCGGCGTCGATCGTGGCGAGGTGCGCGACGACCTGCTCGCGGGCGTGGCCGACGACGACGACGAGGTGGGTGGGGTCCAGCTCGCGGGAGGCGGCGACGACGTGACCGACGAGCGAGCGCCCGCTGATCTCGTGCAGAACCTTGGGTGTGGCCGACTTCATGCGGGTGCCTTCACCCGCTGCGAGTACGACGACGGCTGCCGGGCGGTTGGCGCTCACGGGTGTGCCCTTCGGCTTCGGGTGGTGGACCCGTGAAGGATACCGGTGGGTTTAAGGCCCTAAACGAGGGTGGGTCCCGACTGCGAAGTCAGGACCCGGACCGTGGGCTCCCCTGTCAGGACTCGAACCCGAACATAAGGCACCAAAAGCCTCAGTGCTGCCAATTACACCACAGGGGATTAACCGACTAAACCAGACATTAAACCCTGGTGGTCGAGCCGACGGGACCTACTATGCCGCACCAGGCGCCCTGAATGCGACGGTACAAATCCGAGCCCTTCAGCGGGATTTCCGGTCGCCTCCGGACCGGGGCCGCTGCGTAGGCTGGACCGCATGACCAGTACGGGGGAAGAGCAGGGAAAGGCGGGGGCCGGGCGGGACGGGCCCCTGTGGTGGGAGCGGCGCAGGTCGGCCGTGTTGGACGTGGGGCTCGGCGTGGTCTCGGCCGTCGAGTGCGGGGTGGAGGGCGTCGGGTTCGCCCGTGAGATCGGGATCCCGGTCTTCGCCGGGGTGCTGTTCGGGGTGCTGGTCGGATCGGTGCTCGTGCTGCGGCAGCGCTGGCCGATCGTGGTGGTGCTCGTCGGCATCGCCGTGTCGCCGGCGGCCATGGGCTTCCTGCTCGGGGTGGTCGGGCTGTACACGCTGGCCGCCTCCGAGGTGCCCCGGCGGATCACCGCGACCCTGGCGTCGATGTCGCTGGCCGCGATCTTCGTGGTGATGTACGTCCGGACCCCCGTGAACGGCGAGGTCAGCCGCACCCTCGTCGTCACCCTGTCCGTGTTCGTGGCGGTGGCGCTGACCGTGCCGCCGGTGCTGCTCGGGCTGTACACGGCGGCCCGCAGACGGCTGATGGAGAGCCTGCAGGAGCGGGCGGACTCGCTGGAGCGGGAGCTGTCGCTGCTCGCGGACCGGGCGGAGGAACGGGCCGAGTGGGCCCGTACGGAGGAGCGGACCCGGATCGCGCGGGAGATGCACGACGTCGTGGCGCACCGGGTGTCGCTCATGGTGGTGCACGCGGCGGCGCTCCAGGCGATCGCCGCCAAGGACCCGGCGAAGGCGGCGAAGAACGCCGCGCTGGTCGGGGACATGGGACGGCAGGCGCTGACCGAGCTGCGCGAGATGCTCGGCGTGCTGCGGGCGGAGTCACCGAAACCGGCGGCCGTGACGGCGCCGGTGGCCCTGGTGGGGAGCTTCGACGACGGGCCGACGCTGGCCGAGCTGGAGGTGCTGGTCGGGCAGTCGCGGGCGGCCGGGATGATCGTGGAGCTCGACGTGCACGGTGAGTGCTCCGCGTACGTGGCGGAGGTGGAGCAGACCGCCTACCGCGTGGTGCAGGAGGCGCTGACCAACTGCCACAAGCACGCTCCGGGCGCACGCGTCGTCGTACGGCTGGCACACCGGGAGGGGGAGGTGGCCATGCAGGTGGAGAACGGCCCCTGCGACGGCAAGGCGGCCGAGCCGGGGCTGCCGAGCGGCGGGAACGGCCTGGTCGGCATGCGCGAGCGGGTGCTCGGCCTGGGCGGGGTGTTCGTGTCCGGCCCGACGGACGAAGGCGGCTTCAAGGTCTCGGCGGTCCTGCCGAGCGGACGGGGGTAGCGGGGATGGCCTGGGATCCGGTGGCGGAGCTGACGGACGAGGAGCGGGAGAATTTCCGCAGGAGCGGGGAGGACTCCGAACGGCTCTGGCTGAACGTGCCCGGCCCGTTCTGGACGGGGATGACGGACAACTGCTGGACCGGGCGGACGGAAGCCCCGGACAACGTGCTGTACGCGGCGGGGAGCGCGTACTGCACCGAGTACGTGTTCCGGCAGCCGCGGAATCCGGCGGAGGTCCGGGCGCTGGCCGGGGCCGCCTGGGCCGATCCCCTCGGGGAGTACTCCTGCGACGGGGACCTGCGGTGGACGCCGGCCGAGGTGCGCGCGTGGTGGACGGACCGGGGGCGGGTCGTCGGGCACCTGGCCGAGTCGCTGGCGGACTTCGGGAAGGGCGGCTCGGTCACCAACGCCGACGCGGCCGCCGGCGTACGGGACTTCCAGGCGTATCTGGACGGTGGCCTCGCCGACGATCTGCGGGCGTATCTTTTCCGGCTGGAGGAAGGCCGGTACCCGGAGGCCGGGGAGCGGCTCCCGCGGCTGTGACGCGGGGCGACGGGGCGACAGGGGGGAAGCGGGGATGACGGTGGGCTGGGATCCGGTGGCGGAGCTGACGGACGAGGACCGGAAGCTGTTCCAGGGGCGGTGGGAGAAGCGGCTCTGGCTGAACGTGCCCGGGCCCTTCTACACGGGCGAGACCGACACGTGCTGGACCGGTCGGCTGAACGCGCCCGGCAACGTGATGTACGCGGCGAGCACCGAGGGCACCCTCGAGTACGTCTTCCGGCAGCCGCGGAACCCGGCCGAGGTGCGCGAGGTGGTGAACGCGGCGGACGAGGAGCCCTTCCAGGAGTACGCGTACGACGGGGACCGCTGGTGGACCCCTCAGACCGTGCGCCGGTGGTGGGCCGGGCGCGGCCGGGTCGAGGAGCACCTGGCGCTCACGCTGGCGGAGTACATGGACAGCGTCCACCCCGCCGACCGGGACGCGGCGGCGGGGGCCCTGGAGTTCCGGGCCTATCTGAAGGACGGACTCGCCGCCGATCTGCGGGTCTACCTCTTCCGGCTGGAGGAGGGCCGCTACCCGGTGGCCGGGGAGCGGCTTCCGGAGCTGGGTTAGCCCGTCGGCCGGGTCAGCCGGGTCAGCCCGTCGTCAGACGGGTCGGCTGGAGGCCGGTCAGGAGGAGGGTGAGGGCCTCGTCGAGGCTCGCACCGAGGTACCAGTCGCCGGTGTGGTCCACGCAGTAGACGCGGCCCTCGCGGTCGAGGGCGAGGTGCGAGCCCCCTCCGGTCAGGTGCGTGTCGGCCTCGACGCCGAGCGGGCAGAGCTGCGTGGAGAGGGCGCGGCCGAGGTCCGCGAAGGTCCGGGCGAGGTGGAGGCCCGTGAGGGGGTCCATGCGGATCGCGGTGGGCGCGATCTGGCGGCCGGGCCCCGGGGCGGTGACCGTGAGGTTCCCGAACTCCGCCCAGGCCTCGACGGCGGCCGGGAAGACGGTGTGCCGGTGCCCGGCGGGGGTGGTGTGGTCGCGCAGGGCGTCGGCCCAGTACTCGGCCTGCTTGATGTCCCAGCGGCCCGGCTCCCAGCCCGCGGTGCGCAGGGCGGAGTCCACGGCGACCGGGAAACGGGTGGCCGAGGAGCGGGCGTACGAAGCGGAAGCTGTGGTCATGGCGGCTACTCGGGGTGGGAGAGGTCGACGGGGCGGACGCCGAAGTGGGCGAGGAGGGCCTCGCAGGAGCGGCAGGGCGGTGCGTAGCTGCCGTGGAGCGGGTCGCCGTCCTCGCGGATGCGGCGGGCGGTGATCTTGGAGTGCTTCAGCGAGCGGCGGGCCTCGCTGGGGGTGAGGGGCTTGCGCGAGGCGCGCTTGCTGCGGGCGCCCTCCACGGTGGCGAGGTGGCGGGAGAGCAGGATCGCCTCCGGACACCGGCCGGTGAAACGTTCGCGCTGGCCGCTCGTGAGGGTGTCGAGGAAATCCTGTACGAGGGCGTGCAGTACGGGGGGCTGGTCCGCCTTGCCTGCGGTGCCGGTGAGGGTTTCGCCGCGTACGGACAGGGCGGCGGCCACGGTGGGCAGGATCCCGTCCCGGCGGAAGCGCAGCGTGGGCACGGCGGGGCGGCCGTCCCCGCCGCCGCCCCAGCGCAGGCGGGGATCGCCGGCGCCCTGGTCGGCCGCGGCGCCGGGCTGCGCCGGAACGGCCGCCGGGCCACCGGTTCCGGCGGCGTCGCCGGAACCCGCGGGGCCTGCGGGGTCCGCGGATCCCCGGGCTCCCGCGCCTCCTGAGTGGGCGTCGGCCGCTGCTGTACGTGTTGCCGTGTTCTGCATGGTTGCGCTTTCCCTCCCGTGGCCGCGGTGCTGACCGCTGTCGCGCACGCCCCCGTGCTGTGGGGACAGCCTGTCAAATGTCTCCTCGCCTGTGGAAGCGGGGTCGAATATTCGTATCAATTCGGATCTTCCCGGCCGTCCCGCGGGGTCCCCGCACACGTGCGGGTGACGTCCTTGCCGGAGCACATAGGCTGTGGTGAACCAGCCAGATCCAGCAGGGGGCTACCGCCATGACGACAGGTCGGCTCGGGCATCAGGCCGCGCCACCCAACGCCGCTTACGCGGGGCAGGTCGTGCATTTCCCGGACCCCGTCCGGGCCGCGCGCCATCCCCACGGAGTCCGCATCGACGCGAACGGACATCCCGACCTCGCGCCGTACGCGCGCGCGGCCGTCGAGATCGCCGAGCCCCCGGAGGGCTTCGGCGTGGACGAGCTGCGCCTGACCGACTGCGTGTCCGCGAACGCGGCCATGCGGGCGACCGGCCACGAACTGTGGGACACCGTCGGCCCGGTGTCGACCCCGCACGGCTGGACCTGGCACCACGTGTCCGGCACGCGCCGGATGGAGCTGGTCCCCGTCGAGGTGAAGTGCCTGCTGAGGCACCACGCCGGTCTGGCGACGGCGGCGGTGGACCACGGCAAGCGCGGGACGCGGCCGTTGCAGGAGGTGCGCCCGGTGCACCTGGGGCTGCCCAAGACGGTGGTCTCGGTGTCCGAGCAGCAGGTCCAGGGCGTCGAGGAGGACCTCGGCTACCGGCTCCCGGAGGCGTACCGCTCCTTCCTGAAGGCGGCGGGCGGCTGCGCGCCGGTGGGCACGGGGCTCGACGTGGAGCTGGGACTGCTGGTGGACCAGCCGTTCTTCACGGTGCGCGAGGAGGCGGCGGTCAACGACCTCGTCTACGTCAACAAGTGCCTGCGGGACCACCTGACGAAGGACTACCTGTGCGTGGCCTTCGCCCAGGGCGGGCTCCTCGCGGTGAAGGTGCGCGGGGAGGCCGTGGGCTCGGTCTGGTTCTCTCCGTACGACGATGCGCGCGACCAGGACGGCTGGTCGGTGCAGGAACGCGTGGAGCGGTTGCTGCTGCCGTGCGGTACGGATTTCGACGCCTTCCTGGAACGCCTGGCGGGCAATCCGCCGGAACTGGAAACGGTGGCCGGTCTGATGGTGGACGGCGGATTCGCGCGCTCGGTTCCCGTGACGGGTCAGGGCTCGGGTCCGGGTTCGAGTGCGGGTTCGGCGGAGCGTTCGGTTCCGGGGGCCGGGCCGGCCACGGCACCGGTGGAGGGGTGACGGCGCGATGGTGACGTTTGCGCAGGCGCAGGAGCGCGCCGAGGAATGGATCAACGGGGAAGTTCCCGCGTACCAGCACCGCGAGGTGCGCGTACGGGAGTTCGGACTCGGTTTCGTGGTGTGGGCGGAGGACCGCCCCGCGGGCCCGGTGTCCGGGGGCGGCCGGCAGCGGCTCGTCATCGCCCGGGACAGCGGGGAGGTGACGCTCTGGCCCGGCCTGCCGGTGGGTGAGGTGATCCGCCGCTACGAGGAGGAGTACGGGGCGTCGGCCGCGCAGGCCGAGGCTTCGGTGCCGGTGCCGCGCATCGACTCGGAACAGACCTCGTTCATGCTGAGTCCGCCCGAGTGGCTCCAGGAGGCCGCGGACCGGGCCGGGATCCCGGCGGCTCCGGCCGCTCCCGCGGACCCGGTGGCTGCGGCGGCTCCGGCCGCTTCCGGGGCGGGCCCTTCGGGGCCGGACCCGGAGCCCGTGCCGCTGCGGCGCGGGGGAGAGGTCCCCTACGAGCCGACCGCCAACGACGGGGTGCCCGCCGCGGTCCCGACCGGGGCCACGCCCTGGGCCGGGACCGACGTGAACCCCGGTGCGGACTCCGTGTCCGTACCGCTGCCCGCGACGGTGTTCGCGCCGCCGCTGTCCGGGTCGGACCTGGACGACGCCCCGGCGCCGTCGGGGCCGGGCCCGGAGGCGCGCACGACCCTGATGCCCAGGGGCAGTGAACTGCCGAAGACCGCCGTCGTGCCCGCGCTGGACCCGGAGTCGGGGCCGGGGCGGGGTCAGGCGTCCGGTTCCGGTCTCGGTCCCGGTTCTTCCGGTCCCGGTCCGGTGTCCGGCGGGGACATCGCCGACGCGCCCACGAGCAAGGCCCGGGTCAACCGGCCCGGGGCCCCCGCGCCCGTGACCCCGCCGGGTCCGCCCGGTGCGCCGGGCGCCGGCGCGGAGTCGCCTTCGTACGCCGCCACGATGCTGGCCGCTCCCGGCGGGCCGCAGCAGCCCGGCCCGCCCGGTCCGCCCGGAGCTCCGGGTGCGCCCGGCGTGCCCGGTGGCGGGCTGGACCATGCCGCGACGATGCTGGCGGGTCCGGCCGTGACGGGGCAGCCCGCGCCTCCCGGTCCGCCGGGGGTTCCCGGGGGGTCCGGCGGGCGCGGAGACGCGTACGCGGCCACCATGCTGGCCGGTCCCGGCGGACCGCAGCAGCCGGGTCCGCCCGGCCCGCCCGGCCAGCCCGGTGTTCAGTCGGGCGGCGGGCAGCCGCCCGCGCCGCCCGGTCCCGCGCCGCAGGGCCGTGTTTCCGCTCCGCAGGGCTCCGCGCCGCAGGCCTCCGCACCCGGGGTCCCCACGGTCGGCCCCGGCTACCAGGCCGTGCTGCGCTACCGCGCGCCCGACGGCTCCGAGCAGCAGCTCATCCGCCGTTCCGCGCCCGGCACCCCGCACCCGGAGTGGCAGATCCTGTACGAGCTGCGGGCCATGAACGTGCCCCCGCAGCAGGTGCTGGAGCTGCACACCGAGCTGGCCTCGTGCGAGCTGCCCGGCGGCTACTGCGCACGCATGATCCGCGAGACCTGGCCGCAGGTCCGGATCACCAGCGTGGCCCCGTACGGGACGGACCACGCGGGCCGGCAGCAGGGCATGCGGCACCTGCTGACCCACCAGGGCGAACTGCACCAGGTGGCGGACGGACCGGCGCGCCCCGCGCCGGTGCGCGCACCGCTGCCGCAGGTGCCCTTGCAGCCGGCGATCCCGCTGGACGCGATCGCGCAGGAGCTGGCGGGGGCGTTCGGGCCGCAGGGGGTGTTCCGCTTCGAGCAGCGCGCCGTGTCCCGGCAGGGCGTGCCGGAGATCGTGGCGCAGACGCTGATGTGGTCCGGACTGCCGGTCGATTTCGGGCCGTTCTTCTGGGCCCAGGCCGTACCGGGTGCCCCGCTGCCGACGCTGGCCGAACTGGCGGCGCAGCGGCAGGTGCAGCCGGCCTCGGACGCGGGCTCGTACCTGGTGGTGGGCAGCGACTTCGGCAAGGCGCTGTGTGTGCAGTACGGGACCGCGCACATCGTGGCCGTGCCGGTGGAGAGCGGTCCGGGCGGGGCGCCGGTGCCCCCGCAGTTCGTGAACTCCTCGCTGCCGCAGTTCGTACGGTCCCTGGCGATGCTGGGTCACATGTGGCGGCTGCGCCAGCATCTGACGCCGGAGCAGGCGGGCCGCTGGACCGTCGATTTCCAGGCGAATCTGGCAGGGCTGGACAGTGCGGCGCTGGCGTCGCCGGAGAACTGGTGGTCGGTGCTGCTGGAGCAGATGTGGGACGGGCTCCTCTGACCGGTTTCTGCTGATCTCGCGCGGATCTTCCGCTGATCCGGATGGCCGGGTCGTGACCCTCGAACAGGGTCTCGGCCCGGCCATTCGGGCTTCTGTGAGCAAATGACGCATCCTTGGCAGGAACCCCCGCGAGAGAGGCGCTTCCAGGATGAGTGCACCCTTTACGACCGTGCGTGGCCGTGGCTACCGGGCGGAAGAGGTGGACCGGTACCTCGCCCGGCTGTCGGGGAGCCGGGACGAGGCCTGGGAGCGGGTGGCCCGGCTGACCGTCCTGGCCAAGCAGATGGAGGCGGAGGCGGAGCGGCTGCGCGTGGAGGTCTCCGGACTGGCCCCGCAGACGTACGAGGAGCTCGGCGAGCGCGCCCGCCGGATCCTGCTGCTGGCCGAGGAGGAGTCCGAGACCCTACGGGGCGACGCGCGGGCGGACGCGCTGGCGGCGGCGGGCGCCGCCGAGGCGCACGCCGACCGGGTGGCGGAGCTGGCGCGCGGCGACGCGGAGGCGGTGCGCGAGCAGACCGAGGTCAGGGCCCGGCAGGCACTGCTGCGGGCGGGACGCGAGGCGGACGACGCGCGGACCGAGGCGCGGGACGACGCGGCGGCCTGGCGGGCGGAGGCGCAGGCTGCGCTGGCGGACACGGCCCGCAGGGCGGACGCGCTGCTCGCGGAGCGCGAGCAGGAACACGCGGAGCGCCGGGACGCGGCGGAGCGGGAGCTGGCGGCGCGGGAGGCGGAGCTGGCGTCCCGGCACGCGGAGCTGGAGCGCTACGCGGAATCCCGGCTGGCGGAGGCGAAGCGGGCCTTCGCGCAGGCCCAGGAGACCGCCCGGCACGGCCAGGAGGACGCGGAGGCGAGGGCGGCGGAGCTGGTCGCGGAGGCGCGGGTGCGGGAGGAGCGGGTCGGGCGGGAGACGGAACGGATCCTTCGGGAACACGGGGAGTCCCAGGACGAGATGCGGGCCCACATGAACCACGTCCGCTCCAGCCTGGCCGCCCTGACGGGCCGCGCCCCGGCCGAGGGCTGACCCCCGGGCGGGCATGCGCGCCGCCGTCGCCGGGGACCAGTCCCCGGACCCCTGCTCCTCAAACGCCGGAGGGGCTGGATTTTGGCCGGCGTCAGCCTGTACGTGTGCGGGGCCGCCCGGGCCACTCCAGCCGTCCGGCGTTTGAGGACCGGGGTCTGGGGCGGAGCCCCAGGGGGTCCGGGGCGCAGCCCCGGGGAACGGGCGAAGGGCGGGTAGGGGACCTTGCCCCGCGCAGCGGCAAAGGGTGCTGCGGGAACCTTGCCCCGCGCGGCGGCAAAGGGTGCTGCGGGGACCTTGCCCCGCGCAGCGGACACGTCAGGCCGGCTGCTCGGACGGCTGCGCGGGCAGCGGGGCGGACGGCTGCGCGGACGGCGGGGCGTACGGCGACGGGTCGCTGCGGAGGCCGTGGGTGGTGACCACCACCGTGAAGGCGGGCGGCGCCGTCGCGGTGAGGGCCGCGGTCAGGGTTCCGGCAGGGGTGACGGTCGTCGGGAGGGCGGTGCCGTCCACCTCGACCCGCGGGTTGTCCCCGAAGCCGCCGCCCTCGACCGTCAGGAGACCGTCCGTCACGGACACCCTCGTGATCACGGGATTCCCCCGCACCGCCACCTTGTTCAGGAGGTAGGCCCCGGCCGGCGCCCCGGTCAGCGCCCACATCTCGGCCGGCAGCTTCGGCAGCCCGCCGCCCACGTCCGTGAGGAAGAACGCCACCACGTACAGCATCGTGACCGCGCTCAGGGCGACGTACTGCAGGTCGACCAGGTCGGTCCGCCCGCCGTCGTTCGAGATCAGGTCGTGCACCGGCCGCCGCCCCGTGCCCTTCGGCGCCGGTTTGGCCATGGAGCCCCGCTCCACCCGCATGCCGACCACCGCCTTCGCCGCGATGAGGGCGGCGTACGGGCCTCCGAGCAGCGGGAGGTAGACGGTCGTCAGGGAGGACAGGGGTCCCTCGGGGCCCTGGAACCAGCCGACGCCGCCGCCCGCGGTGAGTCCGTAGCCGAGGGTCGCCAGGAGCAGCCAGACGAGGATCACCGTCCAGGCCAGGGCGAGCGTGGTCGAGGTGGAGAGCCGCCCGTCGCGCCCGGTGACGAAGCCGGGGTGGCGGAGCAGGCGCAGGACGATCGGGCCCGCCAGGGCGGCGAGTAAGGCGAGTGCGCAGAGCGCGGACGTCATGGTGTGGTCCCCCCGGGAGTGCGGCGTCTCCGCAGAGGGTTGCCGACTCGGTCAGGGCATGACAAGTTCCCGCCCCCTCCGCGGCGTCGACTTCGCGCCATCCCGGCCGAGCGTGCCCGCACGGCCGCCCTCAGCCCTCCCGCTGCTCCGGCAGCACCGGGAACCGGCGCGGCGCCACCAGCAGCAGCACCAGCGCCGACGCGGCAGCCGCCAGGCTCGCGCCGAGGAAGATGTGGTCCCCGGCGGCCGCCACCGCCCGGCGCAGGTACTCGGCGGCTTCCGGGGGAAGGAGGCCGGGGTGGCTCAGGGCCCTGGACACCTCGTCCAGGTTCGAGGGGAGCCCGGGGACCGGGGCCTGCGACAGCCGGGAGGCGATGGTGGCGTTGGCGACGGCCCCCAGCAGCGCCGCTCCGATGCTCTGCCCGACGTTGCGGCAGAACAGTACCGAGGCAGTCGTGGTCCCGCGCTCCTCCCAGCCCACCGTGGACTGGACCCCCACGATCAGCGGGAGCTGGAAGAGGCCGAGGGCCGCGCCCAGCAGCAGCATGATCAGCACCGGCTGCCAGGCCGGGGCGGGGTAGGGGAGCAGGGCGAAGGAGCCGAGGATCAGGGCGGCCAGGCCGACCCCGGTGGCGGCGGTGTTGCGGAAGCCGATGCGCCGGTAGACGTGCTGCGCGAGGGCGGCGCTGATCGGCCAGCTCAGGGTCATCGCGGAGGCGACCAGGCCGGCGCCGGTGGGGCCGAGGCCCAGCACGGACTGGGCGTACGTCGGCATGAACAGCATCGGGGCGACCATCAGCAGGCCGAGCCCGGTCATGGCCAGGTTGACGGCGGCGATGGTGCGCCGGCGCCACACCCAGCCGGGCAGGATGGGCTGTTCGGCCCGGCGTTCGATCCGGACGACGAGCACGCCCAGCGCCGCGGCGGCTCCGAACAGGACCAGCGAGGGCGCCGACAGCCAGGGCCAGGCGACTCCGCCCTGCACCAGTGCGAAGAGCAGCAGCCCGCCGCAGGCGAAGACGGCCACGGCTCCGGGCCAGTCGACGGGGCCGGTGCGGCCGGGGGGCCGGGTGGGCTCGACCAGGTGGCGGCTGATGATCCACAGGGCGGCGGCGGCCAGCGGCAGGTTGAGCAGGAAGATCCAGCGCCAGTCGGTGTACGTCGCGATCAGCCCGCCGAGCGCGGGGCCGGCCAGCGCCGAGCCGGCCCAGACCACGGACATCCGGGACTGGATGCGCGGCCGGTCCTTGAGGGGGTAGAGATCGGCGGCCAGGGTCTGCACGGTGCCCTGGAGGGCGCCGCCGCCCAGGCCCTGGAGGATCCGGAAGGCGATGAGGGCGGCCATGTTCCAGGCGGCCGCGCAGAGCAGGGAGCCGAGCAGGAAGAGGCTGATGCCGAGGAGCAGGACGGGCTTGCGGCCGTAGGTGTCGGAGAGCTTGCCGTAGACGGGCAGGGTGACCGTTCCGGCCAGGATGTAGCCGGAGAAGATCCAGGAGAAGACGGCGAAGCCGCCGAGGTCGCCGACGATCTGCGGGACGGCGGTGGCGACGATGGCGCCGTCGAGGGCGACGAGGCCCATGGTCAGCATCAGGGCGGCGACGACGGCCTTGCGGGGCCGCCCGGGCGGGGACGGCGCCCGGTCCGCCCGGTCCTCCTTGGGTATGCCACCGGCACTGTCGTCGGTACTCGCGCCCGTGCTCTCCCCTGACCCCATGAAAAACCCTTCACCCCGTGCTTACCTGCGCGGACACCATCTCACTGCGGCATTACGGGGTGGTATCCCCCGAGGGCGCCTCGTCCCAACGGGCGAGATCCCCTAGGGGTTGGTCCTCATAAGGGTCCAGGGGCGCTTCGTCCCGGGGGAGGACGAGGAAAGGCCGCGGGCGTCCTTAACTGGTCACTACAGGGCGGGAGTCCGGGGGGTAGGGCTAGCACCCCTATGGATACGGCGATTGGCACCAGCGCGCCGCGGAACCCCTCCCGACAGACTTCGAATGAAGCGCATCACAGCGCACGAACCGACGACCAGACGCATCAGAACGAGGGGAAACACCGTGACAACGGCTATGACCGAAACCAGGCACGGGGGTACTGGAGGGCATGAGGCCGTCGCGGCGCGGGCACGGAAGGTCGTCAAGGCCTACGGCTCCGGCGAGACGCGGGTCGTCGCCCTCGACGCGGTGGACGTGGACATCCACCGCGGCCAGTTCACCGCGATCATGGGGCCCTCCGGCTCCGGCAAGTCCACGCTCATGCACTGCCTGGCCGGCCTGGACACGGTCACGAGCGGCCAGATCTTCCTGGACGACACCGAGATCACCGGTCTGAAGGACAAGAAGCTCACGCAGCTCCGCCGCGACCGGATCGGCTTCATCTTCCAGGCCTTCAACCTGCTGCCGACGCTCAACGCCCTGGAGAACATCACCCTCCCCATGGACATCGCCGGCCGCAAGGCCGACGCGGAGTGGCTGAACCGGGTCGTGGAGACCGTGGGTCTGGCGGGTCGCCTCAAGCACCGTCCGACCGAGCTCTCCGGCGGCCAGCAGCAGCGCGTGGCGGTCGCCCGCGCCCTGGCCTCCCGGCCCCAGATCATCTTCGGCGACGAGCCCACCGGAAACCTCGACTCCCGGGCCGGCGCGGAGGTCCTCGGCTTCCTGCGCCGTTCGGTGAACGAGCTGGGCCAGACCATCGTCATGGTCACCCACGACCCGGTCGCCGCCTCCTACGCGGACCGCGTCATCTTCCTCGCGGACGGCCGGATCGTGGACGAGATGTACACGCCCACCGCCGACCAGGTCCTGGACCGCATGAAGGACTTCGACGCCCGTGGGCGGACGTCATGACCGTCATGAAGACCGCGCGGCGCAACTTCCTCGCGCACAAGGGACGCATGGCGCTCTCCGCCGTGGCCGTCCTGCTCTCCGTCGCCTTCGTCTGCGGGACGCTGGTGTTCACGGACACCATGAACACCACCTTCGACAAACTGTTCGCGGTCACCAACTCCAATGTCACGGTCACCCCGAAGGAGGCCGAGAACAGCGGGGAGACCCCCGACACCGGAAAGCCGCAGGCGCTGCCCGCCTCGGTCGTCGGGCAGGTGGAGAAGGCCGAGGGCGTGAAGTCCGCCGAGGGCGGCGTCGCCTCGATGGCGGTCACCGTCGTCAACTCCAAGAACGAGAACCTCGGCTCGACGACCGGAGCCCCGACCTTCGCGGGCAACTGGACCGAGAACGAGCTGCGGTCGATGAAGATCATCGAGGGGCAGGCCCCGCGCGGCCCCACCGACGTGATGATCGACAGCGACACGGCGAAGAAGCACCACCTCAAGCTCGGTGACGACATCCGCACCATCGCCGTCACCGGCGACATCCGCTCCAAGATCACCGGTATCGCCGCCTTCACCGTGACCAACCCGGGTGCGACCGTCGTCTACTTCGACACCGCCACCGCGCAGCAGAAGCTGATCGGCGCCCCGAACGCCTTCACCCACGTGAACGTCACCGCCAAGGACGGGGTGAGCGACGCGCAGCTGAAGCAGAACGTCGCTTCGGCGCTCGGCGCCGACACCTACAAGCTGCAGACCGCGAAGGAAGCCGCGGCCGACAACAAGAAGAACATGGACTTCCTCGACATCATGAAGTGGGTGATGCTCGGCTTCGCCGGGATCGCCTTCCTCGTCGGGATCTTCCTGATCTTCAACACCTTCTCGATGCTGGTCGCCCAGCGCACCCGTGAGATCGGCCTGATGCGGGCCATCGGCGCCGACAGCGGCCAGGTCCTCAAGTCGGTGGTCATCGAGGCACTGCTGCTCGGCGTGGTCGGCTCGATCCTCGGCGTCGCCGCCGGCATCGGACTGGCCGTCGGCCTGATGCAGCTCATGAGCCAGCTCGGCATGAGCCTGTCCACCGAGGACCTGACCATCGCCTGGACCACCCCGGTCATCGGCATCGTCCTCGGCGTCGTCGTCACCGTCATCTCCGCCTTCATACCGGCCCGCCGGGCCGGCAAGGTCTCCCCGATGGCCGCCCTGCGCGAGTCCGGCACCCCGGGCGACAAGAAGGCCGGCCGGATCCGTGCCGCCCTGGGCCTGGGCCTCACCGGCATCGGCGCCGCGGCCCTGTACCTCGCCGGTGCCGCGGACGCCGCCGGGACCGGAGCGCAGTGGCTGGGGCTGGGCGTCCTGTTCACGCTCATCGGCTTCATCGTGATCGGCCCGCTCCTCGCGGGCGTCGTGGTCCGGGCCCTGTCCGCCCCGGTGCTGCGCCCCTTCGGCTCCATAGGCCGCCTCGCCGAGCGCAACGCGCTGCGCAACCCGCGCCGCACCGGTGCCACCGCCGCCGCGCTGATGATCGGCCTCGCGCTGGTCGCCTGCCTGTCGGTGGTCGGCTCCTCGATGGTGGCCTCGGCCACCGACGAGCTCGACAAGTCGGTCGGCGCGGACTTCATCGTCCAGTCCCAGACCGGGCAGCCGGTCGTACCGCAGGCCGAGGAAGCACTGCGCAGGACCCCTGGCCTGGCGCACGTCACCGCCTACCGGGAGGTCGACGCCAAGATCACGGCCCCCGACGGCAGCACCGAGATGTACGGGCTCGGGGTCCAGGACCCCAGCTACGCCAAGGACATCCACCGCAAGATGATCGCCGGTGAGCACGCGGACGCGTACAAGCCGGGCTCGATGTCGGTGGGCTCCGAGTTCGCCACCAAGCACCAGGTCAAGCTCGGTGACGAGCTGACGGTCGCCTTCACCGGCGGCCAGACCGCCAAGCTCAAGGTCGCGGCGATCACCAGCGACGAGGGCAACCTCGACAAGGGCATGAAGTACGTCAGCACCGCCGTCGCCGAGGCGAACCTGCCGGCCGACAAGATGCCCCGGCCCTTCATGGTGCTGGCCACCGCGAAGGACGGCCAGGACGACGCCGCCTACGCGGCGGTCAAGTCGGCGCTGGCCGAGTACCCGCAGTACCAGGTGCTCAACCAGACGGACTACAAGCAGGCGCTGAAGGACCAGGTCGGCCAGCTCCTGAACGTGGTCTACGCCCTCCTCGCCCTCGCGATCATCGTCGCGGTGCTGGGCGTGGTGAACACCCTGGCCCTCTCGGTGGTCGAGCGGACCCGCGAGATCGGCCTGATGCGCGCCATCGGCCTCTCCCGCCGCCAGCTCCGCCGCATGATCCGCCTGGAGTCCGTGGTCATCGCCCTCTTCGGCGCCCTGCTGGGCCTCGGCCTGGGCATGGGCTGGGGCGCCACCGCCCACCAGCTCCTCGCACTGGAGGGCATGAAGATCCTCGAGATCCCGTGGCCCACCATCCTCGGCGTGTTCGCCGGATCCGCCCTGGTCGGCCTGCTGGCCGCCCTGGTCCCCGCCTTCCGGGCGGGCCGGATGAACGTACTGAACGCGATCGCCAGCGAGTAGTCGCCGGCCGGTCGTACGGGGGAAGAGCCCGGCCCCGCCTCACCCGAACGGGTGGGGCGGGGCCGGTGTCGTTCACACGCCCATGACGGGCACGTCGTAGAGCGGGATGTCCTTGTCCCGGGTCACGAGGGTGAGTCCCTCGGTCACTCCAGCGGGGGACCCGAATCCCACGCGCGGGTGTCGGACCCGCGTCGTAGGGTGGGAACCCCCGGCCCGTTCGACGTGTCGGGTCCTTCGCGTTGCCGCCTCGCGGGGACGCACCGCACCTCATCGGATGGAAAGCCGCCTTCATGAGCCTGCACGGACTGCTCGACGCCGTCACCCGGGACCCCGCACTCGCCGAGGCGGTCACCGCGGCCGGGGACGGCAACCGCATGCACGTGGACCTCGTCGGCCCGGCTGCCGCGCGGCCCTTCGCCATCGCCGCGCTGGCCGCCCGTACCGAGCGGACCGTGCTCGCGGTCACCGCCACCGGACGGGAGGCCGAGGACCTCGCCGCCGCACTGCGTTCCCTCCTGCCCCCCGACGAGGTGGCGGAGTACCCCTCCTGGGAGACGCTGCCGCACGAACGGCTGAGCCCGCGCAGCGACACCGTGGGCCGCCGGATCGCCGTACTGCGCAGGCTCGCGCACCCGAGCAAGGACGACCCCGCCGCGGGACCGGTCTCCGTGGTCGTCGCCCCGATCCGCTCCGTGCTCCAGCCGCAGGTCAAGGGGCTCGGCGACCTGGTCCCGGTGAGCCTGCGCCAGGGCGAGAGCGTGGACCTCGGCGCGGTGACGCAGGCGCTCGCCGCGGCCGCGTACGCCCGCGTGGAGCTCGTCGAGAAGCGCGGCGAGTTCGCGGTGCGCGGCGGGATCCTCGACGTGTTCCCGCCCACCGAGGAACACCCGCTGCGCGTGGAGTTCTGGGGTGACGAGGTCGAGGAGATCCGTTACTTCAAGGTCGCCGACCAGCGCTCCCTGGAGATCGCCGAGCACGGCCTGTGGGCCCCGCCCTGCCGGGAACTGCTCCTCACCGACCAGGTGCGCGAGCGCGCCGCGGCCCTCGCCGAGCTCCACCCCGAGCTCGGCGAACTGCTGCACAAGATCGCCGAAGGGATCGCCGTCGAGGGCATGGAGTCCCTGGCCCCGGTCCTGGTCGACGACATGGAGCTGCTGATCGACGTACTGCCCGCCGGGTCGATGGCCGTCGTGTGCGACCCGGAGCGGGTGCGGACGCGGGCCTCGGACCTGGTGGCGACCTCGCAGGAGTTCCTGATGGCCTCCTGGGCCGCCACCGCCGGCGGTGGCCAGGCCCCCATCGACGTGGGCGCGGCCTCGCTGCGCGGGATCGCCGACGTACGGGAGCACGCGCGCGAGCTCGGCATGATGTGGTGGTCGGTGTCCCCGTTCGCGGCGGACGAGGAGGGGGCCGTCGGCAGCGACACCCTCACCCTCGGCATGCACGCCCCCGAGGCCTACCGCGGGGACACCGCCCGCGCGCTCGCCGACACCAAGGCCTGGCTCGCCGACGGCTGGCGCACCGTCTACCTGACCGAGGGCCACGGCCCGGCCGCCCGTACCGTCGAGGTGCTCGGCGGCGAGGGCATCGCGGCCCGCCTGGAGGCGGACGTCACCGTCCTGGAGCCCTCGCTGGTCCACGTCTCGTGCGGCTCCCTCGACAACGGCTTCGTCGACCCGGTCCTCAAGCTCGCCGTCCTCACCGAGACCGACCTGACCGGCCAGCGCACCGCCACCAAGGACCTCGGCCGGATGCCGACCCGGCGCCGCAAGACGATCGACCCCCTCACCCTGGAGGTCGGCGACTACATCGTCCACGAGCAGCACGGCGTCGGCCGCTACATCGAGATGGTGCAGCGCACCGTGCAGGGCGCCACCCGCGAGTACCTGCTCGTCGAGTACGCGCCGGCCAAGCGCGGCCAGCCCGGCGACCGCCTCTACATCCCCACCGACCAGCTGGAGCAGGTCACCAAGTACGTCGGCGGCGAGGCCCCGACCCTGCACCGGCTCGGCGGCGCCGACTGGACCAAGACCAAGGCGCGCGCGAAGAAGGCGGTCAAGGAGATCGCCGCCGACCTGATCAAGCTCTACAGCGCCCGCATGGCGGCCCCCGGACACACCTTCGGGCCGGACACCCCCTGGCAGCGCGAGCTGGAGGACGCCTTCCCGTACGCGGAGACCCCCGACCAGCTCACCACCATCGCCGAGGTGAAGGAGGACATGGAGAAGTCGGTCCCCATGGACCGCCTGATCTGTGGCGACGTCGGCTACGGCAAGACCGAGATCGCGGTGCGCGCGGCCTTCAAGGCGGTCCAGGACGGCAAGCAGGTCGCCGTCCTCGTCCCGACCACGCTGCTGGTGCAGCAGCACTTCGGAACCTTCTCCGAGCGGTACGCGCAGTTCCCCGTCAAGGTGAAGGCGCTGTCCCGCTTCCAGAGCGACACCGAGTCCAAGGCGACGCTGGAGGGCCTGCGCGAGGGCTCCGTGGACATCGTCATCGGCACGCACCGGCTGTTCTCGCAGGAGACCAAGTTCAAGGACCTGGGCCTGGTCATCGTCGACGAGGAGCAGCGGTTCGGCGTCGAGCACAAGGAGCAGCTCAAGAAGCTGCGCGCCAACGTCGACGTGCTGACGATGTCCGCGACCCCCATCCCGCGCACCCTGGAGATGGCGGTGACCGGCATCCGCGAGATGTCCACCATCACCACCCCGCCCGAGGAGCGGCACCCGGTCCTGACCTTCGTCGGCCCGTACGAGGAGAAGCAGATCGGCGCCGCGATCCGCCGCGAGCTGCTCCGCGAGGGCCAGTGCTTCTACATCCACAACCGGGTCGAGTCCATCGACCGGGCGGCCGCCAAGCTCCGCGAGATCGTGCCCGAGGCGCGCATCGCGACGGCGCACGGCCAGATGTCGGAACAGGCCCTGGAACAGGTCGTGGTGGACTTCTGGGAGAAGAAGTTCGACGTGCTCGTCTCCACGACGATCGTGGAGTCGGGCATCGACATCTCCAACGCCAACACCCTCATCGTCGAGCGCGGCGACAACTTCGGCCTCTCCCAGCTCCACCAGCTGCGCGGTCGCGTGGGCCGTGGCCGCGAGCGCGGGTACGCGTACTTCCTGTACCCGCCGGAGAAGCCGCTGACCGAGACGGCGCACGAGCGGCTCGCGACGATCGCCCAGCACACCGAGATGGGCGCGGGCATGTACGTGGCGATGAAGGACCTGGAGATCCGCGGCGCGGGCAACCTGCTCGGCGGCGAGCAGTCCGGCCACATCGCGGGCGTCGGCTTCGACCTCTACATCCGGATGGTCGGCGAGGCCGTGGCCGACTACCGGGCGGCCGTGGACGGCGGGGTCGAGGAGGAGCCGCCGCTGGAGGTCAAGATCGAGCTGCCGGTCGACGCGCACGTTCCGCACGACTACGCGCCGGGCGAGCGGCTGCGCCTCCAGGCGTACCGGTCCATCGCGGCGGCCAACTCCGAGGAGGACGTCAAGGCGGTCCGCGAGGAGCTCACCGACCGCTACGGCAAGCTGCCGGAGCCGGTGGAGAACCTGCTGCTGGTGGCCGGACTGCGGATGCTCGCCCGTGCCTGCGGGGTCGGCGACATCACCCTCCAGGGGCCCAACATCCGCTTCGGGCCGGTGGAGTTGCGCGAATCGCAGGAGCTGCGGCTGAAGCGGCTCTACCCGGGCTCGGTGATCAAGCCGGCCGCCTCGCAGGTGCTGGTGCCGCGGCCGAAGACCGCCCGGGTGGGCGGGAAGCCGCTGGTCGGACGGGAACTGCTGGGCTGGACCGGGGAGTTCCTCGCCACGATCCTCGGCTCGTAGGCGCCGCGCCCGTAGAAGGCGTGGGCGCTGCGCGCGTGGACACGGCGACGGCCGCGGCGGGGACCTTCCGGTCCCCGGTCGCGGCCGTTCGCGTTCCCGCTGGGGTTACTTGTTCGGGTCGTCGTCGATGCCGAGCTTCTCTTCCATCTGCTGCTGTGCCTTGTCGACTTGGTCGGCGTACTTGTTGCCGGTCTTCTCGTTGACCTCTTGCTCGAGGTTGTCCGAGATGTCCTTGCCCTTGTCCTTGAACCTGTCGAAAATCCCCATGCTCGGGCTCCTTCCGCTCATCCCGTTTGCGACGCTACGCCCGTTTGGGGTGGTTCGCTCGCTGGAGCGTCGGAACGTCCCGTAAAGGCATGGAGTTTATGATCTTGTCCTATGCGTCCCCACCTGCTGTTTCCCGCCCTGCTGCTCGCCTCGGCCGTCGCGCTCTCCGGCTGTACGGTGCTCCCCGAGCCCGGCGCCGGAGCGGGTGCGAACGCCCCGGGACCGGCCAACGGCCCGGTGGCCCTGGCCTCGGTGGACGGGCTCGCGGTCAAGGGACGGGCGCCGAAGACGGGGTACGCGCGCGAGCGGTTCGGCAAGGGCTGGCTGGACACGGACGGCAGCGGCTGCGGGACCCGCGAGGACATCCTCAAGCGGGACCTCGCCCGGACCACCTTCAAGGACGGTTGCAAGGTGCTGACCGGGGTGCTGGAGAAGGACCCCTACACCGGGGCCCGCATCACGCACGAACGGGGCCGCACCGGCGTGGACATCGACCACATCGTGGCCCTCTCCGACGCCTGGCAGAAGGGAGCCGGCGGCTGGGACAAGGGCAAGCGGATCGCCTTCGCCAACGATCCGCTGAACCTCCTGGCGGTCGACGCCGCGGCCAACCGCAAGAAGGGGGACGGCGACGCGGCCACCTGGCTCCCGCCGGACCGCGGGTACCGCTGCCGTTACGTCGCGGCCCAGATCGCGGTCAAGCAGAAGTACGGTCTGTGGATCACGGCCGGTGAGCGCGACGCGATGAAGCGCGTGCTGACCGGCTGTCCCGGGGAGCGCCTGCCGACCGGTGGCAACCCCACCCGCCCGCCGGAGCGGCTGCGCTGATCCACCCCCGGATCGGGTCCCGGGCCGCCCTGTGGGCCGGGCCCGGAACACCCCCCTGCATCAGGTCCTGGGCCGCCCTGCGGGTCGGGCCCGGACCACCCCCTGCATCAGGCCCGTGATCAGGCCTTCTTCCAGTCCTGGCAGTCGACGGTCGTGAAGAAGCCGTCCCCGGCCTCGATCGTCACGACGGCCTGGCCCTCGGGGTTCTCGTTCGCGATGATCGTGTCGACGCTGCCGGACGCGTCCTTGGTGCGCTCCCAGTAGCAGCCGGTGCCGTCCTCGGTGGAGCCCGCGGACTTGTAGGTGCCCGGGGCGACGTCGACGCCGACCTTGAGCATGCCGGCCTTGCCGGACATCTCGGCCTTCGGGGTGCCCGTGGCCTTCGGGTCCACGAGCTCCCAGCCCTTGCAGCCCTCGGTCTTGAAGATCTTGTCGGTGGCGGCGATGGCCACGTACGTGGAGCCCACGGCGTTGGCGTTGTCGATGAGCGATTCCGCCTCGCCCTTGGAGTCCTTGGCGCGCTCCCAGTAGCAGTTGTCGTCGGCCTTGTTGTCCGTCGAGCGGTAGAGGCCCGGCTGGACGTCGGAG
Source organism: Streptomyces sp. NPDC056883 (assembly GCF_042788835.1). Lineage (NCBI taxonomy): Bacteria > Bacillati > Actinomycetota > Actinomycetes > Kitasatosporales > Streptomycetaceae > Streptomyces > Streptomyces sp. NPDC056883. Next base: position 51,475 of record NZ_JBHUBS010000025.1, on the reverse strand, counting down.
CCGACCTGGAAGGTGCCGCTGCCCTTGATGGCCGACTTGGCCTTGCCGGCGTCGGGGGCCGGGGCGCTGCTCGCCGCCGCCGGCTTCGAGGCGGCTGCGTCGGCGCCCTTGTCGGCGGTGGTGTCCGCGCCGCTGCACGCGCTGAGCGTCACGAGGGCGAGGGCCGCGCCGCAGCCCGTCAGGACCTTCATGCGGGCGGTGCGGGCGATCCAACTGGTGCGCGTGGTCTGGGACATGGGGGAGGCTCCTGCCTGATCTGACGGTCTGTTCGACGTGATCATCACAGCAGAGCCTGTGAACCGAGTCAACGAGTTTTTGAGGGATTGTTAAATTCACGCTGTGAATGGGTCTCTCCTCTTTGCAGCGGTATGCTCGCGCACATGCCGGAGCAGAAGCCCCCCACCGAGGCCCCAGCCACCCCCACAGCCCCTACCGCCCCCGAAGCCCGCGAATCACCCGAAGTCGCCCCCGAGGTCACCGCCGCGGAGATCGCCCGCCTCGCCGGAGTCGGCCGCGCCGCCGTGAGCAACTGGCGCCGCCGCCATGCCGACTTCCCCCGCCCCGTCGGCGGCACCGAGACCAGCCCCTCCTTCGCGCTCGCGCAGGTCACCGACTGGCTCCGGGCCCAAGGGAAACTCGCCGAAGTCCCGCTGCGCGAGCGCGTCTGGCAGTACGTGACCGCCCACCCCGGCGGCTCCGTGGCCGCGCTCGTCAAAGCCGGGAGCGCGCTGCTCCTCGTACGCGACCGGCCCAGGGAGTGGCTGGAGGCCGCGGCCGTCTCCGACGAGCGGATGGCCACCCTGCTGGCGCCCGCCCTCGACCGGGTGCTCGCCCTGCGGTTCGGGCCCGTGCACCCGCTCGGAGCCACCGCCCCGCTGTCGGCCGCCTCGATGCCCTTCCTGCGGGCCGCGGCCGAGCTCGCCGCCGAACTCGGCACCAGGGGAGCCTTCGAGTTCCTGCTCGGCCGCCACCTCGAGGCCAACCCCCGTCAGTACACGCTCACTCCGGACGGCCTCGCCCTCCTCATGGCCGCCCTGGCCGGCCCCGCCTCCGGCGCGAGCACCGGCTCCACCGGAGCGGCCGGCGCCGCGCCCTTCACCGTCCTGGACCCGGCCTGCGGCACCGGCACCCTGCTGCGGGCCGTCCCCGGGGCCACCACCCGCTATGCGCAGGACAGTTCGCCCGAGCTCGCCTCCCTCGCCGCCCTGCGCCTCGCCCTGCAGTCGGACGCCCCGGTCCGCGCCGCCGCCGCCGACAGCCTGCGCGCCGACGCCTTCGCGCGGCCCGCCGCCGAACCGGTCGACGCCGTGCTCTGCCACCCGCCGTTCAACGAACGCAACTGGGGCCACGAAGAGCTGGCCTACGACCCGCGCTGGGAGTACGGACTGCCGGCCCGCGCGGAATCCGAACTCGCCTGGGTCCAGCACGCCCTGGCCCATCTGCGCGAGGGCGGCACCGCCGTCCTGCTCATGCCGCCCGCCGCCGCGGCCCGCCGCTCCGGCCGCCGGATCCGGGCCGACCTGCTGCGCCGGGGCGCGCTGCGGGCCGTCGTCGCCCTCCCGGCCGGCGCCGCGCCCCCGTACGGGATCCCGCTGCACCTGTGGGTGCTGCGCAGGCCCTCCCCGCAGGTGGCGCCCCCCGCGGGGCTGCTCCTCGTGGACACCGCCGCACTCGCCGACGGGCCCGGGCCGGGACCGGGGCGGGCCGGGTGGGCCGCCGTGCACAGCGCGGTGGAGGAGGCCTGGACGGCGTACGAGCGCGGCGGCACGGCCCCGGACGTCCCGGGCGTGCGCCGCGTGGTGCCCGTCGTGGACCTGCTCGACGACGACGTGGACCTGACCCCGGCCCGCCACCTGCCGCCGCCCGCCGCGGGCGGCGGCCTGGCCGAGCTGACCGCCGTACGGGACCGGCTGGACTCGACGCTGACCCGCGCGGCCCGGCTCACCCCGCCCGCCCCGCCCGCCGACGCGGAGGACCGGCCCGCCGCCGCGCCCGCCCGGCTGCCGCTGACCACGGTCGGCGAACTCGCCCGCGCCGGGGCCCTGCTCCTGTACACGGGTACCGGCAGCGGGGCGGGCCGGGCCCCCGTCCTGACCGAGTACGACGTGAGCGCCGGCACCGGGCCCTCCGGCACCCTGGCCGCCGCCGCGGAGCAGCCCCTGCTGACCGCACCCGGTGACGTGGTCGTCCCCCTCACCGGGGGCGCCGGCGTGGCCCGCGTGGTCGACGCGGCCACCGCCGGGGCGGCGCTCGGCCGGGGCCTGCAGCTGCTGCGGCCCGATCAGGCCGCGCTGGACCCCTGGTTCCTGGCCGGGTTCCTGCGCGCCACCGCCAACAACCGCCGCGCCAGCAGCCACGCCTCCACCACGACCCGGCTCGACGTGCGCCGCCTCGAACTGCCCCGGCTGCCACGGACCGAGCAGGAGGTCTACGGGGCGCGGTTCCGGGCGCTGGCCGAGTTCGAGGACGCCCTGAGGCTGGCCGCCCGCCTCGGGGAGCAGCTCGTGCAAGGGCTGTACGACGGACTGTCGGACGGCACGGTCCGCCCCGACTGAGCCCGCGGCGCCCGGCCGGGCTGCGACCGTACAACGGTTGAGCGCATCCCCTCACTCCCGGCCGGGAACGCTGTATACCCTCAGACCCGGAATCCTTCACCCTTCCTCCGCACGGCCCGTCAGGAGCAGCGATGCACGGCCCCGGCACCCCGCCGCCCCACGGTCACCAGCCCAGCACCGGGGGCGTGGTGGCGCTCCGCGTGCTGTTCGCGCTGCTCCCCGTCCTGAGCTGCGGGCTTCTCGCCTGGGGGACGATGCTGCGGCTCGCGCTGGTCACCCGCAAGCCCCGGGACTGGTGGCTGCTGGGCGCCTCCGTGGGAGCCGAGTTCCTCTGGGTGCTGCTGAGCGGGCTCGACCCGACTCCCGACAACAGCGGCTGGCAGGCCAACACCGGCGCCGCCTGCACGATCCTGACCGGTCTGGGCGTCACCGTGTACTTCCTCGCGGCAGACATCCGCCACCACGCGGCCCGCCGGGCGGGGATGCCCAACGCCTGGTACCCGGCGCCGCCCGCGCCGTACGTACCGCAGCAGCAGCCGCCGGCTCCCGCGTACGGGTACCCGCCCGCACCCCAGCAGCCCGCGCCGCAGCAGGCCCCCGAGCCCGCGCCCGCCCCGACGCCGCCCCCGCGCATCGGGCAGGTCCGCGCCGAACTCGACGAGCTCAGCGAGCTCCTGCGCAAGCAGCAGCCGCCCCACAACGGGGACCCCCGCCCGTGACGGACCGGCTCATCGGGGACCGCTACCAGCTCGCCACCATCCTGGGCCAGGGCGGCATGGGCCAGGTGTGGACGGCGTACGACCGGCGCCTGGACCGCCGCGTCGCGGTCAAACTGCTGCGCCCCGACAAGGTGGCCGGCCCCGGCTCCGTGGCCGAGGAGCTGCGCCGCCGCTTCGTGCGCGAATGCCGGGTCACGGCCCAGGTCGACCACCCCGGGCTGGTCACCGTGCACGACGCGGGCAGCGACGGGGACGAGCTGTACCTCGTCATGCAGTACGTGGAGGGCGCCGACCTCGCCGACCACCTCGCCGAGCACGACCCCTATCCGTGGCCGTGGGCGGTCTCGGTGATCGCGCAGCTGTGCTCGGTGCTGTCGGCCGTGCACGCGGTGCCGATCGTGCACCGGGACCTGAAGCCGCGCAACGTCATGGTCCGCCCCGACGGGACCGTGCTGGTCCTCGACCTCGGTGTCGCCTCCGTGATGGACACCGACACCACCCGCCTCACCAGCACCGGTTCGCCGATCGGCAGCCCCGCGTACATGGCCCCCGAACAGGCCATGGGCGGGGCCGTCGGCCCGCACACCGACCTCTACGCGCTCGGCGTGGTCCTGTACGAGCTGCTGTCCGGCAACGTCCCCTTCGCCGGCTCCACGGCGCTCGGGGTGCTCCACCGGCACCTGTACGAACCCCCGCTCCCGGTGCGCCAGTTGCGCCCCGAGGTCCCGCAGCAGCTGGAAGCCGTACTCCTGAAGCTGCTGGCCAAGGACCCGCAGGACCGGCCCGCCTCCGCGCAGGCGGTGTACGCGGCCCTCGCGCCGCTGCTGCCCCACCACGGCTCGGGCGCCCCCACCGGCCCCCTCGACCCGACCCGCCCCTTCCTGCGCCCGCAGGCCCCCTGGCCCGACCGCGCCACCGTGATCCCGCCCCGGCCCGCGACCCCGCCCCCGCCGCCGAGGCCGGACGTCCCGGCGGCCGTCGAGGAGGCCAAGAAGCTCCTCGACCAGGGCATGCTCACCCAGGCCGTGGACATCCTCGGCGGCATCCTCCCGGCGGCTGCCGAACAGCACGGCGCGCACTCGCCGGTGGTCCGCTCCCTGCGCAAGCAGTACGCGGCCACGCTGATGGACGACGGCCAGTACCGCCGGGCCCTGCCCGAACTGCGCCGGCTCGCGGAGGAGTTCCCGGCCGGCGACCCGCAGTCCCTGCGCTTCCGCTACGACGCGGCCCAGTGCCTGGAACAGCTCGGCGAACCGGCGGCCGCCCTCGCCGAGTACCGCGCGCTGCTGCCGCTCTTCGAGAACCACTACGCGAACCCGGACCCGGGCCTCCCGCTGGAGGTCCGCCGCCGCATAGCGCACCTGCTGCTCTCGCTCGGCGACCGCCCGGCGGCCCACGACACCCTGGCCCGTCTCCTCTTCGACGCGGAACGCCTGCACGGCCCGGCGCACCCGTTCTCGGCGGAGGTCCGCCGGACCCTCCAGTGGCTCGGACAAGTGCGCTGACGGTGAGCGACGTCGCGATCAAGGACCCGGGAATGAGGGCTTCCGGTTCGCGGTGTACCGTACGGCGTCCTGTCCGCATCCGTATGCGTCACCGCGTTCCCGAGAGGTAGTCGATCGTGAAGGACACCGTCGCCGTCGAGAGTGCGCCCCCGCCGCGCGCGAGGGCTCTTCCCGGACTGCTCCCCAGGGTCCTGCTGGCGGCCGTGCCGGTGCTGAGCCTCGGGGTCCTGGGTGCGGTGCCCTCGCTGGTCATCGCGTGGCGCCGGGGCGCGCGCGCCGACCGGGCGGCCGCCCTCCTCTTCGGCTGCGTGACCGTCGCCTGGTGGTTCCAGATAGCCCTCACGCCGGAGGAGACCCACGGCTGGCAGTTCGGCGCCGACGCCCTGCTGCTGTTCCTCTCCACGGCGGGAGCCGCGCTGCACTGCCTGTTCGCCAAGAGACTGGCGGTGGAGCCGAGATGAAGACCCGACGTACATGGAGGAACCGGACGGATCACCCTGAATCCGGGAGCGGGACGCTCCTCGGAAGGGTGCTGGCCGGGGTGAGCGGCGCGCTGCGCGGCCGTGCGGGATGGACGCTGGGCGGCATCGCCGTGCTGGTGCTCGCCCTGGTGGGCGTGTGGGTGTTCGCCGGAGGCGGGCAGGACGGCCCGCCCGACTCGAGGGCGCGCCAGTACAAGGATTTCGACGCCTGCCTGCTGACGGACGAAAAGGGCATCGTGGGCGGTGCGCCTGCCGCTCCGGTGTGGGAGGGGATGCAGGCGGCTTCCACGGAAACCCGGGCGCGCGTCACGTACGTTCCGGTCGTGGGGGAGCCGTCGGTCGACAACGCCCGGCCGTTCTTCAACAGCCTGATGCAGCGCAAGTGCGATGTGGTGCTGGCCGTCGGTGCCCCTCAGGTGGAGGCGGTGCAGGCGGGGGCGAAAGAGCATCAGAAGGCCCGTTTCGTCGTGGTCGACGGTGCGAAGGCGGCCGGGAACGTCACGGTGCTGAAGTCCGGTGACGGGCTCAAGGAGGCCGTTGCGGAGGCGGTCGAACAAGCCGTTAAGGCATCGGGTGCGTAACGTCGAAGCATCGGTTCCGCGTGTCGGGTAAAGGTCAGATAAAGTGACGGATCTCGGCTAACACTTATGTTCGGGAATCGGGCAGTCTCGCGAAGATTTTATTGGTTTTCGCGTAAGTAAAGGCTCGCCCATGCGTGTTCGCCGGGTTCGTAGCTCTCGCCTCTTTCCACCGGGTCGTACCGGTAGGCGAAGAGCGAGGGCAACTGCTCTGTCTGTCCTGATTTTCTTCACCTGCATGCTGACCACCGAGACGGCGGCGGCCAGTGGCGCCACGCTGCCGGCGCTGAGCATGCCCCGACTGTCCCTTTCCAGCCTGATCGGCTGGGCCACCAAGTCCCCGCTGGACACCCCCGACCAGCAGGGCGGTACGGCCCGGGGCAAGGACCACAAGGCCTCGGCCGACGCCACCAGCGCCGACGGCGGCGCCGGCCGTGCGCCCGGCAAGGGCAAGGGCGAACTCGATTCGTACAAGCGGTTCACCGATGAGCCCGGCACGGCCACGACCGGCACGGCCAAGGCGACGGCCAACAGCTTCGACGCCCGGACCAGCAAGCGGGACGCCAAGAAGTCCACGGCCACGTCGGACCACTACGTCAACGCCGACGGCTCCACCACCGTCCGTCACTTCGCCGGCCGCGCCAACTTCAAGGCCGACGACGGAACCTGGAAGCAGATCGACACCGCGCTGGTCGCGGACACGGACGGCCGGCTCCAGGAGCGTTCCAACTCGCTCGACGTCGAGTTCGCTCCGAACGCCGCCGACCAGCAGCTGGCCTCCATCGACTTCGGCTCGGGCCGTTCCCTCGCGTACGCCCTGAGCGGCGCCGCGAAGGCCGCGCCCACCGTGGCGGCCAACGGCACCGCGACCTACGCCGGAGTGCTGCCCGACACCGACGTACAGCTGGTGCCGCTGAGCGAGGGCTTCAAGGAGAACCTCGTCCTGCGCTCCGCGAAGGCGGCGAACTCCTGGACCTTCCTCCTGGACGGCAAGGGACTGACGCCGCGGATCGCTGCCGACGGCGACGTGGAGTTCACCGACGCCGAGGGCAAGGTGACCGCCACCATCCCGCACGCGTTCATGGAAGACTCCAAGATCGACCCGCGCTCAGGCGACGCCGCGCAGTCCCGGGCCGTCACCTACGAGCTGACCACCGTGGACGGCAAGCAGGCGCTGCGGATGACCGCGGACCGCGCCTGGCTGGACGCCCCCGAGCGGGTCTACCCGGTGACCGTCGACCCGACCGTCACCTCCAGCAACTCCACGTACAGCCAGAACACGATCGCCGGTGACCACTCCACCGAGAACCAGATCAAGGTCGGCTCGTACGACTCCGGCACCAACAAGGCGAACTCCTTCCTGCAGTTCTCCTCGCTGGGCAGCACGCTCGCCGGGCAGCGGGTCACCGCCGCCACCCTGAACGTGTACGCGCTCTGGTCCTCGACCTGCACCCCGGAATCGTTCTCCGTCAACCACATCACGCAGTCGTGGACCCCCTCCGGCGTCACGAGCTACCCGGGTCCGAGCTTCGGCGCGGCCATCGGGTCGACCACTCCCGCGCCGGGCGCGTCCTGCACCAACACCACCGGCGCCACCAACGTCGGCGTGAAGATGCCGGTGACGCTCCAGACCGCCTGGTTCGACCAGGTGGCCCTCGGCGGAGCCAACTACGGCCTGGCGCTGACCGCGCCGACCGGCGACGCGCTGCACTGGAAGAAGTTCCACTCCGACAACTCGGCGACCGCCGCCTGGCGCCCCGCCCTGGACCTGACCTACTCGCCCAACACCAAGCCGCAGGTCGACGCCCAGTACCCGCCGGAGAACTTCCAGGCGCACACCCTCCAGCCGGAGCTGCTCGTCAACGCGAGCGACGCCGACAACTGGCCGGGGGCGCTGTCGTACTCCTTCGAGGTGTACGACGCCGACAGCACGAGCACGACCGCCGTCGCCACGTCCGGCCTCACGGCCGACCGTGCGTGGAAGGTCCCCGCGGGCAAGCTCAGCTGGAGCAAGAACTACAACTGGTACGTGAGCGTCACCGACGGATACGACTCGGTGATGTACTCGGCGAGCCGCTTCTCCACCGCGGTGCCGCAGCCGCCCGTCACCTCGCGCCTGGCCCAGAACAACGACGGCCACGAGTTCGACCCGTCGGACGGCAACTACACCACCGACGACACCGACGCGGACGTACCCGTCGTCGGCCCGTCGCTCCAGATCGACCGCTCGTACAACAGCATCGACCCGCGGATCGACAGCGCCTTCGGTGCCGGCTGGTCCACGGTCGTCGACATGAAGGCGGCCGAGACCAAGGACGGCGCCGGTACGGTCACCAGCGTCGTGATCACCTACCCGGGCGGTGAGCAGGTCGCCTTCGGCCGCAACACCGACGGCACCTTCGTACCCCCGCTGGGCCGCTACGCGCGCCTGGAGACGGTCAGCGGCGGCTACAAGCTGACCGACAAGGACTTCACGGCCTACTCCTTCACGCAGGCGACCGCGAAGACCGGCGTCTACGCGATATCCGGCATCGTGGACTTCGCCGGCCGCGCCGAGACGTTCACGTACAACGCGTCCAAGCAGCTGACGAAGATCAGCAACACCACCGCCGGCCGTTCGCTGGGGCTGACCTGGGCCACTCCGGCCGGCGCCACCGTCCCGCACGTGGACACCGTGTACACCGACCCGTCGGTGCTGATCGACCCGAACACCGCCCAGACGTGGAAGTACACCTACACGGGCGACCAGCTCGCCACGGTGTGCCCGCCCGCGGACTGGTCCAAGTGCACGCAGTACACGTACGCCACCGGCAACCACCACCGCACGACGGTGCTCGACGCCGACCCGTACGCGTACTGGCGGCTCGGCGAGGCCTCGGGCGCGACCGTCACCAAGGACACGGTCGACACCAACCAGGGCAAGTACAACGCCCTCTACCGCAACGTGACCCTGGGCAGCAGCGGCCTGCTGGCCGGTTCCACCCAGAAGACGGCCACGTTCAACGGCACCACGTCGTACGTCGAGATGCCGAGCGCCCCCGGCGCCACGCCCTCGTACACGACGATCTCGCTGTGGTTCAAGACCACGCAGGCCGGCGGCGTCCTCTTCTACTACGGTGACAAGCCGCTGAGCATCACCGACCCGGTGCCCAACACCTGGTACAACACCCCGGCGCTCTACGTGGGCACCGACGGCAAGCTGCGCGGCTGCCTGGCCACCGGCTCCTGCACCACGACGATCACCTCGGCCGCCTCCGTCAACGACGGACAGTGGCACCAGGCGACCCTCACCGGTGCGGGCACCATCCAGACCCTCTACCTGGACGGCGTCTCGCAGGGCACCAAGACCGGCCAGATCAAGGACTGGAACACCCCGTACATCGCACTGGGCGCGGGCGTGAACAACCGCGGCTGGCCCGCGATGAACGCGAGCGACCAGCTCGGCCACTTCTCCGGCCAGCTGGCCGAGGCCGCGATCTACACCGAGCCGCTCACCCCCGAGGTCATCGGGGCGCAGTACCAGGCCGCCAAGCGGTCCGCCGGTCTGCTGCAGAAGATCACCACGCCGGGCAGCAAGACCCAGGCGTCGGTCACCTACGGCACCACCGACGACCTGGTCCAGCAGGCCACCGACGGCAACGGCGGCACCTGGAAGCTCAACCCGGCCACCGTCACCGGCTCCTCGCAGGTCTACCGCTCGGCCGTGATGGGCTCCGCCCCCGGCGGCTACTGGCGGCTGGACGACACGCAGGGCGCGGCGCAGGCGGCCAACGAGCTGCACACCGGCTTCGGCACGTACAACACCGTCACGCAGGGCGTGGCGGGACCGTTCGGTGCCGGTGACGTGAGCGCGGCGCAGTTCAACGGCACCAGCTCCTTCGTGGAAGTGCCCTACGGGCCGCTGCACACGAAGGCGGACCGCTCGGTCGAGCTGTGGTTCAAGACCACCAAGCCCGGCGTCATCATGAGCGACCAGTCCAAGGCGCCCAACGATCCGACCGGCGTCGGCGGCGACTGGAGCGACCTGCTCTACGTCGGCGCGGACAACAAGCTGCGCGGCCACTGGTGGACCGCCACCTGCAACGGCAATGCGAACGTCGCCTCCACGGCGACCGTCACCGACAACGCCTGGCACCACGCGGTCCTCTCGGCCACCGGCACCACGCAGACGCTCTACCTCGACGGCGCCAAGCAGGGCTCCTGCACCGGCGCACCGGACGACCAGCGCACGAACCGGACCTTCATCGGCGCCGGCTTCAGCAAGTGGTACAGCTCCCCGGCCGACGTCAGCTTCTTCAACGGCTCCATCGCCGAGGTCGCCGTCCACGCCAAGGGCCTGAGCGACGCCGAGGTCGGGCAGCACTGGTCCGCGTACAAGGCGTCCTCGGGCGTCGCCCCGGTGCGTACGGTCACACTGACCGACCCCACCGACAAGACGCTGACCTACGTGTACGACGCCGAGCTGGGCAACCGCATGCTCGCCACCGTCGGCACCGACGGCAAGCGGACCACGTACGGCTACGACACGGCGGGCTTCCTGCACACCGTGACCGACGCCAACGGCAACCGCAGCGTCACCGGCCACGACATCCGCGGCAACACGGTCTCCCAGACCGTCTGCCAGGACACGGCCGCCAACAAGTGCTCGACGTCCTACTACAGCTACTACCCGGACGCCACCACGGCGTTCCCGCCGATGGACCTGCGCAACGACCTGCTCCTCACCGAGCGCGACGGCCGTTCCTCGGGCCCGACGGACAACACCTATCTCACCAGCTACGCCTACGACACGGGCGGCAAGCTCACCGCGGTGACCACCCCGCCGGTGCCCGGTTTCCCGAACGGCCGCACGGCCAGCACCACCTACACCACGGCCACCACCCCGGCGGCCGAGGGCGGCGCCGCCGTGACACCGGCCGGCCTGGTCAACCAGGTGACGACGGCCGGCGGCAAGAAGACCTCGTACAGCTACTTCGCCAACGGTGACCTCGCGGAGATCACCGATGCCAACGGCGCCAAGGCGAAGGTCACGTACGACAACCTCGGCCGGCAGCTGACCCGGACCGAGATATCCGACGCGAACCCGGCCGGTCTCGTCACGTCGCAGACGTACGACAAGAACGACCAGGTCGTCACCGAAACCGGCCCCGCGGTCACCAACCGGGTCACCGGTGCGGTGCACCAGGCCAGGACGACCACCGGGTTCGACGCGGACGGCAACATCCTGTCCCAGACGGTCTCGGACGTCACCGGCGGCGACGCGGCGCGTACGACGACCATGACGTACGACCCGTACAACCGTCTCGCGGGCCGCACGGACCCGGGCGGCGACACCACGTCGTTCGAGTACGACGGCTACGGCAACAAGGTCAAGGAGACGGACCCCGCGGGGAACGTCAACACCTACACCTTCGACGGCGAGAACCGCCCGCTCACCACCAGCCTCCTGAACCACGTCGGCGACCCGAACAACCCGTCGTCGCCGAGCACCCTGGTCCAGGAGTCGCGGGCCTACGACCCCGCCGGCCGCCTCGCGTCGATCACCGACTCGATGGGCTGGGTGACGGCGTACACCTACACCGACGACGGCCTGTCGGCCACCGTGGTCCGCAAGGACCCGCAGACCGGCAAGTCCTTCACCCAGCAGGCCAACACCTACGACGCCGCCGGAAACCTCATCCAGCAGGTGACCAACGACGGCAAGACCACGACCGCCTTCACGGTGGACGCGGCCGACCGCACGACGAAGTCCGTACTGGACCCGGCCGGGCTCGCCCGGACGACGAACGTCTCCTACGACCCGGACGACAACGTCGTGACGGAGACGGAGACGGACCCGGCGACGGGTGACGTCAGCACGAAGGACACCCTGTACGACCAGCTCGGCAACGTCACCGGGAACACCGCCCACGACGGGACGACCGCTCCCGTGGCCCGCTGGAAGCTCGACGAGGCGAGCGGCACCACAGCCGCCGACTCCTCCGGCGGATCCGCCAAGGCCACTCTGACCGGCACGGTCACCCGCTCCACCGAGCACGGTGGTGCGGCGGTCTTCGACGGCACGTCGGCAAGCTACGGCAAGACGGCGGGGCCGGTGGTCAACACCAACGGCAGCTTCACGGCCGCGACCTGGGTCCGCATGGACGACACGGCCGCGAACCACTCGTTCCTGGCCCAGGACGGTGCCTACGGCAGCTCCTTCCAGCTGTACTACTCCACCGCGTACGGCTGGACCTTCAACCGGCTCTCGAAGGACGAGGCCGGAGCCACCATCGTCCGCGCCTCCTCCGGCACCGCCGCGGTGACCGCCGGAGCCTGGACCCACCTGGCCGGCGTCTACGACGCGGCAGCCGGGAAGATCCGGCTGTACGTCAACGGCGCACTCGCCCAGGAGACCGACTACAGCAGTTCCTGGGCGGCCAACGGCCCGGTCCAGATCGGCCGCCGCAAGGGCGGCGGGACCTACGGCGAGTACCACAAGGGCGCCCTCAGCGACGCCCAGGTCTACCAGGAGGCCCTGAGCGCCTCCCAGGTCTCCGGGGTCAAGGGCGGCACGTTCCCGGCAGCGGGCAGCTCCGTCCGCACCAACTCCTGGAAGCTGGACCAGCGCGGTCTGCCGCTGTCGATGACCGATGCCAACGGCAGCACCACCGACTACGGCTACGACGAGGCGGGCCAGCAGACCACGGTCACCGAGCCGACCGTCAACACGGAGCAGAACGGCGGGACCCCGGTCTCCGTCCGTCCCGTTTCGATGACCGGCTACAACACCTTCGGCGAGCCGACCGAGTCCTCGGACCCGCTCGGCAACGTCGTGGTCACCGCGTACGACGCCGAGGGCCAGGAATCCTCGACGACCTCGCCGAACTACACCGCACCGGGAGCCTCGACCCCGATCACGGCCACGAGCTGGAACGAGTACAACAAGCTCGGCCAGGTCACGGCGGAGGTCGACTCCTTGGGCGCCCGCAGGACCTACACGTACACCCAGCTCGGCGACCTGGCCTCGGTCACGGACCCGGGCGGCGGTACGACGAAGTACGTCTACGACACCAACGGCGACCAGCTGTCGGCCACCCGGCCGAACGGCGCCAGGCAGGAGACCACCTGGGACTTCATGGAGCGTCCACTCACCAGCACGGACATCGTCCGCCAGCCGACGCAGCGCGCGTTCACGGCGATCAACGAGTACGACGCCCCGGGCGGCAACCTGTCCCGGACCGTGAGCCCGACCGGCGTCACGCAGTCCTACAAGTACAACAACGTGGGTGAGGTCACGGAGGCGACCGACGCCGCCGGTGCCAAGTCCACCTTCACCTACAACATGGACGGCCAGGTCCTCACTTCGACGGACCCGGACGGCACCAGCACCAAGAACACGTACGACGGGTTCGGCCAGCTCACCACGACGAGCGACCTGGACACGAACGGAGCGGTGCTGCGCACCAGCAGCTCCGCGTACGACCGTGCGGGTCGTCCGCAGTCGATCACCGACTACCGCGGCCACACCAGCACCTTCACCAACGACGCGAGCGGCCTGATCACCAAGGTGGTCCAGCCGGTCTCGGCGACCGAGTCGATCACCACGACCTTCGGCTACGACGCCGCGGGCCACCGGACGCGTTTCACCGACGGGCGGGGCAACCCCTTCCTGACCACCTACAACACGTGGGGGCTGCCGGAATCGGTCATCGAGCCCTCCACCCCGACCCACCCGAACGCGGCGGACCGCACCTTCACCACGGTGTACGACGGCGCGGGACGTCCCAAGGAGCAGCGCTCCCCGGGTGGTGTGGTCGCCACCAACGAGTACGACGTCAAGGGCCGGCTGATCACCCAGGCCGGCACGGGCGCGGAAGCCACCACGGTCTCCCGCACCTACGACTACGACGCCGACGACCGGGTCACGGCCGTCGCGGGCACCGGCGAGGACAAGAACACCTTCGCCTATGACGACCGCGGTCTGCTGCTGTCCGCGGCGGGTCCCTCGGGTGCGTCCTCCTTCGCCTGGAACGGCGACGGGGCGATGACCTCCCGGACGGACGCGTCCGGCACGTCGAGCTTCGGCTACGACACCGCCGGCCGATTGAAGACGGTCAACGACGGTGCCACGGGCAGCACGCTGACCTACGGCTACAACGTCAACAGCAGCGTCACGTCGATCGACTACGGCGCCGGCAAGGCGAAGCGCTCGTACACGTACGACGCCCTGCAGCGGGTCACGAACGACAAGCTGACCTCGCCCTCGGGCGCGCAGCTGTCGTCCATCACCTACGGCTGGGACGAGAACGGCAACGAGACGTCGAAGACGACGGCAGGTCTCGCGGGTTCCTCCGCGAACACCTACACGTACGACTGGGCGAACCGTCTGTCCTCCTGGAACAACGGGACCGCGACGGAGGCCTACGGCTACGACGCTTCGGGCAACCGCACGCGCGTCGGCGGCGACACGTACACGTACGACGCCCGCAACCGTCTCACCTCGGACGGCCACAGCACGTACGCGTACACCACGCGCGGCACGATGAGCTCGGTGACGGACGAGGGCGGCAGGACGACCTCGATCAAGGCCGACGCCTTCAACCGCGTGATCAACGAGGGCGACCGTACCTACGCGTACGACGGCCTCGACCGCGTGCTGAGTGCGAGCGACCCGACCTCGGGTCCGCTGTTCCAGTTCCAGTACAGCGGCGCCGGCAACGACGTCGCCTCGGACGGGTCGACGACCTACAGCCGGGACGCGGACGGTTCGCTGCTCGGAGTGAAGTCGGGCCTGTCGGCGGTTCTGGCGCTGACGGACCTGCACGACGACGTGGTGGGGCAGTTCACCGCCACGGGCGAGGCACTGACCGGTTCGACGACGTACTCGCCGTTCGGCAAGGTCCTCTCGACCCAGGGCATGGTTGGCCAGCTGGGATACCAGTCGGGCTGGACCGACCCGCAGACCGCCAAGGTCAACATGGCCGCGCGGTGGTACTCGCCGCAGACCGGCCAGTTCAACAGCCGTGACACGGCCGACCAGAGCGCGCTGCCGGCTTCGGTCAACGCGAACAAGTACGCGTACGCGAACGACAACCCGATGACGGGCGTGGACCCGACGGGTCACTGGTTCGAGTGGGCGAAGAAGGCGGTCAAGAAGGTCGCGGCGAAGGTCACGCAGACCGTCTCGACGGCCTGGCACGCGACGGTCGCCACCGTTCAGCACGTCGCCGTGGTGGTCAAGCAGGCCGCGAGGCAGGTCAAGGCAGCGGTCAAGAAGACCGTCTACCGGACGTACCGGGCGGTCAAGAAGACCGTGCGCTACGTCAACGACAGCGTCCGGAAGGTCAAGAGATACGTCAAACGGACGTACAAGGCCGTAAAGAAGGTCGTCCACAAGGTCGTCAAGCACGTCAAGAAGCAGGTCCGCAAGGTCGCCAAGGCCGTCAAGCACGTGGCGAAGAAGGTGGTCAAGGCAGCCAAGAAGGTCGGCACGGCCGTCAAGAAGGCAGCCA
Organism: Streptomyces sp. NPDC056883; assembly: GCF_042788835.1. Classification (NCBI taxonomy): domain Bacteria; kingdom Bacillati; phylum Actinomycetota; class Actinomycetes; order Kitasatosporales; family Streptomycetaceae; genus Streptomyces; species Streptomyces sp. NPDC056883. Next base: position 36,142 of record NZ_JBHUBS010000025.1, on the reverse strand, counting down.
AGGCCACAGCCAACTTCGTCAAGCAGCACGCTTCGACCATCGCCTCGGTGGCGGTCGGTGTCGCGGTCTTCGCCGGCTGCACCGCCATCACGGCAGGTGTAGGCGCGATCGGCTGCGCGGCCCTCGCGGGCGCGGCGGCCAATGGCGTCGGCTACATGATGAGCGACGGTCCGAAGACGCTGGGCGGCTTCGCCATGGCGGTCGGCGTGGGCGCTCTGACCGGAGCACTCGGCGGCGCGGCCGGCGGTCTCGCCTCCGGTGCGGTGAGCCGTCTGCTCGCGGGCGTCGGAGGGAAGGCGCTCCAGGGCGCTGCCATGGGCGCCGCGGGTGGTGCCGCGGAAGGCGCGGTCGGCTACGGCATCTCCTGCGTCAACAGCAAGGAGGGCTGCAGCGTCGGCGGCGCGGCCACGGCCACGGCCTTGGGCGCGGCTACGGGCGGCGTCTTCGGCGCTGCGGCGGGCCGGTTCGGTCCGAAGCAGAAGCGAGGGCAGGAGGACGGCCCCTCGGGCGGGCAGAGCCAGTCGGGCTGCCCCACCCGGCACAGTTTCACCGGGCTCACCGGCGTGCTGATGGCCAACGGAACGACCAAGCCGATCTCAGAGGTCAAGGTCGGCGACTACGTCCTGACGGCAGAGCCGGGCAAGAAGGAGAAGGAGAAGCATCGCGTCAAGGACGTGATCGTCACCAAGACCGACCGCGAATACGTCGACGTCGTCGTCGCCACGCAGTCCGGTCCGAAGACGATCCAGACCACCAAGCATCACCAGTTCTACGAGGCCACCACCAACACCTGGATCCAGGCTGGAGACCTCAAGGCAGGCCAGAAGCTGCAGGACGGCGACGGCGTCCCGGTCGAGGTCGTCGACACCCGTGCGTACACCGCGGAGCGGGTGACCTACGACCTGAGCGTCGAAGGTCTGCACACGTACCACGTGATGGCGGGCGAGGACACCGCAGTCCTCGTCCACAACATCAACACGCCCATCGCGTGCACGATCAACGGCCGGCACGACGTGTACGACATCCCGGCTGGTTCGTCGGGCGGCCAAGGGGCGGGAGAGACCATCCCGGCAGCCCTGCTCGGTTCCTACGACGTGGGAGTAAATGCCACTCCGGGTTCCACTCCGCCGATTTGCTCGTACTGCCGCGTGAATCCGGCCCAGGCGATCGACCACGTCGAGGCAAGGATCAACGGCGGAGACCTGACCGACGCGAACACGATTCCCGCGTGTAAGCGGTGCAATAGTTCGAAGCGTGAGCGCGTCGCACCGAAGACACCTCCGGGGAACTACAAGGGAGATTGGCCACCACCGTGGTGGCCCGTGAATATGAGAACCGGCTGGGCGACGACGTACGGTCTGACTCCGTACAAGGTTCCTTAGCCACGCAACGCCGGACGCCCCGATGGATGTCGGGGCGTCCGGCCCCTCTATGCTGCGCTCAGTCCTCTGGAAGTACGGTGATTTGGTGCCCAAGCAATACATTGTTCATGACGACCCCGCGATCATGTCCGATCGGCAGCGCATCGCCATGGCGGATCTTGCACCCTTCGGATTCCCGGATCAATGGGAGCAGATTTGGCTCGGACATCGCGAAGACGGTCTCTTCGTGATGCAGTGCATTCCGTTCCGTATCTACGGGATCTCCTTGTTCGACATCGTGCGGCTCGACGCGGACGACATGTTGGTGGAGGTGGCGGCGCGAGGTGGGCACCGAACCTTGCGCGCCCTGATCGTGCCGGGCCTGACGGACGCGGAAGTATCCGGGATCACCGGACGGGTGAACTCGATCGCAGAGACCGAGGGATTCGTCCTGGAGTGGAGCGGTGACCGGCACGTTGCCGTGAACATTCCGGATGATCGCGATCCGGCCCTGATGCTGGCATTCATGGCCGAACAGCGCGCAGCCCAGAAGTTGTTCTGGGAATGGAGCGATGCAAAGCCGTTCCAGACCCTCTGACGGCAGGGAGAGTGCAGAGAAGGACCGCGAGACCCCGGGAGGGTGTCGCGGTCCTTTGCCGTCTCTGGCCCGGCCACCCTCAGTGGGCCGGGCGCCGCACGGCCTTTGGTGCTCTGCTGCCGGTCCTGCGCAGCAGGGTCAGCAGGAGCACCAGCCCCGTCAGGCCCGTACCTGCGGCCGCCAGGCCCGGCGTCAGGCCCGGGGGGCGGAAGGTGCAGGTCACCGTCGTGGTGTGGCCGTTCAAGGGGATGGCGACCAGGCCCAGGCGGTCGGCCGCCGGGCGGTCGTTGCAGGTCCAGCCTGCGATCGCGGGGACGGAGAGGACCGCCGTGCCCGTGCTGCCCGGCGGGAGCTCCGCGCGGACGCCCGCGGAGGTGACCCGGATCGAGGTCGCCGCCGTGGCGCGCAGCTGCGCCACCGCCGCCTCCAGGCGGGGGCGGTCCAGGCAGGACAGCTGCCAGTGCGCCGGGGCGGGGGCGTCGAAGACCAGTTGCGAGGGCGGGCCGTGCGAGACGCCCATCGGCTGCAGGGCGGCCCTGTTGCGCGGCGGGTTGGCGTTCAGCCGGAAGGCCGGTCCGTCCGCGAGGCGGGCCGTCCCGTTGTACTCCGGCGCCGACAGGAAGGCCTCCGTCCCCGCCCGGCAGACCCCGGGGGAGAGCGGATCCTCGTACACCCGGGCGCCCAGCAGGAGCTCCTGGTTGGCGAAGGGGGACGGGCCGAAGACCGGCTCGGGCCCCGGCGGGCGGACGGTGACCAGCGGCGGGACCTCGGCCCGCGCGACCGTGCCGTCCGGCCGCAGCCGGGCGCCGACGGAGAACACGGCGTCCGTCACCGGGTTGTCGAGGCTCTGCACGTTGCGGCCGCGCGAGGTCCAGCCCGCCCCGAGGGCCACCATCGTCCGCGTGAACAGGTCCGGGGTGTGGCTGCTGTAGTACGCGCCGCCCTCCCCGCCCAGCAGCATCGGGTCGTTGCCGGTCAGCGCGGGCCGCCCGGCGTCCGTGCGGTACGCGGGCCAGCCCTCGGCGCCCTTCAGCGCATCGGCCCGCGCGGTGTGCGCCGCCCCCCACACCGGGTAGTCGTCCAGGCCCGCCAGTTTGCCCCGTTCCCCGTGGGCGGTGGTCGCCGCCGCCTGCGCCAGCAGGACCAGCGCCAGGACGGCCGCCGCCGGCAGCACCAGGCGCCGGTGGCGCAGCGCCCACCAGGCGGCGCCCGCCAGGGCCAGGCCGCCGCCGAAGAGGGCGAGCCCCCACGGGGTCGCGAGCCGGCTCCCGCTCGCCGCGAGCAGGACGGCCGCCAGCACCGCCGCACCGCCCGCGAGCGCCCACGGCCGGGGCGGGCCGGCCGACAGCCCCGCCCAGGCGGCCATCACCACGATCCCGGCCAGCACGAAGGTCTGCCGGTAGGGGCTGCCGTTGGGCGTCGCGAAGAGGTGCCAGGCCAGGTGCGTCGGCATCCACTGGAAGGACAGCAGCACCAGCAGGACGAGCCCCGTCCACACCAGCCGCTCCCGCCCCGGCACGGCCCGGTGGAAGGGCAGGGCCGCCACGAGCAGCAGGGTCCCGGTGCCGACGAAGAGAGCGGGGGAGGAGAAGGAGTAGGTGGCGGGCAGCAGCCGGGCCAGCAGATCCTCGGTCGCCACCGGCACGAAGGGCTTGAACCACCCCGGGTAGGCCTGCTTCGAGCTGAGGAAGAGGGGCAGCAGCACCGGCATCGACAGGGCGACGCCCAGGACGGTGGTCAGGGCCGCCCGCGCGAGGACCCGTAGCCGATCCTTCGAACCCTCCCGGGTGAGGAGCAGCCGGACCAGCAGCACCAGGACCGCGCCCAGCGTCGCCATGTAGGCGGTGTAGAAGTTCGCCGTCCAGCAGAGCGCCACCACCACGACGGCCGCCGCCGGCCGGCGCGAGCGCAGCGCCCACTCACCCGTCAGACACAGGAGCGGGAAGGCGATCATCCCGTCCAGCCACATCGGGTTGTACGAGGCCTCGATCACCGACCAGCCGCACAGCGCGTACGAGGCCCCGAGCAGCCCCGCCGCCCACACCGGCCCGCGCCGCTGGGTGCGCAGCAGCCAGGCCATCGCCGCCGCCGCGGCCGCCGTCTTGAGCACGGTGACCACGTACACCGCGAGGTCGATGTCCTGCCGCGGGAACAGCCCGACCAGGACCGCGAACGGGCTGGTCAGGTAGGTCCCGAAGTCGGGCAGGAAGCTGGTGCCGTAGCCGGACTGCCAGTTCAGCAGCAGCCCGCCCCCGGCGCGTCCGTGCAGCAGGTCCCACAGGTGCGCGTGGTAGGGCACGAACTGATTGCCGAGGTCGTTGATGCTGCGGTGGCGGGGCCCGTACGGGAAGACGCGCGCCACGGCGTCTCCGGCACCCACGGCCACCACCGTGACCAGGGCGGCGAGCGCCGAGCCGAGCAGACCGGGGCGGCGCGGGGAGCGGTGCGGTGTCGACATGGTGGGCCGACCCTGGCACCCCCGGTGGGCCGAAGGGTGGCCATCGGTGGACGCGAACCCCAACACCCCCGGAATCGTTGGTCGAACCAGTGGCTCTGATCACCTCGACTGCATAACATCGATCACCGCACGGCCCTTGTGCACCGAAGCACAATCTCCCGGCCCTGGAGGCTCCTTTGCACCGTCGCACAGCGCTCTCCGTTTCCGCCGCCCTGCTCCTGGCGGCCCCTCTGCTGTCCGCGTGCTCGGGCGAAGCCCGCCCCGGCACCGCGGCCGTGATCGGCGGCGAACGGATCACCACCTCCGCGCTCCAGGCCCAGGTGAACGACGTCCGCACCGCGCAGAACCGCTCCGAACACGCGGCCGAGCTCATCGCGGCCGTCCCCCAGCTCGACCGGGTCAAGCTCAGCACGATGCTGCAGAGCCGGATCCTCGACCGGATGGCGAAGGACGCCGGGATCACCGTCACCCCCAAGGAGCTCCAGGACGCCCGCAAGGCCTACGACGAGGGCAACCGCGGGGCCGCCGCCTTCGAGGAGGCGATCCTGCAGAAGGCCGCCGTCGCCCCCGACCAGATCGAGCGCTGGGTGCGCGACCAGGTGCTCTTCGAGAAGCTGAACGCCAAGTTCGGCGAGGGCAAGCTCGCCGAACCCGCCGCGAAGGCCGCGGCCGGGCTCGGCATCGAGGTCAACCCGCGGTACGGCGTCTGGGACCCCCAGCGGGTCACCCTCGGCGAGCACTCCACCCCGTGGATCACCCAGGTCACCCGCCCCGAGCAGCCCCCCACCGGCGCCTAGGCCGCCTCCCGGGGGAGGTAGGTTCGGAGGGTGACTGACGACGTGTCCTCCGAGCCCACCGGCCGCATCGTGCTGCTGACCACGAGCCACCGGGTGGCCCCCGGCGTGCTGTCCTGGCCTGCCTGGCAGACCCTGCAGACCGCCGACCGGGTGCTGTGCGCCGACCCGGCACACGTCCAGCTCCCCTACCTGCGCGAGGCGGGCGTCGAGGTCACCCTGGAGGCCCCCGACGCCCAGGCGCTGATCGAGGAGTGCGCCGGCGGGCACACGGTCGTCGTCCTGCTCAGCGGTGAGGGAGACCGGCGGCTCACCGACGGCCTGGCCCGGTTCGCCGGCTCCGGCCGGGTCGCCGTACCGGACCTGGAGCTGCTCCCGGGCTCGTACGACCTGCCCGGCGCACGCCTGCTCGACCTCGTCCAGGTCATGGACCGGGTCCGGCGCGAATGCCCCTGGACCTCGGAGCAGACCCACGAGGGGCTGGCGAAGTACGCCATCGAAGAGGCCTACGAGCTGGTCGAGGCCATCGAGGCCGGGGACCGCGAGGAACTGCGCGAGGAACTCGGGGACGTCCTGCTCCAGGTGGTCTTCCACGCGCGCATCGCGGAGGAGGGCGGTCCCGGTGAAGAGGACGAGCCGTTCTCCATCGACGACGTGGCCGGGGCCCTCGTCGAGAAGCTGATCCACCGGCACCCGCACGTCTTCGGCGACGCCACGGCCAAAACCCCGGAGGACGTGCACGCACACTGGCAGCGCACCAAGCAGGTGGAGAAGCAGCGGGAGTCGGTGACCGACGGGATCCCGCTCGGCCAGCCCGGTCTCGCGCTCGCGTCCAAGCTGGCGGGCCGCGCCCGCGCGGGGGCGGTGCCCGTGGAACTGCCCCGCGGAGAGGGCGTCGGGTACGAACTGCTGGAGCTGGCGGCGCGCGCCGAGGCGGCGGGGACCGACCCCGAGACCGCGCTGCGCGCTGCGGCCCGGACCTACCGGGACGCGATCCGTGCGGCCGAGGGCGTCGGCGAGTAGCCCTCAGCTGCGGGATGTCCCGCGACTGCGTCAGACAGCGCTGTTCTCAGTACTCTCTGGGCGCGCGGCCGGACGGGTTGTGCCAGTGCGGGTCGGGGCGGTTCAGGAACCACTCGCCGAAGCCCATCGGGCGGCTTCCGTCGTCCTGGCTCTTGCCACTGGCAGGTACGGAGTCGTAGAAAATCCGGTCGGCGCGCGCGCCGAGCTCCTCCAGGAGGTACGAGGTCTCCCGGATGAACTGCGGCGGACCGCTCAGGTAGACGTCCTGGTCGGGCCAGAGCCCGCGGTTGCTGAGCGCGGTCGCCAGCCGGCCGGTGGCCTGGTTGCGGTGCTGGCCGGGGGCGGGGGTGATGTAGGTGACGCTCAGCCAGCCCAGGGAGCCCGCGTACGCGTCGATGAGCGGGCGGTCGTAGAGGTGCGCGGCGTCCCGTGCGACCACGAAGAGCCGCACGTCCTGATCGGGAGGGTGTTCCGCCAGGTCCTCCAGCATGGCGCGGACCGGTGCCCAGCCGGTGCCGGCGGCTATGAAGCTGACCGGGCGGTCCTCGCGGCGGAAGGTCATCTGTCCGCCGGCCGCGCCGAGCCGCAGCACGTCTCCGGGCTGCGTCTCACGGATCAGCGCGGTGCTGAGGCGGCCGCCCTCGATCCGGCTGATGTGCAGGTCGAGCGTCCCGTCGGCGCGGGGGGCGTTCCCCAGGGAGTACGTGCGCCAGGTGGTCGGCACCCGGTCGCTGCTCACGCTCGTGTACTGGCCGGGGAGATGGGGGAAGTGCGCGTGCGGGCGGAGGGTGAGGACGCCGATGTCCTCCCCGTACAGCAGGTGGCGTACGACTTCCGCGTCCCACCAGGGCGGATCGTCGCTGGCGGCGGCGCCGGCCATCATGGCGTCAGCGATCACCTGATATGCCTCTGACCAGGCCTTTTCGGCCTGGGGGTGCCAGGCGGACCCGGAGGCCTCGGCGAGCGCGGCGATGAGGCTGGTGCCCACGGCCGCGTAGTGCTCGGGCCCCGCCAGGAACTTGCGGTGGTCGCGGCCGAGGTCGCGCAGATAGGGGACGAGCGTCTCGTTCTCCAGGTGGGCGATCACATGGGTGAGCGCGGCGAAGAGCCGGTCTCGCTGTCGCTCCATGTCTTCGAAGGAGGCCGGGAAGAGATCACGGACTCCGGGGTTGTGCCAGAAGAGGTGGGAGTAGAAGAACTTGACCGCGTGCTCGGCCCGTCTCTCCACCACCGCGAAGCTGCTTTTCAAGATCCTCACATCCACAAAACCGAAAGTAGGAACGCCGGGGAAGGTGAGGTCAAGCCAGAGCCGATCTACGGACAGCCGCGACAACCGACCCATATGGGGTGACGGGTGGGGGGCGGGATACGGTCTCCGGGTGCACGAGCAGACCCCCGCAGTCCCCGAAGAGCCCGCCGCCGACCAGTCCGTGGACGGGTCCACGGGCGGATCCGCAGACGCCGCAGACGGCTCCGCCCCACCGCCGACCCTGTTCGACTGGGAGTTCGCGACCGACCCGTACCCGGCGTACGCCTGGCTGCGCGAGCACGCGCCCGTGCACCGCACCACGCTCCCCAGCGGGGTCGAGGCCTGGCTCGTCACCCGGTACTCCGACGCCCGCCAGGCCCTCGCCGACCAGCGGCTCAGCAAGAACCCGGCCCACCACGAGGGCTCCGCGCACGCCAAGGGCCGGACCGGGATCCCCGGGGAGCGCAAGGCGGAGCTGATGACCCACCTCCTCAACATCGACCCGCCGGACCACACCCGGCTGCGCCGGCTGGTGTCGAAGGCGTTCACCCCGCGCAGGGTCGCCGAGTTCACTCCGAGGGTGCAGGAACTGACCGACCACCTCATCGACCAGTTCTGTGAGAAGGGGGAGGCCGACCTCATCCACGAGTTCGCCTTCCCGCTCCCCATCTACGCCATCTGCGAGATGCTCGGTGTACCGCGAGAGGACCAGGACGACTTCCGCGACTGGGCGGGCATGATGATCCGGCACGGCGGCGGGCCGCGCGGCGGGGTGGCCCGGTCGGTGAAGCAGATGCGCACCTATCTCGGGGAGCTCATCCACCGCAAGCGCGACGACCTCGGCGACGACCTGATCTCCGATCTGATCCGGGCCAGCGACCACGGTGACCACCTGACGGAGGCCGAGGCCACCGCGATGGCCTTCATCCTCTTGTTCGCGGGGTTCGAAACCACGGTCAACCTCATCGGCAACGGGATCCACTCCCTCTTCATGAACCCGGAGCAGCGCGAACGCCTCCAGCTCTCCCTCGCCGCCGGCGAGAGCGGGCTGCTGGCCACCGGCGTGGAGGAGCTGCTGCGCTACGACGGCCCCGTGGAGCTGGCCACCTGGCGGTTCGCCACCGAACCCTTCGCCCTCGGCGGCCAGGACATCGCGGCCGGGGATCCGGTGCTGGTGGTCCTGGCGGCTGCCGACCGGGACCCCGAACGGTTCGACGAGCCGGACACCCTGGACCTCTCCCGGACCGACAACCAGCACCTCGGATACGGGCACGGCATCCACTACTGCCTGGGCGCCCCGCTCGCCCGGCTCGAAGGGCAGACCGCGCTCGCGACCCTGCTGACGCGGCTTCCCGATCTGGAGCTGGCCGTGGACCCCGGGGAGCTGCGCTGGCGTGGTGGGCTCATCATGCGGGGGCTGCGGACGCTGCCGGTCCGCTTCTCGGCCGAATCCATCGCCCAAAACACCTGAAACCGGCCTGACCTGAAGTCAGTTGGCTGCCCAAACTTGTGACAGGCGTTCGAAGGCCGCTAGGTTCTGCCGTTACCCCGCCGTTATGCGAAAGGTGCAGCCTCATGCGTTCCGGGAACGGCCGCCACAGACGCCCCCGACAAGTGCCCGCACTTGTCGTCACCGCCGGAGTCACCGGCACCGCACTCGCCCTGCCGCTGCTCGCGGCCACCGGCGCGAGCGCCGCGGAGACCTCCACATGGGACAAGGTCGCCGAGTGCGAGAGCGGTGGCACGTGGAGTGCCAACTTCGGCGGCGGCACCTACGGCGGGCTGCAGTTCAGCCAGGAGCAGTGGAAGAACGCGGGCGGGCTCGACTTCGCCGAGCGCGCCGACCTCGCCAGCCGCTCCCAGCAGATCGCCGTGGCCGAACGGGTCCTGGCTTCCCAGGGCCCCCAGGCATGGCCGCTGTGCGGCGTGCCGGCCGGTCTGACGCAGGACGCGCCCGCCGCCGTGGTCGACCCGGGTCTGCCCAGCGGTTCCGGATCCGCCGCCCCCGCCCCGTCCCGCCCGGACGACTCCGTGCCCCACACCGGCTCGGGCAAGCCGTCCACGGACTTCGGTGCGCCGACGCCGAACAGCCCGTCTCCGGCGGCCCCGTCGGAGACGCCGCTGCCCGACTATCCGATCGGCGTGCCCGGCGAACTGCCCGTCATGCCCGCGCCGGACCTCCAGACGCCGCCTCCCGGCCTCCCGGGCGACCCGACGGCCCCCACGAACCCCCTGGACCCCACTGCCCCGGTGGGCCCCATCACCCCGGTGGACCCCACGACTCCGGCACCGCCGTCCGTGGACCCGACCGTGCCGGTGGACCCGACGGCTCCCGTGACCCCGTCGGGTCCGGGGGACGCCACGAACCCGATAAACCCGGGCAATCCAGTGAGCCCCGGCAATTCGGCGAACCCGGTCATTCCGGCCAACCCGGTTGATCCCGCGGCCCCGACGGCTCCGGCCGCACCCGGCGATTCCGCTTCCCCGAGCGCTCCGGCGACCCCCGGTGCGACCGAGGGCAGCGGCAAGCACCGCGGCCAGGCCGCGGTCGAGACGCCCGCCACACCTGATGCCGCGTCGGACCCGACGTACACCGTGAAGGAAGGCGACAGCCTCATCGCGATCGCGGACGCCAACGGAGTGAAGGGCGGCTGGAAGGGTCTCTACGAGGCCAACGAGCAGGTCATCGGCGGAGATGCAGACCTGATCAAGCCCGGTCAGAACCTGGATCTAACGCATCAATAGGGGCACTTAAGGCGTCCGGAACCAGCTGATTGTCCGTTTTCTGTAAGTGAGACATGTGTCTCTTCAGGTCAACTGGCGTGTCCGGCCCGGACGGTTCCGCAAACCCCGCCCTCACCTGCGCAAACGTCCTTCCGGAGAGCGCAAGTAGGCACCGTTTCCCCCCGATGTCCCTCGTTGAACATCGGGGGGAGACCTGTCTACCTTCTGAATCGCTCGCCACCGCGGGCTCCTTCGACCGCATCGCCGAATCCTGCCGGCGGACGAAGGGAACACTCGTCGCGTAAAGCGCCGAAGGCAGGAGCGGGGGAACCAAGGTAGGCGCCGGAACCGGCCGTTGAGAGACGGTCACGGAACCGGCTAGGGGTTAAGCCAAGCGCTAGGTCGCTCGGCCGGGCACTCACTCGCCCGAACCCGACAGCTCACCTCGTAGGCGTCGGTGAGGAGAACTCCATGCTGCTTTCGGGCAAGGGCAAGCACCGTCGCGGCTCCAAGGCCGTCCGCATCGTCACGCTCGCCGGTGTCGCCGGTGTCGCCGTGGCCGCGCCGCTGATGGCCGCGGGCACCGCTTCCGCCGCGACCGCCGGTGAATGGGACCGCGTCGCCGCGTGCGAGTCCGGTGGCAACTGGTCCATCAACACGGGCAACGGCTACTACGGCGGCCTGCAGTTCTCGTCCTCCACGTGGGCCGCGTACGGCGGCAAGGCGTACGCCGCGCAGGCCAACCAGGCCTCCAAGTCGCAGCAGATAGCCATCGCCGAGAAGGTCCTCAAGGGCCAGGGCAAGGGCGCCTGGCCGTCCTGTGGCGTGGGCCTGTCGAACTCCTCCTACAACGGTGGCTCGGCGGAGACCCCCTCCAAGCCGAAGACCCAGCCGAAGCCGGCGCCGAAGCAGGAGAAGAAGGCCGAGCCGAAGAAGGAGTCCAAGCGCGTCGAGGCTCCGACCACCCGCTCCGAGCGTCCGGCCGCCGCTGCCGCGCCGAAGATCGAGGCCCCCAAGACGGGCAACGGCTCCTACGAGGTCAAGTCCGGCGACACGCTGGGTGCGATCGCCGACGCGAACAAGGTGTCCGGCGGCTGGGAGAAGCTCTTCGAGCTGAACAAGGACATCGTCTCGGACGCCGACCTGATCTACCCGGGTCAGAAGCTGAACCTCGGCTGAATCCCGGTCGAAAGCTCTGAGAACGGCCGCGGCCGTTTTCGCGACGCGCAGTAGTTCCGGCGCGTAGTTCCACCACGCAAATCCACCGCCCGGCGCGCAACCCCCTTCGCGCCGGGCGGTGCTGTGTGCGGGTGCTTCCGGCCTGACGGACCCTCCGAATCACTGATGATCAAGGGCCCTATGTCCTGTAAGAGGGGCATTCAGGCCCTTTTTCGTCCCAGGACCCGGGCGGTCGGCTGGCCGAGTGCCCGGAGGCGGTTAGGCTCTAAGCGGCAAGGCCATCCCACGGCCTGACATGCCACCGCACACCCAGCGTCACATCCCAGAAGGAGATGCTCGTGCCGTCCATCGACGTCGTCGTAGCCCGGGAAATCCTGGACTCCCGAGGCAACCCCACGGTCGAGGTCGAGGTGGGCCTCGACGATGGCAGCACCGGCCGTGCTGCAGTCCCGTCCGGCGCCTCCACCGGAGCGTTCGAAGCCGTAGAGCTCCGCGACGGTGACCCCAACCGCTACATGGGCAAGGGCGTCGAGAAGGCGGTCCTCGCCGTCATCGAGCAGCTCGGCCCGGAGCTCGTCGGCTACGACGCCACCGAGCAGCGCCTGATCGACCAGGCGATGATCGACCTGGACGCCACCGAGAACAAGGGTTCCCTCGGCGCCAACGCCATCCTCGGTGTCTCCCTCGCCGTCGCGCACGCCGCGTCCGAGGCCTCCGACCTCCCGCTCTTCCGCTACCTCGGCGGTCCGAACGCGCACCTGCTGCCCGTTCCGATGATGAACATCCTGAACGGTGGGTCGCACGCCGACTCCAACGTCGACATCCAGGAGTTCATGATCGCCCCGATCGGCGCGGAGTCCTTCTCCGAGGCCCTTCGCTGGGGTGCCGAGGTCTACCACACCCTCAAGAAGGTCCTGCACACCAAGGGCCTCTCCACCGGTCTGGGCGACGAGGGCGGCTTCGCGCCGAACCTCGAGTCGAACCGCGCCGCGCTCGACCTCATCGTCGAGGCCATCAAGCAGGCCGGCTACGTCCCGGGCACCCAGATCGCGCTCGCGCTCGACGTCGCCGCGTCCGAGTTCTACAAGGACGGCAACTACGAGTTCGAGGGCAAGTCCCGCTCGGCCGCCGAGATGACCGACTACTACGCCGAGCTCGTCGAGGCGTACCCGCTGGTCTCCATCGAGGACCCGCTGTTCGAGGACGACTGGGAGGGCTGGAAGACCCTCACCGACCGTCTGGGCTCCAAGGTCCAGATCGTCGGCGACGACCTCTTCGTCACCAACCCCGAGCGTCTCGCCCGCGGCATCGAAGAGGGCTCGGCGAACGCCCTGCTCGTCAAGGTGAACCAGATCGGTTCGCTGACCGAGACCCTGGACGCCGTCGAGATGGCCCAGCGCAACGGCTTCAAGTGCATGATGTCGCACCGTTCCGGTGAGACCGAGGACGTCACCATCGCCGACCTCGCGGTCGCCGTGAACTGCGGCCAGATCAAGACCGGCGCCCCGGCCCGCTCGGACCGCGTCGCCAAGTACAACCAGCTGCTGCGCATCGAGGAGATCCTCGACGACGCCGCGGTGTACGCGGGCCGCAGCGCGTTCCCGCGCTTCAAGGGCTGATCAGTCCTTTAGGGCGCAAGCCTCCCTACGTCCCCGCACTCGGTCCCGTACCGTGTGCGGGGACGTAGTGCGTCGTGTGCATATAGGGGAGGCGGATCAATGGCCGGGAACCGGGACCGGTTCGCCACGTTCTCGACCGCGACCAGGCTCAAGCAGCTCGGTGAGCGGACCGCGGCGCACGTGTACCGCTCGCAGTCCCGCCGGCAGGTCCGCCGCAGCCGGCTCACCGGCCGGGCCGCCCTGCTCGTCCTCGTCCTCTGTACCCTGGTCGTCGCGCTCGCGTATCCGATGCGCCAGTACGTCTCCCAGCGCTCGGAGATCGCGAAGCAGCAGAAGGACGCCGTCTCCGCACGGGACCGGCTGGAACGGCTGCGCGACGAGAAGGCCCGCTGGCAGGACAACGCGTACGCCGAGCAGCAGGCGCGCAAGCACCTGCACTTCGTCCGGCCGGGGGAGATCAGCTACATCATGACCGACCCCGGAGCCGCCGCGGGAGAGCAGCGCCGCAGCGGACAGGCCGCCACCGACCGGCCCTGGTACTCCAACGTCTGGGACGGCGTCGACAAGGCCGACCGCCCGGGCGACTGAGTCCCACCCATCCACGAGAACGAAAAGACTTCCTCCAGGCATGCAGACGCCCCCGCCCCAGACCGACCGGACCGAGCCGACCGCCGCCGACATCGAGGCGTTCGAACAGCAGCTCGGCCGCCCCCCGCGCGGGCTCCGCGCCATCGCGCACCGCTGCCCCTGCGGGCAGCCGGACGTGGTGGAGACCGCCCCGCGGCTCCCCGACGGCACCCCCTTCCCGACGCTGTACTACTTGACCTGCCCGCGGGCCGCCGGTGCGATCGGCACGCTGGAGGCCAACGGCGTGATGAAGGAGATGCAGGCCCGCCTCGCCGTGGACCCGGAGCTGGCCGCCGCCTACCGGGCCGCGCACGAGGACTACATCACCCGCCGCGACGCCATCGAGGTGCTCCAGGGCTTCCCGAGCGCCGGCGGCATGCCGGACCGGGTGAAGTGCCTGCACGTGCTGGTCGGCCACTCCCTGGCCGCGGGCCCGGGCGTGAACCCGTTCGGCGACGAGGCCCTGGCGATGCTGCCCGAGTGGTGGGCCAAGGGCGCCTGCGTCACCCCGTGCGGGGAGAAGAAGGCCGAGGCGACGAAGGCCGAGGAGACGAAGGCCGAAGAGAAGAAGGCCGAAGGGGACGCCGCGGCGGAGGCGGGCGCGTGACCCGCGTCGCGGCCGTCGACTGCGGTACGAACTCCATCCGGCTCCTCGTCGCCGACCTCGACCCCGCCACCGGCGAGCTGATCGAGCTGGACCGCCGGATGATCGTCGTCCGGCTCGGCCAGGGCGTCGACAAGACCGGCCGGCTGGCTCCGGAGGCGCTCGAGCGCACCTTCGCGGCCTGCCGCGAGTACGCGGCGGTCATCAAGGAGCTCGGCGCCGAGCGGGTGCGCTTCGTGGCGACCTCGGCCTCCCGGGACGCCGAGAACCGCGACGACTTCGTCCGGGGGGTCCTGGACATCCTGGGCGTCGAGCCCGAGGTGATCAGCGGGGACCAGGAGGCCGAGTTCTCCTTCACCGGTGCCACCGGCGAGCTGACCGGCCGCACCGACCTGGAGCGGCCCTTCCTGGTGGTGGACATCGGCGGCGGCTCCACGGAGTTCGTGGTCGGCACCGAACACGTCCGGGCGGCCCGCTCCGTCGACGTGGGCTGTGTCCGGATGACCGAGCGCCACCTGACGGTGGACGGGGTCGTCACCGACCCGCCGACCGCGGAGCAGATCGCCGCGATACGGGCCGACATCGAGGCCGGGCTGGACCTGGCCTCCGAGACGGTTCCGCTGGCCGAGGCGCGCACCCTGGTGGGCCTGGCCGGGTCGGTGACCACGGTCGCAGCGATCGCGCTGGGCCTGGAGGCGTACGACTCGTCGCGGATCCACCACTCCCGGATCCCGTACGAGACGGTCCGCGAGGTCAGCGAGCGGATGCTGACGCTGACGCACGCCGAGCGCGCGGCCATCCCGGTGATGCACCCGGGACGGGTCGACGTGATCGGCGCGGGCGCCCTGGTCCTGCTGGCGATCATGGAGCGGGTCGGCGCCTCGGAGGTCGTGGTCTCGGAGCACGACATCCTCGACGGAATCGCCTGGTCCATCGCCTGACGGCCCACGCGCACGCACGGCACGGTGCCCCCGGCGGATCCATCCCGCCGGGGGCACCGTCCTGTGCGCGGGCTCCTACGCGTCCAGCCGGACCGGCATCAGGAGCGAGAAGGTCTCCTCGTCGTCGGGGCGGCGGACCACCACGGGGGCCTTGGGGGCGCCGAGCTCCAGGACCAGCCGGTCGCGGTTCCCGGCGGCGAGGGCGTCCAGCAGGAACGCGCGGTTCAGGCCGACGTTGGCCGGGTCGTCGTCCTCGTCGCCGCAGAGGGACACCTGCGACGCCTGAGACGCCTGCGACACCTCGTCCGCGCCGGTCACCTTGAGCACGCTGACGTCGCCGGTCGCGCCGTCCTGCTCGCGTTCGGCCGGGCGGACGGGACCCGTTTCCAGGGCCTCGCGCAAGGCCGGCACGTCGACGAGGACCCGGCGCCCCGCGGGCAGGCTGACGAGGCGGCGGTAGTCGGGGAACTCGTGGCCCAGGCAGCGGCCGGCCGCCTGGCGGTCCGCCGTCTCCGTCTCCAGGGCCACGCGGTCGCCGTCCACGGTGAGCAGGACCGGTGCGTCCTCGCTCAGCAGCGCCCGCATCGCGTCCGCGAGCGGGGCGGGTACGAGGAGCTGCAGGCGGGGGCCGGTGTGTCCGGTGGCCCCGGCGCGCGCGACGGCCAGGCGGTACCGGTCGGTGGCCACCACGCGCAGCGCCCCGCCCTCGATGTCGAACAGGATGCCGCCGAGGACCGGCAGCTCGGGGTCGGCGGAGACGGCGAACCGGACCGCGTCCAGGGCGGCGGCCAGCTCGGGTCCGGACACGGTGAGCCGGGCCGTCGGGGTGGTGGCGCGGGGCGTGCTCGCGGACGCGCCGTTGGACGCGCCGATGGACGTGATCATGGGGTTCTCCCTGCGTTCGAGTAGTGCGCGGACCGCGGAGAGCTCGCTGCGTGCATCGGACAGGCCCCGTTCGAGCCGGTGCAGGTGCGCCCGGAGCAGGCCGCGCACCAGATCGGTGTCCTGGCCGGCCCAGCCGGCCAGGACGAGCCGGATGTCCGCCAGGGGCATCCCGGTCCGCCGGAGCCGGGCCAGCAGCCGGGCCTCCTCGACCTGCTCGGGCCCGTACCAGCGGTACCCGCTCGCCGGGTCGACCAGGACGGGCACCAGCACGCCGGCCCCGTCGTAGAACCGCAGGGCACTCACGCTCAGGCCGCTGTCGCCGGCGGTCTCGCCGATACTGCGCATCTCGTTCTCCACGCCCCGCACACTGGTCCCTCGACCAGGTCGAGGGTCAACAGCAGGGGTCGACAGTAGGGGTCCACGGGGCTCTCGGAGGGTCGTTCGGGGGCCTTAGGTCCCGTCGTCCACATGAACTTCGTGAAGTTCTTCACAAGGAAAAGATGCCTATGAGGGGTCTGGAGGAGCCTTTTGGGCGAGTCCGGAGCCTCCGGGGCCTTCTTTTTGCTCGCGTTCGTGCGATTGCCGGACCTCGCGCACCTCTGGCGGTAGGTATCCACGAAGGCGGTGGTCTACTCCGGTTAAGGGCTTGGAGGCCAGTTCAGGACTGGTGTTCAACGACTCCCGTTACACCCTGGTTCCCGCTCCGCGCCATGACCTCGATCACGTGGGCGGCGGAGTGTAGCAGAGGGGCCCGAGGTCCTTGTGAAGGGGCTCACGAGCGTCACCCCTGAGGGTGCTGGATACTCGTTCCATGAGCACCACGGAGCGTCCCAGGATCCTCGTTGTAGGAGGTGGGTACGTAGGCCTGTACGCAGCCAAGCGCATCATGAAGAAGATGCGTTACGGCGAGGCGACCGTCACGGTCGTCGACCCGCGCTCGTACATGACCTACCAGCCCTTCCTCCCCGAAGTGGCCGCAGGCAGCATCTCGCCTCGGCACGTCGTCGTACCTCTGCGACGCGTGCTTCCGAAGGCTGAGGTCCTCACCGGCCGTGTCACGAACATCGACCAGGACCGCAAGGTCGCCGTCGTCACGCCGCTGGTCGGCGAGGCGTACGAGCTGCCCTTCGACTACCTGGTGATCGCGCTCGGCGCCATCTCCCGCACCTTCCCGATCCCCGGCCTCGCCGAACAGGGCATCGGCATGAAGGGCGTGGAAGAGGGCATCGGCCTGCGCAACCACGTACTCGAGCAGCTCGACAAGGCCGAGTCCACGACGGACGAGGACGTCCGCCGCAAGGCGCTCACCTTCGTCTTCGTCGGCGGCGGCTTCGCCGGCGCCGAGACGATCGGCGAGGTCGAGGACATGGCCCGCGACGCCGCGAAGTACTACACCAGCATCAAGCGCGAGGACATGCGCTTCATCCTGGTCGACGCGGCCGACAAGATCCTCCCCGAGGTCGGGCCCAAGCTCGGCACCTGGGGCAAGGAGCACCTCGAGTCGCGCGGCATCGAGATCTACCTGAACACCTCCATGGACTCCTGCGTGGACGGCCACGTGGTGCTGAAGAACGGCCTCGAGGTCGACTCCAACACCCTCGTGTGGACCGCCGGCGTCAAGCCCAACCCGGTGCTGGCCCGCTACGGCCTGCCGCTGGGCCCCCGCGGCCACGTGGACGCCGAGCCGACCCTCCAGGTCAAGGGCACGGACTACATCTGGACCGCCGGCGACAACGCCCAGGTGCCCGACCTCGCCGCCCGCAAGGCCGGCGTGGAGAACGCCTGGTGCCCGCCGAACGCCCAGCACGCGCTGCGCCAGGCCAAGGTCCTCGGCGACAACGTCATCTCGGGCATGCGGGGCTTCCCGCAGACCGAGTACTCGCACTCCAACAAGGGTGCGGTGGCGGGCCTCGGCCTCCACAAGGGCGTGGCGATGATCGTCATGGGCGGGATGAAGATCAAGCTCAAGGGCCGGCTCGCCTGGTACATGCACCGTGGCTACCACGGCATGGCCATGCCGACCTGGAACCGCAAGATCCGCGTCATCGCCGACTGGACCCTCGGCATGTTCCTCAAGCGCGAGGTCGTCTCCCTCGGTGCGCTGGAGACCCCCCGCGAGGAGTTCTACGAGGCCGCCAAGCCGGCGCCGGCTCCGGCCGTCGCGGCCCCGGCCGAGAAGGCCAAGGCCTCCTGACCCCGTAGGGGCCGGCAGGACCAGTTCGACCAGCAGGGCCAGTACGACCAGCAGGACCAGTTCGACCCGTACGACCCAGTGCGTCCCGAAGGGGCTGCCCGCCATCCGTGGTGCGGGCGGCCCCTTCGGCATATTCGGGACCGGATCCGGGTATGCCGTGCGGTCGGAACTTATCGGAGCTCGTCGGAGCCTGTTGGAGGGTCCCGCATGAACGACGCCGCGCCGCGGCTGGCCGCTTTAGCCGAAACCCTGTTGGGAGCCCCTCTCCCCGTCCGGATCCGGGCCTGGGACGGCAGCGAGGCCGGCCCGCTCGGCGGTCCCATCCTGGTCCTGAACAACCGCCGCGCCCTGCGCCGGATCCTGTGGAAGCCGGGCGAGCTCGGCCTGGCCCGCGCCTGGGTGGCCGGGGACCTCACCGTCGACGGTGACCTGTTCGAGCTGCTGGACCGGGTCGGCGGGCTGCTCTGGGAGCGGGACCGCGAGCCCGCCGCGGAGGCGGCAGCCAAGGCTGCCAAGGCCGCCGGGAACAAGGCCGCCGGGAACAAGGCCGCCGGTCCCGCCGCCCTGCTGCGCGATCCGCACGCCCGGGCCGCCGTACGGGGCCTCGTGGGCCTGGCGCGGCCGTGGACCAAGCCGGCCCCGCCGCCCGAGGAGGCCCTCCGCCGCGGCGGCGGCCCCCGGCACACCAAGGGGAGCGACCGGCAGGCCATCAGCCACCACTACGACGTGGGCAACGCCTTCTACGAGCGGGTGCTCGGCCCGTCGATGGTGTACTCCTGCGCCTACTGGACCCCCGGCGGGAGCCTGGAGGACGCCCAGCGGGACAAGCTGGACCTGGTCTGCCGCAAGCTCGCCCTGGGCCCGGGGGACCGGCTCCTGGACGTCGGCTGCGGCTGGGGCTCGATGGCCCTGCACGCGGCCCGGGAGTACGGGGCGAAGGTCACCGGGATCACGCTCTCGCGCGAACAGGCCGCCTACGCCCGCAAGCGGGTCGCGGAGGAGGGCCTGGCCGACCTCGTCGAGATCCGGGTTCAGGACTACCGGGACGTCAAGGACGGCCCGTACGACGCCGTTTCCTCCATCGGGATGGCCGAACACGTGGGCGCCGACCGCTACCGCACGTACGCCCGCACGCTGTACGGCCTGCTGCGACCGGGCGGGCGGCTGCTGAACCACCAGATCGCGCGGCGCCCCGAGCCGGACGAGGAGGCGTACCGGATCAACGCGTTCATAGACGCCTACGTCTTCCCCGACGGGGAGCTGTCCCCGCTGGGCACCACCGTCGGCGAACTGGAACGGGCCGGCTTCGAGGTCCGCGACGTGGAGGCGCTGCGCGAGCACTACGCGCTCACCCTGCGGGCCTGGGTGGCCCGGCTGGAGGAGCACTGGGAGGAGGCGCAGCGGCTCACCTCGCCCGGGCGGGCCCGGGTCTGGCAGCTGTACATGGCCGCCTCGGCGCTCGCCTTCGAGCACAACCGGCTCGGCGTCAACCAGGTGCTCGCGGTGCACACCGGTACCCGGTCGGCCTCAGGGATGCCGCTCCGCGCCCGGGAGTGGCCGGCGTAGCCCGTACGGGCCGGTCCGCGGCCCTGAGAAGCGGCGCAGGGCCCCGCGACGGGATGTCGCGGGGCCCTGCGGCTTCGTACGGGTGCGCTCGTACGGCTACTCCGTCTTGATCGCGGTCAACATGTTCAGCCGGGCCGCGCTGCGGGCGGGCCACATGGCCGCCAGGGCGCCCACGATGCCGGCCAGCAGCATGAAGATCGCGATCCGGTCGAAGGGGATCACCAGGGCGTAGTTCGGGATCGAGCCCTTGATGGTCTCGCCCACGGCCCAGGCGATGAAGGTGCCGAGGGCCACGCCGATCACCGCGCCGAAGAGCGAGATCACGATGGCTTCCAGTCGGATCATGTTCTTGACCCGGCCGCGGTCCAGGCCGATGGCCCGCAGCATGCCGATCTCCTGCGTCCGCTCGTACACGGACATCGCCAGGGTGTTGACGACGCCGAGGACCGAGATGATCAGCGCCATGGCGAGCAGGCCGTACATGATGTTCAGGGCGGTGTTGATCATGCCGCCCATCTCGTTGCGGATGTCCTGCTGGGTGGCGAAGGTGATCGCCGGGTTCTTGCCGAGGGCGTCGACCAGGGCCTGCTCGCCCTTGGCGGAGGGGCCGCCGTCCATCTTGACGAGGACCTCGCGCAGGTACGGCTTCTCGTCGTGCCGGTCGAGGATCCGGGAGTCGATCACGTAGGGGGAGAGCATGCCCTCCATGTCCTTGTAGACCGCGCCGACCTTCAGGTTCTCCTGCTTCTTGTCCGGGAAGGTGACCTTCAGCGGGGAGCCGACCGACAGGCCGTCCGACTTCGCGGTCTTCTCGGAGACCGCCACCTCGCCCTTGGCCAGGCTGGTCAGCTGGCCGCTGACCACGTCGAAGTTGAGGAGCTGGCCGATGGTCGCCGGGTTGACCCCGGAGACCGAGCGGTAGGTGTCGCCGTCGCCGACCTTGAAGTCACCGGCCTGCTGCGGGGAGACCGCCTTGACGCCCGGGGCCTTCTCCAGGGCCGGGATCACGGAGGGGTCCAGGCTGCCGAAGCTCTCGCCCATCGAGACCTTGTAGTCGGCCTTGAGGTTGTCCGTCGTCATCTTGTCGATGGCCTTGCCCATCGTGATGCCGAGCACCGACAGGGCGGTGACCAGGGTCAGGCCGATCGCCAGCGAGGCGGCGGTGACCGCGGTGCGGCGCGGGTTGCGGACCGCGTTCTGCGCGGCCAGCTTGCCGGCGACGCCGAAGACCTTCTCCAGCAGCGGGCGGACCGCCGCGATGACCGGGCGGGAGAGGGCCGGCAGCAGGATGATGATGCCGATCATCGTGAGGAAGGCACCGGCGCCGATGAGCATCTTGCCGTCCTTCCCGCTCATCGCGCCGCCGAGGATGCCCAGCAGGCCGAGGAGGGTGACGGCGCCGCCGATGCTGTTGCGCAGCACCAGGGACTTCGCGGAGGCCGGCAGGTGGGCGCTGCCCATGGCGGCGACCGGGGAGATCTTGGCGGTGCGGCGGGCGGGCAGCCAGGCGGCGAGCATCGTGACGACGACGCCGATGACGATCGCGGCGGCGATGGTGACGGGGGCGACGACCAGCGGGCCGGCCGGGATCTTGACGTCGAAGGCGTTCATCGCGGAGCGCATGCCGATGGCGAGCCCGACGCCGGCGATCAGGCCGATGGCGGAGGAGATCACCCCGACGACCAGGGCCTCGGCCAGGACCGAGCGCTTGACCTGGCCGCGGTTGGCGCCGACGGCGCGCAGCAGGGCCAGCTCCTTGGTGCGCTGGGCGACCAGCATGGTGAAGGTGTTGTAGATCAGGAAGATGCCCACGAAGAGCGAGATCAGCGCGAACGTGAGCAGCATCTGGTTCATGCTGTTCATGCCGGCTTCGATGTCCTTGGCCTGCTCGGCGGCGAGGGCCGCGCCGGTCTGGGCCTTGGCGTCCTTGCCGACGATCGGCTTGATCTCGGACAGGAGCTGGTCGGCGGAGACGCCGGCCTTGGCGCCGACCGCGAGCTCGTCGTAGTAGCCCGGCTCCAGGTAGAGCTGCTGGGCGGTCGGGGTGTCGAACAGGACGAGCGAGCCGCCCGCGTTGACCGCGCCGTCCTCGGTGGTGAAGACGCCGGTGAGCGTGTACTCCTTGGCCGGGCCGTTGTCGGCCACCCGGACCTTGTCGCCCACCTTGTACGCGCCGCGCTTGGCCGTCTCCTGGTCGAGGGCGATCTCGCCGGCCTTGGCCGGGCCGTTGCCCTCGGTGAAGGCGTAGCGCGGGTCCTTGCCGTCCTTGAGGGGGACGAAGTTGGCGCCGGTGTTGGCCCAGCCGGTGCCGATCAGCTTGCCGTCCTGGTCGCCCACGGCGGCGAAGCCGTGGACGCGTCCGGACGCGGAGTCGACGCCGCCGAGGGCCTTGACCTTGTCGAGGGTCTGCTGGCTGATGCCCGGCTCGCCCTCCTTGACGCCCTCGTCGTTGCGGGGGACGCCCTGGGAGGTGACCGAGACGGCGACGCCGTCGAAGCTCTTGGCGGACTGGTTCGACATCGCCTTGCCGACGGTGTCGGTGAAGACGAGCGTGCCGGAGACGAAGGCGACGCCGAGAACGACGGCGAGGACCGTCATCAGCAGCCGGGCCTTGTGCGCGAGCACGTTGCGCAGGGCGGTACGGAACATGGTGGAGGAATCCAGGTCTGTGGGGTCAGCGGGGACGGGGTCGAGGGGCGTCCCTCAGCTGGTGCGGCCCTTGGCGTCGAAGGCCTTCATGCGGTCGAGCACGCCGTCCGCGGTGGGCTGGATCATCTCGTCGACGATGCGGCCGTCGGCGAGGAAGATGACGCGGTCCGCGTAGGAGGCGGCGACCGGGTCGTGGGTGACCATGACGACGGTCTGGCCGAGCTCGCGCACGGAGTTGCGCAGGAAGCCGAGGACCTCGGCGCCGGAGCGCGAGTCGAGGTTTCCGGTGGGCTCGTCGCCGAAGATGATCTCGGGGCGGGAGGCCAGGGCGCGGGCCACGGCCACGCGCTGCTGCTGGCCGCCGGAGAGCTGGGTGGGGCGGTGGGAGAGGCGCTCGGAGAGGCCGACCATGGTGATCACCGCGTCGAGCCACTGCCGGTCGGGCTTGCGGCCGGCGATGTCCATGGGGAGCGTGATGTTCTCCAGGGCCGTCAGGGTCGGCAGCAGGTTGAAGGCCTGGAAGATGAAGCCGATCTTGTCCCGGCGCAGCTGCGTGAGCTGCTTGTCCTTCAGCGTGGACAGCTCGGTCTCGCCGATGCGGACGGATCCGGCGGAGAAGGTGTCCAGGCCGGCGACGCAGTGCATCAGCGTGGACTTGCCGGAGCCGGAGGGGCCCATGATCGCGGTGAACTGGCCCGCCGCGAAGTCCACGGAGACGTTGTCCAGAGCGACCACCTGGGTCTCGCCCTGGCCGTACACCTTGGAGAGGCCGGTGGCGCGCGCAGCGACGGCCTGGGTGGTGTGCGGGGCGTAGTTCATGGTGGTCACGGGGGCGACTCCTCGGGGGGCGGACCGGGCTCACGGTCCGCGGTTGGCGGGACTCCTCCATCGTCGCGGCGCCCACCCCCGCTCCGGATCAGCCGTGATGCCCGTTCTCCGGTCCACCGGAGACTGACCGCGGAGGGCTGCGCCTCCTCCTTTGGTATGACGGCAGCCCGGAGGAGGCACGGGGAGGCCTCCCGGCGGGCGGCGCCGGGAGCGGGAGCGCGAGCCGGGGCGCGCGGCGGAGCGGAGCCGGAAGCGGAGCCGGAAACGCGGCAGACCCGGCGGCGGAAACGGGCCGGAAGCGGAGCCGGGCCGAGGGGGTGGCGCACGGGGTGGCGTGCGGGGTGGCGCGGGCCATCGAAATCCCGTCAATCCCGTGGCGGCCATGATCGACGCCCGGAACGTACCGACCGTGGCTTCTGTCCCCTGACGCGCCATCAAGCGCCAATAAAATCAGACAACATCGGCGAGACGCCCAGGTGGGGGCGTAAGTGTTCCGGATAGGCTCGGCGTAGCGTTCAAGGCTTTTCCTAGGGGGCCGCTACGCCCTGCCCGGATGGTGGAATGCAGACACGGCGAGCTTAAACCTCGCTGACCCTCGGGTCGTGCCGGTTCAAGTCCGGCTTCGGGCACGCTGATGGTGATGACGTTCCGTTTCAGGCCGGAACGTGCGGGGGGCGGGGGCGCCACGAGTGCCCCCGCTCGTCCCGCGGAGCGGGCCCGTACCAGTCCCGTACCAGGGTGGAAAGATCCTCCTCCAGCAGTAGGGCGATTTCTTTGCGTTCGCATTACTCTTGATTCCAAGGCCGCGCACGGTGGCCATGGAGGAGTGAGATGAGGAGCAGCAACCCGGTCTTCTCGCGACGGGGGTTCAGCCGCGACAACGGTGCTTATGCGGGCTTCGGCACGCAGCAGCCCCAGGCCCAGGCCGGGACCGCCACCAACCCGTACGCGACCAACCCCTACGCGACCGACCCGGCCACGGGTATGCCGCAGGCGCCGGTCCGCGGCAACGCGATGACCATCGACGACGTCGTGAGCCGTACGGCCCTGACGCTCGGCACGGTCATCCTGACGGCGGCCGTCTCCTGGATCGCGCTTCCGGTCGACCCGGCCAACATCAACAAGTCGTACGGCATCGCCTTCGTCGCCGCGCTCATCGCGTTCGTCTTCGCGATGGTCCAGTCGTTCAAGGCCAAGCCGGTCCCCGCGCTGATCCTGGCCTACGCGGCCTTCGAGGGCGTCTTCCTCGGCGTCATCAGCTCGGCCGTCAGCACCTACGTCGGCCCCGGCACGGTCGTCCAGGCCGTCATGGGCACGATGTGCGTCTTCGCCGGCGTGCTGATCGCCTACAAGATGCGCTGGATCACCGTGAACCGGCGCTTCGTCGGCTTCGTGACGGCGGCCGCCATCGGCTTCATGCTCCTGATGGTCGTCAACATGCTGTTCTCGGTCTTCGCGGGCGGCGACGGCCTCGGCTTCCGCAGCGGCGGCCTCGGCATCCTCTTCGGCGTCATCGGCATCATCCTCGGTGCCGCCTTCCTCGCCATGGACTTCAAGATGGTCGAGGACGGCGTGACCTACGGCGCCCCCCGCGAGGAGTCCTGGCTGGCGGCCTTCGGCCTCACCATGACCCTGGTGTGGATCTACATGGAGATGCTGCGCCTGATCTCCATCCTCAAGGGCGACTAGTACCAGTAGGCACTGCTTGACCTGAGGAAGGCCCCGCGAGCACACGCTCGCGGGGCCTTCCCGCATGTCGGGGGTCAGCAGATCGAGTGACCGGGCGGTTCGGACGTCGGGGGCTACGGACGGGGGCAGGGGCCGGCTCAGCCGAACTTGCGGGCGGCCCTGCGCAGGTCGTACTCGTGGATGATCGCCTTGGCCTGGCCGTACGACAGCTCGTGCGCGCCGAGCAGCCAGCTGACCTTCTCTTCGAACCGGACGAGGGAGGGGCCGTCGTCCACGGCCCGGAGCCAGTCGGAAAGTTCACGACCGGTGGTCTGGGGGATTCTGTCGATCATGTTGCGGTGGGTCTGTTCGGAGAACTCGACGGACATGGGCGCCTCCGGGGGTATCGCCGTGCTGTGCTGTTCTCTTCACGCCACCGTGCCGGAGAGTTCGCCCGTTGGCAATGGCGCCGCGGCGGCGCGTAAGGTCGGCCGGGTGCTCGATACCTCACCCCTGACCGCCGCCGTGGAACGTTTCGCCGACCGGCTGCGGGCGGCGCCGCAGAGCCGGCTCCAGCAGGGCGCCGCCGAGGTGGCGCTGGACCTGGCCCGGGAGCTCTCGCTGAGGGCGCAGCGGCTGGAGGCGGCCTCCGCGGACGGTACGGCCGCCGGGGACGCAGCGGGGGCGGCTCCGGCGCGGACGATGCCCGACGCCGGCATCTTCGTCGTCGGCGACCAGCTGGCCGTGGCCGGGCTGGACCTCGCCGAGGCCCTGCACGCCGCGGTGGCGGACCCCGCGGGTGCCCCGGGTCCGGATGGTCCGGATACGGCGAAGGCCCCGTCCGAGGTGCTGGACGAGGCCGTTCGGCTGGTGGATCAGGCGGAAGCCAGGGCGCTGCGGTGACGCGGACCGGTGCGGGGACTCAGAGCGAGGCGATGACGCGGTCGGCGAGGATGTAGACGTTGCTGTCCGGGTCCTCGGAGTCGCCGCAGGAGAAGGTCAGGGCGTAGGCGCCGGAGATGCCCGAGCCGCCCAGCAGGACCGGTGCGCTGCCCGAACGCAGGGCGTCGGCGAGCCGCTCGGCGGTCTCCCGGTGGCCCGGGGTCATGCAGAGCGTGGTGCCGTCGGTGAAGACGTACACGTCCAGGGTGCCCAGCGGGCCGGGGCGGACGTCCGCGAGGGCCGTACGGGCCTCCGCGAGCTCCTCCAGGCGGTTGACCGTGCGCTCGTGGTCGGCTCCGGGGTGCGAGGCCTGCACGGGGACGAAGTCGGGGTGCGAGGGGTGGCGCCGGCGGGCCGCGGCCAGCTCGGCCGAGTCCTCCGGGTAGCTCTGGTAGTCCTCGGCGTCGTCGCCCGGGAGCGGCTCCAGGCCGACCAGGTCCGCCTGCCGGGGCAGGAAGACGGGGCTCTCCTCGCCGAGGCCGGACAGGCCGCCCAGCAGTGAGGGGGCGTCGGCGGCGTCGCGGGCTTCCTGGGCGGCCCAGAAGGCGCGCGCCTCGGCGAGCTCGCGCTCGCGCTCCTCGGCCAGGGCCTCGGCGACGGCGGCTCGTATCTCGGCGGCGGGGGACTCCACGGCGCTGCGGGCGTGCGGGACGGTGGCACCACGGGGGTGCGAAAC
Source organism: Streptomyces sp. NPDC056883 (assembly GCF_042788835.1). Taxonomy (NCBI): domain Bacteria; kingdom Bacillati; phylum Actinomycetota; class Actinomycetes; order Kitasatosporales; family Streptomycetaceae; genus Streptomyces; species Streptomyces sp. NPDC056883. The sequence continues at coordinate 9,557 of NZ_JBHUBS010000025.1, read as the reverse complement.
CGTCAGCTCACCGCGCAGTGCGGTGACCTGCTTGCGCAGGCCGTGGACGGCGTGCAGCGCAGCAGCGCCGACGGCCGTGGCAGCGGCCGTGGTCAGCAGTAGGGCAAGAGACATGGCGCTCACTGACTAACTCCTGATTGATTCGATCCCCCGACTTCCTACATCAGCTTGTCCTGCCCTGGGAATGGCTTGCAGTGCATTACGTCATGAATTGGACAGGCCTTTCGTCCCGACGGCCCCAACCGAACCAGGCCTGACCTGGGAAAACAATGATCCCCCAGGACTAAGGTCACATCCTGGGGGACATTTGGTCACAGAATGGCCGCGAGAGGATTAGATTCGGTGTCAGTACGACCTATGGGATCAAGCGGATCCCGTACGGCGTCTGGCCTCGGCTCTTGATCCCGACGGCCCCGCTCGCTCGGGACTAGCTGAGACGCTCGATGATCATGGCCATGCCCTGGCCGCCGCCGACGCACATGGTTTCGAGGCCGAACTGCTTGTCGTGGAACTGCAGGCTGTTGATCAGCGTGCCCGTGATGCGCGCGCCGGTCATCCCGAAGGGGTGACCGATGGCGATGGCCCCGCCGTTGACGTTCAGCTTCTCCAGCGGGATCTCGAGGTCCCGGTAGGAGGGGATCACCTGGGCCGCGAAGGCCTCGTTGATCTCGAACAGGTCGATGTCGCCGACGGTCAGGCCCGCCCGCTTCAGCGCCTGCTTGGAGGCCTCGACCGGGCCCAGGCCCATGATCTCGGGGGAGAGGCCGGTGACGCCGGTGGAGACGATGCGGGCCAGCGGGGTCAGGCCCAGCTCGCGCGCCTTGGTGTCGCTCATGACGACCAGCGCCGCGGCGCCGTCGTTCAGCGGACAGCAGTTGCCGGCCGTGATCAGCCCGTCGGGGCGGAAGACGGGCTTGAGGCCCTGGACGGCCTCCAGGGTGACCCCGGCGCGCGGGCCGTCGTCCTGCGAGACGACCGTGCCGTCCGGGGTGGTGACCGGGGTGATCTCGCGGGCCCAGAAGCCGTTCTTGATGGCTTCCTCGGCCAGGTTCTGCGAGCGCACGCCGAACTCGTCCATGTCGGCGCGGGTCACGCCCTTGAGGCGGGCCAGGTTCTCCGCGGTCTGCCCCATCCCGATGTACGCGTCGGGGGTGCGGCCGTCCTCGCGCGGGTCGTGCCAGGTGGAGCCGGTGGACTCGGCGACCTCCTTGGTACGGGTCTCGGACTCGGCGAAGAGCGGGTTGTGGGTGCCCGGGATGCCGTCGGAGGAGCCGTTCACGGACCGGGAGACCATCTCCACGCCCGCGGAGATGAAGACGTCGCCCTCGCCCGCCTTGATGGCGTGCAGCGCCATCCGGGAGGTCTGGAGCGAGGAGGCGCAGTAGCGGGTGATCGTGGTGGCGGGCAGGTGGTCCATGCCCATCTGCACCGCGACGATCCGGCCGAGGTTGTGGCCCTGCTCGCCGCCCGGGAGGCCGCAGCCCAGCATCAGGTCGTCGATCTCGCGCGGGTCCAGCCCGGGAACCTTGGCGAGGGCGGCCTGGATGACCGTGGCGGTCAGATCGTCCGGGCGGACGTCCTTGAGGGATCCCTTGAAGGCGCGACCGATCGGCGAACGGGCGGTGGAAACGATGACGGCTTCGGGCATCGGGGCTCCAAGGGAGGTGGTGTCGTACCGGGACCGCATGCGAAGTTACCGCCCCGTACCGTCGAGGTCACTGCCCTTGCGATGTGACTCCGGTCGCTCTGGGCTCATCCGCAGCACCGCCCGACGGGGCGTCCGGCGCGCCGTCCGGCCCGGCTCCTCCAGTCTGCTCCGTTCCGGTCCGCTCCGTGAGGTCCTCGCCCGGCACCCGGCGCCTGCGCCGGTACTTGAGCAGCGCCCACGCGCCGCGGGCCCCGGTCACCTCGGTGCCGGCCTGGCCCGCCGCGGCCGAGGCGGCCTTGGCCAGCGGGAGCATGTCCTCGTTGCGCGAGACGTCCAGCCGGTCCGACTCGGGCCAGACGCCCAGGGCCGCGCACAGGGTCGGCAGTATGGCCATCGCCGCGGTCGCGTACCCCTCCGCCGACGGGTGGTAGGAGTCCGGTCCGAACATCTCGCGGGGGTTCGCCGCGAACTCCGTCCCCATCAGGTCGCCGATCGAGACGGTACGGGCGCCCAGCGCGAGCACCCCGATCGTCTGGGCCGCCGCGAGCTGGCGCGAGACCCGGCGGGCCAGCCACCGCAGCGGCTGGTAGACCGGCTCGATGGTGCCGAGGTCCGGGCAGGTGCCGACCACCACCTCGGAGCCCGCGAGCCGCAGCCGGCGTACGGCCGCGGTCAGCAGCCGCACCGACTGGGTGGGCGGCATCCGCCGGGTCACGTCATTGGCGCCGATCATGATCACGCACACGTCGGGGGGCGGGCCGTCGCCGTCCAGCAGCAGCCCCGTCTGGCGGTCCAGATCGTCCGACATGGCACCCGAGAGCGCCACGTTGCGCAGCTCGACCGGCCGCTCCGCCACCGCCGCCAGCCCCGACGCCAGCAGGGCTCCCGGAGTCTGCCGAGCCCGGCGCACCCCGAGCCCGGCGGCCGTGGAATCACCCAGTACGCCGAACCGCAGCGGGCCCGGACTCAGCTCCGGGCCGCCGAACTCGCTCCCGTACAGCCCGTCCGCGCGCGGCGGATCCGGCAGGCCTGTGCCGACCGTCCGCTTCGCGAACTGCATCTCCGCGACCACCAGCCCTACCGCGGCGGCTCCGACGAGCCCGAGCCCGCCACCGCCGTACGCCGCTCCCGCCGCGATGCGGCGGGCCGTCCTCGCCCTGGACACCCTTCAAGCCACCTTCTCGGTCCCTTTGGCCGGATCCCTGTGCCGTCCTTGCGGACCCCGCCGTCCTGTTGACCTTCCTGCCCCGTACGGACGGTCGGCCAATCCCTTTCCGCATAGTCTGGCGGTGCCTCCCGGAGAACCCGCGGAGTCCCCTCCTTGGAGAACATGGTGCAATTCCACGACTCGATGATCAGCCTCGTCGGCAACACCCCGCTGGTGAAGCTCAACCGTGTGACCGAAGGCCTCCAGGCCACCGTCCTTGCCAAGGTCGAGTACTTCAATCCCGGCGGATCCGCGAAGGACCGGATCGCCGTCAGGATGATCGAGGCCGCCGAGCAGAGCGGAGCACTCAAGCCCGGCGGCACCATCGTGGAGCCCACGAGCGGCAACACGGGTGTAGGACTCGCCATCGTGGCCCAGCAGAAGGGCTACAAGTGCATCTTCGTCTGCCCCGACAAGGTCTCCACTGACAAGATCAACGTCATGCGCGCGTACGGCGCCGAGGTCGTGGTCTGCCCGACCGCCGTCGACCCCGAGCACCCGGACTCGTACTACAACGTGTCCGACCGCCTCGTGCGCGAGACCCCGGGGGCCTGGAAGCCGGACCAGTACAGCAACCCGAACAACCCGCGCTCGCACTACGAGACCACCGGCCCCGAGCTCTGGGAGCAGACGGACGGGAAGATCACCCACTTCGTCGCGGGCGTCGGCACGGGCGGCACGATCTCGGGCACCGGCCGGTACCTCAAGGAGGCGTCCGGAGGCAGCGTGAAGGTCATCGGCGCCGACCCCGAGGGCTCGGTCTACTCCGGAGGCTCCGGCCGTCCGTACCTCGTCGAGGGCGTCGGCGAGGACTTCTGGCCGACCGCCTACGACGCGGAGGTGGCCGACGAGATCATCGCGGTGTCCGACAAGGACTCCTTCCAGATGACCCGCCGCCTCGCGAAGGAGGAGGGCCTGCTGGTCGGCGGCTCCTGCGGCATGGCGGTCGTCGCCGCGCTGAAGGCGGCCGAGGGCCTCGGCCCGGACGACGTGGTCGTCGTCCTGCTCCCGGACAGCGGGCGCGGCTACATCAGCAAGATCTTCAACGACGAGTGGATGGCCGGACACGGCTTCCTCGAGGACGCGGGCCCCTCGGCCCGCATCCGCGACGTGCTCGCGGACAAGTCGGGCGGCATCCCCTCCCTGGTCCACATGCACCCCGAGGAGACCGTCGGCGAGGCCATCGAGGTGCTGCGCGAGTACGGCGTCTCGCAGATGCCGATCGTCAAGCCGGGCGCGGGCCACCCCGACGTGATGGCCGCCGAGGTCATCGGCTCGGTGGTCGAGAAGGAGCTCCTCTCCGCGCTGTTCGCGGGCGGCGCCTCGCTCGGCGACCCGCTGGAGAAGCACATGAGCGCGCCGCTGCCGCAGGTCGGATCGGGCGAGCCCGTCTCCGAGCTGATGGCGGTGCTCGGCGAGGCCGACGCGGCGATCGTGCTGGTCGAAGGCAAGCCGACCGGTGTGGTGAGCCGTCAGGACCTGCTGGCGTTCCTGGCCAAGGGCGCCAAGTAGCCCGTAGCGGCCCGGAGTAGCCCGTACGGGTGCGTGCGCGCGGACGACGCGCAAACGGTACGGGCCCGTCACGTGACGGCAGCACCCGCTTAACAAGGCTCCGGCACAGTGGTGGTTGTCGGCAGGGAAGCCCGGGAAACCGGGACCCGGCCGGCACCACGAACGGCGTCGGCGCACCTCCGGAGCGGCTCCCGGACCGCGTAGGACGCCACGGACGCGCGGACGGCCCTGACCCGGCCCGTGTCCTGCGCGGGGACCGCCGTCGTCCCGCCCCCGGGAAACCGGGGTGCGGCGGTCCCCGCGCATAAACATGTGCGCGGGCTGTTGCGGCCGCCGCCCCTGCTGCCTGCCCGTCAGTCCAGCACGTCGGTACCGCGCTCGCCGTGGTGACGGCGGCGGAACTTCGCCGCGTGGACGTGGTTGACGCCCAGGATGCCGAGCCAGGCGACGATCAGGCCGCTGAGATGGGCCTGGGCGGCGCCGATCGCGGAGAGCGGGATCGCCAGCACCAGGGTGATGATCGCGAAGCCGAAGCGCTCGCCGAAGTTGCCGTCCGCGGAGTCCGCCGCGCCCGGATGGGTACCGCGGGCCGCGGAGAGCCGCTCCTCCGCGAGGCGCCGGCGCACCTGCGTGTCGACCTTCTCCACGAACGAGTCCACCAGCGCGGCCTCGTACTCCGACCCCAGCTCCCGCCGGGCGTCGAGCGTGGCGGAGAGTTCCTTCTTCAGCTCCTGCGACTCCATCCCGTCACCCTAGGAGCCGCCGGCCTTGCCGGCACTGGGGCTAGCCCCCGTATCGCGGGACGGCCCCGCATCGCGCCGCACGAGCCCGCGGACGGGGCGGACGACGACGAGGGCGAGGGCGCAGCCGAGGCTGATCGCGGCGCCGGCCAGCAGGAGCGGGCGGACGCCGACGAGGCTGCTCGCCGGGCCCGAGAGGACCTGGCCGAGCGGGATGGCGAGGATCGAACCGCCCACCTCGTACGCCGTCACGCGGTTGAGCCGGTCCTCCGGGATCTGGGTCTGCACCGTGGTGGACCACTGCACGCCCCAGAACGCCCAGCCCACACCGCTGATCGCGTAGCCGAGCATGAGCAGCGGCAGGGCCGGGACCAGGGCCGCGGCCAGCGGCATCATCGGGAACAGGAACATCGCGAAGCCGCCGCCGAGCAGCGGGCGGACCGGGCGGATCCGGATCGCGACGAGCCCGCCGAGGACGCAGCCGGCCCCGAAGGCGCCCTCCGCGTACCCGAAGGCGGCCTTGCCGTGCTCGGCGATGATCGAGGCCGCGCCGAGCGGGGTGAGCGGCCCCCAGACGAAGACCCCGAGCACCCACCAGATCAGGATCACCGCCCACAGCCAGGACCTGGAGCGGAACTCGTCCCAGCCCTCCCGCAGGTTCGTGAGGGTGGACTGCGAGCGGTCCGGTGCGAAGCGGGGGAGCCGCAGCGCGAGCAGGCAGACCCCGCTGATCGCGAAGGTGGCGGCGTCGATCACGAAGACCCAGGCCGTCGAGGTGGCGGCGACCAGCACGCCGGCGAGCGCGGGCCCGGCCATCGTGGCCATCCCCTGGCTCACCCGCAGCACCCCGTTGGCCTGGGTGGGGTCGGTGGAGACCTGGGGGACGAGGCTGGAGGTGCCCGGCTGGAACATCGCGGTCGCGATGCCGCCGAGGACCGATCCGCCGATGACGAACCACAGGGTGGGGTGGCCGATCCAGAGGTAGACGGCCAAGGAGCCCTGCGCCACGCACCGGACCGCGTCGGCGCCGATCAGCTGCGGCAGGGGGTGGAAACGGTCAGCGATCACCCCGCCGAAGACGATGAAGAGGGCGAAGGACCCCATCCAGGCGCCCAGCGCGTACCCGATGCCGCTCACCCCGTAACCGAGGGAGATCATGGCGACGGCCAGCGCGACCGGCATCATCATGTCGCCCAGCATCGACACGATGCGGGCGGTGAAGAACAGGCCGAAGTTCCGGGTCCACAGGCGGGTTGCGGGCAGGGGTGGGGCGGAGACGGACGAAGACACCATGGGGGCCAATTCGCTTGAATTCGGTGGGGGGTTGACCGGGTGGATCTCGGCGGCCGGCCCTTGAGGATCAAGCGGCGACGGTGGGCCGGTCAAGCGAATTCGGCCAGGGTCCGCGGCGGCACCGGAGGGCTCGGACGAAGGTCTCGGATGACGGGATCGGGTTGCCGTCCTGCATAGCCGCATGCAGAGTGCTCGGAGACTGAATATCCCGTCGGCGGCCGCCCGGCCGCCGGGTGGGCGGGACGGAGGGGAACGGGATGAGCGAGAGCCCTGCGGCTCGGCTGCAGAAGCTGTTCGAAGGGCACCGGCTGACGCCGACCCAGCGGCGGATCGCGCACTGCATGGTGCGCGGCGCGGCGGAGGTGCCGTTCCTGTCGAGCGTGGAGCTCGCCGAGCTGGCCGGGGTGAGCCAGCCGTCGGTGACCCGGTTCGCGGTGGCGCTGGGCTTCGACGGCTATCCCGCGCTGCGCCGGCACCTGCGCGAGGTGGCCCCCGCCGAGCGGGCCGCGGGTGGGGAAGAGGACGCGTACAACGAGTACCAGCAGGCCGTGCAGGGCGAGATCGAGAACCTGCGGCAGCTCTCCGCGATGCTCTCCGACCCGGCGCCGGTGCGGGAGGCGGGGCGGCTGCTGGCCGGGTCGAGCCCGTTGCCCGTACTGGGACTGCGCGCGGCCTCCTCGCAGGCGCGCGGGTTCGCGTACTTCGCCGCGAAGGTCCATCCGGACGTCCGGCTGCTCGACGAGGGCGGCTCGATGCTCGCCGACCGGATCGACGCGGCCGCGGGCGCCGGGGCCTCGGCCCTGCTGTGCTTCGCGCTGCCCCGCCATCCGAAGGAGGTCGCCGAGGCGCTGGCGCATGCGCGGGGGGCCGGGCTGACGGTGGTCACGGTCGCCGATTCGGCCTTCGCGCCGGTCGCCCGCCACTCCGACCTGCTGATCCCGGCACCCGTCGGCACCGGCCTGGCCTTCGACACGGCGTGCGCGCCGATGCTGCTGGGGCGGGTGCTGCTGGAGGCGATGGCGGACGCGCTGCCGGACGCGCAGGCCCGCCTGGAAGCCTTCGACGCGCGGGCCGCGGCGCGGGGGCTGTTCGTGGAGTAGCCCTGGGGGCGAGCGGGCCTGCGGTCGGGTGACCCCCTAGCGGTAGTTCAGCTCCGCCAGCTCGGTGGCCAGGCGCTTGTTCAGTGCCGGGACGCGGGCGAGGAGCGGGAGCAGGGTGTTGCGTACGGCGCGCAGGGCGGGGTTGCGGGTGGTGGCGATCCGGGTCATCCGGTCGGTGAGTGCGACCACGCGCAGGGCGACGGGGCGTCGGGTGGCCTCGTAGGCGTCGAGGGCCTCGTCGAGGGCGGTGGCGGTGGTGGGGGCGGCGGCGAGGGCGCGACTGAGGGCGCGGCCGAGGGCGTGGCCGTCCTGGATGCCGGTGTTCATGCCCTGGCCGCCGGCCGGGCTGTGGACGTGCGCGGCGTCGCCGGCGAGCAGCAGGCGGCCGGCGCGGTAGTGGTCCGCGACCCGGTGGTGGACCCGGAACCGCGAGGACCAGACGACGTCGGTGACGGTGGCCTGCCCGGGGGCGCGGGCGTCCAGCAAGGCCTGGACGAGGGGCAGGCCGGGCTCGGCGGGGGCGTCGTCGACGGTGGCGACCACGCGGTAGCGGCCTCCGGGGAGCGGGGCCACCACCGTGAGACCGGCGGCGCCGAAGGTGAGGGAGACCTCGCGGGGGCCCGGGGTCCAGGCCATGGTGACGTCGGCGAGGACGAAGGACTCCCCGTAGGCGCTGCCGGTGAAACCGATCCCGGCGGCCTCGCGGACCGTGCTGTGCATCCCGTCGGCGCCGACGGCGTAGGCGGCGCGCAGGGTTTCGCCGGTGGCGGTGGTGAGGGTGACCCCGGCGGCGTCCTGGCTGACGGCGGTGACCTCGTACGGGCGGTGGACCTCGTGGCCGAGGGCGTGCAGCCGGCCGAGGAGCACGGCTTCGGTCTGGTCCTGGGGAACCATCAGGGCGTACGAGTGGGCCGTGGGCAGGCCGTCGAAGTCGACGGTGGCGAGCGGGTCGGCGCCGTCGCGGATCCGGAACCGGGTGACGGCAGTGCCCCGCCGGACCAGCTCGGCGCAGGTGGCCGGGTCGAGCTCGTCGAGCACCTCCAGGGTGCGGGCGTGGACCACGGCGGCGCGGGAGGTGTTGGCGCCCTCGGCCTGCCGGTCCAGGAGCACGAAGTCGACGCCGGCCTCGGCGAGGGTCAGGGCGAGGGTGAGGCCGGTGGGGCCGGCTCCGACGATGGCGACGCGGGTGGTGGCGGGGAGCGACATCTTTGTTCTCCTCCGGGATGCCAACGGTTGTTGGCCAACGGCTGTTGACTTAAGGGTGCGGCGGTCGCGGTGGGATGTCAACGGTTGTTGGCCCACGGATGTTGGCCTACGGTTGTTGGCATGACGCGAAGTGGTGAGCAGACCAAGGCGGCGATCCTGCGGGCGGCGCGGGAGCGGTTCGCCGCGCAGGGGTACGAGCGGACGACGATCCGCGGCGTCGCGGGGGACGCGGGGATCGACCCGTCGATGGTGATGCGGTACTTCGGCAGCAAGGAGCAGCTCTTCGACGCGGCGCTCGCGGTGGACCTGCGGCTGCCTGATCTGGCGGGGGTTGCGGAGGGGGAGCTGGCGCAGGTGCTCGTGCGGCACTTCGTGGAGCGGTGGGAGGGGGATCCGGCGGATGATGCGCTGCTCGTGCTGTTGCGCTCCGCGGTGACCAATGAGGCGGCGGCGGCGCGCATGCGGGAGGTTTTCGCGACCCAGGTCGCGCCGGCGCTGGCGGCTGCGCTCGGGGCCGAGCGGGGGCTGCGGGTGGCGGGCCTGGTCTCCACGCACCTCCTGGGCCTGGCCCTGACCCGCTACCTGCTGCGGCTGCCCCCGATGGCGGCGCTCACGCCGGAGGCGGTGATCGCGTCCCTGACCCCGGCGCTGGAGGCGACCCTCCGCTCCGCCCCCTGAGGCGGTGCCGGGGGTTCGCCTCAAACGCCGGCGGGGCTGGGTTGTGGTGGTGTCGGGCGGGCTGCGCGGGCTGCGCGGGGTGGGTCGGGGCCGGGGCCGGGGTGGGGTGTTGGCCTGGACTGCATGATTTAGGCGCCCTGCCCCGAGCTTCGACAGGGCGCGGCGTGGTCTAG
>NZ_JBHUBS010000024.1:109826-124288 GCF_042788835.1 Streptomyces sp. NPDC056883 | reverse complement strand
GCCGGCCCGCACCTCGAACTCGGCGTCCAGCTCCTCCTGGCCCTCCTCGACCTCAGCCCCTCGCCCCGGCCACGACGGGCCGGCGGACAACGACGGCGCGGAGGAATCGCCCCGGCCCACCACCGGCTTCAGCCACTGATCCCAGGGGCAACTGCCCAAGGAGGGCCCCCTGGGGCCCGAGTGGTGCGTGACGCTGAGCGCAGCGAAGTGGCGCGCAGGGCAGGCGGCAGTGGCTGGTCCAGCGCAGCCGAAAGGCGCTGGTGGGGGGTCTGGGGGGAGGCGCCCCCCAGGTGTGGGCGGTCCAGCGCGCCCTTGGCGCTGGCGGGGTCTGGGGCGCGGAGCCCCAGTGCCGAAGCGGACCAGCAGGCTTTGTACGGCGATGTACGACCGAGGCCCCTGTTGGTGCGGATTGCGGTACGCCTGCGGGTGGTCCGGCCTTCGAGGTTCGAATGGGTCGAGGAGGGACTTCATGAGGCGCTTGCGCCGTTGATCGCGGCGAAGCCGCCTAACCACGCGGGCTGTACGGACGGGGGGCTTTCCGAGGGGCTGTACCGGGGAACGCGCCGTAGGCGCCTCGATGCCTACGGACATGGACCGGCCCCCGGTAGGGGACGTCCCTCCGGGGGCCGGTCCATGTGATCCTCAGCCGACTTGGGCGGGCTGCTTCTTCTCTGCCTCGATGCGGCAGCGGGTGCACAGGCCGTCGGTGCCGACAGCTGCCTTGTCCCAGCGGCAGCCGCTGGCATCGTGGCCGGGGCAACGGTCGCCGATCTGGGGCTGCTGAGCCGGGATGCTCACGACCAGGCCCAGGTCGGGGCGATCGGTTCCCGCAGCCAGAGCCACGTTCTGCTCGGTGGCGGCATGCTCGCGCAGCTTGCCCTGGTCGCTGGCGAAGCCGTAAGCCGCGAGCCGCATTTCCAGTGCCTGACCGAGAAGGTTGGCGCCCCGCCCGCGGGCGCTGCTGCGGACCTGCTCGATCCTCTCGGTCACGTGGGTCCGGAAGGCGGCGGCGGCCTGGTCGTCGCCGGTCCGGGCCAGGTAGTCGGCCACGGCCTGCTCGACGTAGGTGTTCGTGTCCCGCTTCGAGGAGGCGATGGCTCCGGCGCACTCGCCGCACGGCTGGCCGGCGGTGCCCCGGTCCTCCCGGCAGTGTGGGCAGACCCGACGACGGATCTCGGCTTCCTTCTCCTGGGCCCGCAGCTTCTTCTCCAGCTCCTTGGCGGCGCGGCGGTCCTTCTCCCGTTCCATGCAGCTGCGGCAGGGGTTGCCGTCGTCGAGCTCGCCGTCCTCGCAGCGCGGTTCGGGGCAGGGGCCCGGCTTGAGCATGGCGACGGTGGCACCGACCGGGCTGGTCAGCGTGCCTTCGGCGTAGTGCTGCGTGTAGCCGTGGGTCACCCACCGGCGGGCAACCCGGTTCCCAAGGACCCTGGCCTGGTCCAGGCCGCCCTCGGCCAGCTGCTTTTCGATGGCCTGGATCACGGTCTTGGGCCGGTCAGAGCGGACCTTGGCGACCAAGGCCTCCCGCAGGGCATCCGGGAAGGACGCCAGGACGTGTTGAACCTCCGGCGTCACCAGCACCTCCCTACCCGAGCGAGCCACCTTCCGGTTCGGCGCTGCTGCGCCGTCAGCCGCGGCGGAGCCGCTCGAACTCGCACGCGCGCTACTACCTGTAGGGGCCTGACGGCCGTTACCAGCGCTTCGCGCCGAAGGCGCCATGGGGAGGTTTGAGGGGGGAGGTTCAACAGGGGAGGTTCGGGGGTCTGTCAATCCCCCCTGCTGGGACTGAGAGTCCCCCCTGGTGGGACTCTCAGTCCCCCCTGAGACGGGAAGGGCCCCCTGGTTTTCCAGGGGGGACTCACTGTCCCCCCTGGAAGCGGCGGAACCCTGCTTTGCGCGAGGTTTTCCCTTGTCAGAGCGCTGTACGCGGGTGGGCGCGGCCACGATGTCGGGACGGTTTTCCGGGGTGAGGAGTCCTCGGCCGCGCCGCCGGCGGGTCTCGTTGATGTCGTCGACGTCCGGGAACCAGCTGTACGGGATGAACAGGTCGTAGACCTTCGGCCGGTAGCGCTTCTCGATGTACTGCGCGGCCCGCTGGTCACCCAGGCCGATCAGCTTGCGGTCGACGAGCTTGCCCAGCTTCCGCTGGACCGTCTTCTCGTCACAGAGGGCATCCTTCGCCAGGGTCGCCTTGGAGGGGAATGCGTCGCACCCGTCCTCGTCGGCCCGCTCGGCAAGCGAGATCAGGATCAGCTTCTCGGTGGTGTCGGCGACCGGGGCGGCCTTCATCGCCCAGAGCATCGGAGTCAGGCTCATCGGCCGTCACCGACGTTGGCGGAGATGAAACTGGTGAATGGCGGGTAGATGGACGGGTGGTGCTGGAATGGCACGAGTGCTTCCCTTTGAGACGTTTCGGGGAGCCTCATTGGCCAGATCGAGGGCAAGCCGTGTGATCAATGTGCCGATCTCGCGGTGCCGCCCTTATCCTGGCGCTGCTGTCCGTGTGGCAACACGACAGCGAGGCCCCACCTATGGGTGTGGTAGACGCCCCTTCGGGGGCATTGACTCTGGGCGAGTCGAACTTGATGGCCGTTCCGCTTAGGCGGGGCGGCCATCAGACTTTTAACGGGGTAGAGCCGGACACGGACCGGTTGATCGCTTCCGGTTGTCCGGTGCGACGCAGCTCTCCGGCTGCGGCGGTATCGCCTGAACCCATACGCTCATCAAGAGCGCACCTCCCCCGTGACTAAGGTGCGACCGCTTTCCGGGTCTCGGTCTTGGCCCCCGGCAGCGGACCGGCAGGTCCCCGCGGGGGCCTGCTGAGTTTGGGAGGATTCTCCCTCCCTGATCGTCTATCCGACCACACGCACCGTAACGGGTGCGTCGCCGGGGGGACGAAGTCATTTGCCCTTGGCCCCGGTTGCAGCGTCGGCCGGGTCGATCAGGCTCGGGCCCACACCGCGGACGCGGCCCGCCTGGCGCTGGAAGAGGGCGCCGGAGCGTCGACCGTCGGCCGCGACCGTGCGGATCAGGTCGAAGTCGCGCGCGCGGTAGTAGTCGAGGAGGCCCTGGTTCGAGCGCCAGGCGTCGAGCCGCAGCCACCTCTTCCCGCCGGCCTCGGCCCGGGTGCTGGCCCAGTCGAGCAGGGCGCTGCCGAGTTCCTCGCCGCTCGCGTCCCGCCGGACGACCATCCGGTGCACGTACAGCGCATCCTCGGCGGCCTCCCCGGCGTTCCAGAAATCCGGATCGGCGTGTGTGTCGAGGGTGATGGTGGCGACCGCTATTCCGTCGTCGTGGACGAGGAAGCACTCCCCGGCGCGGATGTTCTCGCGGATGCGGTCGGTGCGCGGCTCGTACTGCCACTGATCGATGCCGCGCTCCCGCAGCCACTGCCCGGCCTGCTCCCACAGGCCCGTGACGGTGTCGAGGTCCTCCAGAGCGGCCGGGGCGATGGTCAGCTCGCTGCCCAGGCGCGGGCGCTCGTCCTCCAGAACCATCTTGATGCGGTCCCCCGGCAAGCAGTTGATCACGCACCTGACCGGCTGCCCGGCGGCCGTGTAGCCGGTGACGACCTCCTCGGTGACCGGTGTGCCGGCCGGGATGCCCAGCCGGGCCGTCTCGGCCGGGCTGGGCATCCGCCAGTCGTACTCGCGGACCGTGCGCTTCTGCTGGTAGCCGAGCTCGGCGAGGACGACGTTCGCGCCCCGGGCGATGTCGGCGGGGTTCATGATCTCGTCGCTGTCCTTGACGAGCTCGCGCGGGAAGTAGCTGTCGTTTGTCAGGTAGGGCTCCCCGTCCAGGAAGCGAACGCGGCGGCGGACGGCCGTCAGCTCCCCCTCCTCCAGGCGGAGGCGCTCGCGGACGAGCGGCGGCGCCGGCACCACCGAGACCTCGATGGTCTGGGACGGCTCGCGGCCCAGCTCCTTCATCTCGGTGAGGAAGGTGTCCATTTCGGGGCTGAGGGGGCGCTTGCGGAACTCCTGCTGCGGCCGGTAGATCATCGGGCGCTTGACCCGCACGAAGTAGCCCCGCGGGCGGTCCGCGTAGATCAGGCCCTCCTGGACCAGGAGGTTCAGGCCCTTGCGGACGGTGACGCGCGAGGTCGCGTGCTGCTCGGCGAGCGAGCTTTCCGTGGGAAGAGGGCTTGAGGTGAATTCCCCTGCGTTGACGCGTACGCGCAGGTCATTCGCGATCCGCTCATAGAGCGGGGGCGGCTTCTGAGGTGACATGCCCCCAGTTCTACCGGCGGTTCCCCTCATTGTCTACTCAATGTGTTGCGGGTCTACGAAGTGCTTGACTCTGGGCGATCAGCGAGGCAGGATTCATCTCGGCCACACACATTGTGTACACAATGTGTGTGGCTAACAAGGGGTACGCAATGGGCCCTTGAGCTGGAGAAACGGAAGGCCCGCATACGCCGGGCGGTCCTTCCGCAGCAGGACCCCGTGGGGATGGCTCCCCAACCCGGCGCGACCTCTCGAAACCCGACCACGAAGGGCACCAACCGTGACCACCACCGACACCGCAGCCAGGCCCCCGTTCGGGGCCGCGCTGCACGCGCTGTCCACCCTGACCGGCCAGCCGGAACACTTCTTCGTCGGCAGCCCGGCCGACTCCGCCCGCACCCGGGGCGCCCGCGTCGAGTTCATCGCCATGCTGCTGCTGGACCTGGACGACCACGACGCCCTCACCGCCCGGCGCCGTACCCCCGCCCGGCGCACCCCCGCGCCCCGCCCGGCGCTGCTCGCCGTCGTCACCGAGCTGGAGCACGCCGAGAACACCGCCGCCGGCTTTGGCCTGGACGAGGAGATCGCCGGGGGGTGGGCCGCGTGAAGTTCAACGCCCGCACCATCGAGGCGATCAACGCCTGCATCCACATGTTCCTCGGGCGCGTGGACCAGCTCCACACCGGCCTCTTCCTCCTCGTCGTACCGCTGCTGATCGTCGTCGTCGGCGCCGCCGCGCTCGCCGTCGCGGTCGTCGCGGCCGCCTTCTTCCTGGTCGCCGGCGCGCTCGGCGTGATCCTCCTGGCCCGTCGGGGGATCAACGCCGCCGCCGCTCACAGCGCGGCCGCTCGGGCGGTGACGACATGAGGAGCACCTGCACGCTGCCGTTGACCCCCGAGGCACTGAAGGCCCACCGCCTGGCCGACCGCGACGAGGCCCACGAGCGGGGCCGGTGCACCCGGGTCTACGCCAGCCAGAACTTGCCGAAGCCCCCCGTACGCGCCGCCGCCCCCCGCGCTCAGGAGATCACCGCCCGATGACCATCACCGAACCCCGGACCAACACCGACACCGACACCGACACCCTGATGAGCCGCACCGACCGCCGCACGGTCGGGAAGGCCGCAGCCAAGGAAGCCGGGGCCCGCGCCAAGACGGCCGAGGTCGAGGCCGACAAGACCGAGAAGCTTGCCGAGCTCGACGTCAAGGGCAAGGCCCTGGACATCGAGGAGAAGCAGCAGAAGGTCGAGCGGCGCAAGCGCCAGGCCGACCGCGAGGAGACTGCCCGGGTCCGCAAGGAGACCGTGCAGAAGTGGAAGGCGCGCGGCAAGGCGCTGGTCCACGCGCTCCCGGTGATCGTGGCCGTTTCGGCCGTCGCGGCGCTGATCGTGGCGTCCGTGTGGATCGCGTGGCCGGCCCAGGCCGAAGCGATGCGCGAAGACCTGGGCGCCCGATCCTGGGTCGTCCCCGGCGTGGTCGAGGGACTGACCTGGACCTCCGCTTCCCTGACCATCCTGGCGGTCCGCCGCAAGGCACCCGCCGGCCGCTACCGGGCGATGACCGTGATCAGCGCGCTGATCGCGGCCAGCCTCAACCTCTTCCACAGCCCCAGCACTTCGGCCGGACAGGTCAACGCGCTCGCCTCGCTCGCCGGGGTCCTGGCCTTCGAGCTGGTGGTCGGTCTGCTCCAGCACACCCAGAGCGGACGGACCGCCGCCGAGGTCCGCGAGCAGCTCGCCCGGTGGATCGCGCACCCGCTGGTGTCGCTGACCGCCTGGCGCATCCGGGCCCCGTACCGCAAGACGATCACGGTCCAGATGGCATGGGACCAGGCATGGGAATCGCACCACGGCGGCCAGGCGGGCACGACGGCCGCACGGGTGCGGCGCCAGCGCCGGGCCGAGGCCCGCATGGAGCGTGCCCGTTCCGAGGCGGGCCGACGGCGGGTGCGGGAACTGAAGCGTTCCCTGGAGGCCACCGCCACCGAGGCCGCCATCGCGGAGAGTTCCGCCGAGGCCGCCCAGGCCCGAGCCGAGGAGATGAAGGCCCGCGCCGAGGAGTTCCGGTACAGGGCGATCAAGGAGGAGGAGAAGGCCCAGGCCCGCCTCAGTTCCCAGAAGTACCGCAAGTGGCCGTGGGTGGGGGGCGAGTGGGTTCCCGTGCTCCCGATGCTGACCGGTTCCGAGGCCACCGGAGAGCGTTCCGAGGACCCGAAAATCCAGTTCCCGTCTGGGGAGTCGGCCCCTGGAACCACTGCCGGGACCGGCGCGGAACAGGGTGAGCGGAACGCCCTCGCACCGACGCGGAACCCGTCGAAGACGGCCGGCGGGAACGACCCGAAGGCCGGAACGGAACGGGACCTGAGCGAGCACCTGGCCAACGCGTTCCCGGTCGCCCGGGAACTGGCGTACGCGGCGGCGACCGACCCGCGGCGGCGGACCGGGAACGGCTTCTTCTCCCCGTACGCCCTCGCCTCCCGGATCGGCGTCCGGCGCCAGGACGGGCCCGCGCTGCTGTCCCTGCTGGAGGCGCAGCCCGGGTTCACCGAGGCGATGGCCGAGGAGATCGAGAAGGCCCGCGGGGCCCGTCGGAGCACTGACCGGAACGAGACGGAACTGGAGCACACCGCATGAGCGGAACGACCCCGCGCAGCCTGCCCCCGCTGCTGATCCTTGCCGCTCCCGCAGGGATCACCGCCCTGTGGGTGCTGCCCGTGCACTACGGGCGGACCTGGCAGGAGGGCGCCTACGCGGCCGCGGTCATCTTCGTCCTGGTCCTGCTGCTGTCCAAGCTGCCGGGCTGGCTCGCCCGCGGCGCGAAGAAGGCGGCGAGCAAGGCGAAGAAGAAGGCCAGCAAGAAGAAGGACGACGAGAAGTAGCACCCCGCACGCCCCCGAGAAAACCGTGGACCCGGCCGGTGAAGTTCGCAGCGACCCGGCCGGGTCCTCGTCCCCCAACAGAGAGGAACACCGCCCATCATGACCCAGACCACCGACCACTCCGCACCCGGCGGGACGGTCCTCGACCTGACCAAGCGGCTGCCGCCCGAGGCCCGCGACCACCTGGAGCAGGCCGCCCGTGACGCGGTCCGTACGAGCGCCGCCGGCCTGGCCGACGTCAGCACCGGCTCCATCAAGCTGCCCGACGCGGCCGACGACCAGGCCCTCACCGTCGAGCAGCTGGACGACGAGCGCCGCCGGGGCCTGAAGGTCCTCGTCCCCTCCTCGCTCACCAACCCCGACGTGTGGCGCCACCGGGGCGAGGTCCTCGCGCACGCCGCCGGGTACCACGCCGCGCACTCCCCGGTATACGCGTGGCGCATCGTCAAGCTCTCGTCCATCGGCCTGTACGCCGAACTGAGGGCCGCCGCCGGCTACCTCCTCGTCACCGAGCACGGCGAGATGATCGACGAGGCCAAGAGGCAGGCCAAGAAGCAGGGCTACGCCGACCATAGCGACGTCGCCCAGCTCCGCGCCGAGCGCAGGCAGATCGGCAAGGCGCGGCGCCGCGAGAACCTCACCGTCCTGTCCGCCACCGGCTTCACCTCCTACGCCGCCGCCGTCATCGGCATCGCCCAGGTGTGGGGCCTGGCGCTGACCTTCCCCGCCCTCATCCCGGTCATCGGCGTGCTGTACGCCTGCGGTGCGCGGGAGCTGCGCCGCCGCGGGGACGGCTTCGTCGTCTTCGAGACCGCTGCGGAGGCCGAGGACGCCCCTCTGTCGGACTCGATGATCAACCGGGCGCTGAGGACGGCCGGGGTGTTCACGCGCGACGAGCAGCAGATCAAGCTGACCACCCCGATCCGGGCGGCCGAGATCAACGGGGTCGAGGCCGCGTTCCGAGCCGAGGGCATCACCGTCTCCAAGCTGCTGGCCAAGACGGAGGACATCGCCGGTGCCCTCGACGTGCCCGAGGACTGGATCGACATCCGCTCGCTGGGCAGCCCCAGCCACATCAGCCTCTGGATGACCGACCGGGACCCCTTCGCCGAGCACCGGCAGTCGCCCCTGCTCACCCACACCGGCCCGATCGACGCGGTGAAGGACGGCATCCCGGCCAGCTTCGACAAGCGCGGCCGGTCGGTGATGCTCAAGCTGGTCGAGCTGATGATGCTCGTCGGCGGAGCGACCCGCGCCGGCAAGGGTCTCGTACTGCGGAACCTCGTCTGCGGCGCGGCGAAGGACATGCGGGTGCGCATCCGGATCGCCACCGGCAAGAAGCCCGCCGAGCACAGCGTCTACGCGCCGGTGCTGGCGACCTACATGCACAAGCAGCCCCGCCGCCTGTCGGCTCTCCTGGACCTGCTGGAAAAGGACATCGACGACCGGAGTCGGAAGCTCGCCCGAAAAGGCCGGTCCACGCCCAGCGACCAGGACCTCGAAGAAATGGGCATCGAATTGCTCATCATCGACGAGGCGGCCGACTACCTGGACACCAATACCCCGAGCAAAGCGAAGAACGAACTTGCCGAAGAGCTGACGGTGAAGCTCGACAGCATCGCGCGGGCCGGGGCCGGTGTCGGGGTGTTCCTGGTGATCGCGGTGCAGGACCCGAAGAAGGGGATGGTCGACACCCGCCTCATCGCGAACCTGCTGGAGCGGTGGTGCCTGCGCGTCGCCGACGCCAACTCGGCCAACGCCGTGCTCGGCTCGGGTTCGGTGGGCCGGGGGATGCGTCCGCAGGACATCAAGCGCGCCCAGGCCCCCCTCGGCATCCGCAAGGGGGCCGAGGGTGAAATCCTCACCCGCGCCTACATGATCGACCAGAACGAGCGGGGCGAGGCCGCCAAGATCATCGCCGAGGCCGTCCAACTGCGCGGCCAGCGCGGTCTGCTGCCCGGCCAGCGGCCCGACCCGGTCGAGGACGCGCTGATCGCCCTCACCGGCCGCACCACGGCCTGCGGCGGTCTCGACGGCCTGGGCGACCCCGCCCCCGCGGCGCAGGGCACCGCCAGCACCGATGGAGAGGCGGCCAGCATCCTCGCGGAGCTGCTCGCGGTCTTCGAGGCCGCCAGCGACCCGCAGCGGATGAAGACCTCCGAGCTTCTCGCCGGCCTGACCGAGCGGGACCCCGACCACTGGTCGGCGGCCGCGCTCGGGATGCCCGAGGACGACCCCGCCAGCTACGTCCGCACCGGCGGCGGAGAACTGCGCAAGGCCATCGACGCCGAGCTGGAAGGAACCGGCCGGACGCTGGCCGCGAAGGGCTGGACGGCCGGTGGGCGGGCGAACGGCTACTACCTCCAGGACGTCCGGGCCGCCGCCGGAATTGCCCCGGAATGACCCCCGGTACGGGGTCCGTACGGATCGGGTTGCCGCAGGTCAGCCCCCGGTACGGCCCCCGTACGACCCCCGGCCCAGCCGGTATGCAAACCGATGATCAGCAGCCCTGTACGGACCCCGTACGGATCGCTGACCTGCGAGAACGCGCACCGTACCGGCCGTCGTCCCGATCACAAACCACCGTAAAACGATCAACGCCGAGGAGCGTCCCCGATCATGAAAGACCCTGCTGTCAGGGCCCCCGAGACCGTCTACACCATCACCCAGGCGCCCCGGAGCGCCGCACCCGTCGCCCCGTACCCTCCGGCGCCGCCCTTCCCGGCGGAGGCCCCGCTTCCGGGGGTCGAGCTCGTCACCCTCCCCGGTGGCGTCCAGCAGTGGGCCTACGTCCATCACGGCAGTGCGCCCGTCCACGTCCAGGGCGGCGGGCAGCCGATCCCGGCCTGGGCCAAGACCGCGGCCCTGCTGATGTGGTCCGCCGCCGGAAGTGCCGCGCTCGCCGCGTACGGCCTGTCGCTGGCCGGCCCCTGGCTGGAGGCCCTGGCCTACACGCTCGTGGCTTTCGCCGTGGCGGTCACGGTCGTCGCGTTCGTCGTCCGGGGTCTCGCCTCCGGCTTCCGCCGTCGCGGGGGCGGCGGAAGCACCACCGCCAGGGCCACCGCGACGGCCGCCGGTCGGACGTTCCTCGGAGGCAAGGTCACCGCCACCGCAACCGCCATCGCCCACAACAAGTAAGGAGTCGCCCGAATGACCACACCCAGCCTGACCATCCGCGGGCCCCTCAGCCTCGGCGGAATCCCGATTCGCTGCCCCGGGCGGGAGAACGCCCCGGTCCCGCGCCGGCTGAGCCTTCTGGTGAGCGGAAAGGACGTGATGGCGTCCTGCGGCGAAAAGCACCGTGGGAAGGACGGCGGCCCCAAGGCCAGCTGCTTCTTCGCGGTCGAGCAGGTGACCCCCGCCATGGTCAAGCTCCTCCTGGACAAGACCGAGCCCAACCGCCGATTCCGCCTCACCACACCCGGGGGGAAGGCGATCGAGGGAAAGCGCGGCCCGGCCGTCAAAGCCCCGCCCGCCGCAGGCGGCACCGCCTCCTCCAGGTTCGCCGCGAAGAAGGCGGAGGCCCGGGGTGGCAAGCAGCCCGCGGCCCGCACGGCCCGGAGCAGCGGCGGGGGGCTGGCCGCCGCCCTCGGTGCGGTCGCGGCGGTGGCCGGCACCGCCACGGCGGCCGCCAACGCGGTCGGCGCCACCGCCGGAGCGGTAGGCAAGGGCTTCGACATGGGCCGCGAGGGGATGCGGGCCGGGACGGCCGCCATCAAGGCCGCCGACAACGCCGGAGCCCGCAACTTCGCCCGCGAGAACAGCAGGTCAGGCAGCAGCGACGACACCGAATGACCCCGTGGGGCCCGGCCGGACCCCACGGGCGGCACCCCGGACTTCTGCCCGGTGGGGCGTCATCTCTTGCCAATCCGCTCTAGAGCTAGTATTGTTCTAACTGTTGGAAGGGGGTGGCACCCCGCCCGGCACCACCACTCGAAACCCCACCACCGGAGGCATCCGTGCGTATCCGACGCATCCTCAAGAACCGCCAGTGCAAGCAGTGCGACACCTTCAACGGCCCGATCCGCCGGACCTGCATGGTCTGCCTGACGCCGATGGGAGGCGTCTCCCGCCACCAGGCCCGTACCGCCGCCGTCGTCCGCCGGGTGGCCGGTGTGGTCGAGGCCGCCGGGCGCTGGGCTCTCCTCGCCCTCGCGCTCGCCGCCGTCGTACTCCGGGGCCCCGGGCTGGACCTCTACGACCTGATGCCCGCCATGGCGGCCTACGGCGTCGGCCAGTTCCTCACGCGCCTCCTTGAGGACCTCGCCGAGTGGATCGCCCCCGGCCCCACCTGGGAGGAGGCCGCCGAGGACCTGCGCGAGACCGAGAAGAAGCTGAAGACCAGCGGCAGCCTGGTGCTCGCCGTCGGCGACCTCAACCGCCACGGAGGAGTCGCCCCGGTCGCCGGCATCATGCGCGCCCTCGCGGCCCGCGCCATGTACGAGAAGGAAGTGTGCGAGGAGAACGACGACGTCCAGGAGGCCGCCGAGCAGGAACGGCTGGAGCAGGCCCTGAAGGCGGCGGCCGACGAGATGGACGCGGACATGGCGCGCGCCTGGTGCTGACGGCTGCCCGCGGTCCCGGCGCGCACCTTGCGGCGCCGGGGCCAAGGGGAGCCGGGCAGCCCGCCCGCCCTCCGCATCCACCGACCAAGGAGACACCGCCTCATGGCGAAGTACGTCGTCACCGCCACCTCCCGCACCGGCGAGAGGGTCAACTACACCACCGGCAGCGGTCCGAGCGATGAGAAGGCCATCTACAGCGACAAGGAGCTGCGGGAGTTCAAGGCGGCCGCCGCCGCCGACCCGCGCGACCTGGACGTCACGGTCCGCCCGCTGGACTGAACGCCCCACCGGGGCGGCGGTTGGCACCACCGCCCCGGCCCCCTCGAAACCCCGACCGCACCACGAGAGGCCCCCCGTGATCCGCATCGTCAGCTTCGGCTACGGCCATGCCCCGGCCCCCGCCGCCGAGGCCACCTACGACCTCCGCGAGCTGTTCTACAACCCGTTCGCCGACCCCGAGCTGAAGCACCTCACCGGCCTGGACGCCGCCGTGTACGAGCACGTGATGGCGACGCGCGGAGCCGAACCCCTCGCCCAGCTCGCCGCCTACCTCACGGTCGGCCTCCATGACATCGCCCGCGGCAGGGACGTCACCGTCGCTTACGGCTGCATCGGGGGCAGGCACCGCAGTGTCGGCCTGGCCCGCCGCACCTGGGAGATCGTCCAGCTCACCGGCCGCAAGACGGTCGTCGAGCACCGCGACGTCGACTTGCCGCTGCTGCCCCCCTCCGCCCACCGCATCTGACCAGGAGACCGCGCCATGTTCTTCCGGAAGAACCGCACCACGCGCCCCGTCCAGCAGCGCCCCGACTTCCCGCGCGTCGAGTACATCCCCCTCAGCCTCGCCGAGCTCCAGGCGCTGGAGCGCGTCCTGCTCCACGGTGACGCATGCCTGCGCCGTGGCCGGCCGGACCTCACCAGCCTCCACAACCGCAGCACGGAGCTGATCGGCACCCTCTACCAGGGCGTTGGCGCCGCCTCCGTTCACCAGTCCGACCCGGCCCGGGTCCGCATCCCCCTCCAGAAGGGTGAGCTGTTCTGGCTGGAGTCCGCGATCCGCGACATCGAGAAGTATCGCGGCGACCCCCAACTCGCCAGAGAGGGAAGGCAGCTCTTCAACCGGTTCAACGCGCTGCTGGGCCAGCAGCGCGCCGTGATCCACGCGGGCGGAACTCCGATGTTCGACCCTTACGCCCCGGCCCCGGTGATCGCCGACGCTCCCGAGCTGCCCGCGTACTGACCGACCGTCCCGCCGGGGGCCACCGAACGGCGGCCGCCCCCGGCGGGGCGGGGCGACAAGCCGGGGGAGTACCAAACCTCTTGCGGATCAGCTTCAAAGCTAGTAATGTTCTTCTTGTTGGGAGGGGATGGCACCCCACCCGGCACCACCACTCGAAACCCCACCACCGGAGGCATTCCGTGCCCACGTCCGAGACCGTCCAGCAGCTCCACGCCCAGGCCCGCGCCGACTACAAGAAGCACAACAGCGCCGAGACGGCGGCCGCCGTCCGCATCGCGCGTGGCCAGGCCCAGGCCAACGGCAACGCGGCGGCCGGCGCCGCGTACGACGCGCGCCGCTGACCTCCGGACCGACCCCCGCCCCGGGTCCTACCCCTCCCGCGGAGCCGTAGAGATGACGACCTGTCCGAGCCACCAGACCACCGCGCCGCCCAAGCCCGCGATGCCGCACAACACCCCGGCCGACGGCTCCGTGTGCAAGGGCTGCGCCGCCATCGGAGGCAGCGAGGCCGAGCGCCGCAACCACCACTGCCCGTGCTGCGGCGAGCGGTTCGTGAGCGGCTGCACCGGGCGCCCGCGCCGCCGCACCTGCCACCACTGCGGGACCCTCGACACCCACGCGGACCAGTGGCTCCCCCCGGCC
Source organism: Streptomyces sp. NPDC056883 (assembly GCF_042788835.1). Taxonomy (NCBI): domain Bacteria; kingdom Bacillati; phylum Actinomycetota; class Actinomycetes; order Kitasatosporales; family Streptomycetaceae; genus Streptomyces; species Streptomyces sp. NPDC056883. The sequence continues at coordinate 110,741 of NZ_JBHUBS010000024.1, read as the reverse complement.
GACCCGATCCTGGAACTGCTCGGCAAGCGCCACACGCTCACCCCGTGGTTCCGGGCGTGGGAGGCGGCGGCGCTGCGCTTCGGCCGCGATGTCGCCCACCACCTCGCCCAGGTGACCACCGAGGTCGACCAGACGCGCCTGTACGGGGAGATCACCCTTCGCGGGTCCGTGCTCGCGATCCGGTACACCCCGGAAACCGGATCATTCGAGGCGGCGAGCGACTGCCCGCGCCGCACCGAGTGCCGCCGGGGCCGGGTCTGGACACCGGTCGCGATCCGCGAGGACCTGCTGGACCTCCGCCTCAACGGGCCCAGCACGCGTGCCTCCACCTGCGACCGCGCGTCCCGGCACAGCTGACTGCGCCCGTGCTGCCCGGCCCCTGACCGGGCCCGGACAGTGCGGGCGGAGCCGGACCGCCCGGACCGCGAGAGCACGGAACGGAGACACACCTTGTCCAGCTACACCCTGACCCCGCACGGCGGAGCTCCCGCCGGCCGCACCGTCCGCGTCGGATGGGACGCCCCGCTCGGCACCTACTTCGCCAACGCCTGGGACGAGCCCGACGGCGACGCCGAGCCCGATCACCTGGTCTTCGCGGGCGGTGCGCCGTACGACATCAGCGACCCCCTCACCGTGCTGGAGCTGGTCGCCCCCTACGCGGTGATCCCCGAGGACCTGCGCGAGAGGCTGCTGGCCGACCGCGACGCCGAAGGCGACCGTTTCCCGGGCCGTCCCGCCACCAACCTGGTCGGCACCGAGGCCCTCCCGTACGCCCGCACCTCCCAGCAGGCCGACGCGATCCGCGCCGCCCTGCGTTGACCGCCCGCCGGGGGGGGGGGGGGGGAGGGCCCCCCCGGCCCCCCCCAAAACCCCCCCCACCAAAAAGAAAACCCCCCCCCCCCCAACCCCCCCCCC
>NZ_JBHUBS010000024.1:90808-109816 GCF_042788835.1 Streptomyces sp. NPDC056883 | reverse complement strand
TTTCCTGGCCCGCCCAACAACCACCTGGGCGGAAGAGGAGTCCCCATAAGAGACCCACCCCCCCAGAAAGGCGGACGCAATGAGGGCGGGGGGGGGGGGGGGGCGGGGGGGGGGGGGGGGGCCCCCCCCCCCCCCGGGCCCGCTCGAAACCCACCCCGACCGAGAGGAACCCCTTCCACCATGCAGCCCGCCATCCCGACCGGCGCCCTGCTCGACCGTGTCCGCGCCGACCTCGGCCGCCCCGACGCCAGCACCCAGCAGCTGCGGAGCGCTCTCGCCGAGGTCGTGCCCGCCGCCGAGGAGCTGCTGGCCCAGGTGGCCGCCCTCCAGGGCCAGCTCGCCCAGGCCCGCACGTGCCCGGTCACCGGCCTGCCCACCAGGTCCGCATGGACCGTGCAGGCCCAGGCCGTTCTGGAGGCGGGCCCCGCGGCGGTCCTCCTCGTCGACCTTGATGCGTTCAAGCCGGTCAACGACCGCTTCGGCCATGCGGCGGGCGACGCGGTACTCGCGGCCGTCGGCGTCCGGCTGGCCGAGTGGGCCGTCGCCGAAGGAGCGACTGCCGGGCGGCTCGGCGGCGACGAGTTCGCCGTGGCCGTTCCCGACGCCCCTGGTCTGGCCGCGCGGGTCACGCGACTGCGCACCCTGCTCACCGCCCCCGTCGCCCACCGCGACCTCAGCCTGAGCGTCGGCGCGTCCATCGGCACCGCCCGCACCGCCGGCCTCGACGATCCCGGCCTGTCCGCCGCGCTCGCGCGGGCCGACGCCGAGATGTACCAGGCCAAGGGGCGAGGCCGCCGCGGCCGCCGTCTCGCCCGGATCATGCCTCTGCGAACCTCCGCCCTCCTCACCCGTGCCCTCACCCCCCGAAAGGCCGCCTGATGGCCCAGCTCGTTCAGTCCCTTCAGTCCCTCCCGGAGCCCGCGTTGATCCTGCTGCTGGGACCGAGCGGCAGCGGAAAGACGCGGCTGTCGCGGATGTTCGAGCCGCACCAGGTTCTGCGCGCCGACGACTTCCGCGAGATGTGCGCAGGCGACCGCGGTGATCAGCGGGTCAACGGCCCGGCCTGGCAGGCCCTGGAGACCGTCCTCCGCGCCCGGCTCGGCTTCGGCCTGACCACCGTCGTGGATGCCACCCATTCCGAGGACTCCCTGCGTCGCCGCTTTGCCGAACTCGCCGACGAGTTCGGCGTCCTGTCCTGCGCCGTCGTGATGACCACCCCGCTGCCCATCGCCCACGCCCGCAACGCCGCCCGCGCCGGGACCACCCGGGTTCCCGCGCACGTCGTCGACGCCCAGGGCGCCCAACTGGGCGCGGCCGAGCCGAAGCGCGAAGGCATCGACCGTGTGGTCCGGGCGGACGACCTCCCGGCCCTGGGGGCCGCCCTGCGCCGGCTCGCCGCCGAGGAGACCCGCACCTCCGAACTGGCAGAGGTGCGCCGCGTCTTCGGCAGGGCGGCGGAAGAGCTTTTCGACTGGGACGTCCCCAGCCGCGACCCGCAGTTTCGAACCGGCACCTTCGGCGCCGGAGCCGAATCGCTGCGCGTGCGGTGGATGGACGACGGCGACCCCTTCGACCACCGGTTCGAGGTCCTCGTTCCCTGCCCTGCCGATGAGTGCCCGGGTCCCGCCTGGACCCCTGTGCGCTCGGTGGCCGAGCTCTCCGCCGCACACCAGGGCAGCCCGGTGGACGACAGCGAGTGCGCCCACTGCGAATCCTGACCAGTGCGACGAACCCCTATTCAATGACCTTGAGAGGTGGTATTGTTCTAAATGTTGGAAGGGGGTGGCACCCCGACCGGCATCACGACGACTCGAAACCGGCTCCGCGAAGGGGACCACCATGCTCGGCACGATCCTCACCACCGTCATCGCCGTACTCGGCACCCTGGCCGGCGCCGCCGTCTCCGGCCGGTACCAGCGCCGGGCCGCCGAGCACACCGAGCGTGTCGCCCTCGGCGAGGCGCTGCGCCGCGACCGCCTGGCGGCCGTCACCGAACTGGCGGCCGCGATCTCCGACCACCGCGCCGCGATGTGGGTGCGCGGCGACGCCAAGCTCAAGGGCGTCGCCCCCGACCGTCAGGCCGACCTGCGTTCACGCTCCCACCAAACCCGCTCCGCCGTCACCCGGCCCCTGGTCGCCCTGCGGGTCCTCATCACCGACCCGGCCGTCCGCCAGGCCGCCGACGCCATGGTCACCGCCACCCACGCCCTGCGCGGGGCGGACACCGATACCAGTGCCCTCACCCGCGCCCGCCAGGAGGCAATGGCCAGCCACGACCACTTCGTGGACGCCGCCGCCGCCTACCTCGGCAACTGACCACCCCTGACCCCGGGGCCGCCGCCATCGAGGCGGCCCCACCCAGAGAGGAAATCCATGACCGAGCCCATCCCCGCCGGACTGCGCTCCTGGTCGGCGAGCTGGCCGGAGTACACCCCGGCGGACATCACGCCGCCCGAACTGCTGCCTGCGGCCCTGGCCCACCACGTGCCCGACTGGGCCGAGGCCGCTCCCACCCCGGCCGACGTGACCGACTGGCCCCAGCGGCAGGCCGGCGCGCTCGTACCGTTCCGGCTCGACACGCGGGGCTGGCCCCTGCACCCCCACGGCCGCACCGGCCGGACCGGCCGAAGTTTGGGCCGCTGGGGCGAGAACTCGGCCGCCGACCCGATCGTGGTCGCGGGCAGTGGACGGCAGCGGTGGGTGCTGCTGATCACCCGAGACGACATCGAGGTGGAGGCCATCCCGGGCGGGATGGTGGACGCGGGCGAGACCGCCCCGTCCGCATTGGTCCGTGAGTTGCGTGAGGAAACCGGCATTGACCTCGCTGGCCACCGCCCCACGATCCTGGGCCGGGACATCGTCGACGACTGGCGGGCCTCGGACCACGCGTGGGTCGCCTCCACCAGCGCGCTCTTCCAGCTGCCCGAGCAGGTCGCCGCGACCGCCGCGGACGACGCCATTGACGCCAACTGGTGGCCCGCCGGCTCCCTCGACCAGCTCGAAGCCGCGATCACCGCCGCCGGACGCACCCTCTACACCGCGCACCACCCACTGCTGCGCCGCGCCCTCGATTACCTGAACCGCTCGTAGCGGGCCGCCCGGCCCCGCCGATCTGCCCGGCCTGCCGGAAGCTCCCGGCAGGCCCACCACCCAAGGAGAGACACCCCCATGGTCCGCGTCACCATCAACACCTTCGGCTACGACCGCGGCAGCCCTGCGGAACCGAACGACATCACGCTGGACATCCGCCGGCACATCCTGGCAACCGATCAGATCCCGGACGCGGAGCAGCGCACCGGTCTGGACCCCGACATCGCGAACACGGTCCTGTCGACTGCGGGCGTCGAACGGCTCGTCGGCAAAACCGCCATGCTCGCCGTCGCTCTCCTGGAGGACGTCGCCGACGCCCGCGCCCGCCTGGTGAAGATCGCCGTGGGTGACGCCCGCGGAGTCCTCTGGTCGGTGGCCATCGCGGAGGAGATCGCCCGGGTACTGCGCGTGAACGAGATCGAGACCGAAGTCGTCCACCGCGAGATCCAGGTCCCCCTTACCCGAACGTGACCCCTGCGGGCCGTCCTCGCCTGATCCGGCCCGGAATGTCTGCGCAGCACGACACAGTAGGGGTCCGGGGCCGCAGTCATCGGCCCCGGACCCCCGTCCCTACAACCTAGGAGAGAGAGCAGCCGATGAGCGATACCACCGCTCTGGATGCCGCGAAGATCGACATCCGCCGATGGACCCGCGAGGAACAGAGTGCCCGCCCCGTGTACGGCTCCCGGGTCCTCTACACCCCCAGCGTCCTTGCCGAAGCCGTAGACCTGCTCAGCAAGCTCTACACGGCAGGCCAGGAGCACCACATCGACCGCGAGGGCTGGGCCGCCGTCACGAGCCTGCCCGTGGGCGTCCTGGACGCCCTGGCCGCCCGCTACTCCTCGTGTGTCGAGCTGACCGGCACCGAGCGGCACGCCGTGAGGGACACTCTGATCGGCGAACTCGGCGCCAGGGGGCTGACTGTCCGACCCGGTGAGCGGGTGGCCGTCGAGCCCCTGCCCGACGGGCCGCGCTTCGGCTACCGGGGCCAGGCATCCGTATCCCTCGCGCTCACCAGCGGAGGCTGGAACATCCGAATCGACGAGGCCGTCAGCGGGGCCCCCCACCCGATTGCCGCCCCCGCTACCGAGGACGGCGCCCGCGAGGTCGCCGAACTCGTCCGCAAGATCCTCTCCGGCGAGGCCCCCAACCCCTTCGCCGCCCTGGCCGTGAAGGAGGCCAGCGCATGACCGACGCTCCCGAAAGGCTCCGGGTCCTGCTGCCCGATGACGAGGACTGGCTGTCCCTGTTCATGGGCATGGAGGAGCCGCTGCTCATCCAGCTCGACCTGAACGCCCGTGCCGCCCAGCAGGGCGGCGAGGACGTGTGGGAACTGCCGCCGAGCCTGGACGGAACCGGAGCCCGCGAGGCGTGGGACCGCCTGTTCCAGGCGCTGCCCGAGCCTCTGCGCCACACCGGCGCGAACATCGGGCGCTCCGAGCCGAGCCGGGAGCGGCCCGCCGGACAGTACGCCCTCTACGCGCCCGACGGTCGGTGGGAGCACACCCCGCTCTACCCGGCCGATATCGACCCGCGCGACGTCGCCACGGTGGCCGCCGTCCTCGCCCACCTCCGCACCGCGATCGACGGCACGGGACACGCGCAGCTCGGGGACTTCCTCCAGCAGATCGCCGACGAATGGGCCGACCCCGGCCGTGAGGGCAACGGCCGACAGATGGTCGAGGACTTCGTCCGGGGCCTGTCCGTCTGGCAACTGCCGCACCAGCCCGACACCGACGTGCTGCTCGAAGCCGTCGCCGCGGCCGGCCCCAACAGCGAGACGCCCGAGCGGATCGTCCTCACCCCGCAGCAGGAAGACGCCTACCAGACCTTCATGCGCCGGGTCTCGGCGGCCGTCACCGGAAACAGCCCGCACGACTACGCCCTGCACCACTACACCAACAGCTGAGAAGGACCACCATGCGACACGACGTCACCCCCAGCCCGGTATCCCTCTCCGAGGAAGAGATGACCGAGGCCCTCGAAGCCGCCGCCAAGCTCAGCGGCAGCGAGCTGAGGAAGGCCGCCACCCACCTGCTCAACGCCACCGGCCTGCCCGGCCGGGCCGACTTCGCCCGCCACACCGCCCTGGTGTGGGAGGAGGACCCGGAGGGCAGCCGCGTCCTGGTCGCGGAAGTCGACTGGGTCGCCCTGCGCGAAGACGAGTCGATCTACCTCCACGGCGGCGCCGACAAGCTGCTGCACCTCGCCCTCAGCTACGCCCAGGGCCGCCCGGTCCACCTGGACGCCTACCTCAACGGCTTCGGCACGGCGACCGCGAAGACCGTCCTGGAGGCCCACGTGATCGGTATGGGGCTGGAAGGCTTCTTCGTCCTGGAAGACGGCCCCAAGCTCGAAGAGCTGAAGGCACTTCACGCCGACCTCGGCATTCCTGCGGGGCAGGGGTGACCAGCATGTCCGCGCTCGCCGCGCACCTGAGCTACATCGCCCCCGAGCACCGCGACGGCTGCACGGTGACAGGTTGGGAGGTCGACTACCGGATGGACACCACCGTCCGCGAGAGCTCCTACAGCGGCCACTCCTGCCCGATCGGCACCGAGGACAAGACCGCGTGCGGACACGGCGACGAGTACCAGGCGCTCACGGTCCGGATCTACTGCCCGAAGTGCGGCGCCGCGACCAAGCTGGATGCCGAACTCCCCGAACGGCCCATGGTCTACGACACCACCCGGCTGGGCATGGGGGTCAAGCCCCGCCGTGTCGGCCAGGTCTGGATCTACCAGGGCCCCCCGCCCCGGCTCGGCATCCTGTGCGACCCGCCCGGCGATCCTCAGTGGTACCTCGTCGCGCGCCGCAACGCGTTGCGCCTGGCCCCAGAGGACATCGTCGGCGTCATCGAACCCGCCATCGGACCCAGAGGCGGAGCGACCTACACGGTCAGCTACGACCTCACCGAGCTGTCCCCGCCGGCCCCGGGGGAGCAGGGAACCCCGATCTTCAGGAAGCACGGCAGGCTCGACGGCCAGTTCTTCCCGAATCTGACCGCGGCCGCCCGCTGGCTCGACGTGCACGCTCCTGCGCCTGTACCGGCCGGGAGCGGAGGGGCTACATAATCCCGCCGGAGCGCACAGCTCATGACCGGCACGGCGGCCCGCACCTGTGCGACGGTGCGGGCCGCCGTGTTGTACGCGTGGCTGGTTCCGCGACCTCCACGGAACCGGCCGTACGCAAAGAAGTGGGCCGGTATGGTGGTCCCATTGCTCCCCGCAGACGCGGGGGTGGACCGATTGCAGAACTCACCGTTCCGGCCGGTCGAATGCTCCTTGTCCCCGCCGACGCGGGGATGGACCCGCGCGCCCGTTCATGGCTTCGCTGCGGTCTCTCTTGCTCCCCGCCCCCGCGGGGGTGTCCCTCACAGCCTTACGCGGCTTCGCTGTTCAGTCGTGTGCTCCCCGCGCCTGCGGGGATCGACCGGAGAGGAATGACGGTGTCCCGCAACGCACAGCCCCACCCGCTGGCTCCGTACGCGAGCCAGATCAACCCAGAGGGGATCTACACGCTTCGGCAGGTCGCCGCGCTGCTGGAGTTGGCTCCCACGAGCGTGAGCGGCATGGTCGGTCACGGCTGGTTGCCTGGCAGCAGGATGCGACCCCTTGCACGCGGCGGCCGCCAACACACATGGACTGGCAAGCAGCTGATCCGGATTGCCAACCGGCCGATCAGGGTTACCTACGACCACGAGAAGTTCTCGGCATCCACTCTGTACCGCGTCGGCTGCCGGTGCCCCGCCTGCACACATGCTCACAGCCAGGACAGCCAAGCGCGGCGACGGGCACTCGCCGAAGAGGCGTTCAACGCCGAACAGCGCACCCAGCTCCTCGACCTGGTCGGCGAGGAGACCCCGGTGCCCGAGGCCGCCAAACAGGTCGGGGTAACTATCGGGCAGGTCTACGGCCGGGCCAACTGGGACGCCGCGTTCGCCGAGTCACTCGACGAGGCGGCATGGGCCCTGTGCGTCCTTGGCGCGGAGGACCCCAAGTGCAGCACCGCCGCCGGATACCGGGGATGCGAGTCAGGGACATCCCCGCGGCCGCCCTGCCGGGGCACCGGCTGTCGGGAATGGCGGCGCGGAGCGTCTCAGCAGACACGCGGCGCCCTCCCGGTCGTTCAGCGGGAGCTTGTCGGGCAGGGCTGAGCGCCAGAACGTGAAAGGCCCCGGCCGCCTGTGCCGGGGCCTTTCGCTTGCCCCGATGTCGGCCCGCCAAGGGCCGGCGGGAGCTGCTTTGCGGGTGCCGGCGGGGGAGGAAACACCTGGTCAGGTGACCTTTTGGGCTTTCAAATCGGCCTGGAAGGTGGTAATGTTCTTGTTGCTGGAAGGGGGTGGCATCCCGACCGGCACCACCACTCGAAACCCCTTGGAGGACCCCTTGACCCACGCTCGCCGCGCCCGCACCGCCATCGCCGCGATGCTCGACCACCCGGAAGCAACCCGCGGGCCCGTCCCGTCCGTGAAGGCCGCCCGCGCGGCCCTGCGCCCCCTGGGCGCCCTCTCCCGCGAGGCCCGCGACCGCGAAGGCGCAACCACCGCGCGGGAGCTGGTGGCCATCGCCGTCCGCGACGCGCTCGCCGACGCATTCCACCTCGGGCGCACCTACGCGCTCAGCCCCCAGGACCTGGAGCAGCTCCACATCGTCCGCCTCTCGGGGCGCCCCTTCCCCGCCAGGACCACGGACCGCGCCGCGGCGCTCGCCTGCTACGTCGGCAACCTCCGGCGCCTCGCCGACGCGTACGGACTGAGCGAGGACCACCTGGTCGACGACGCGGAGGAGGTCTACAAGCACGAGATCGCGTGACCGCCCGGCCGGGGCGGTGGATGGCACCGCCGCCCCGGCCTCCCACTCGAACCCGACGCCGGAGGAGAAGCCCGTGAACACCATGACCGCCGACGCCCCGCAGCTGTGGGCCGAGCATCAGGTCACCACGCTCGCCGAAGGCGCGCGGGACTGGACCGTCCCCCCGTACGGATCGCTCGCGTGGAGCCAGCTCCCGCCCAACGACCCCCGCCGGTACGCCGCGGTCGTCGAAGCCGCCGAGCGGTGGCGCCGCCAGGTCGCCGAGGAGCAGCGCCTGGACCAGCTAGCCGACGAGGACCCCGCCGCCTGGTACGCGGAGGTGACTGCCGGGGCGAACGATGAAGCGCGCCGCCTGGCCGGCCGCCTCGCGCGGAGGCGCACCCAGCTGGAGCTGGAGGCCGTCCGCACCCATCGGCCGCCCCACCTGCTGAGGGCTACTCCCGGCTGGCCGCCCGTCGCGATCCCCGGCCGGCCCGGCCGCTATCTCCACCCCGCCGCTGACCTGGTCGCCGCCTGAGCCGGGCACCCATACACCGCAATGTTGGGCGGGGCGGCGCTGGTGAGCGCGGGGCCGGCCATCTGCCGTCCGCGGGTCCGTCGCGGCGGGCCAAAGGCAGCTGGCAAGGGAGGGGGCGCGGCTCACCCCGGAGGGCACGTGCGGCATGCGGAGCCCCCGGGGAAAACCCTGGTCAGAGGCCCCTTTTCGCTATGCGGACCAGTCCAATGCTGGTAATATTGAGCTTGTTGGAAGGGGGTGGCACCCCGGCCAGCCAGCCACTCGAAACCCGAACCAAGAGATGGAGTACGCCCTCATGCCCAAGCCCAAGGCGTCGAAGACCCGCACCCGCATTGATGCTCTGCGGGCGGTGATCGACAAGGAGTGCACCGCACCGATCTGCCAGCAATCGGGCACGTGCCGTCACGCGGGCGAAAAGGACGCCGCCCGTCACATGCTCGGCCGCCTGCTGGCGAAGCTGAAGGAGGCGGCCGGAGACGTGCACGAAGAGCGCGCGCGGATGTGGGCCGAGATCTACGAGCGCGGCTACGACTCGCACGGCAACACCTACCACCAGGGCTCCAAGTACCGCGCCGGGCAGTCGATGAAGGAGCGGGCCGCAGGCATCCGCGCGGACATCAAGATGGCGCGCAAGGTCGGCAGGGCCCCCCTCGTGCAGGAAGGGGCGGGCCTGGTGTCTCAGGCGCTGGAAACCTACCGGTTCGACCCCGTCGGCGAGGCGCCCGAGCAGATCAAATTCCGGGTCCGGATCGGCGACGGCTACGGCTCCATCCGCATCGGCATCGACGCCATCCCCCAGGAGTGGGGGTGGATCGCCGAGGAGGTCGCCGACCACCGCGAGACGGTCACCCGGTGGCGCCGCACGCAGGCCCTGAAGGACCTTGAGGCCGAACTGAAGTCGATCGGCGAGGCGTACAACGCCGATCACGGCTCCAACCTCGCCACGGACTGCTTCGTGAAGGCGTTCTACGTGTTCATCGAGTCCGACGATCCCGAGACGCTCGCCCGGCATGCCAGGTACGAGCGTGAGCGCCAGGAGCGCCGCGGCTGACACGTCCGGACCCCCCGCGCCCTCAATCGGGTAGGCGGGGGGTCGTGCGTGAATGCCCTGCTCGGGAGCCCTCCCCTCTAGGGAATCCGGTCTATTGCTGGTAATATTGAGACTGTTGGAAGGGGGTGGCGCCCCGGACAACGAAGTCCACTCGAAACCCACACCGGAGGGCGCAGAACATGACCGACATCGAGACGCGATACCGCTACGGCAAGCCGGACGGCAAGGGACGCACCCCCGTCTACGTGGACGGCGCAGCGGAACCGGCCGGACAGGTACGGAAGATGGGCCGGGGCTCCTCGCCCTGGTGGGCGTACGGAGCCGAGGACGGTACGGACGGAACCAACCACCCCCACAAGTACGAGGCCGCCGAACGCCTGGTGCGCATGATCGACGCCCGCGCCTCGACGGCCGCAGAGATCGAGCGCCGCCGCGCCAGCCGCACGCAGGCCCCGGCCGGATGGCGGTTCGCCAGCTGGACCGAGATCGAACGCGAGGGATACCGGCAGGTCCGCCCCGTGCACCGCGCCCCGTACCTCTACGGGGGTGAGGGGGAGCGCTACCCCGACGCATTCGCCGACCAGCCCGTCACCCTGACCCGGATCACGACCCTGCACAACGGCCGTGTCGTGGTGTCCGGAACCGAGCCCGGCGACCGGCCCCCGTACGTCCTGCTCATGGACCCCGCACACGTAGCGCTCGGGGCCCTGGTGCGCGAACAGGAGCCGCGCTACGTCGCCCCGGGGGAGTGCATGGGGTGTGAGGAGGACGGGCTGCTGTACCAGGCCGGAACCCGGCTCGGCTGCGCCACCTGCACAGCGGCAGACCTCGGTGTCTCCCCGGCAGACCTGCCCGCCGCCGTCGACGACGACGGCGCCGTGTGGTGGTCGGTAGGCGACACCGTGCGGCGCAAGGGCGAGCTCCCCGACGAGGGCACCGAGCCCGAGACCGGCCGCGTGACCGAGATCGAGACCTTCATCGCGGAGCGGTCCCGCCGGATCGCAGTCGACTTCGGTGACCGCTGGCCCGTCCGCTGGCAGCCGGCCGGACTCGCGCCCATCTCGTAGCGCCAGCAATGGCCGGGGCGGCGCATGGCTGCGCCGCCCCGGCCCCTCGAAACCCGACACCGACCCGAAAGAAGACCATGAACACGCGCGTGCCAAACCCCTCCGTCGCGAGCATCACCGCCCTGCTGGCCGCCGCCGGACATCACCCCGTCGCCAGCGGCCGCGACGGATTCACCCTCCGGCCGACCGCCGACGACGCCGCCCTGGTCCTCACCTACTGGTGCGAACCTCGCGACGCCCACGAGCACCTGACGGGCGGGCACATCCACCGCAGGCGCAGGATGCTCCTGGAGTGCGCGAGCCTGATCCGTGACGCCGGACACCAGGCTGCGCGAACCCCCACCGTCCAGAATCCGGGCCGGGCGGCTGTGGAGTCCGTTGTCATCTTCCCGGCCGCGGAGCCCGAGCCCGATCCCGCTGATCCCGCGTGCTGCTCCTGCACCCCGGCCGAGGTCTGCACACGCGCCGAGCTCCGCGCCGTCGCGGCCGCCAGCCTGGACAGGGCCACGGCGGCCGCCCGTATCGCGCTCCTTGACGCGCTGCACGAGAGCTCCGTCGAGCCGGTTGACCACGCTGCGGGCGGCCCGGAAGGCGTCGCGGCCCTGCTCGACCACTCCCGCGGCATCCTCGTGACGTTGCCGCCCGCACCCGACGAGTCCGCCGTACGGGCCGACCTCGAATGCCGGGGATGCGACTCCGCCGCGTGCCTCGCTTCCAACCAGCTTGCCCGCGCCGCCCTGGACCGAGCTGCCGCCCTGGCCGCCATCAGCACCGCCACGCTGGCCGCCGCGCGGACCATCCTGGACCGGGCCCACCTCGCGCTCACCCCCGGCGACCGGTGGAACAGCGCACGGAAGACCGCCGCCGACCATCTGTCCCGGGTCCACTTCACCGCCGCGGCCGCCCTCGCAGTCCCCGCCGACGAGGTACACGGCCGCTACCGGGGAGCGCGCCGCCGCCGCGGGGGCCCTGCTGTCAACCTCCGGAAGGGGCGCACCCGGTACTGGTTCGTCCGCTGGGGCAGAGCCGTCTGGCACTGAGTTACACGGAGGGGCGGAAGCGACCAGCTTCCGCCCCTCCGCGCTGTCCGGGCCGGGCAGGGCGCCGACAGGCCGACGAGGCGCGGCGAACCGCGCACGCAGCGGCGAGTCCTCCACGCGAGCGACGACCACGCACCGTCAGCCCGGAGCCAGACGGGCGGCGCCGTGCGACGGCACCCGTCCTTCGGCCGGGTTGCGAGGGGCGCTCTCGCGCCGCCCCCTCGCGCTCCCCAGGCGCCGGGGGTGGGGGCATCCGGTGCGGCCGCGGGTTGTCGGGTGGGCATCGCACCTTCGGTGCGATCCGGCCGTGCGCCGCAGTCGTCGGGCCCTGGGGGCCCTCCTTATTGCGGCCCTCCGGTCGCTTCGCTCCCTGCGGGCTGCGTCGCTTCGCTCCTTGCGCGAAGCCCCGGGGGGCTCCTCCGGACGCCCGCCCCCCGGGGACCGGGGGACGGGCTGGACTGAGTGGTGGGCCGGGGCGAGGAGAACGGCCTCGTCGTCATCCGCCGGCACCGCCGTGGTGACCGCGAGGGGCTGAGGTCGAAGAGGGGTGAGAGGGGAGCTGCGCGACGTCGAGGGGTGCGGGCCGGCCCGGGGCCGGGGGAGGGAAAAGCGGCTGGCAAGGAGGGGGGTCGGCGGGGCCCGGACGCCCTCTAAAAGATCATGGAACTTCCGGAAAAAGCCCTGGTCAGACCCCCTTTTCCGCTAGGCGATCCGGTCCAACGCTGGTAATATTGAGCTTGTTGGAAGGGGGTGGCACCCCGGACAACGAGAACCACTCGAAACCCGCACCACACGGAGGCAGACGACATGACTGCGAAGCTCACCACCGCCCAGATCGGAACGCAGCTCCGCGAGAAGGCCGCGCAGACGCCCGGCTACTGGACCGGGGGATGCGCCAACTGGGACTGTGCCAACACGGTGTGCGAATACGTCGTAGCCGACGAGTATTACGCCTCGTACGAGGACGCGCGCGCCGCTGGCGTGGAACGGGGAATGCGCGTCTGCCGCTCGTGCAAGCGCAACGTCTGGACTGACGCCCTTGTGCTCCTGAAGCGGGAGCGCGTTTCGCTGGTCCGCCGCCCGCGCTGCGAATTCAGCACCACGACGGGATGCCACCTTTCCGGCAAGTATTTCGTGCAGGTCTCCGGCGAGCGCAAGTGGTACTGCGCCCACGACATCGCCCTTTACGTCCGTGCCGAATTCGACGTCTACCGAATCGACAAGCAGGGGCGAATCATCCACGCGACCAAGAAGCTGAGCGAGATTTTCAACGGCTGACAGGTCTCTCTACCCCGCCGGGGCGGCGGATGGCACCGCCGCCCCGGCAACTCGAAACCGTTCAAGGAGAAACGCACCATGGCGTCAGACATCTATCCGCAGGACGTGTTCCACCCTGACCGCTCCCGCGCCGAGGGGTACGCGTGGGGATTCCTGGACAGCGAATGGCTTTCCATCCTCGGCTCCCACTGGGAGCGCATCCCGCTCCCGGAGTCCCCGGAGGGCGCCGCCAGGCCCGGCGTGACCATGCTGCGCGACGGCGAGCCCAAGCCCTACACGCTGGCCAAGGTCCGCCGAGACGGACAGGACATCTTCCGGGTGCTGGAAGTCGTCCGCACCTACACCCCCGAGCGCCGTTAGGTCCGTCCCGGGTCGGGCCAGCGCGGCCCGGCCCGGAACCCCGGTAAGTCCCAGAAATCCCCTGGTCAGAAGCCCTTTACGGCTTCCGAATCCGGCTCAATCCTGGTAATATTGAGCTTGTTGGAAGGGGGTGGCACCCCGACCAACATCACCACTCGAAACCCGAACGGAACGGCGGACCCCATGGCGAAGATGACCACCGAGCAGGCGACCCAGCACCGCAAGGCGCAGGGCCTGATCGAGCTGGACCGCGAACTCACCCCCGAAGAGCGGGAATTCGTGCTCGACAACCTGATGGAGGACGGGACCGCACGGCTCGACGGCGCGTTCTTCACCCCCGCCGGTCTCGCCGTAGACATGGTGATCGAGGCATTCGGCAAAGACCGGGTGATCGACCTGTGCGCCGGAATCGGCCGCCTGGCCTGGACCGCGAGGCATTACCTCGGTTCCCACGGTGCAGCGCGCGAGATCGTGTGCATCGAGAAGAACCCGGAGTACGTCCGCGTAGGCCGCAAGGTCCTGCCCGAGGCGACATGGATCTGCGCCGACGTCTTCGACGTGCCGACCATGGACCTGGGGGGCCCGTTCGACGTGGCTATCTCGAACCCGCCGTACGGGGCGGTATCGCGCGGCGGGCGCACGGCTCCCCGCTACACCGGCAGCCGGTTCGAGTACAACGTCATCGACATCGCCGCCGAAGTGGCCCGGCACGGCGTCTTCCTTATCCCCCAGGAATCGGCCCCCTTCCGCCACAGCGGATGCCGGACGCGGGAGGAGGCCCGGGGAGTCCAGTACGAGCGGTTCGAGCGACAGACGGGAATCACCCTGGAGCAGGGGTGCAGCGGCGACACCTCCCAGTACATCGACGAGTGGCGCGACGCAGCCCCGCGCACCGAAATCGTCGTTGCCGACCTCACCCAGCGAAAGGCCGCCGCCACGACGGCCCCCAAGGCCGCCCCCGCGAAGGACTGGCGCACCATGTCCGCCGTCGAGTTCACCACCCGGCCGAAGGCCGCCCAGATGGCTGCGTTCGACGCGGGCGACCACCCGACCACCGGCACCATCGGCCTGTTCGACATCTGACAGTGCCGCCCGTACGGCGGAACCCCCGCCGTACGGGCCGCCGGGGCGGGGCCGCGTGCGCGGTGGGCGGCGGCCGGCCGGGGGTGGCCGGGCCGGGCGCGGAGCGCCGTGGTGGTGCCCGGTCGCGGGCGCCGGCCTCGCCGTGCGGGGTGCGGCCGGTGCGCAGTACCGCCCGGGGTGCACCCGTCCTTCGGCCGGGTACTGGTGGCTCCTCGCCCCCAGACCCCTCGCCAGCGCCCAGGGCGCGCTGGACCGCCCAGGTGGAATAGACGACAGGCCCCGGGCATCGCGGGGTTGTCCCGCGGCGTGC
This sequence comes from Streptomyces sp. NPDC056883, assembly GCF_042788835.1. Classification (NCBI taxonomy): domain Bacteria; kingdom Bacillati; phylum Actinomycetota; class Actinomycetes; order Kitasatosporales; family Streptomycetaceae; genus Streptomyces; species Streptomyces sp. NPDC056883. The sequence goes on along the minus strand of NZ_JBHUBS010000024.1, from coordinate 95,206 downwards.
GGCGCCGTTGTCGGGTGCGGGCCGGTTCCCGCGGCCTGCGGGCCGGTGTGGGGTCTCATCGCACCTTCGGTGCGATCCGGCCGTGCGCCGCAGTCGTCGGGCCCTGGGGGCCCTCCTTATTGCGGCCCGCGCTGCGCGCGGGCTGCGGTCGCAAGCTCCCTTGCGCGAAGCCCCGGGGGGCTCCTCCGGACGCCCGCCCCCCGGGGACCGGGGGACGGGCTGAAGTCCGTCGTGGCCGAGGTGGGGGAGTGGAGCGCCGTGCCCAGGTGCCGGCGCCGCCGTGGTGACCGTCCACGGGCTGAGGTCGAGGAGGGCCAGGAGGAGCTGCGCGACGTCGAGGGGTGCGGGCCGGCCCGGGGCCGGGGGAGGGAAAAGCGGCTGGCAAGGAGGGGGGTCGGCGGGGCCCGGACGCCCTCTAAAAGATCATGGAACTTCCGAGAAAAACCCTGGTCAGACCCCCTTTTCCGCTAGGTGATCCGGTCCAACGCTGGTAATATTGAGCTTGTTGGAAGGGGGTGGCACCCCGACCGACACCACCACTCGAAACCCACCGAGGAGCACCCAATGCGCGCACTCATCGAGACCTTCAAGACCATCCGCGCCCGTCACCGCGCGGCCCGCCGGGCGGGTCTGCGGTCGTACACCGTGGTCCTGGACTGGAGCACGAAGGCGTACGCGCACTACGCGCCCGAGATCGTGACCGTCCGGGCATCCTCCCCGCTGGCCGCCGAGATGGACGCCCTGCTTCAGGCCGCCAAGGCCCACACCATGCACGTGGAGGAGTTCGAGGGCCGCGAGGGCCGCGCCCTGCTCCTGGAGGCGGGCAACGTGCTGAAGGTCGTTGCCACCTTCTCCGGCGCGCACAGCGCCGTCCACTCCGACCACTTCTGATCTGCCCCGGCCCCCTCGAAACCCGTACGCACAACGAGAGGCACCCAGTGAGCACCATGACCGGCACCGTCACCACTCGCGCCCACGCCATCGAGACCGGCGCGCTGATCGAGGCCGACCCCGGCATTGCCGCCGAGGTCGAGTTCCCCGCCCCGGTGGCCATGACCGAGGCCGTTTACGCGGACTGCATCGCCGTCCCCGACACGTACCGGTGGGACACCGGCATCCGGCTGGACGACGCCGAGCGGGAATGGGACCTGCTCATCACCGCGTCCCGGGCGATCAAGGCCGCCGCAGGGTCCGGCCGCCCGCCCCGGCTCGCGTTCTCCCTCTACCGCGTCCCGGTCGACGGCCGTAGCCGCGACCCGCAGCGCGTGACCCTGGTGGCCGAGGCGTCGCCCGGCGACAACGGCGAGCGCGTCATCACGATCATGCGCCCGAGCGAGCACCTGCCGCAGTGAGGCGACCCGGGGCGGCCACCAGGCCGCCCCGGACGCCCCCGGCCGGAAGGGGATGGCACCCCGACCGGCCCCCCTCGAAACCCGAACCGAGCACGGAATGGAGCGCCCCACATGGGCTACGAATACAGCGTTGAGGGAACCGTCCAGGTCACCCCGCCCATCCCCTTCCCCGCACTTCTGCCCCTGACGCAGGGGCCGGATCTGCCGATCTTCTGCCTGGCCCCCGGCGTCGAAGACCCGGACGCCGCTGGCCCCTGGTCCGACATCGTGGGCGTGTGGGCCCTGATCCCGAAGGACGTGCCGCTCGACCAGGCGCAGCCGGTCACCGTCAGCGCGCTCGCGGTGTCTCACGTCTCCAAGAGCGGAGCGATCCACCAGCCGCTCGCCAGGTTCGTCCAGCTCTGCCTGGCAGCCGGTCACGAAGTCGTCAGCGAGCTGAAGTTCCACGGCGAAGGCGGCGAGCGCGGCGAGATCCAGGTGACGCCGAGCGGCGGCATCGAGTGGGTCGAGACCTCAGCCCCCGGCCGGGAGCCCGTCCGCTGGTGAAGACCCCCGCCCGGTCCGGCCGGTGCCTCCGGCCGGACCGGGCGGGGTAACCGCCGGACGCGACGGCAGCCCGTCGCCCCCTCCGCCCCCGCGCCGGCCGAGGGGCGGGCTGTCGAGAACGACGGCCGCGCCGTTCCTGCGCGGGCATCGGCGCGCGTTCGCGACGGGCCCCCGCCGCCGTGGGCTCAGCCCTCACAGGGACGCCGGCCCCGGCTTGGGGCCACCAAAAGCGGCTGGCAAGGAAGCGGGGCGGACCGGCCCGGAGGGGAGGCGCGGGTCGCCCTCAGTTCCTGGAAAAACCCTGGTCAGGACCCCCTTTTTGCTAGGCGATCCGGTCTAATTCTGGTAATATTGAGCTTGCTGGAAGGGGGTGGCACCCCGACCGGCACCACCACTCGAAACCCGTACGAACGAAAGGCACGAACGTGACCGTGACGCAGACCGAGCAGACGGAACAGACCCCCGAGAACGAGGCGGCCGAACCGGCAGTCTTCGGCCGCCTGGTGGCGATCGACCCGCTCGACTTCGACCCCGACGGCGGCACGGAGAAGCTGGTCATCGTCGACCCGTACAACCACCGCAAGAAGCGCGAGGAGGGCGACACCACCGAGCCCGACGCGGCTCTGATCGCCAGCGTCGAGGAGGTCGGCGTTCAGCAGGCGATCATCCTGCGCCCGCAGGAGGGCGAGCGGGACGGACAGCTCGGCATCGTGATCGGCCAGCGCCGCACCCTGGCCGCGTTCCGCGTCGCCAGCGCGGCCGCACAGGAGGGCCGCGAGTACCGGAAGATCCCGGCGATCATCCGCGACGACCTGCGCGGCGTCGATGACGAGGCGCTGACCGTCTCGATGGTGGAAAACCTGCACCGCCGCCAGGCGAGCGCGCAGGACGACGTGGACGCCGCCGAGCAGCTCGCCCTTCTGGTCAAGGCCAAGAAGGTACCCAAGGCCCGGAAGCGCAGCCTGGCCGCCGCCATCGGCCGCACCGAGGAGGAGCTGGACGCGGCCCACAAGGTCGCGCAGATGGACGCGGAGACCCTGGAAGACCTCCGGGACGAGGAGATCGAATTCGACTGGGTCGAGCTGGGCGACTACGACGAGGTCAAGGACGTGTCCAACGCTCAGGTCACGCTCATGCGGGCCAAGGCCAAGGACGAGCAGGAGGGCAACGCCAAGCGGGGTGCGTGGAAGACCGCCATGCAGGAGCTGCGCGCCAAGAAGACCCGGACCGAGCGGATCGAGACCCTGAAGGCCGAACTGGCCGAGAAGAAGGTCAACACCGTCCACTGGGTGTGGAACTGGTCCTACAGCCCCGCCCGGCCGCTGGAGGAGCTGGTGAGCGGCATCGGTATGCCGATGAGCGAGCAGGGGCACAGCGAGACCTGCGAGGGGCACGCCGCCGCGATCGACCCCGACGCGGCCGAGGTGGTGTGGCTGTGCGTCGACTGGAAGAAGCGCGGCCACCGGATTGCCGGGGCCGCCCAGGGCGACGACAGCGACAGCGAGCCCGACGAGGAGGCGGACGCCAAGGCCGAGGCCGTGCGCGAGGAGCGCCGCCGCGTGAAGGTGAACAACCTCGCGTGGAGGACGGCCCGGGAGGGCCGGGAGGCCCACATCGCGGACATGTGCAAGGACAAGGGCGAGGCCCCGGCCGACGTCAAGGACCTGATCATGCGGACGCTCCTCGTGAGCGATGGGCACTACGTGCACTACGTCGGGAGCCAGGAGCACGGGGCGATGCTGGCGAAGTTCCTGGGGGACGAGCGGCTCACCCGTCAGCCGAAGGACGTGATCACCTCTCTGCTCAAGAAGACCGCGAGCAAGCGGTATTGGTGGACGCTGTTCGCGCACGTGGCGGGCTACTTCGAGGCCGAGCACATGAAGGACGACGCATGGCGCGGGGAGCCCCACTACCACCACGGCCCCTCGGTGCGCGGACGGATCAGGCCCGCGACCGCCGAGTGGATCAGCTTCCTGAAGCACCACGGATACGGCGTGACGGAGGTCGAGGCGGAGACGGTGGCCACCGCCGAGCAGGAGGCCGAGGCCGAGGCCGAGCGCAGGGCCGAGCAGGAGCGGCAGCGCGAGGAGCGGGAAGCGGCCAGGGCCGCGCGGCAGGCCGAGAACCCCGCCCCCGACGAGGACGAGGAGTCCGGCGACGACGGCGACGACGGCGAAGAGGACTACCAGTACGACGACACAGATGAGGAGTACGAGGAACCGGCCGGGGCGGTAGAGAACGCGGACCCCGAGGCCGAGGACGAGACGGACGCGGGGCCGGACGAGGCGGAGGGGCGCGAGGACGCGCCCGCCGAGAACGGCCAGGAGGACGGCGAGCAGGAGTAGCAGCGGCATCGGGCAGGCCCGTTCCTTGACGGGCCTGCCCCGGCCGGGGGGGGGGGGGGGGGGCCTCCCCCCCCCCCCCCCCCCCCCCCCCCCCCCCCCCATCCCCCACCCCCCCCCCCCCCATCCCCCCCCCCCCCCCCCCAACACAAGGAACC
>NZ_JBHUBS010000024.1:77376-90798 GCF_042788835.1 Streptomyces sp. NPDC056883 | reverse complement strand
GGGGGTGGGCGCGGGGGGGGGGGGGGGGGGGGGGGGGGGGGGGGGGGGGGGGGGGGGGGGGGGGGTTTTTTTTTGGGGGGTTTCCCCCCCGGGCGGGGGGGGGGGTGGACACCCCCCCCCCGGCCCTCGAAACCCATCACGCACGAGGAGAGCGCACCATGACAGACGTTCGTATCGACCCCCACACCGACACGGCCGGGGACCGGCTGATCCGCACGCTCGAAGCCCACGGGCTGACGGCCCGCACCGGCACCGATGTCCACACCGGCACCGACATGGTCACCGTCGACATCGCGGGCGGGCCCGAAATCTGGATCGCGGACCGCACCGGCCACACCGACAGCCCCGTGGACGCCCACCCCGGATGGGTCGCGGTCTACCGGCCGCACGCCGACCTCAGCGACGAGGGAGAGACCGAGGTCTACCGGTCCGAGGGGGCAGGAGGCTTCAGCCGTGACACCGCCGCTCTCGTGGCCGCCGTCGTCCAGTGCGCCGCCGCCCGCAGCCTGGTCTCCGCGTGACGGGCCCCGTCCACGAGGCCCGAGCGCTGGCCTACCTGGCCCGCCAGGAAGTCGGCCCGTTCCCGACGGACGCCGAGGAACGGGCCGAGTGGCGCGATGAGATGCGAGCCGCGCACGGTGGCTACCGCGCCGGCCGCGCCGTGGCGGTCGGCGTCGACCGGATCGACACCATCCGGCGCGGGGTGCGGGCCGGGCGCTACGACGCCCGCGACCACCAGGACCTCGCGGAGGCGCTGGCCGCCGTCGAACACGGCTGCATGTCGTACTGGCGCAGCACCCCGTACGGGGTGGTCTGGATCGACAACGAGTTCTGACAAGGTCCCACCCGGGGCGGCGGCGGATGGGACCGCCGTCCCGGCTCCACTCTCGAAACGTCAACGCCTACGTGGCCGCTGCCGCGAAGTAGCCGGAACGCAGACCGGCGACCGCCCTGCCATAAGGCAGGACCCCCCGCACAAGTGCGGCAGGCTGGCGCGGTCGCCGGTCTTCTCGAAACCCGCACCGCGTGTGGTGGCGACATCCCCAGAAGGGGGCGCTACTTCCACACGGAACGAGAGAACACCAGAGTAGCGGGTCAGGGCCGGGGGGCGAAAAAAGGATCAGAAACGTGCCTCACGGCGCTTCCGATTCGGGTGAAAGCTGGTATTGTTGTTCTTGTTGGAAGGGGATGGCACCCCGACCCGCGCCACCACTCGAAACCCGTACGGAAGAGGAACCCATGACCACCACCCTGGAACTCCCCGAGGCTGCGCTGACCGGCCTGCGCGACTGCCTCCTGGCCCGCGCGGCCGACGAGGACGAGACCCCGATGGAGGAGCTGGACGGACTCAGCGACAGCGTCCTCGCGGCCTACTGGCACGGCTACGTCGAGGCCAGCCGGTCCGGAAGCACAGGGCAGGCGCTGCACATCGCGGCGTTCGGCACCTCGCTCTTCGCGCCGCTGGTCGCGGTCTGCGCCGAGATCGGCGCGGTACGGGCCGCGCTCGCCCAGTCGCTCAAGTAGCCAGCCCGACCGGGGCGGCGGACGGCACCGCCGCCCCGGCACCACCCGAACCCACAGACCAAGGACGGCCCACCATGACCACCACCTGTGAAGGCGTCGAAGCCGGCCCGGCGACGACCCGAACCATCGACGAGCCCGAGATCGACCGCCGCAGCGCCGAATCTCCCTACTTCGGCCGCTTCACCTGCGAGGTCTGCGGCGACGACTTCGCCGTCCACCGCTCGCTCACCGTCCGCGAGATGGAGTTCACCGACATCGAGACCCGGGCCTCCTGGCCCGGCCTGATCGTCATCGCCTGCGACCGCAGCTGACGAACACCGCACGACCGGCCGGGCGGCGGATGGCACCGCCGCCCGGCCTCCCTCGAAATCCGAACCAAGGAGACCCAGAACCATGACCTTCCCCTCCGACCTGCCCAACCTCGGCGGCAACGCCCTCGCGGCCCGCTCCCGCCGTGACCTTCTGGTCGCCGGACACGACGGCCGGATGTTCACCGAGACGATCGGCCGACCCCTGCACCGCGCCCGGCAGACCGCGCAGACGTACCGGGCCGCCGCCCGGTACGCCGAGCTCGAACGGCGCGGCGCCCCCAGCCGCCGCTGGCTCCGGGACCAGGTGGGCATCTGCCACCGCCGGGCCCGCGTCGCCGCCGACGAGGCCGCCCTGGCCGCCGAGCAGAAGCAGCCCGCCCAGGCATCCGCGTGGGCCGCCCTGGCCGACCGCTACGCCAAGGCCGCGCGGCAACTCGCCCGCCCGGTCCTCCTTCGCCGGACCGCGATCACGAACCTCCGCGCGGCCGCCGACGCGCTCGACAGCACCTCGACGCAGGCCGGACAGTCCGATGACAAGAGGCTTTCCGGCATCGCGCAGTTCAGCGTCGACAGCGGCCGCCAGGCACTCACGGCTGCACGGCGCGCGGACGGACCGGTGCTCAAGCAGATCAACACGGTGGAGGTGGAGCTGCTGCTGTTCGCCTGCTACGCCCAGGGGCGAAACGAGACCGGCTACCACGTCACCACACAGGCCGTCCGCGCTCTCAACCGCGCCCGCAAGACCGCCCCCGAGGGCAACGCCGAGGGCATGGAGCCGCAGGCCCTGGCGACGGCGTACGAACTGGTCGAGCTGGCCCTGGACGCGGCCGAGGCCGCCACCGCGCCCACGCCGTAGAACCCGATCCTGGCCGGGACGGCCGCACCGCCGCCGCCCCGGCCCCGGACTCCACCCAGGAGAGCCCTGCCCGATGCCCCAGCTCCACCCCGAGGCACACGAAGGAACGCCTGCCACGCCGTACGACAGCCTGCTGACACGCCCCTTCTACCTGCCAGGCGCGCACCTGCCCGACTCAGCCGGCCCCGTCTGGACCTGCCGGACATGCACCACGCCGTGGCCGTGCCCCACCGCCCAGCCGTACCTCCGGGCCGGACAGTGCAGCACGCGCAGCGCTACGACCCGGTGGAAGCCGTGCGGCGCGACGATCCAGCGAGAGCGGAACGGCCCCCGACACTGGCATGTCGGCCCGGACTGCTACACCCACAAAGACGTCTTGAACGCGCTGGCCGAGGAACTCCACCAGCAGCACATGGCGAACCCCCACTACCCGCCCAGCCACTACTACCCGGAGAAACCCCGCCGTCGCCGACGCCAGCGCCCGCCGTACGACCACACCCCCATGGGACCGGGCGACATCCAGCCCGGCACCTGGCTATGGGTCATCCCCGGCGGACTCCACCCCGGATGGGGCGACATCCACCGTCTTGCCATGCTCACCGCACTCGGCAAGCCGTACTGCGAGGTCTGGATGGACGACACCACCGTCCACCGTGTCCGACCCGAGAAGCTGATCGTCAGCGACGCCGGACGCCAGGCCGCCCACGCCGCAGGGCTCACCACCCTCCGGCAGGCGAGCGGGCCCCGACCCCGTCCACTGCTCCCCGAATGGCGATGGGTCGACTGGACCCTGGCCGAGCACATCGCCCACCAACAGCACGCCGCCCCCACAACTGAGCCAGCCGAACAGCCCGTCCAGGACGAGCTGTTCACCGTCGCCTGACGGACTACCCCGGCCCGGAACGCCATCGTTCCGGGCCGGAGGCATGTCCGGGTCCGGCGCGGCGACGGCGCCGACGGGCCGACGAGCGCGAGGGAACCGCGGAGGTCGTCGGCGCCACCGTCGTGCGCGCCGGCCTGCCGGAGAACATGCGGCGAGTGCGCCCGCCGTGGAGCGGCACCCGGCCTCCGGCCGGATGCGAGGGGCGCTCTCGCGCCGCCCCCTCGCGCACCCCCGGCGCCCGTGGCCGGCCCCGGTGGCACGGCGCCGGGAACCAGGGTGCTGACGGCCGCTCGTACCTCAGGGCCAGGCCAGGAGCGCAATGGGGCGCTTTCCTCGTGGTCGCCGCCGCGACGGGGGAACTCCGAGACGGGGCCGGGGCGGCGGCGACCTCGAGGACGCTCCCGCCGCCGGGGCCCCTGGAGCTGTTCGTCGTACGGCACCCGTCCTTCGGCCGGGTACTGGGGGCTTCTCGCCCCCAGACCCCTCGCCAGCGCCACGGGCGCGCTGGACCGCCCTCTTGGACAGGCGACAGGCCCCGGGCATCGCGGGGTTGTCCCGCGGCGTGCGGCGCCGTTGTCGGGTGCGGGCTGGTTCCCGCGGCGTGGCCGCCGGTGGGGGTGTCCATCGCACCTGCGGTGCGATCCGGCCGTGCGCCGCAGTCGTCGGGCCCTGGGGGCCCTCCTTATTGCGGCCCTCCGGTCGCTTCGCTCCCTGCGGGCTGCGGTCGCAGGCTCCCTTGCGCGAAGCCCCGGGGGGCTCCTCCGGACGCCCGCCCCCCGGGGACCGGGGGACGAGCTGGACTGAGTGGTGGGCCGGGGCGATTCCTGCGCGCCGTCGTTGTCCGCCGGCACGTCGTGGTGCGGGAACGGGCTGAGGTTGAGGAGGGCCAGGAGGAGCTGGAGCCCGGTGGAGAAGGTGCGGGCCGGCCCGGGGCCGGGGGAGGGAAAGGCGGCTGGCAAGGAGGGGGGTCGGCGGGGCCCGGACGCTCCCTAAAAGATCATGGAACTTCCGGGAAAAAACCCTGGTCAGACCCCCTTTTCGACTAGGTTGTCCGGTCCAAAACTGGTAATATTGAGCTTGTTGGAAGGGGGTGGCACCCCGGACAACGAGCCCCCTCGATACCCACACCGGAGGAACCCATGAACGAGCAGATCACCCCCGAGCGTCAGGCCGAGGCGGAGACGATCGGCCGCACGGTCTACCAGGCCATGCGCGCCGAGATGATCGAAGCGTCCAACCAGCGGGAGGGCATCGACACCCCCCTCCTCATGGCGGGGCTGGAGGTCGAGGCGACCTACCAGGCCGCCCGCGAGGCACTGACGAAGGCCCGCGCCGAACGTCAGAACGTGCACTACGCCATGTGGCGCGCGAACAAGAACCCCCGCGCCGTCGCGGCCCTGCTGCCCGCCACAGTCAAGGCCGCCACCGTGCGCGCGGCCGTGGTCAAGCTCGCGCCCAGCCAGGACTTCGAGGCCCTGCCGCTGTGGCGCGCCGACGACGAGGAGGCCGCAGCCACCAACTGACCCCGAACGGCCGGGCGGCGGATGGCACCGCCGCCCGGCCCCGCTCGAAACCCGACACGACGCACCGCAGGAGAGCACGCCATGAAGTTCCAGATCCACACCGCCATCGGCCACGACGCGACCTCTGTCCCGGCCCCGCTCGACACCCACGAGGCCGCCCGCGAGTTCACCGCCGCCCTGGCCCGCCTCTTCCAGGTCGAGCCCGCCCGCGTCACCCACGACGAATACCGGGCCGCCGAGTACGTGTGGACCAACGTCACCGTGTCCCTCCCCGCAATCGGCGAGGCGGTGTTCAGCCTCGATAGCCGCAAGACGGCCCGCGAAGCGGTCCGCCTGTACCTGGACAACAAGGCGGTGCCGTTCGCATGGACGGACGGCGCGAGCGCCGGGCAGGCGTTCGCCAAGGCCGTGGCCGCCGCCGTCCGCGAGCGCGACGCCCGCGCGGCCCGCCAGGACTGACCAGTACCGGGGCGGCGGACCACCGCCGCCCCGAGGTCCAGAAAAACCCCTGGTCAGAACCGCCCCCCGCTCCCAAATACGGCTCAATGCTGGTAGTATTGAGCTTGTTGGAAGGGGGTGGCACCCCGGACAACGCGACCACTCGAAACCCGGCACCACACGGAGGGCACAGATCATGACCACCACCCAGCGCGCGGACCAGGACCAGCAGCTTCCGGCCCTGACGAAGATCGGCGGAGTCTGGCACTGCGTCATCGCCAACAAGCTCTTCAAGGTCACCAAGCCCGGCCGTACGTGGACCGTCGCCCACGCGGACGACAGCGCAGACCCGCAGCCGGTCGCGTCCGGCCGCACCCGCAAGGAAGCCCTTTCCGAAGCCCTGACGGTCCTCTCCGTTTCCTTGGAGCTGCCCGAGCCGACCGTCACCGATGTCGGCCCCCGGTTGAACGCGCTCGGCGGCGGCGCACGGATCACCATCGACGGACTGGTCTCCGTCTTCTACCGCCGGGAGAAGGACGGGTACGCCGAGCCGTGCGGCAAATGCGGCGGCAAGGGCCACATCAACGGCTACGAGCATGTGCACGACGGCATCTGCTTCGACTGCCGGGGCTACGGCGCCCTTGGTGCCCCGATGCCCCTGAAGCACCAGATCGAGAACGTGAAGCACCTGGCCGCCGACATGCGCAAGCAGAACGAGCGCGCCATCATCGACGCCGCCAAGAGCCGGGCGGTCTGGGCCAAGTACAGCGCCGCCGAGCCCGAGCTGGCCGCGTGGATGGACGGTGACGGAAGTACCTTCCCTTACGACATGCGCCGCCTGATCACCTCCGGCAAGTCCATGACGCCCGGCCAGGACCAGGCCGCCCGCCGGGCCGCCGAGGAGTACGCCCGCCGCGACGAGCGCGCAGCCGTGGAAGCCGCCGCGCGCGCCGAACGCATCGCCTCCGCCCGATCCCTGGCCGAGGGTGACGAGGTGGACCACGAGGGAACCGTGAAATGGGCTCAGATGGTGGAGGGCGCATTCGGCTCCCGGATGCTCCTGCTGGTCGACGCAGGCGACGGGCTCACGCTGAAGGTCTTCAGTACCAGTAAGGCGGCGTGGGAAGCCGAGGAGGGCGACCGGGTGCGCATCACCGGTACGGCCAAGAAGGCCCAGACCGACAGGTACGAGGGCACGCCGCAGACCCCCGTCGCCCGCCCACGGATTGCCATCGTCGCCACCGCCGACGAGCTCGAAGCAGTGGCGGTGTGACTCCGGCGGCGGGGTGACCCCAAGTCGCCCCGCCGCCCGGCCCACTCCAGCCGTGCGGCGTGGGCGGCGGCCGGACGGGGGTGGCCGGACGGGGCGCGGAGCGCCGTCGGGGCGCAGCACCGTGGGCGCCGGCTCCGCCGCCGGGGCGCAGCCCGGTGCGCGGCACCGTCGTACGGCACCCGGCCTTCGGCCGGGTACTGGTGGCTTCTCGCCCCCAGGCCCCTCGCCAGCGCCAGGGGCGCGCTGGACCGCCCTTGGCGGACAGGCGACAGGCCCCGGGCATCGCGGGGTTGTCCCGCGGCGTGCGGGCCGGCGGTGAAGTGCGGGTCGACGCCCGCGGCGTGGCCGTCGGTGGGGGTTTCCATCGCACCTTCGGTGCGATCCGGCCGTGCGCCGCAGTCGTCGGGCCCTGGGGGCCCTCCTTTTTGCGGCCCGCGCTGCGCGCGGGCTGCGTCGCTTCGCTCCTTGCGCAAAGCCCCGGGGGGCTCCTCCGGACGCCCGCCCCCCGGGGACCGGGGGGCGAGCTGAGCACCGTCGTGGCCGAGGAGGGGAGAACGGTCTCGTCGTTGTCCGCCGGCCCGTCGTGGCCGGGGCGAGGGGCTGAGGTCGAGGAGGGCCAGGAGGAGCTGGACGCCGAGTTCGAGGTGCGGGCCGGCCAGGGCCGGGGGAGGGGAAAGCGGCTGGCAAGGAGGGGGGTCGGCCAGGCCCGGACGCCCCCTAAAAGATCATGGAACTCCCGGAAAAACCCTGGTCAGAACCCCTTTTTGGCTAGGCAATCCGGCCCAGTGTTGGTAATATTGAGCTTGTTGGAAGGGGGTGGCACCCCGGACAGCGAGAACCACTCGAAACCCGTTGAAAGGTGCTGGACATGACCGTCAAGACCCGCAACTCTCGCCCCGCCGCCAAGAAGGCCACCGAGACCCCGCAGCCGGTCGTCACCGTCGTTGACACCCGTCACCCGAAGTCCGGCCTGTCGATCAGCTACCGCGTCACGGTGGACACCGTGGAGCGCGCCGAGATGATCAGCGAGGCGGGAGTCTCGGCCGGACTGGTCGCCCGCCTCACGATCCAGGCGGGCCCGCGACAGCGCCCCGTGACCATCATGGCCAGCCGCCTTATCGGCGAGGGCGAGTGGTACGCCGACGCCATGACCGAGCGCGGCGGCCGCGTCCACCACTCTCGGGGATTCGGGAACCGGCGCGGGGTCCCCCGTCGCCTCCTGTCCGACCTCGGCGACGTGCTCACCCTCTGCGCGTACGACGTTCGCGGACTGGTCGAAGACGCCGAGCCCGGCCGCCCGCTGAAGCTGCGCAAGGTCAAGGCCAAGCGCAAGGCGAAGGCCGACGCCGAGGCGTAACCCGCACGGCCGGGGCGCGGCGAGCGCCCCGGCCGCAAGGGGGGCCGGATTAGAAAAACCCTGGTCAGGCCCCCTTTTCCCTTCCGAATCAGGCTCAATGCTGGTAATATTGAGCCTGTTGGAAGGGGGTGGCACCCCGACCCGCGCAGCTCGAAACCGCACCACTTCAACGAGAGGTACCACCGAGATGGCTACCAAGACGACGCGCCGCCGCTCCACCAAGCCCACCAAGACCCCCGAGGAGCGCGCGGCGGAGGTAGACGCCCTCCACGAGCAGCTGAACACCGCGATTGCGTCCCTGGCGTCCGCCGAAGGGTGGAAGGCCATGCTTCGTGCGACCGTCGCGAACCTCGGCCGCTACTCCGCCAACAACACGCTGTTGATCTTGGCTCAGTGCCCCCACGCCACTCAGGTGCGCAGCTTCAACCAGTGGAAGGAGCACGGCCGTTCCGTCCGCAAGGGGGAAACGGCCTTGCGGATCTTTGCCCCGATGCCGATCACGCAGAAGGACGAGAGCGGACGGCCGGTCCTGGACGAGAACGGCCACGAGAAGAAGTGGGTGAAGTACAAGACCGTCCCCGTTTTCGACATCAGCCAGACCGAGCCCGTCGAGAAGAAGCCCGCCACCGAGGAGCCCAGCGAGGAACTCACCGAACCTGCCTACACGCTCGGCGCAAAGGTGGAGGGTGACGCCCCGGCCGAACTCTGGGAGCGCCTTACGGCCCACATCGGGGGCCACGGATACACGGTTCACCTGGAGGGCACCGGTAGCGCGGACGGATACACCGACCCCAAGACCCGCGTAGTCGGCATCCAGGCCAGCGACCCCGAGGCACACCGTGTGATCACGCTCGCCCACGAGGGCGCACACATCGAGTGCGGCCACGTCGCGGACATGGACGAGTACCGCCGCCACCGGGGCCGGATGGAGTGCGAGGCCGAATCCGTGGCGTACATCGTCGCCGGGGTGGCCGGGTTGGACGCCGCCCTTACCTCCGTCCCGTACATCGCGCATTGGGCAGGCAAGACCGCCGAGGAGGTCCACGAGACGCTTGCCGCCGCAAGCGCCACGGTCGTTCGGGCCGCCCGCGCGATTCTGGAGACCACCACCGCCGCACCGAAGGAGGCGGCGGAAACCGGCGAGGCGGAGCGCGCGGCGGCGGAAGCCGCCCATGCCGCCTACCAGGAGGTACACGCCGAGATGATCGAGACCGCGCACCAGCGCGAGCAGGGCCAGCCGCTCAACGCCGCCCCGGAGGCCGCAGCCGCCCAGCGGTGACGCAGGGCCGGGGGAGGGGGAACCCTCCCCCGGCGCGGCGGGAGCGCGCCGACCGGGCCGCCGTAGCGCGGCAGCCGACGGCGGCCGTGTCCGCCCCTCCCGGCGGGCGACGACCGCGCCGCCGGACCGGCCGCCGGTGCGCGCCCCGCCGTGGGCGCACCACCAGAACAACCCCACCGGGGCGGCGGATGGCACCGCCGCCCCGGCTCCCTCGAAACCCCGACCACACCGCGCGAAGGACAGACCAATGAACGTACTCACCATGACCACCTGGGTTGCCGTCTACGGATGGGGGCCCGAGACCGACCTACCCGCACTCGTCGTCTACTCGACGGCCACCAACGAGGCGACGGCCCGCGAGCTCGCCGACACCGCCGCCGAGAAGTTCGGCCGCGAGAACGCGCGCCCCGGCACCGACCAGGAACCCCAGCTCTGGACCGTCCTGCGCGTCCCCTTCGGTCAACTCGCGCCGCAGGCTGACCAGACCAGCGCGAGCCTGCACGTGGGAGAACGCGGGTAGCGGCCCAGGCCCGGCCGCGCGGTTGGCGTCGCGCGGCCGCGTGCGGCGTGGGCGGCGGCGGGCCGGGGGTGGCCGTGCGGGGCGCGGAGCGCGGTCGGGGCGCAGCGCCGTGGGCGCCGGCTCCGCCGTCGGGGCGCAGCCCGGTGCGCGGCACCGTCGTACGGCACCCGGCCTTCGGCCGGGTACTGGTGGCTTCTCGCCCCCAGGCCCCTCGCCAGCGCCAGGGGCGCGCTGGACCGCCCTTGGCGGACAGGCGACAGGCCCCGGGCATCGCGGGGTTGTCCCGCGGCGTGCGGGCCGGCGGTGAAGTGCGGGTCGACGCCCGCGGCGTGGCCGTCGGTGGGGGTTTCCATCGCACCTTCGGTGCGATCCGGCCGTGCGCCGCAGTCGTCGGGCCCTGGGGGCCCTCCTTTTTGCGGCCCGCGCTGCGCGCGGGCTGCGTCGCTTCGCTCCTTGCGCAAAGCCCCGGGGGGCTCCTCCGGACGCCCGCCCCCCGGGGACCGGGGGACGAGCTGAGCACCGTCGTGGCCGAGGAGGGGGGCAGGGGGTCGTGCTCAAGGTGCCGGCCCGGCTGTAGTGACCGTTCCGGGGCTGAGGTCGAAGAGGGCCAGGAGGTGCTGGACGCCGAGTTCGAGGTGCGGGCCGGCCGGGTCCGGGGGAGGGAAAAGCGGCTGGCGAGGAGGGGGGTCGGCCGGGCCCGGACGCCTCCTAAAAGATCATGGAACTTCCGGAAAAAACCCTGGTCAGAGGCCCTTTTCTGCTATCCAGCCAGGCTCAACGCTGGTAATATTGAGCTTGTTGGAAGGGGGTGGCACCCCGGACAACGCACCACCACTCGAAACCCGCCCCGGAGGAACCGATCATGACCGCGACCGCTACCCGCGCCCCCGAGTTCTTCACCTGCATGTGCGACGCGAAGCCCAAGCCGCATCTGGCCCCGGTGCAGCGCGTCTTGGTTGTCGGCGCCCCCGAGGTCGATCCCACGCGAGTGCACGAGGCCCTGTGGGACATCCGCTACGACCTCTCGCTGTTCTACGGCCCCGACGTGGTCATGGTCGTCACGTACCAGGGGGAGGAGACCGGAACGGTCGCGGCCGCCCGGGGTTGGGCCGCCGCGAACGGCGTTGCCGAGGAGCGGCGCGGCGGCGAGATCGTGAGCGCGAGCCTGGTATTCGTCGACCCGGCCGACCGGCCCGGGTGGCACGACCGCCGCCCGAGTACCTCGCCCGCCTACCTGTACGACGCGGCCTGACGGATGGGGGGGGCTGAAAAATACCAGGTCAGCCCCCCTGTCTCCTTCTAAATCAGCTCTAAAGCTGGTAATATTGAGCTTGTTGGAAGGGGGTGGCACCCCGGACAACGCACCACCACTCGAAACCCGGCACCACAGGAGGACAACATGTCCCGTACCACCCACCACCGCCGCCCCCGCCCGGCCCGCAAGGGCAACCCCACCCGCGCGCTCGGGACCGACGACCGGGCCGCCGCCCGCGCCGGAATCCTGACCACGGCGGTCCGCGACGACGGCCACCCCCAATACCGCCGGGGCGCGGGCAACTGGGCCAAGCCGGGCGTACGGAAGGCGTACCAGACCGCCGCCCACCGTCGCGACCGGGCCGCCGCGCGCGCCGCCCTCTCCACCACCGGCTACCGCCGGGACCCGGCGGACCGTCAGGCCCTGCGCATGGAGAGCGCCCTTACCCCCGTCACGCGCCGCAGCGTCGACTGGGACATGAGCTGACACCCCCGGCCGGGGCGGCGGTTGGCTCCGCCGCCCCGGCCCCTCGAACCCGCCCCGTTCGACCAGAGAGAGGCCCCCTCATGAGCATTTCCCAGCTCACCACCGATCTTCCTCTTCCCGTACCCGGATGGGTCTTCGTGCACATGCCCATGAACCGTTGCGGCCGCACCAACCGGTGCACCGTCGCCAGCATCGAGAGCGACCGCGTGATCTGGTTTGTCGGCGACGGTGCCGACGCCATGAACGATTGGTACGGGACGCCGCTGTTCGACTTCGCTCACGCCGTCGCGCGCGGCGAATACTTCACTGCTCCAGACGTACCGCCCGCCGCCTGACACCCCCGGCCGGGGCGGCGGATGGCACCGCCGCCCCGGCCCCTCGAACCCGCCCCGTTCGACCCGAGAGAGGCCCCGATGACCACCGCGACCACGACCATCCACGTCCGCGCCGTTGCCGCCACTCCGCTCTACGGAGCCACCTGTGACCTGTGCCCCTCATGGTCCGGACAGGTCACAGACGACCTTGACGCCCACATGTGGGACGTACGGATGCATGCGGCCCAGCACCCGGACCCCAACGCCGGGGCCCTGTGGACGCCCGGCAGCATCGCGCCCCTTCCCCCGACACGGGGTCAGGAAGTCGGGGAGGTGCCCGTCTACCGCGTCATCTGCGACGAGTGCCCCGGGTACGAGGGAGCCGGAGGAACCGACCACGACCGGGTGACCACGTACGCCGAGCTGCACCAGGCCGTGCACACGGCCTACCAGCTGATGCGCGCCGAGTACTTCGCCTCCCCGACGATCGCCGCCCACCGGGCAGCCGTCCAGGCCGACCCCGGCCGGTGGGGCCACTTCCGCACCAGCTGGTGAGCGCGGCGCCCGCCGCCGGACGGTAACCGGCGGCGGACGCGCCGACCGCTCCCGGACCCACCCGCTGTGCGCCCGTACGTCCGCCAGCCGGCCGACGGGCGACGGCCGCACATCTCCCGCAGCCGCCAGTGCGCATCGCGCACTCCGGTACCCCTCCCGGGCCGTGCCCCGGCGAACCTCCACACGACAAGGAACCCCCATGAGGATCACTGTCCCCACCATGTCCGAAACGAGCTCCACCAGCCTGACCCTGGCCGTCGAGACCGCCCGCGCGGCCGCCAGGACGGCCGCGCACATCGCCGGTCTGATCCTGATCGAGGCGGACGGCGGCGGAGGTAGCATCCACACCCCCCGGCGGGGTGAAGGCCCCGCCGAATCCTGGTGCATCGTCTTCTCCACACACTTCAAGGCATATCTGCTCGCCGACTGGCACGGCGAGCGCGCACACGTCGAGCTGACAGGCATCACCCCGGCCGCCTACGAGCAGATGCGCACCTGGGCCGAGGACCGGGACGCGTGCTACCACGATGAGGACTGCGAGTGCCTTGACGACCCGTGGCCCACGCTCGACTTCCTCACCCAGAGCGATGGCGAGGAATGCCGGATCGACTACCGCGACGACCGCGAGGACCAGCGCGGCACCGCCCGCACCGCATTCGGTCGCATCAACGTCACGCTCTACGAGGAGCTTGTGTGCGTGGTGGACACCCTGATCCGCATCGCCCGCGCCGCTGCATGAGGCGGCACCGGCCCGACCGCCCCGCCACCGCCGGGCGTTCGGGCCGGTGCCCGGACGGACCATCGCGGAGCGCGGCCGCGCCGACAGGCCCCGGGCCCCGGCGCGGCCG
>NZ_JBHUBS010000024.1:76194-77366 GCF_042788835.1 Streptomyces sp. NPDC056883 | reverse complement strand
CCATCCCCCCCCCCCCCCTCCACCGTTTTGTCTCGTTCCTGTTTTACGGAGTGCCCCGTGACGACGCTCCCCCCCCACAACTCCCTTCCTCCCCGCCCCCCCCCCCGCCCCACGGTGGTCACGGACCGCCGCAGGCGACGAACCCTCACCTGTGGCCGGCACCGTGCGCCGCCACGTCTCGGCACCCCCGCACCGGTGGTGCCCCATCCTGCGAGAGGACCCCATGACCGACCTGATCCAGCTCCCCCACACCGGACTCCGCGTCCCCCACACCCGCTATGCCCTCAGCGACTTCCAGCAGATGACCACCCGCAACGGCATCGCCTACAACGCCACCGTCAACGAGGGGGACCGCCGCGTCGGCATCATCGAGAACGACGGCAACGGCGGAGCCACCATGTTCTTCCCGGCCACCGGCGCCGACCGCCGGGCCGTCCACGAGTTCGCCGCCGCCTGCCGCATGGACGGTGAACCCCTGACCGAGGAGGAGGCGCTGGACCGCCTCATCGACGAGCACGAGACCGCCGTGGACGTCGCGAAGTGCGCGCGGCGGCGCGCCAGCCTGCTCCGCGGATTCGACAAGGACGAGGAGTTCGTCGCTTCCATCGCCGTCAAGGTCCCGCCGGTGTGGCTCGACCGCGACGACTCCCCGTTCCTGCCCCATGTCGCCCGCGACCTGAAGGCCAGTGAGCCGGAGGTGACCGTCTGGCAGTTCTGGACCGGGGACCAGTGGAAGCCCCTCGCCCTCCCTGCCGTACCCGCCTGAAACCCGCTGCTCAGAGGCCCTTTTCCGCTATGGATTCAGGCCCAATGCTGGTAATATTGAGCTCGTTGGAAGGGGGTGGCGCCCCGGACAGCGCACCACCACTCGAAACCCGAACCGGAAGGCCCGACATGGCCGCGTACATCGACCTTGAAGACCCCTGCGACGACTGCGGCGCGGACGAGGGGGAGCCCTGCGACTCCGAGTGCGAGCACTACGACGAGGAGCGCGACAGCGGCTACACCCGCGAGATCGAAGCCCCTTCGCAGTACGAGGAGCCGGTACCGCCCGGCTGGTAGAAGGCAAGCCCGCCGGGGGGGGGGGGGGGGGCCCCCCCCCCCCCCCCCCCCCAAACCCCCCCCCCCCCCCCCCAAAAAAAGCCACCCCCCCCAAGGATCCAAAACCCAAC
>NZ_JBHUBS010000024.1:74121-76184 GCF_042788835.1 Streptomyces sp. NPDC056883 | reverse complement strand
CCCTGAGAAGGGGGGGGAGGGAGGTGCTTACACTTTAGAGATCTCCCCCTTGTTGCGAGACGAGGGTCTGGCCCCGCTGGGGTGGGAGAGAAAAAGGGGGGGGGGGGGGGGGCCCCCCCCCCCCCCCCGCCCCCACTCGAAACCCGACACCACACCAGGAGGAACAGATCCACCCCCGACAGATGATCGAAACCCGAGTCTGCATCGACGACATGCTCGGCCCGCTCGACTGCAAGCTCGACCCCAACAACCGGTGGAACGGCTGGCTCAGCCCGCATTTCCCGCTCGACTCCGCGCGACAGCTGTCCGCACAGACGCTGCGCCTGGCCGAGGAGTGCGGCTACGACTGCACCGACACCATCCACGTGATCGAGGGCCGCGAGGGCAGCCCGGACACCGTGCACATCATCGAAGGCGGCCCCAGCCGGTACAGCGACGACGGCGAAACCATGGCCGTCGCCGTCCGCGTCAACTGGCGGAGCCCGAGCCGGGACGCGGGCCCCGCCGCCAAGATCACCGACGCCACCCCGCAGGCCCGGAAAGCGGCCCGCCGACGCAAGCCCGGCGGTCGCGGAGCCCGCCGCGTGGTCATCGTCCATATCCGATGGCAGTACCTCGACGAGGGCGGCGGCGACGCCGCCGCCAACGTCGTCCGGCCCGACCGTGACGGCCTCTTCCCGATCGGCGGCTGGGAGTGGACGTGGCACGCCGTGCCCTGGTGGTGCCTGTGCGGCTCCGACCAGGATTGGCACACCCTCCGCTGCGAGTGCGGCGTCACCCGCGACCAGGCCCTGGCGCTTGAGGAGGCCGCCCCCCGGATCGGCGCGATCCTCCGCAGGCTCGCCCCCGAGGCGACCGCAGTGGTCTTCGAGACCACCGCCGCTCCCCGGATCGTCATGGTGGTCGCCGGTCCCACCGAACTGAACCTCAGCGACGGCGGCCCGTTCGACACGGAGACGCTCGGCGAGGCGGACGCGGTACTGCACGCCGCGCTGGGCGGCGACCCGATCGAAGGCGGCGCTCACTGGCTCCGGTTTCCTCCCGCCTCCCGCTGAACCGGAGTCGGCCCTGTTGCAGCCCTGATCTGACCGGGGCGGCGGTTGGCACCGCCGCCCCGGCGTTGCTCGAAACCCACACCCACCGAGAGGAAGACCCCATGACCACCACGACTACCAGCACGCCCGCCGAGGAGCGGCACGAGATCGGCGCCCGCGACGCCAGCGGCCGCTACCCCGTCGCCGTCGACGGCAAGCCCGGCGGCCACATCCACCGGTTCCACGGCGAGTGGTACGCCCGCGCCCACGGCCATACCGAGGAAAGCCGCCACGACGACCGGCACGCCGCCGCCGCGCACCTGGTCGAACTGGTCGACTCAGGCGCCACCGACCAGGCGGCCACTCCGGCCGCAGCCGCCCCGCCGCAGGGCATCGTCCCGTGGCTGGCCCCGCGCCTGAAGCCCACCCGCCGCAACATCCTGAGCGCGGGCATCGCCCTCGGCCGTATCGCCGAACTCGCCTGGCTCCCGGAGGACGAGTACGGCAACACCACCGGCTACCCGGGATCTGACAACCCGTGGACGCTGAAATGCCTCCTGTCGGGGCATCACGTCGTCCGCTGGTGGTCCCACCTGCGCGGCCGCAACGGCGACAACCGCCCGCGGCCGGAATACCGGCACGAGGGATGCATCCCCTTCGAGGACCAGGCCGCGAAGGTCGCCGTCCTGGTGGGCGAGCCCCCCACCAGCTGCCCCTGCCTGAAGGTCACCCACCCGACCACGGCCGAGGACGTCGAGAAGCTGCTGGAGCGCGCCGAGCGCGCCCGTAAGGCCGACGACGCCGACACCCTGCGGCCGGTGCTGACGCAGCTGCTCGCACCGTGTCCCGCCAGCAGCGCCCGCGCCGAGTCCATGAAGACCTTCCTGCCCAAGCCCAAGTCCAAGAACTGACCAGCCCGGTGGGGGGGGGGGGGGGGGGGCCCCCCCCCCCCCACCAAAAAAGACCCCCCCCCCCCCCCCCCCCCCCCCCCCCCCCCCCCCCCCCCCCCCCCCCCCACCCCCCCCCCCC
>NZ_JBHUBS010000024.1:0-74113 GCF_042788835.1 Streptomyces sp. NPDC056883 | reverse complement strand
GTGGACCGAGAAGAGGTGCGGGGGGGGGGGAGAGAAAATCCTTCGGAAAAAAACAAAGACGAAAGAGGGGGGGGGGGGGGGGGGCCCCCCCCCCCCCCCCCCCACCGCCCCACGGAACGGAGCATCATGCCCCGCGTCACCCGCCGGCACACCGTCGCCCACCACCTGGTCCAGGGCGGCCTCACCGACTTGCAGCTCACCGAGGCCGCACAGAAGAAGGACCGCCCCACCCTCTATCGCGCGGACGGCTTCGCCGTCCGCAGCCACTACGCGCCGGACGGCACCCTGCTCACCGTGGCTGGCGCCTACGGGCCGGACTGGGTCATGACCCGGGCCGAGATCCGCAACCGCCTCCAGCAGCCGTACATCCGGTACACCGTCACGGACGACGCCCCCGGCCTGGCCGACCACGAACAGCTTGTCCGCTGGGCCACCGCCGAGGAACTCCGGGCCCGCAAGCAGGCCGCGGCCGCGCGCCAGGCCCCGCTCGTCGCCCAACTGCGGCGCCAGCAGAGCGAACAGGCCGCGCAGGAAGCCGGGCAATCCTCCCTGTTCTGATCCCCGCCGGACCGCGCGCCGTCGTGGCGGCCCCGGCCACCCCCGTTCCCCGGGGGCCAGCGACCCGACCGCGCCAGCCCAGGGGGCGGACGCCGTTGAAAAGACCAGCTCAAGGGCCCCTTTCCACTAGGGGATCAGGGGTAAAGCTGGTAATGTTGAACTTGTTGGAAGGGGGTGGCACCCCGACCAACGCCACCACTCGAAACCCACACCACGAAGGGCAATACCCCGTGACCCAAACCCCTGTGAAGGGCACCATCGCCATCACCCACACACGCGCCGAAGGGACGATCCTCACCGGCTCCCGGAAGGGAGACGGCGTCTTCGAGATCGTGCGGAACCACAACTTCTGGTTCTCGCGCAACGTGGAGGGCCTCTACATCCGGCGCTCGCAGGACAAGGAGGCCGACCGCTGGCGCATCAACGCGGCGGCCGAAGCCCTGCGCGCCGCCGGGCATGAGGTGACTGTCGAGATCGACGAGGACACCCGCAGGTCCTTCGCGGAGGCCGAGGACGCCCGCGAGGAGCGCGCGGAGGACCGGGTCGAGCGGTACAGCGACCGCGCGGGCCGGGCCCTCGCCTCGGCTGACGCCCGGCGAGCGTCCGCCGACCAGATCTCGAAGCGCTTCGAGTTCGGCCAGCCGATCCTGGTTGGCCACCACAGCGAGGGCCGCGCCCGCCGTGATGCCGCGAAGATCGACACGAACATGCGCAAGTCCTTCGAGGAGCGCGACCGTGCGGCGTACTGGTCGGACCGGACCCGGGCGGCCGAGAACTACGCCCAGCACCGCAAGGACCCGTACCGCACTCTGCGGCGGCTGAAGCGCCTGGGTGCGGACCTGCGGGCGCAGGAGCGGCACCACGCGGAAGCGGTCGAGAAGGGCTACGACTCCGTCGACCGGCACGCCCGCCTCATCCTCGACCTGACGGAGGAGATCGCCCACTGGGAGAAGCACGTCGAGCGGGCGAAGGCGGAGGGCGTGAAGGTCTGGGGACCGGACGACTTCGCCCCCGGGGACTTCGTGCGCTACGGCAGCTCCTGGTACCAGGTGGCCCGGGTCAACCCCCAGACCCTTTCCATCGCCTGGAATTTGAGGCTGGCCGCGAAAAAGGTCATGAGCCTGGAAGACGCCACCTTCGACGGCGGCAGGGTCGGGACGCACCCCGCGGACTACACGCAGGTCCGGGCGCGATGCCCCGAGGAGGCGATGCGCGCCTTCCTCGCCGACGGCAAGGTGCCCGGCACCAAGTCAGCCGGCGAAGCCTCCGAAGCCGCCCCGCCCGGACCCATCCGCGAGGCCCAGGCCGCAGCCAAGAAGAACGCGCCGAAGAAGCGCACCGACCCGAAGATCCCGAAGCGGGTCAAGGTCGAATGCAGGTGGGACGCCACCGAGGCCACCCTGACGTGGCTCAACGGGAACAACCAGCCGCACAAGGCCCACCAGCCGATGACGATCACCGCGCCGGACGGTGTCAAGTTCACCGAATCGGTGTGGTCGAAGCCGCTGCTGGCCGAGGTCGACGCCGTGCTGACCGCCGCCGGGTTCGCGTACTCGGGCGGCGGGTGGAGCGGCGGCCCCGGGCGGGGCGTGGTGCGCGGCATCGCGCCCGCCCCGGCGGCCGAACCCGAGCCGCCCACGGCCGTCAAGCAGGAGCTGGCCGTTGAGGAGGCACCTGCGGTGCCCGCCCCCGCGCCGGATCTCGCCGCGCACCAGGAGCAGGGGGCCGAACAGGCCCCGGCTGACGAGGCGCAGGGTCCGCCGGCCCAGACGTGCCCCATGTGCCACTCCGACCGCTGGGACGCCGCGGCGCGCGTCTGCGCCCACTGCCACCACAACCCGAACGCGCGCCCGGCCGTTGCGCCCTCCACCCCGGCCGGGCAGGACTGGCTGGAGGAGCGAGCCCTGGTGTTCATCGTCTCGAAGAACACCCGACGGACCCGCAAGCGCGCCCTGTGGGCGATGACCCGCCGAGAGGCGCAAGCCGTCTGCGGCGACTCCCGCACGTCGGGCCGCTCGTACATGCTCACCTTCTCCGATCGCCCCGGCGTCGAGGGGGCCGACTGGGAGTGGGTCGCGGACAACGGGAGCCTTGACCGGGTCCTCGCGGACCTGGGCATCACCCCGGAACGCGAGTGGGCCGCCGCCCAGGAAGCCGGGGCCGCCGCCGCTGCGTAGGCGGCGCAGCCGGGGCCCGGCCGCGGAAATCAGCGGCCGGGCCCCGGCGTCCCACCTGAACGAGAGGGGCCCGCACCCCTAGTGAACACCCTTTAAAGATGGTAATATTGAGCTTGTTGGAAGGGGGTGGCACCCCGCCCAACACCACCACTCGAAACCCCCACCCCGGAGGTACTCCGTGCGCATCAAAACCGGCCAGTCGGCCACCGCCCGCCCCGTCGGCATCGCGCAGCGCATCGCCGACGTCGTGATCGACCTGGTGCGCTTCCTCGGGCCCGACCCGGCCGCCATCGTCCGCAAGGGCTGCCGCCCGTAGGGCCGACCCGCTCATACCCCGCCGGGGGCGGCGGTTGGCACCGCCCCCCCCGGCCCAGTCGAAACCCCGCCACCGAACCGGAGGAAGCGTGCTCACTCTCGAACCCGCCACCGTCGCGGCCATCTTCACCGCCGCAGCCTCAAGCCCGAACTGGCTGCGCACCAACCTCGGCCAGCGCGTCCACGTATCCCACGGCAGTGACACCTACTACGTCGAAATCGACCCCAGCGGCCGCTACTTCGCCCAGATCACCGGATGGGAGGGATACGGCGGCTCGGAGGGCGTCCGAGGCGCCAACGCCACCTTGGAGCAGCATCGAGCCCTGGTCGCCCAGGCCAACACACACGCCCCGTAGACGGCTCCACGCCGGGGGCGGCGGTTGGCACCGCCGCCCCCGGTCCCACTCGAAACCCGACCCGATACAAGGAGACCCACCACCCCATGACCCCCTCCGCCCCGTACGCTTTCGACTCCGTCGCCCTGACCGCGGCCTTGGAGGAGGCCCGCATCCGTGTTCACCGCGCGGAAGAACGCCACGTCCGCGTCGCGTGCGCGATCATCGCCGCAGCGGTCGGCGACATCCTCACCGAGCACCACCACGACGCAGCGTTCGACGCACACGCCCTGCGGCTCACCGTCAACGAGTACGACCAGGTGACCACCGACGGCACCTACTGGACCGCCTCCGGCCAGGAACGCCGCATCACCGACGTCCTCGACCTGTACGGCCTGGACGAGTGGGTGCACCACCTCGACCGCGACAACCGTTCCGTCTGGGAGCCCCTGTGCCACTACGAGCGCACGGAAGGCAAGACCGAGTACTACCGGCTCGACCTCGCCCAGGCCGCCGCGCTCCCCGCCGAGATCCAGAGCAGTGCCCGGGTCACCGAGATCCGTGACCGCCTGGCCGCCTCCACCCGCAGGCCCTGGTCCAGCGAGGAGTTCGTCTACAACGGCAACGGCGGACTCGTCAGCGCCGGGGACCCCGACGCCGTCCACACCGACTTCGTCGTCTCCGACGCCGACAACATCCGGGTGGCCGAGGTCGCCGTCAACTACGGGCCGGAGGACACGGAGACCCCCGAAGAGGACACCGCGCTCTCCCGCGCCAACGCCGACCTGATCACCCGCGCCCCCGACGACCTGGAGTTCCTGGTCGCCCACCTGACCCACCTGTGCGGGGGCGAGGACGCCGAGGCCCTGCACCTGCGCGGGTCCTGCGGACACTGCGGCACCGCCCTCTACACCTCCGCCCTGGAGCCCACCCCGGCGCCGCTGGACAGCGCCACCGCGTGCGAGAGCCGCCGTCTCCCCGGCGGCCGCACTCTCCAGCTCCAGCACGTCCTGCGCACCTGACCCGCCCCCGGGCCCACTCGAATCCCTACCGCACGAGGAGGAGCCGTGCCCGGCATCCGCTACACGCCCGACGGTGCCCTGATCCCCACCACCCCCGGGGCCCTACTGCATTGGGCCGCCGCGCACATTGCCCACGCCGGCCTCTACCAGAGCCGCCACCACCTGTACTCCGGCCCCGGCCGACTCATCCACCGGCGGTGCTCCGTCGGCGGCGCCGTCGACGTCGCCGCCGGCCGCGACCGCATGAGCCCCGACCGCACGTACGACATGGACGCCATCGCCGACACCCTCGAAGACGCCTACCGGATTCTGGCGGACCACCTGAACGGCACTCCCGTCCAGACCCCCGAGGGCGCCGACCCGAAGAGGTGGCGCCGGGTGATCGTCCACCAGTGGAGCCTGGCCCCCGGCCGCACCGCACAGGAGGCCGCCGCCGCGCTGCGCGTAGCGGCCGAGCTCGCCGACGCCGCGCACCGTCTCTTCTGAAGGCCCCTCCCCGGGGCGGCGGATGGCACCGCTACCCCGGGCCCCCTCGAAACCCGAACCCATCAAGAGGAGAACCCGACCGTGCACACCAGCACCCTGCCCGCCGCGAGGTCAGGGGAGGAGACCAGCACCCTTCGGTGCCCATGCTGCGGACTGCCCAAGCCCACCGTCTCCGGCGCCGTCATCAACCACCGCCCCACCCGCACCGCAACCGACGACTGCCCCGGCAGCGGCGCCCGTACCCGGGGACTGACCCGCGGAGCCCTCCCGTCGAAGGCCGAAGCCGACGCGCACCGCCCGCCGGGACCTTCCGAGCGCGCCCTGAACCCGGGGGCCGGCGCAGGCCCCGCCGCAGAGGACTCCGCGGCCCGCAGCATCGCCACCATCCGCGCCGCGTACGACCAGCAGCTCACCCTCTTCGACCGCGCCGCCGCAGTACGGCCCACGGCCCGGCCCGAGACCCGCCCCGGGCGCCGGCAGCGCACCCCGGCCGCAACCTCGGGAACTGACGCGAAGTGGGCCATCCTCCACGTCCGGCTCGGCTCGGAGATGTTCGCGATCCCGGACCGCCTGTTGCCCAGGTCCACCCCCGAGCAGACGGCTGCCGCGGAAGCCGAAGGCGCCATCCACTTCGACCTCACCCAGCCGCGCGACACCCGCGACGACCTCGCCCCGCCCGCCGTCGGCCGCCCCGTGGTGGTCATCCCGGGCAGCGCCCGCCAGAGGCCCCTGCCCGAGGGAGCCGACACTCTCCCCGCCGCCCAGCTCTACACCGGCCCGCTCTTCACGAGGTGCTACGAGGCTGCCCAGGCCATTCCTGGCGGAAGGGTCCTCTTCCTCAGCGCCGAGTACGGGCTGATCACCCCGGACACCCCGATCGCCCCGTACGAGAAGCGGCTGGACCCGCGGAGCGCCGACCACACCAAGCACCGCGCCCAGGCGGCCGCCATGGGCAGGCCGCTGCGCCACGCCCCCGAGGTGATCGCGCTCGCCGGACAGGACCACGCCGACGCCGCAGCGGCCATCTGGCCCCACCTGCTGCGCCCCCTCGCCGGGGCCGGCATCACGGCCCGGCTTCAGCGCCTCGCGCACATCGCCGCGGCCGCAGACCCCCGGGGAACCGCCCTGGACTACGCCGCCCAGGCGACCCGTCCGTAAACGGCGGCCGCGCCGACACCTGCTCGGCCGCTTCCCGCCCCGCGAACGCCCGACGGCCCGCACGCCGTCGGGCGACGGCCGCACCCCGCAGCACCCCCCGGCGCGCAGCGAACCCCGCCGCGCCGGCCGCCCGTCACCCACGACAAGGAGCACCCCCTGTCCACGCCCACGCCTGCCTTCCTCCCGCTGGAGGTGGTCAAGCCCGCGCCCTTCGGCGGCCGCCCGATGCGCGACGTCGTCCAGGAACTGCTCGACGAGATTCGTGAGCTCTACCGCGCCGACGGAGTGCCTTGGGTCGTCGGCTATTCCGGCGGCAAAGACAGCACCCTGGTTTTGATGCTGGTCTGGATGGCGCTGGCCGGTCTCCCCGCCGAGCAGCGCACCAAGACGGTGTACGTCATCAGCACGGACACTCTGGTGGAGAACCCGGTCGTCGCAGCCTGGGCGAACCGGTCGCTGGACGCGATGCGGGCCGCGGCCGCCGAGCAGGAGCTGCCCATCGAGCCGCACCGCCTCACGCCGGAGATCGAAGACACCTTCTGGGTCAACCTGATCGGCCGCGGCTACGCCGCCCCGAGACCGAAGTTCAGATGGTGCACGGAAAGGTTGAAGATTAAACCATCAAACGCGTTCATCAAGAACGTGGCCAGCAAGCACGGTCAGGTGATCCTCGTGCTCGGCATCCGCAAGACCGAGAGCCAGGCCCGCGGCCGCGCGATGCGGCGCCACGAGAAGGGCCGCGTCCGCGACCGGGTCAGCCCCCACGGCAGCCTCCCCAACTCCCTCGTCTACAGCCCCATCGAGGCCTTCGTCACCGACGAGGTCTGGATGGCGCTCATGCAGTACAAGAACCCCTGGGGGCACGACAACAAAGACCTCCTCGCGATGTACCGAGGAGCCTCCGACGACAACGAATGCCCCCTCGTCGTGGACACCTCCACCCCGAGCTGCGGCGACAGCCGCATGGGCTGCTGGACCTGCACCATGGTCGAACAGGACAAGAGCCTCGCCGCGATGGTCAGGAACGACGAAGAGCTGAGCTGGATGCGCCCGCTGCTCTCCCTGCGCAACGCGCTCGACATCGAGGACGACCGACACCTGCGCGACTTCCGCAAGATGAACGGCTCGCTCCTGATCCACCGCGACCGCCTGGTCCACGGGCCCTACCTCCAGAGCGCGAGGGAGGACTGGCTGCGTCGGCTGCTGCACGCCCAGACCTGGATTCGGGCGAAGGGTCCGGACTACGTCCGCGACCTCAACCTGATCACCCTCGACGAATTGCACCTGATCCGCCGCCTCTGGGTGTTCGACAAGCACGAGGTCGAGGACACCCTGCCGGTGATCTACGAGGAAGAGACCGGCGAACCGTTCCCCGGCCGCCCGCTGGACGATTCGCTCAGCTACAACGCCGCCCAGTCGATGACCGACGTTCTCCGGGAGGTCTGCGGCGAGGATGAACAGCACTACCTCCTCCTCCGCGCCCTGCTGGAGACCGACCGCACCTACAACACGACGCAGCGCCGCGCCGGCCTGCTCGGCGCGCTGGAAGACGTCCTGAAGAAGCACAGCTTCGACAACGAGGAACAGGCCCTCGCCTTCGCCCAGTCGCGCAGGGCCGCGCAGCGCGCACCCGAAGGACAGCAGCCGCTGTTCTGAGCGCGCCCGCGGGCCGCCGCCGGTCCCCGGCGGCGGCCCGCGCCGGCATCTGTCCCGGTACACGACTTCCCACGCATGGCCCAAGTGCGGTATTTTTTTCAATGTTGGCTAGGGTGGCACCTGGCCGGCATCGCCTGTGCCATCTCGAAACCCTTACCAAGGAGCACCACAACCCATGATTCCCGACGGAGTTACCCCGGCCGACGACAAGATCGCCGCGGAGATCTTCGGTGTCAGCGTCGGCTACTGGCAGGACCGCAAGCACTGGACGAAGATCCGCGGCCTGAAGCTGCTCAACCGCAAGGGGAGCCGCCGGCGCCTCTACTCCAAGGAGCAGCTGCTTGCCGCCCGCCTGGAGGAGGAGCGCGCCAAGGCTGTCAACGAAGTGCCGCGGTACGACCTGCCTCCCGTGCCGGCCGGAGAGCACCCCGATGACCTCCTCGACCTGGAGGAGTCCCTCTACGCGCTCCCCGAAGACCGGCGGGTCACTGTTCCCACCTGGAAGGGCTACCGGTTCGGCACGAAGACGCGCCTTCCTGAGCCCGACTTCAACCTCGGCGGCGAGAAGGGGGAAGACGGTGAGATCGTCGGCGGTGAGGACTTCTGGCGCCGGCGCACCATCCTCGACTGGGACGCCAACCGCAAGGGCCCTGGTAACCCCCTGGGCCGCCCGGTCGGCATCAAGGAAGCGCATTCCCGCCCCCTGAACCCGCAGGCCGAGGAGCGTCGGGAACGGGCCCGCCAGATGCTGAAGGAGCACCCCACCACGCTCACGGCAAAAATGCTTGCCGAGGACCTCGGCGTGCACCCGGTACACGCCGAGCGCATCCTCCGTACGGCTCGTCTGGAGAAGGTCAGCGAGCTCTTGGCCGCCAAGCCGGACCTGACCGTCGAGGACGTCCAGCGCGAGACCGGCCTCTCGGTCACCTCGCACGCCCGCAAGCTGCTCGACGAGGCCCGCCAGGCCGGCGCCGAATCGCAGTGAACCCCGCTCGTCGAGCCCTGGCAGGATGAAGATCGCCAGAGCGGGACGAGCGGGGGAGCAGCAGTATGGACAGGGACGCCGAGCGGGCGCTGGCGTACATCGCCGAGCGCAGCATTCTTGTCCCGCACGGGTGCAGGTACTGGCTCCGGAGTCTCACCACGGACGGCTACGCCAAGGCCGTCGTGACCGAAGACGGACGGGAGCGGACCGTGCGGGTGCACCGGTGGCTGATGGAGCAGGTGCACGGCCCGATCCCCGCACGTTCTATCACCGCACACAGCTGCAACGAGTCGCTGTGCGTCGAGCTTGACCACCTGTCGAATGCGACGCAGCGTACGAACATGAGGCAGATGTCGGACCAGGGTCGCTCCGCCGGCCGGGCGCACCTCGGACATGCCGACACCCGCGGCTCACTGGGCCGGGCACAGGCGCTCCAGGGCGCCCTTCGGGAAGGGCTGGACTTGGAAGCGCTTGCCGCCGCGATGCTGGAGGGGGAAGCGCGTCCGCGTGTACGCAAGGCCCTCGAAGGCGGCTACGACGCGAAGGCGTACCTGGACGCCGTGCGCGCCTCTGACCCGAGCGCCGCGAGGATGGCGCTCTTCCCGGCAGACACCGACATCGGTGATGCCGTTGATGAGATCGAAGGTCAGATCGCGTTGTTCTAATCGCGCCACCTGCACAACGCCGAGGGCCCCGGCCTGGAGGATCAGATTCGATCCTCCAGGCCGGGGCTCTCGGCGTTGCTGGGTTGTCAGCCTGTCGGCCCTGGCGGAAGGGTCGCGTCCTGGAAGTTCTCCGGTGAGCCTTCCTGAGCCGGCACTGCGGGCGATCCACCAGGAGGCGGGAAGTCGTACGACTCCGTCGGCGCGGCCGTCTCTGTCGCGGGGGCCGCAGCGTCTGGCTCGTCGACGGACGGCGCCGACGGAGCGGCCGCATCGTCCGTCGTCGCGGGGGCGGCGGCCGTCCCGGTGACATTGTCGGCAGAACTCTCGGCGAGGGCCGCCACCGTCTGCTCGAACGACCTCTTCGCCACCCGGACCTGACCCACCGACATGCCCAGCCGTTCGGAAACCTCCTGGGCGGGAATCTCGGTGTCGAGCATCTCCACCACGAGCGCGTCGAGCTTCTGCCGCTTCTCGCCCAGCTGGCTGTTCCGCTCCTCGCGGAGCTTGGCGACGCGACGCTCGGTCTCCTCGTCGAAGTCGTCGATCTCTTCCTGGATCAGGATCGCTGCCTCGGCGATGCGAAGGCGCTCGTCCTCCAGCTCCCGGAACCGCGCCGCCTTCTCCCGCGCGGCCTCCCTCGCCAGCACTGCCTTCGACCTGCGTTGCGGCTTCTGCGTCATGTGCTGCTGCACCTCCGTGTCGTGTGACTGCACGGCTCATTCTGCCTGCCGCGCTCCGCCTTCCCGTGGCCGCCCGCTCGGCGCCTCCGCGTGGCGGAGTCGAGAGCCGATCCGGGGTGATGCGGCCGAAGATGCACCCGCACCGCCGGTGACGGTACAGGTGGAGGCCAGGGCGTGAGCGCGGACGAGCTCTCACGGCAGCGCGCGGGCACGTGCGCTGATCCTGGCGGAAGGGTGCACGCCGCGCCGCAGGCGCGAGGTGCGTTCTCGCGCCGGCCGCGCGAGGCGGTCCGGTGCAGCGGGCCGTGCAGCAGCACCGCCCTTGACGAAGTGGGGCGGTGATGCGGGGGAGTACACGCGCCGCCGCACCGGCTCCGCCGGTGCGGCGGCGCCGGGGTGCGGCGGGCGGGTGCACCGGTGACGCTGGAGGTACCGCATGTGAAGGAGCGCGGTCCGATGCGGAGCAACTGCATCGCGGCCGCACCGACATCGTCGGTGCGGCCGCATCCACCTGCACCGAGCGAGCGCATGGGTCCGCCCGCCGGTACTGCACGTATGACGCACCGCCGCGAGGCTCACGAGCGGCGAAGCGCTGCGGGAGCGATACGCCAGGTCGTCTCGGCTCAGCACCTGACGCGTCCACAGGTGACGCCGCAGGTACGCCTTTCCACAGCCATGTCCGGAGGACCTGACTATGGAAAGCCGCCAGACGAAGTCTGTGACCGTCCTGCTCTTTCAGCACGTCGCCGTCCAGCCTCACCGTGATCGTCGCAAGCTCCTCCACGTCTCGTCTGGACGCGCAACGCGCTTCAAGATCATTACGGTCACACCTCTTGCATTATGAATGTCCCAGGTAAGATCCATCGCATGATGACCGTCCACAAGCTCAGCGCTGGGGACGGGTATGCCTACTACATCAGCGAGACCGTGAGCGCCGACCAGCAGCGCGAACGGGGTCAAGAGCTGGGCGATTACTACACCGCCAGCGGCAATCCGCCCGGCCTCTGGATGGGCTCCGGTATCCAAGCCCTGGGCGTCTCAGGCAACGTCAGCGAAGCGCAGATGAAGGCGCTTTACGGTGAGGGACTCCACCCGGATGCGGACCGCATCATCGCCGAACGCATCGCCGCTGGAGAGACGACGAAGCAGGCGATGCGGGCCGCGAAGCTGGGCCGCAAGTACATGACGTTCGTCGAGAAGGACACCCCGTTCGGGCGCAAGCTCAACGAGGAGATGGAGACCTTCAAGCGGCTGCACCACCGGGAGCCGAACGCGAAGGAGCGGGCCGAGCTCCGGGGCAAGGCCGGGGCAGTGCGCTTCCGTTCGGAGCACGGGCGCAGCCCTGCATCGAAGGAAGAACTGGGCCGGTTCATCAAGGAGCAGGAGGGCGGCAAGCAGCGCAATGCAGTCGCCGGATACGACCTGGTTTTCAGTGCACCGAAGTCCGTCAGCGTCCTGTGGGGACTCGGGGACGACGGTGTACGCAAGCTAGTTGAGCAGGCCCACGTGCAGGCCCTCACCGAGACCCTGGAGTGGCTGGAGCAGAAGGCCGCGATGACCCGCACGGGCACCAACGGCATCGCCCAGGAGGACATCGCCGGCGGACTCATCGCGACCCGATTCCGGCACTACAGCAACCGTCTCGGACAGGCCATGCTCCACGACCACCTCGTGGTCAGTAACAAGGTCCAGGGGCGTGACGGCAAGTGGCGCGCACTGGACGGGCAACTGCTGTTCATGCAGGGCGTGGCCGCCAGCGAGCTCTACAACCAGCGCGTCGTCGAGGGCGTGTGCGAGCGTCTCGGCCTGCGTGCCGAAGCCCGCGAGGTCACCCCCGGAAAGCGTCCGGTCATGGAGATCGCGGGCATCGGCCTGGACCTGATGGAAGCTCACTCCGGCCGGGCCATCTCCATCAAGGAGCGCACCGCCGAGCTGGTCGAGGAGTACCGCGAGCGACACGGCTACGAGCCGTCGAACAAGGCCCTGCTCGCCATTACACAGCAGGCAACGCTCGACACGCGACCGGACAAGGAAGCGGCCCAGCCTCTGTCCGACCTCCGTGACGAATGGCGCCAGCAGGCCATCGAGGCGTTCGGCTCCGCACGGATCGACGGCCTGCTCGAAACCGCCCGATCGGCGGCCGCCCAGGCCCGGCCCAGTGCCGAAGCCGTGCCCCATCTCGACATCGACAAGGCCGCGCGGGAGGTCCTGGAAACCGTCTCCGATCACCGCAGCGTGTGGGGCCGCAGGCAGGTGCTCGCCGAGGCCCGCCGGTGGGTCCTCCAGGCCACGACAGGCGCCGCACCCGGCGGCGATCTGGCCGATCGGATCACGGCCCGGGTCCTGGGAAACCAGAGCATCGACATCACCCCGCCGGACCTGAACCCGACGTTCTCGCCCCTCACCAGGGACGACGGCAGCAGCATCTACCGGCGCCGCGAGAGCGAGCTCTACACGAGCGCGGCAGTCCTCGCGGCCGAGGACCGGATCGTCGCCGCTGCCCGCACACGCGTGATCCCCGCCGTGTCCAGCGAGGTGTACGCGGCGGTCGAGGCGGCCTACCAGGAAGCTAACCCGAACCGCCGCCTGGACGCCGGACAGCGCGCCCTCGCCCGGACCTTCGCGACGTCCGAGCGTCTCGTCGCGGCGGGCATCGGGCCCGCCGGCGCGGGCAAGACGACCGCCATGAAGGTGGCCGCCGACGCAGTACGCGCCAGCGGCGGCCGCGTCATCGGCATGGGCCCGTCCGCCCGCGCCGCCGCAGAGCTTTCCGCCGGTCTGGAGGCGCCCGCGTTCGTGGTGCACGACTGGCTCGGTGCCCGCGAGCGCGCCCAGGCGGGCAAGCGCATCGGACCCGAATACGACCTCGGCCCCGGAGACGTCATCATCGTCGATGAAGCGGGCATGGCAGGCAGCAAGCGCCTGGCCGCCGTCATCGCGGAAGCCGAGCGTGCAGGCGCGCTCGTGCGCCTGATCGGAGACCCCTTCCAGCTGTCCTCCGTGGAGAGCGGCGGTGCCCTGCGCCTCTTGGCGAACACCACCGACGTGGTCGAGCTGGAGAGCGTGCACCGGTTCCGCACACCCGGCGAAGCCGCCGCATCTCTGACCCTCCGCAACGGAGAGCCCGACACCGCTTGGACCTGGTACCTGGACAACAGCCGCGTCGTGGCCGGCACCCGGGAGCAGATGGTCCACCAGATCTTCGCTGACTGGCAGGGCGACATCGAGGCCGGGCGAACCGCCCTGATGATGGCCGACGACAACGCGAGCGTCGCCGAACTGAACGCGCTCGCCCAGGCGTACCGGATGGGTGCCGGACAGCTCGACACGAGCCGCACCGTGGCCGTGCGCGAGGGCGTCGAAGCCCACCGTGGCGACCTGATCGTCACCAGGAAGAACGCCCGCACCAACCTGCTCAGGAGCGGAAAGGACTTCGTCAAGAACGGTGATCAGTGGATGATCACCAGGGTCCTGGACAACGGGGACGTCGAGGTCCGCCACACCGACCACGGCGGCCGCACCGTGCTGCCCGCCGAGTACGTTGCCAAGCACGTCGAGCTGGGCTACGCGAGCACGGGCCACCGCGGCCAGGGAGCCACCGTCGACACTGGAAGCGGCCTTCTCACCCGCCGCACCGCGCGGGAATCCGCGTACGTCCAAACCACCCGCGGACGCCAGGAGAACCGCATCTACGTTGTGCTCGACGAGGGCATGACGATGCGCGACGTCCTCGACACCATCGCCCGGAACTCCCAGGCGTCCGTGTCCGCCACCGAGGCCATCCGAGCCGAGCAGGACCGGGCATGGGGCATCGGCCAGCTGTCCGCCGAGTACACCGACGTGCACGCCCGCGCCCTGTCCCTGCGCTACCAGAGCATGGCCCGCAACGTTCTTGGAATGGGCGCCGAGTCGATCATCGCTGAGGACGCGTGGCCCGCAGTCGAGCGTGCCCTGCGCGACGCCGAGCGTCTCGGGTTCGCGCCCGAACGCATCCTGTCCGCCGCCTTCCACGAGCGGGATTTCGCGGACGCCGAGGACAACGCCGCCGTGCTGAGCTGGCGCATCGACAACCACGTGGAAGAGGCCCGCGACACCCTGCGCCGCCTGGCGGAGCAGGGCGCCACCCGTCCACTGAAGGACCTCACCGACGTACAACTGGACAGCCTCGCGGAGCGGGCTGGAGAGCGCCGTACCCAGGCACTGGACGAGCTGCGCCGCGCAGATGCCCGGGTGGCCAGCCAGCCCCGTCCGGTCGTCGTCGACGGCATGCCGGCCCCGGCTTGGCCCGGCCGAGAGCACGGTGATCTCACCCGTGCGCAGCTCTCCCAGGCCATCGCCCAGGCCCGACGTGACGGCCGGACGGCGGGCCGGGAAGGCGACCGGGAAGAAGCCCGCGCGGCCGCCCTGCGGCTCGGTTCGCTGAAGGAGGAGCAACGCCTTCGCTCCTCAATGGACTGGCGTGACCGCGCCCGCGAGGAGTGGCAGCG
The DNA here is from genome assembly GCF_042788835.1 of Streptomyces sp. NPDC056883. Taxonomy (NCBI): domain Bacteria; kingdom Bacillati; phylum Actinomycetota; class Actinomycetes; order Kitasatosporales; family Streptomycetaceae; genus Streptomyces; species Streptomyces sp. NPDC056883. The sequence goes on along the minus strand of NZ_JBHUBS010000024.1, from coordinate 59,589 downwards.
CGAGCCTGGCACGGGCCACGCACACACCGCGGGCATGGACGGCGAGAGCGTCGCCACCGAGATGCGGGCCAACCTCTACGTCCAGGACGAGGCACGCCAGAAACTGGACCGTGCCGCGGTCGTCGACCAGCGGGTACAGGCCGAACAGCGCCTGCGCCGGCTGCTGCCCGACGGCCCTGCCCCGACCCCGGACAACGCCGGGCCGGTGCCGGAGTGGCTTACCCCGCGCGAAGTCGAGCGCGACCAGCACACCCCCATGGCGTGGCTAGAGCACCTGGACGCCCGTCGGCAGGTCATCGACGCCCGCCTGGTGCAGACTGGCCAGGCCCTCGCCGCCGACCCGCCCGCCTGGGCCAAGGCCCTCGGGCCGGTCCCCTCGCCGGGCACCGAGCTGCGCGAGCAGTGGGAGAGGACCGCCGCCCTCGCGGACGCGTGGAGGACTCAGCGTCAGCTACGCGACTCCGAGAACGGCATCGGCGGCCAGCCTCTTGGGGGCCGGGATGCCGACGCCTGGCAGGTCCTCAACGACCAGGTCGCCGAGATGGGGCGCCGGGCCCGCGCCACCGAGGCCGCCGCCCGCCGGGGCGACGCACTCGCCGATACGTGGACGACCCCGGACACCACCACTGCCCAGGACACGGCCCCCGCAACCGCGCCCGTCGCGGTCGCCGAGGAGAGCATCGAGCAGAGGGAGACCCTCATGGAAGAAGGGGAGGATCTGGCCCTCACGCCCGAGCTCGGTCAGGCGGTCCAGCTGGAGAACGATCGCACCGAGGCAGACGAGCAGGTGGTCCAGGGCGAGCCTGATGAGGCGATCCGCGAAGACGAGCAGTTGCACGAACCGGCCGCCGAGACGAACCTCCAGGAGGTCGACGAGGCGGTAGCCGAGCCTGCCGCGGAAGAAGCGCAGGCCGTCGAGGACACATTGGCCGAGGTGGATCGTGAGGACGAGCAGCTGTCCGAACCGGCCGCCGAGGCGGAGGCCCCGGAAGCCGAGGAGGCGGTGGTCGAGCCTGCCATCGAGGACGAGCTGGCCGAATCGGCCGCCGACGTCGACCCGCCGACGGTCGACGAGCCGGCCGAGGAAGCGGAGCCCGTACGGGCCGAGGACGCGCAGGGTGAGGACGCCCAGGTTGATCCGCCCGCGCCGGATCTGACCGTTGCCGAGGAGGAGCGGCGGCAGCAGTTCGCGCCCGCGCCCGAGGCGGATGTGATCCGTACCGACGACCAGGCAGTCACCGAGGAGCCGCAGCGCAAGGACGAGGAGGGACGAGAGGAAGCCGCCCCGGCCGTAGCCACCTGGGAGACGCGCCCGTACGGCAACCTGTCCGACTCCGACCTCTCCAACACCCTGGCCCAGACCGTTGAGGCAGCCGAAGCCGCCCAGGAGCAGGCAGCTGCCCAGGAAGCGCGCGCCGCTGAGCTTCTTGCCGCCGTCGCACCCGGTGGCCCGGTGGAGCAGAACGTCAATGAGCGCGCTGAACGTGTCCAGGCCATCCAGGACCTTCGGGCGGCGCCGGTACGCCTGGAGCAGCTGAGCCGCCAGGCGGAGCAGCAGCGCGAACAGATCCGTGGCATCGAGGCCCGGCTGGAGGAGAAGCGGCTGGGCAGGAACATGGTGCGCGGCGAGGAGCGGCAGCAGATGGAGACGAACCTGACCCGTCTGCGCTCGGCGGCCACGGACACGACCGCCGAGATCGCGAGCGTACGCCGCGAGGAGGAGGAAAGCCGCAGGACAGCGGGCAGCCCGGCCGAACACGACCGGGTTCTGTCCGACTGGGAGAAGGCCGGGGGATCGAGGGAGGCGGTGCTGGAGCGGACCGCAGCCGCGCGTCAGCGCCGTGCGGACAACGCGCTCGCGGAGGCCGGCACGGCACGCAGCCGTGTGGGCCAGCTCGACGGCGCCGCCGCGCAGATCCGGCAGGAGATGAACCTGCGCGATGCCCAGCCGTACACGCAGCGCGTAGCCGAGGACGCCCAGCGCATCCAGGTACAGCAGCAGGCCATGGCCGCCGAGCAGCAGCGGCAGCAACAGCAGCAGGGCCCGCAGATGCCGGGGCCGGATCAGGGCCCGAGCCGGGGCACGCCGAAGGCGTAGCGCAACGAGGCGGCGCCCCACCGAACTTCGGTGGGGCGCCGCCCTCGTTGCGCTGGGGGGAGTCGTTCAGCCTTGCGCCTTGGCCGCCTCTGCGGCCCGCGCGGCCGCCACCATCCGGGACACCTCCGCCTGCGCCGGGTGGCGAGCGGGCGCGGTGAGGAACTCCGGGTCTCCGTCCATCCACTGCTCCAGGAGCTCACCGTCGGGCTTGGGGCGCGGCGGCGGTTCCTGGTGCTTGCTGTTGGCCTGGCAGTTGGCGCTCCCCAGGTGCGGGGTGAGCGAGTGGAGCGAGGTGAGCCATTCGATCTCGGCCCGGGTGGACGTCTTGGCCGGGTCGCCCGCGTAGGTACGGACCCACCCCAGGAAGAGAGCGGTGAGGTGCTCAATGATGTCCTCGTGCAGGTGCCAGCACTTCGGCATCTTGGAGTGCAGTTTGGGGTGGGCCGTCAGTAGCCAGTCCACCCAGCCGGTCAGCTCCAGCAGCCGGTTCTCACGATCCTTGGGCTCCATCGCCCGCCACACCCAGCGGGTGATCGGCTCGGGCTTGCTCGCCTCGCCGTTTGCGGCGGCCGGGGCCGTGGCGGGCGCCGCCAGGGCGGTTGGGTCAGACATCGGACGCCTCCAGGGCAGCCGGGGCGGACTTCGTCAGCGACGGACCCGGGGCGGGTCGCGCCAGCCACTTCATCAGGTCCTCGTCACGCCAGGTCAGCCGCATGTTGACCTTCACCGGCGGGAGGTTGCTGTACTGCGCGATGGCCGTGTATTTGGGCAGCTGCATCAGCTCGTGGATCGGGGCCAGGTCCGTCTCGACCGCGGTCTTCGACGAGGAGCTCTGTCCGCGTCCCGTGGACGTCGTGGTGCGCTCCACGAACGTACGGCCGTAGATCCCGGAGAAGTGGCGCAGGGTCTCCGGGTCTCCGCAGCCCGGCAGCAGCATCCGCAGTCCGGAGGCGCTGAGCACGGTGTTGGCGGCGTCTTGCCCGAACCGGGTCCGCAGCTGCGACAGGTCGTGCCAGACGGTCAGTACGGTGATGCCCATGCCCCGGCCCGTGGTGAGGACGCCGGGCAGTTGCGGGTAGCGCAACATGTTGCCGGCCTCGTCGACCATGACGCCCAGACCGGGAGAGAGGGGCTTGCCGGTCTGGAGGTAGCGCTGCTCGGCCCCGTGGATGATCGAGGCGATGATGGCGGTCAGCAGCGGTGCGTACCGCTCGGCGTCCGACGGCGCGGCGACCAGGCAGACGGTCGCGTTCTCGGCGAGCAGCTGCTCCACCGTGAAGTCGGTGGCGGCCGCGGTGGCCCGCACCTCCTCGTCGCGGTACACCGACGCGATCACGTTGAGCGTGAACTGGATGGAGCCAATGCCGTCGTCGTGAAGGGTGACCCAGGGCCGCGAGTAGTCCAGTGCCACCTCGGGGTACTGCGGTTCGAGGACTGCCTTGACGTGCTCGACCGCATCCTTGCCCAGGGCCAGCCACTCCCGGAACGAGCTGATCCCGCCGCCGGTGATGTTGGCGGCGAGCAGCAGGCCCTTGAGGATGCCGCGGGCCTGGTCGATCCAGGGTGCGGCCCGCTTGTCGTGGCCGGAGGTGGAGGCGTTGGCCAGCCACTCCGCCATCCGGTCCGCCGACTTGGGGTCCTTGGCGTAGTCGACGGGGGACCACCGCGCGGTCTTGCGGCCGGGGATGCCGGCCGGAGCGACGACGTACACCGGGCCCAGGTGCCGGCGGCTCTCGTAGATCACATCGAGGTCGGCGGCCTTGACGGTGGTCACGACCAGGGGGCCCCGCCATTCGGCCGCGTTGCCCAGGACGAGGCCGGTGGTCTTGGTCGAACCCGGGACCCCGAAGACCGTCGCGGAGATGTTGGTCTCGGCGGCGAGGATCTTCTTCGTGAGCTGTCCCCGCCCGGCGGTGATCTGGTCCGGCCGGTTGACCGGGTCGGGATCGACGCTGAGGGTCTTCTCCGTCTTCACCCCGCCCCACTGGGCGCCGCCGAGGTTCTTCTTCCCGCCGAAGGTCCGGAGCAGGAGGGCCACCGCAACGATCAGGAGGACAACGAAGATGACAACCACGAGCCAGAACGCCCAGGTGGGCGGCGCCGGTTCGTAGACCGAACCGGGCCCCTGGCTGACGGTCAGGAGGATGGTCTCGGGCAGGCCCTTGCTGGACGTCGCCCAGCCGTTGCCGGTTACCAGCCCCGCCACCGGCGCGGCCGCCAGGACGATCGCGCTGGCGCCGAGGAGGAACCCGACGCCGAGGGCGGCGAGGAGCGTGTTGTCGTCCATGCTCTTGTCGTTGGCCACTCAGACCACCATCCGCTCGTCCGTCTCGAACAGGGCCTTCTCGGTGTGGCTGAGCATCAGCTGCACGGCGTGGCTGCCGCCGCCGCGGCCCACCTTCCAGAGTGCGCGGCCGCGCTGGCCGGCACCCCAGCTTCCGATCAGCTCGCACTCGGCGTCGGTCAGGCCGATCGCCTCGCGCGTGATCTGGAGCGGCTTGGTGTCCTGGGCCAGCTGGATACGGGTCTCACAGCTTGCGATCAGGTCCTTGGCGATGGCCACCGCTTCGGAGCCGGCCGCGCCCACGGACTCGAAGTCCGAGAGACGGTGCGTGGCCAGCAGCTGGATCGTGCCGGTCGCGCGGGACAGGCGCAGGTCGGCGTCAATCTTGCGGACCATCGCGGCGCCGCCGGAACGCATCTGGCGCCACAGCTCATCGCGCACGACGATCCACGGACGCTCGCCCGGCCGGTCGATCGCCGACTGTGCCCAGGAGGAGACACAGGTCAGGACCATCGCCACGGTCTCGTCGCCGTACTGCTCCAGGGCGGAGATGTCGACGCTCTGGATCGGGGCGTCCCAGTCCAGTCCGATCGACGTCTGCTCGTCGAACAGACCGCCCAGGTGGCCGGTGATCATCCCGCCGAGCGCGGAGCGCAGGGACGCCATGTGCTCTCGGGCCAGCTGAATGTCGTCGTCGCGGACGCGCAGCTCCCGAGCCATGGCCTCGCTCGGGTCGCGCAGCTTCGCGTAGACCAGGGGGAGCGTCGGCACGCTCAGGTTGCTCTGCCCGTACAGTTCGCCGGTGACCTCGCGGACCGCGACGTCCAGGCATTCCTCCTCCTGCGGGCGCAGGTTCCGCTTCAGTTGGAGTTCCAGCAGCGCCTTCAGCAGGGTCAGGCGCCTGCGGTGGATCTCCTGGAGGCGGGCCTGGAGCACGGCCCGGTCCCTGATGTTCTCCAGGTCGTATCCCAGCGGACCCGCGTCCAGCGGGTTGAGTCGGCCCGGCAGGCCGGGGCCGAGCCTGACCGGCTCGACCCCGAGGTGCTCGCACAGCCCCTTGTACTCCCCCTTGACGTCCCCGGCGATCAAGGTCCGGTGGCCCAAGGCCATCAGCCGGAAGCACAGCGCCTTGATGTGCGCCGACTTCCCGCTGCCCGGAATCCCGGTGATCATGACGTTCGGGTTGGTGGCGAGACCCTCCTTGACCCAGGCGGCCGGGTGCGCCGAAAACGCCTGCATCGTCAGTGTGTTCCACCCCATATACACGCCGATCGGCGGCAGGCTCGCCGCGTGCAGGAAGGGGTAGATGCCGGAGGCCCGTTCGGTGTCGGCTCGGAAGACCTCCGCCTTCGCGAGCGAGGCGGTGCGGCCAGCGAAGGGCATCGCCCACCCCTTCCGGGGGGCGATGCGCATGGCCGCCTCGGGGCTCTCCAGCAGGCGGGATCGGCGCAGCTCCTTGGCGGAGAGCTGCTTGGGAACCGGCGCGCCTTCCATCTCGTCGAGGAAGTCGCCCAGCCGGGATGCCTTCAGGTTCGTGTCGCCGCCGTCGCCGCGGCGGAAGGGGAAGCCCATCAGATGCCCACCCGCCGGTCGGGCAGGCCCTGGCCGAGCGGCAGGGCAGCGACGGTGAACGCGTCGTCCTGGGCGCCCCACACCCGCCGGATCTCCAGGCCCGCGGACGAGGCGTCCGCCTGGAGTTCGGCACACGCCGTCTCCAGCTGCTCAAGATCGGTGACCGTGACGGCGATCAGTGCCGTGAGGCGGACGACACCGTGGCCGCTGGCTCGGGCGACGTCCTGGGACCGCGCGGTCATCGCCTCCCGGCGCTCGTCCTCGCTCTCCGCCCTGCCCGTCTTGGCGCGCAGCTTGCGCGCGGCATCCCTCTTCGTCTTCTCCCGGGCCAGCTCCTGCCGTGCCTTGGCCGGGCCGATCGGCTCGTACACCAAGGTCAGCGAACGCCGGGCGTTGCTGCGGGGGCGAAGCAGCGGCTGGAGGAACGTCGCGTAGACCTCGGACTGGGGGAAGCCCCGGACCTGGTAGCTGACGGTCCACGCGCCGTCGTGCCGGTACAGGCCCCAAACGGTCTCGGTCGCCGCCGGGCCCGCGAGCTCCGGTTCGACGCCCTTCGCGGCGCCGGCCCACTGAGGGTCGTCCGCTGCGGTGGCGCGCGCGGACAGCGCCAGCTGCGCCTCCGGGTCGAAGGCCGTGCGGATCGTCTGGGCCACGCCACGGGGCGGGAGCCACTCCTCGACCTGGAGACCGGCGCTCGACAGCGAGCCCGCCATGGCGTTGATCTCGCGGACCAGCACGGCGGCCGCGCCGATCTGCCCGCCGCCGGCACCCTTGACGGCGAGCCGTGCGCGCGGAGCGGACAGGGTGACGGACAGATAGGTCTCGCGGATCGTGGCGGCCGGGCCCGCGCCTTCCATGAGCTCATCGAGTGCCTGGACGGCGACGGCGGGAGCGTCGGGGGAGGTGTGGCGCTCGACCCACGAGCGCAGAGCGGCCCCGTCGTCGGGCAGGCTGCGCTGGTGGACGGAGATGCGGGTGACCGCCCCGTCCTCCTTGCACTGGCTGCGCAGGAAAGCGGCCCAGCCCTTGACGCGGATGTTCTGCCGCTCGGTGTCGATCAGGGCGAGGCCCGGGAAGGTGACCCGGCAGATCGCCGTGTACGTGTTGTCGACCGGGTTGTGCATGATCCCGATCTGACCGCCGAGCCCGTCGGAGGCTTCCAGCAGGTGCAGCCGGGCGAGCCGTCCGGGCAGGTCCATCGGCTGGCTGCCGTCTTGGGTCTTCGGGGCGAAGACCCCGGAGAAGAAGAGGTTTCTGTTCGTTGCCACTGAGATCTGGTGCCTTACTGCGAGGACGATCCATTCATCTGCCGACAGACCCAGCACGCGGCCGTACGCGAGCACGAGCAGCACGGCGGCCATGGGCAGGGCGATCAGCGCCGAGCCCCACGAGCGGGTGTAGATGGGGATGAGGGCGATGACTGCGGAGGACCCGACGAGGGTGAACCCCAGGCCGCTGAGGTCCCCCATGAAGCCGGAGCGTTCCGACTGCCATCCGCCGTAGAGAGCCGGTTCGGTGTTGGACACAGGGCGTCAGCTCCCGTCGGTTGAAGTAGGTGGTGGCGTAGCCGAGACCCCGCGGCTGGCGGAGTCCGGCGGTCGCGGCGGCGGCGGTGCCGGGGTTTCCTGGGGGACCGGCTGCATGGCCGGCTCCGACGGGCCCGAGGCGGCCGCAGGCGCGGGGGCTTCGCCGCTCCGCGGCGGGACGACCACGTGGCGGCCGCCCTGAGCACCGGTGCCGAGGCCCGCGTTGGCCGCCGAGTTCTGGAAACTCGACTCGGCCATGTCCTTGCCCATGGCAGCGACCTGGAGCCCGACCCCGACGACGCCGCCGGCCTTGCCCATGAAGCTGCCGCCCTTGGTGCCCTTCATGGACTTGGACCAGAAGCCGCCTCCACCGCCGCTTTCGGAGGCGGTGGAGTTCTCGCCTTCCAGGGCCTTGGTGTAGGCGCTGCCGCCACCGGAGGTGCCCGCGCCGCTGGGCGACGCCTGGTTCCCGCCGAACATCGAGCTGACGGAGCTGCCGACGCTGCTGATCATGCCGCTGGCCGTGCTGTTCCCGTCGCCGTTGCTGGTGATCACGATGAACTTGGCCAGCACGGGCCAGCTGGTGCCCGCGACGACGAAGATGATCAGACCGACGATGACGTTGCGCACGCCCTCGGCGGTCGACATCGCGGAGAATCCGATGCTGAAGACAATGACGATCGTCGGCTTCATCAAGATGAGCGCGGTGATCGCGTTGCGGGTCTTCGGCCACCAGTCCTTCGTCGCGTCCGACATGGACCCGGCGAGGGCGATCGGGGTCATCACCACCAGGATCATGATCCCGGCTTGGCGGACCAGCATTTCGATCCACAGGGCGCCGATCGCCAGGATGCACAGGATCGAGACCACGATCACGAAGCCCACCGCGGTCGGCGCGATGCCGCTGCCGGTGATCAGGGCGCCGCCGGCCGCCGCGGCGCCGCCGGTGCCGACGAGGCCGCTGAACAGAGTGCCCAGCTGCTTCTCCATCGCCTTCGAGGCGTCGCCGTCAGGGCCACCACCACCGTCGAAGGTGTAGTTGATCAGCGCCGTGCTCAGCGTGTCGGACCAGTTGAGCGCGACCTGCGTAGCAACGAGGTACACGCCCAGGATGGCGCCGTACTTCGCCAGGCCGACGACGGCGGTGACCAGCGGCCCGCCCGACTGGGAGATTGCGAGCTTGCTGAACTGCACCAGCAGCATGAAGGTCGCGATGATGAGCGACAGCCCGGTGGTGATGCCCAGGATCGGGCCGATGCCGGTCTTCGACAAGTCAATGGTGCTGATGGAGTTGAAGGCTTCGGCGAACTGCTTCAGCAGCCAGACCACGGAGTGGCCGAGCATCGCGGCCGCCTCTTCGAGTGCGTTGGCGGCCATTTCGGAGATCTTGCCCGCCACCCAGTCAAGCGGTGTCTTCGCTGGGGGCGGCGCCTCCGCAGCGGCCTTGGCGTTGCACTCCTGGAAGCTCTTTTTGTCTGTCTTGACACATTTTACGAGAATGTTGTGGTACTTCTCGTAATTGGGTGCATTCTTGTCGGCCTTCTTCTCCCATCGCGCCAGCTCGTTGAGCTCGAACTGGCGGGCGTCCTCGGGGTCGTTGGACCCTTCACCGATACAGACCGTCGAACCGGCGGGGAAATCCTGGCAGTCCTCGGGAGCCCGGCAGTTCATCCGGGCCGCCTCGTTTCCTGCGTCCATGTCGCAGTACTCGCCGGTCTGCTTGTTGATCCCGATCCGCTCACCGTGGCTGAACTCTTTCGGATACGGGTCCGGGGGCTTGGCGCCCGCCAGGGCTATTGACGTGCCCGAGGTCAGCACGATCAGGACGGCGGCAAGCAGGGTGACCAGACGTGCGAAGTGCCTAGCCATCGTTCACCACCCGCCATCCGTCGGCCCACGCGTACTTGCTGGCCGGGTCGTAGGCGTGGGGGTACTTCACCTTGGCCGTGTACTGCGCGTCGGTGGTGACCTTCCAGTCGGCGCCGTCCCACTTCAAGACCAGGTTGGTGACCTCGTCTCTCAGCGGGTTCTGGTCGGCGCCCTTGTCGCGGATGGTCGCGTAGCGGTCGAAGACCATCCACACGTTGACGACGTCCCCGCTCTTGTCCAGCGAGCGGGCGAGAGCGGCCTTCACGCTGGTGGCGAAGGTGATGCCGTCGGGAGTTCCGCCCGACGGCGGCAGCCCCACGCCCTCACGGACCTTGCGGACCTCGGTGACGCCCTGGTCGACCGTGCCCGGCGAGTCCTTGGATGCGATGGCCGTCCACTGCTTCCGCGCAATGACGTCGTCCAGGAGGTCGAGGTCCTGCCAATAGGACACCGCGGCCGACGTCGCGCCGAGCGAGGAGTGCTCGAAGCCGGTGCCGATCCCCTCCCCGTCTGACTTCGCCTTGAGCAGCCGGATGTGGGGCGCGTCGGCCGGGGTGAACTCCTTGACGACCGGCGCCGCCGAGCTGGCAGCCGGCGAGGCACTGGGCGACGCCTTCGCGTCCTGCTTGAGATCCCCGTCGTCGGCGTTGAGCGTCATGACGCCGAGGACCCCACCGGCGACGAGAACGGCCGCCGCAGCGGACCCCATCAGGATCAGGCGCAGCCGGGCCTTGCGGGCCTTGCTGTCGTACGAGGCCATCTACTTCCCCTGCGTCATCGAGTAGAAGCCCCAGACGAGGCCGCTGGTGACGCCGATGCCGATACCGGCGATGAGCGACCACACGATGGCCGACTTGCCGCGCGAGGCGAGCTGTGCGCGCTCGGAGTTGTGCCCGATGGCGACGCATGCCCAGCCGGTGAGGCCGCCCAGCACCGCCAGGGAGAGGCCGACACCCGCGGTCCAACCAAGAATCTTGCCGGTCGGGGTCTGGAGCGTCCCGGGCAAGGACGGCGTGAACCCCGGGATAACCGGGTCATCCGCGAGGATCATGACGTCGTTCATGGTCTGGAGCATCTGGCTCATGGTGTAAGGACCCCTTCAAGTGCAGGTTGGGCAGGTCGAACAGGAACGGATTCGGTGGGCAGGCCAGCCGGCACGGGGGCCGGAGGCAGTGGGTTGCCCCATGTGCGGTGCGCCGAGGCGAGGACGGCCGCCACCAGGGCTGCCCCCGCCTCCGCGGTGCGGCGGCCCAGACGGGTCGACTGGGCCATCCCGTGGATGCGGATGTGCGGATCGAACGGCACGACCACGACAGCCGACACCAGGGACTGGAGCATCGTGGCGGCCGCCTTCGCCGCCGCCGGCAGGCGCCCCTCGCCCGTTGCGGTCAGGGCCACGACCATGCGCTGGAGCGGAAGCCCCTCGGCAGATGCGGCCTTGACGGCGGTCTGGAGCGCGGCCACCCCGGAGCCGGTCGTCGGTGCGCACAGCACCGGGACGGCGAAGGGCAGCGAGCACCAGGCGGCGCTCAGGCCCGGAAGGCCCTGGGTGCGGGCGGCGACGATGTCATGGGCCATCGGATGGCACGTGTCGGCCACGGCCGCCTGCCAGCCGCCCCCCGACGCGAGCTGGTACCAGGCCGCCGGCTCGGCGGGCAGGTCCAGCGGACCGTGGCTCCACTCCCGGTGATCCGTGAGGACGGCCCAATCACCGGCGGGGCCACGGGACCGTGACGCGGCTGCCAGGACCTGCGCGGGCGTGAACGGCTGATCCGCCGGTACGGACGCCAGCCCCGAGCCGGGTGAATCGGGCCACGCCGGCCACGGCGACGCGAGCCGTGGGGCCGTGTCCAGCACGACGCTGGTTCCCAGAGATGGCAATGAACAGGCCAACAGGCCCGCGATAGTTGAGCGGCCGCAACCGCCACCCGACCCCAACACCGGTACAAGCAAACGGCTTTGGGTGGGCAACGCCACGGCCGTCTGTGGATTCCTAGCCAACGCTCCCCCGCATTGCAAACGTAACCATCACAGCGGTCACTGGATGTGAACACGTGTCCGGAAGTCTATGCCGGGCAGGCGTAACACTAGTGGTGCCCTTGGGGCGTACTGTGTGTCAATTCCTTTATGCGGCACGGCAGTTGTCAGCATTCATGACCTTTAACTGCCCTTTGCCCTGATCTGTTGCGCCTCGTGCGGGTGATCCCTCGGGCAACCGTCTTACTTGCTTTGGGGGTGGAAATGCGATGTGGCAGGGTGACGTTGACGCCGCCGCGGGGGTTCTGCTGGACGGGCGACGTGCTCACGGGCCCAGGGCTTCCCTCGCGATGGCACCGGACGCGTGGGCGCATGCAAGGGGGAATGTGGCTTGAAAGCCAAAGGGGGGATCGCGCTGCTGGCGGCGGGCTTCGTCGTCAGCCCGCTGGCGCTGGGGCTCGGGCTCATCCTGCTCGTCGCGGCCTTCGACGACGACAGTGGTGGCGGCGGTGGCGGCGACTTCGGGCTGAGCGCCGGAGCGCTGCGCGTAGGGCCCGGCTACGTGCCGGCCAAGTACGCGGGGATCATCCAGAAGGCCGCTGAGGCGTGCAAAGAGGGCCTGCCCGCGGCGGTGCTGGCTGCGCAGCTTGAGGCGGAATCAGGCTTCAAGCCGAATGCCCAGTCCATCGACCCGGTCACGAAGAGGCCGATCGCCGACGGAATTGCTCAGTTCATACCGGAGACCTGGGCGACCGAGGGGATCGACGGAAACGGTGACGGGAAAAAGGACGTCTGGGACCCGGAGGATGCAATTCCCTCGCAGGGCAGCATGATGTGCAAGCTCCTGAAGACCGCCAAAGGGCACCCGGAGTACAACGGTTCGCCGATAGAGCTCGCGCTCGCTGGATATAACGCTGGCTGGGGAGCGGTGCAAAGGTACAAGGGTGTTCCCCCCGCCTCCTTCGCAGATGGCCAGACCTACGACTACGTCAAAAGCATCATGGCGAACGTGGCCAGGCTGACCGCCCCCGACACCTCAGGAAAGCCTGAGATGTCAGGTGAATGGACGCGGCCGGTTGATGCGCCGCTCGGGACGCCGTACCACCAGGCCGGTGGAATGTGGTCGAGCGGCTACCACACCGGTATCGACTTCGTCGCGGGTACCGGTACCCCGATAAGGGCCGCCGGTCCTGGAACGGTTGTCTCCGCCTCGCGGGTCAATGCCTACGGCCGACAGGTGATCATTCGTCACCCCGACGGCATGTATACCCAGTACGCCCACATGTCGGAGATGAAGGTCTCTACAGGAGACACCGTCAAGGGCGGCCAGGTTATTGGCCTCTCGGGCGCCGACGGCAACGTGAGCGGCCCACACCTCCACTTCGAGGTCCGTACCGGCCCGGACTACGGAACGGACGTCAGCCCGGTCACCTACCTGCGCAGCAAGGGCGTGAACCTCTAGGGCGCGCCCAGCCGTCCACGAGGCGCAGCAGCGCGCCAAGTACCTACACCGAGGAAACATCGTGCACGACGAACAGCAGCAGCTCCGGCCGTGGGGTGCCGTCACGTCCGACTTCTGGGAGCGCGGACAGACCCCGCGGCCCGGCACCGCAGGCAGCGAAGCCGACTCCGCCGAGACCGAACCGGCGCCCCGGCGGCCACCGGCAGCCCAGGAGTCCGGCCGGCCGGCCGCTGCCGCCCCGGCCGGGCGGCCGGAGGAGAAGCCCGCTCAGTCGGAGGTCGTCCAGGCCGGGAGCGTCCAGACCGCCGAGGCGACAGTCCCCGCGCAGGGGACCACCGCCTCGGCGTCCCCCTCGCACGCCGCAGACCGGCCAGTGGCCCATCTCGACCGGATCAACGCCATCATCGCCACCTTCAGCAGGCCTGACGACCGCGACGGCCTGGCCACCGCGGCCATCGAGGCCGAGCGGCTCGATCAGGAGTTCACTGCGCAGTACGGGCAGCGCGACCCCCACACCGTCAGCATCCGCGAGATCCGCGGCTGGCTCGCCCTCCTCATGGGCCAGCCGACCGTTGCCGCTCGCTGGTACCTGCACACCACCGGGCTTCAGATCGCTCTGCACGGCGCGACCCACGCGAACACCGACAGCTCCATGCAGCGAGCCATCCACACCTGGCAGCAGGTGAAGGACCCCGCCGAGGTGGTGCAGATCGGAACGGATCTCGCCAAGGTCGTGACCGCGGTTTTCGGCGAAGACACCGACGCCTACCGCTACATCCAGGCCCGCGTCGCCCACTATCGACGGCCGCAGCAGTAGAGCATCCTGCCCATGGAGAGCCCCCGGCCCAAGGCCGGGGGCTCTCCTGCTTCCCGGCCGGAATCAACCACTTCCAACTGCCCGCTGACACATGCCGCTTGACGCATGGCGGGGTTCCCCGACAAACTCTGAACTGTCGGGGAATCCCGACAGTGAGCGGAGGTATCTGTGACCACGTACAGCCCCAGTTACACGGGCGCGCAGTGGAGGATCGCGCAGGTCGAACTGGACCCGGAGACTCGGGCGCCCGTGAAGACCGTGATGGAGCCGACCGAGCTTGCCGGCCCCACCGTCTTCTGGCCCGACGGCACCACGTCCTACGTCCTCCACTTCAAGGGAGGCAGTGCCACCAGCTGGGTCGTCGCCGACGAGGCCGAGACTGCACTGCGGGCGCTTGAGGCAGTTCGCGGCGGGCAGGAGATTGCCCCGGAAGTCCTCCGGTCGTACCTCGGTACCGTGCGGCGGCTGGAGACGCGGATGACCGCGCTGAAGGAGGAGTTGCTCCTGGTCGCCCGGGAGCCCGGCCCGAACGGCCGTCCTCGGCTTCCATTCCGGGACATCGGCGAGGAGCTTGGGCAGCACCACAGCACCGTCGCCGAACGCCATCAGCGCATCCTCGACGGCGACACCGCCCGGTGGCGGCATTGGGTGGCCGGGCGCACGGAGCGCGCGGCCATGTACTTCAACGGCGGCGAGCTTCCTCTCACTCCCAAGCCGCAGCGCGAGCACGAGACCGGCGTCTACGACAGCCAGGAGGAGCTGGGGAAGGTGCTGGCCCGCTGCCGCTGCGGATGGTCCGGTCCCGCCGGCACCAACACCGTGACCGCAGGACGGCAGGGCAAAGCCCATGAGGACAACCCGGACGCCTGAACCCCGAGGCAGCCGACTGCTTGCAGGCGTGGCGGCCGCCCCGGGGGCCCTCAATCCCGAAATGACGAAACGAGGAACATTCATGATGACCGATCGGTCCGCCCCCGTGCAGGCCCTGGCGCTGACCGGCGCCCTACTGGCGACCTGGGACGCCTTGCACCCCTTGTTCGACCAGTGGTGCCAGGGAAGCCAGGATGCGGCCAACAAGGGCGCCCACGGCCGCCACCTGGTCTACCGGGACGGCACACCCGTCGGCCGAGAACCGAAGGGAGGCCGCGGAAGCGGCCAGCCCACCATGACCGCCACCCGACTGGGCTGGATCAGCGCAGCACGGCACGTCGCCAGCTACTCCGCGGGCCAGCTGACGGGGACGGTTCTCCTCACCCGCGCGCTCGGCTACCGAGTGCCGGCCTCGGCCCTAGCCGCCGGTGCGGGGATCAATGCGCTCACCCACCTTGTGATCGACAAACGGCAACCTCTGCTGTGGCTGGCCGCCAAGGCGGGAAAGAGTGGCTACGTCGAGCACTGCACCGTCGTGCGCCATCTTGACGCGGACGGCACCGCCCGCGTGGAGGACTCGGGGCCTGGCACCGCCGCTTTCGAGCTCGACCAGGCGCTCCACCGAGCCATCGGCGCCGTCGCCGCCGTCACCACGGCGTGGATGGCCATCCATGCGACGAAGAAGGGACGTACCCGATGACCGAGGACCTGTGGAGCCTCCTGCGCTCGACCTGCGAGGTGCAGAACATGTGCGACGACCTTCGCCTCAGCGATGCGGCCGGCACGACCACGCCGGAGCAGGAGCGGCACTACCGGCTGTGCCGCGCGGCGCTCGCGCAGCGCCACCTCGCGGCCGCCGACGCCACCGGCAGCAACCCCGAGGAAGCCCGGCAGGACGCCGAGCTGACCGCGAGCCTGCTGTGGAAGCACGACACCCTGCACGGCAGCCACCACGGACCGCTCCCCGCCACGCATCCGAGGTGGAAGGTCTCGAACCTCGGAGACTACGTCCGCCAAGAGGCCGACGCCGCGGGCCTGAATCCCCGCTGACCATCTACCCCGACACGGAGAACGCCCCCGCCATCGGCGGGGGCGTTCTCCGTGTCGGCCGGCTACGGGAGGGGGGACACCAGGCCCCGGCCAGGGAAGGGGTCCGGAACTTCATGTAGGGGGCGCACCTTCCCGTCCGGGGTGATCGGGATGCTCGCCCCGTGCATCCACCGGTAGAGCTCCTCGCCGCGGCACAGCCCGTATACGTACCGGACCTTGCCGTTGTCCGCTTCCGGGCTGTTCAACAGGCTCAGCAGATAGGTGATGAGTTCACCACCGCGCTCGGCGTTGACCGTTGCCGCCTCCTGCCACGGCTCCTCGTCCCCGTCGACCTGGAGCATGATCCGCGCGGGCTCACCGTGTACGACGTCGGTCTGCTTCTCCCCGTTCGGCGGCCCCCACAGGTCGACGGCCACGATCCGGTCACCTCGCACAAGACGATCCGTGGCCGTACGAACCCATGTGTTCACCAGTGCCGACATGCTGCCTCACTCCCCGCGTGCACCGAACAACCGGACAATCGCGCCTACTTGCGCGCGAAGGCCCAGAGTGGCGCGATCTATCCCACACCACCATCTGAGTTCTATCACTGGGTAAAGGCGCCCGGCCCGCGAGTTTCTTCCGCGGGGCCGGCTGCTTCCGCGGGATCAGTGCAGATGGGCGCCGGAACGGCGTCGGCCCGACAGGAGGGTCTCCTGTCGGGCCGACGCCGTTCGAGCTGTGCTCAGCGGGGCATCTCATCCTGCTCTGTCGCGAAGGCAAGGAAGTTCATCCAGGTCGCGCGGTCGAACTCGAAGGTGCCGCCTTCGGGGTTCTTGGTATCCCTGACCGCCATCCTGGCAGCGGGGCCAGAGGCCAGGCGTCGGGCCTGGACGCACTGGCCGCCCTGGTTGTCGCTGTAGCTGGACGTGAACCAGTCTGCGGTCGGGCCGTCGTCCCGGTGGGCCATGTCAGAACTCCTTGATTGCCTTGTGGATCATGCTTACGGACTCCGTGTGTCCTGGAGCTGCCGCTTGCAGGTCGGTGAAACTCTCGTCGTAAAGGTCGGTGTCGGAGCTCCTGCGCAGGACCCAGGCGTCGGCGCGGTTCTCCAGATAGACGATTGGCGGGAACGGGGAGCGGTCACCGAATCGAAGGATGGTGAAGGCGCCGTTCATGCCGGGGTGGGCGCCGAGATCGAACGGAACGACCTGGATGCGGACGTTGGTGAGGGAGGTCGCCAGCTCTGCGATGTGTCCCAGCTGCTCCCGCATCACCTCTGCGTTGCCGACGCGCCGCTTGAGGACGGACTCGTTGATGATGGCGGTCAGCTTGAGTGGGGATTCCTCGCGGCGGAGGGCTTCCTGGCGAGTCATCCGTACGGCTACGAGTTTGTCGATCTCGGCCGGGCTGAGTTCCTGGGTCGGCAGAGGCAGAGCCCTCACGTACGCCTCGGTCTGCAACAGGCCGGGCACGAACTCGTTCTCGTAATTGTGGACGGCGGCGGCAACTGCCTCCTGCCCGAGGTACGCCTTGAACCCGGGGCTGATGACCGGGGCGAGCTCGCGCTTCTGCCACCAGTCCTTCCGCGTCTTGGTCACCGTCGCGTAGCCGACCAGGGTGTCCCGGTGTTCCGTGTCCGCGCCGTAGATATCACACAGCGCCATGACGTCCGCCGGCTCCACGATCCCGTTCTCGGCCGCTTCGAGACGGTTGATCTTCGAGGGGCTGACCACCAGGCGCTTGGCCACTGCGGCCGCGGTCAGTCCCTTCTCCTCTCGGAGGCTCCGCAGCTCGATCGCCAGCTGGAGACGGCACAGCGCCGGCGCTGCCGATCCTGCTTCCTCACTCATCCCGCATCCCTTCGTCGAGCAAGGGCCAGTGTCTCGGTTGCTCTTCTGTCGCGGCAAGAAATCTTCTGCACCAGCGCGATGAATTCTGCCAGCCCGTGAACATCTGTCAGGACCGCCTCCTTGTACGGGAGTTCGAGCGGGAAAGCTCCGCGCAGAATTCTGCGGGAAGGGTATCCACGGTAACGAACCTGGTGGCATCCTGGGTCGGTCAGTACAGAACGCGCTCGCCTCGCGACTCCAGGTGATCTTGACGCTGGTGGCTAGCGCGTACCGACCGGGAGGGAACCCGGATGTCGAAGCCCAGCCAGGTCGGAGAGCGACGGTTCGAGATCCCCGTCAGCCACGAGCTCTTACGCCAGCTCCAGGGCGCCCTGTGCATCAGGTGCGGAATCCAGGGTGGTCAGCTCTTTCCGGACGGGCAGGCGTTCACCATCTCCCCGGGAGATGCCGCTCCGATCACCTGGGATGTGCGTGCGCACGCGATGTGCGTCGGAGCCTCCCGGTGAGGGCCGAGTTCGTCAGGCGCGCCTGCTGCCTGGCCTCCCTCCGCGCGCACCTTCCCGCCGGCATGACGGGCGACGCCGTCGCCATACCGGCCCACCTAGGCGACCGCGTGCTGCACACGCTCGACGTCCTCTTCCCCCAACTGCGGCTCGTCGTGCTGGAAGAGCTGACCCGGGCCCGCACGTACTTCCTTGCCGAGCCCGGACAGGGAGGGGCCTGGGGAGAAGACGTCTGGACCCTCGACGCCGGAACCTGGCACACCCCCCACTCGCCGAGCCGACCCTGTGGAGACCTGACGGTCTGGCGGTGCCGCTCGGACGAAGGCGGCTGCGTACTGCCCGCCGCGGATCTACGGCGCGCGCTGCGCCTCGCGTATCCCACCTTCCGCTCGCCCGCCGCAGAGGCATCCGCGCAACAGAGCAACCCCGGAGGCATCTTGTGACGCCCGTAACCGCATCCCCCGGAGCCGGCCCCGAGAGCCGCCGGGTGTACGTGCTCGACCGAACCGCCACCGTGCCCACCATCGCCCGGCGCAGGGTCCGCGCCGCGCTCGTCGACTGGCAGGTACCCCCAGAGGACATCGACACAGCGGTGCAGGTGATTTCGGAGATCGCCACGAACGCGATCGAACACACCCTGTCCCGCCGCGTTTGCCTCGAAGTCGAGCGCTACCCCGACGAGATCCAGGTCGCGGTACGCGACAGCGGCCCCAGGCCCCAGGCTCCCCTCGCCGCCCGCACCGACGCGGGGATGGAGGAGGGCGGCCGCGGCCTGCTCCTGGTCCATGCCCTCGCGGCGCGGTGGGGGGCAGAGCCGGTACCGGGAAACGGTCTGCGGGTCTGGGCGACGATCCGGCCGGGGGGACCGGCATGAGCGTCTCCGCCCCCTTGCCGCCCGGTATCCGCCTGCTCGACAAGGTCGAGAAGGAGATAGTGCTGCTGATCGCGGCCGGGATCTCCACGACCGGACTCGTCGAAGCACTCGACGACCTCACGGACGGCAACGTCGCAACCCGAATCCGCAAGATCGCCGACAAGCTGGGCAGCCCGACCGTGGTCCGCAGCGGCTTGGTCTACCGCGCCCTCTGCCTCCGCCTGGTCGAGGAGCCCACCCCCCTGCCGCGGGTATCCCTGCCACGTCGCGAGCTCAAGATCCTCCATGGAGTCGCCCAGGGCCGGCCGCTGACCCGCATCGCCGAAGACCTCGACATGGAGGACTGGGACCTGAATCCGCTCGCCCTTCAAATGCGCAAGCGGCTCCGGGCCCAGGACTACGCCCACGCGGTGTACCAGGGCTGGCGAATGCAGCTGTTGACCCGAGACAGCCCCGGCATCCCGACCGGCGATACCCGGTCCTCCTCCCAGATCACCGCGGCGGCCTGGATGAAGCGCCCCCGTCCGTCGCGGTCCGTGGGCGTACAGCCGACGCCCACCACATCGCCCCCGGCCCCGGACGTCCCTCCGCGGCCCGGCCCGGGGGCGACGTGAACAGCACCGTGGACGCCGCACTGCCGCGCGCGCAGGCGGTTGCCGCCCGTCGAACGCCGGGCGCGATCCGCTGCACGCAGTGGGTCGCGCTGCCGGACGGCCGACAGCTCCTCGTGGGGGCCGAAGGGGCCGCGGATGCCGAGGCCGCCGTGCGCTGGCTCGTCGAGCGAGGCCACGCCACGGCGTCCGCCTTCGAAGACGACTGGGCCAACGCCCACAGCGACATCCTCCGGTCCCGGCTCGTGGCGGCGGACTTCGTCCAGCAGGCGCTGGACGCGCTGCGCGCAGGACACCGGCTCGTCCTGGAAGTGGCCGCGCCAGGCTGCCTCACCGAGTTCGTCATCGAACCCACCAATCTCTTCCGCTGACCGGTTCCGCACCCGAAGGAGAAGGGCACCACCATGTCCGACATCACGACCGATCAAGCCCCCAGCGCCCTACTCGGCAGTCCCCACCCCGCCCCGGCCGTGACCTCTGAGGAAGGCCGGGCCGAAGCCGAGAAGCTCACAGGCACACCGGCGACGTGGGAGCTCAAGGCAGACCGCAGTAGCACGACCGTGTGGCGGGTGACCGGTCCGATGGGCCAGTGGGCCCTGAAGGTCGGCCGCGGCGAGGGGACGGTCGTCGTTGCACGCGAGGCGGAGGTGCTCGCCCGAATCGGCGCGACCGTGCCGACAACCTCCTACGGTGCCCGGACCAAGAGCGGCGGAACCTCCACCAGCGCATGGCTGCTCACCCCTTGGCTGGAAGGGCCCTCCACCTGGGACGCTCTCCGCCCAGTCCGTGATGGGAAAGTCGACCAGCGGCAGGCGGCTCTGGCGGCCGCCGCCGATATGGCGGCCGCCGTGGGAGCGCTGCACCACGCCGGATGGGTTCACGGCGACATCCAGCCCCACCACTCCATCCACATGCCCGGCGGCGTACGTCTGATCGGCTGCTCGTGGGCGTGGAATACGAGCATCGCCCCCTCCAACGCCTTCCACGGCGGCCTGCTGCACCTCATGTCGCCCGAACTGATGACCCGAGCCGCAGCCGGACAAGGCCCGCTCGGCCCTACCCAGCCCGACGAGGTGTACGGCCTTGCCGCCAGCCTGTGGTGGGCCTCCACCGGCTCGTGGCCCCTGGACTACGCCCAGCTCGGAATCGACCCCGGCAAGTTCACGGCGAGCGCCCTGCGGCAGGTCCTCGTACGCCGTTGGCCCCCATTCGGCAACATCCCGGCCTGGCCACAACTGGAGGAGGTCCTGCGCGCCGTACTCACCGTCCGACCGGACGGACGGCCTTCGGCGCTCCACCTCGCCCAGTGGCTTCGGGCCTTGCCGGCGTAGCGGGAACAGGCGCGGCGCACGCGAAGGGGGACCCGATGATCTGTCGGGTCCCCCTTCGTCATGCCGAGCCACCACTACGCCAGCGCGGCCTCCTTCGTCGCCTCGTTCGCGTCGGTAGACCGTTGGTGCCCGATGACGGGTTCCTCGTCCCCCTGACGCCCGTGGGCGACGGCCAAAGCCGCCGATCCCTCCGCCGGCTGATGCTGCGGCGCAGGCTCTGGAGCCGCAGCCGCTTCGCGGCGGGTACGCTCCGCCTCCGCTGCGGTGACCCGCAGTTCGGGCAGGAGCTGCTTGACGGCCGTGCGCACCGCACCCGGCTTCAGGAGACCCTCCTGCTTTCCGTCGCTGTCGACACCCAGCCCGGCGCCCCTGCCGAGCGCCATGTTGGCCCGGTATGCCGCCCCGTTCGCAACCTGGGCGTTGGGGTCCAGCACACTCAGGTCACCGGCAAGGATCTGCGCCACCAGAGCGTCACGCAACTGATCCTTCTTCGGCATGGTGCTGGAGGTGACCAACGGCTGGACCGTCGCCGGCCGGACCGGGGACGGAACGGGAGCCGGGGAAGGCGCGGGTGCCGGCGCCTGCACCGGGACGACTATCGGTCCGGCGACCGCACCGCTGGGCTCCGCGACGGGAGCGACCGCCGTGGTGTGCTGAACCGGAGCAGGCCGCAGCTCGCGCGGCGCGGCCTCCACGCGGGGAGCGGGTGCCGCCCGGGGAAGCTCCTGGGGAACTGGCCGCGGCTCTGCGCGTGAAGTCTCCACCTCCACCATCGGAGCTGATCCTGGAGCTGTCGCCGGTGCGGGGGCCGGGTTGCGGGAGCCGGGTGCACGGACGTACTGCAAGGTGTCGTGCAGATCCTTCCGCCACTGCTTCCACATCTCCCGGGGATAGCCGATGAAGGGAACCCACAACAGCAGGCTGTAGCCCCGCTCTGCGTTCTTCCTTTTCTTCTTCGGGTACTTGCCCAGGACCAGCTGCTCGACCTTCTTGAGCAAGGACTCCAGGAAGATTGCGTACACCAGGGGCGGGATGACCGCGACGAGCCGACCGCCGAGGGTGGGAGACTGCCCGGCCCCGTGCGGGGTGTGCAGCAGGTTCATCACGGCCGAGGCCACGATGAATCCGACCAGGTAGAGGCGGGTCAGTTGGCTCGACCGTGCCGTCAGCGCCTCGAACAGCCTTAGCAGTGACAGGCCGAGAGCACCGGCATCCAGCAAGAGAGCGAAGCCCGTTGCAGCGGTCCATGAGCCTCCGTTGCGGTCGAAGGCGTACGCCTTTTGGGCGCCGAAGCTGAGCCAGGCCGCGATGCCTGCGATGCAGAAGATGATGATGAAGCTGACCGAGAGGCTGATGACCGCGAGGCGCCGCCGCCACGTCTTGCGTCGCTCTTCCGCCAACTTCTCGCGGTCGTCCGCAGAGAGCTTGTCCTGCTCGCGCGTGCGGCGGGACCGGAGCACCAGGGCGACGATGCCGAGGACACACAGCGCCGCGAAGCCGATCCCGGCGGGCAGCAGGAACTTCTCGTCCATCATCGGAGGCAACCCTTCTCCCTGTTCGCGGCCGCAGCCGCGGGCGGGATGGGCCTGCGGCTGGTCTCCGCCGCCTGGTGACGCATGGACACTCCGATCATCGGTTTCGGGGCTTGGGCTCCATAACCCTAGGCCGCGACACCCACAGCCCCTGATACCGCAGCATCCTCCTCCAACTCGACAACCGCGGCCGCACCTTTTCGAGGGCCCCCGGTCGTGGAAAAGCCTGTGGACCTGTATCGCGCGATACAGGTCCACAGGGCGCGAAGTTGTATCGCGCGATACAGGTTGTCGGACAAGCTACGGCGTCGCCCCGCCCTCGCCGAGTTCGGAGAGGATGGTGCGGGCGATCAGCAAGGAGACTTCGGGCTGGGCCCGCGCGACTTCGCGGACCCTTCCCTCGTCGAAGGTCCCGGGGCTGGCCTGGAACCGCAGCACCGGCGTGGCGGAGGACTCGCCGGCCTCGTCGTCACCGCCCGCAGGGTCGCCTGCAAGCCCCAGTTGGTCACGGATCTTCTCAAGGTTCGGTGCGCTCGTATCGCCCGTCCCTGCTGCCGTCGTCCACACCAGACGCACCTTCACCTGGCCGTGATTGGTCAGCACGGGAGAGAGCGCGTCGATCTGCCGCACACCGAGAACCCCCACGTTCAGCCCTTCCAGGGCTTCCAGCAGAGGCTCCTCCTTGACCATGCGGAATGCGTGTTGCCGGGAGACCTTGACCGCTCGGAGCCATGCCGACCACGAGCGGCACGGCTTGCCGGTCGCGGGATCGGTGATGTCCTGCCAGGAATCGCTGGCCTTCGCCAGCCGGACCGCTGGCCCCGCGTAATGGAAGTAGGCGGCAAGGGCCCGGCTCTCCATCGCGTCGCGCAGGGTCTGAGCCGCGTGCAGCCGCTTCTCGCAGGCGGTGATGATCTCGCCCTTCGTGCCCGCCTCAGGCAGCTCCTCGACGAGTGCCTGATGGATGGCAGTGGGCAGCCCTTCGGATACGGCCGTGGGGATGGCCGGCTCTGTAGACGGTGCGGACGATTCGGCGGAGTGCCCG
Organism: Streptomyces sp. NPDC056883; assembly: GCF_042788835.1. Classification (NCBI taxonomy): domain Bacteria; kingdom Bacillati; phylum Actinomycetota; class Actinomycetes; order Kitasatosporales; family Streptomycetaceae; genus Streptomyces; species Streptomyces sp. NPDC056883. The sequence goes on along the minus strand of NZ_JBHUBS010000024.1, from coordinate 36,336 downwards.
TCTGCTTGTGCAGGGAGCTGGGATGCTGCGGCGGACTGTCCCGTCTGGCCGACCGTTTCGGGCGTGACGTGCACAGGGAAGCCGGTCAGCGGCGGGAGAACGTTACGTCCGTTGACCGGCTGGGCCGTCGGGTCCTGGGCAGATGGCCCGGTGGGAATCTGAGCTCCTTTCACGACCATCAGACAGATACCCTCTCCAGCTCGCGCCTGATGATGAGGCCCGTACCGAGGGCCTCATCCCGGGTGATGATCTCAGACTCAACCAAGAGCGGAATGAAGTTGGTCAGGTCCTTCCAGCGGGGCCGCTCCTTGTCGGCGATGGTCTGCGCCCTGTCTTCGAAGGCCGTTGCCGGCCCTGGGATGCGGCCGTACGTCCGCTTGTAGGCGACCAGCATGGGGATCTCGGTGTCGAGCAACGGGTAAGGGCCACCCGCCTGGTCCTCGGCGAGTAGCCGCTCTCGTGCGTCAATGCGGTCGTTGCTGTTCTCGCAGCGGCTGAGCACGAAGTACATCGACAAGGGCTTGCCCGTGGTGTTGAGGGCCGCACCCATGAGTACGGCCTGCCGCGTCTGGGGTGCCTGCTCGGTGTCGCCCTCGTCGGCACACAGCGGGATGAGCAGGATGTTGACGCGTCGGCATGCTGCCAGGAAGCACTCGTAGTTGCCGCCGCCGACGTCGACCACGATGTCGTCGACGTCGCCGCGAGCGATGATCTTGTCGATCTCTTCATCGAGTTCGGCGAACGGAAATCGGATGACTTCGAAGGGCCATGGGAAGTAGCCCCGCATCTTGGCCTTCACGGGCCACTTGCTGCTCGTCTGGCTGGCACTGTCGGCGTCGAACACCACCACCTTGCGGCCGAGGACGATCGCGAGGAACAGGGCGATCAGCATGGCCAGTCGCGTCTTTCCTGTACCGCCCTTCAGGGCGCCAACTGCGATGACGCGGGTCGTCTTCCGGGGCACGGTTTCGGTGTCCGGAGGCCCGCTAGGCTCAGGGATAGGTGTCGTCACGATCTTCCTCGCATGGGTGGATTCTGGCGGTTGGCCTGAACCGGCCCCCGTCTCTGGCAGGAGGCGGGCGCCGAGCGCTTCCCGGGAGCGAGCGTATCCGCGTGAGCTTCTCGGGACGGGGAAGACCGCGTGCATTGGATTCAACGACCAGTCTGTGGCCCGACTCGACCGGCATGACGAAGGCCCCCACCGCGCGCGGTGGGGGCCTTCGTCATGCCGGTCGAGCGGAGAGGCGAGAGGCCCCGGTCGCCATGGTCCCTGAAGCGAGTGCGTGAAGCGCTGCGGGGGAGATCGAGGTGACCGTCGGGTTGATGAAGGTGGTCAACTTGGCGATGTACTCCTCCGGGGTGAGTCCGAGGGACTCGGCTACGCGCTCCACCAGGCTCGGTTCGTGGTCGATCGTCACGGCAGGTCCTCCAGCTCGATGTCCGGGTACAGGGCGCGGAGCCGGTCGGGCTCGCCCGTGATCACCGGCCACTGCCTGGCGGCCGCCAGGTAGGCGACGTGGCCGGCCGTGGTGCTGGCCGTGCTTGCGGTGTTCGAGCGCAGAATGCCAGCGCCTCGTGCGTCAGCTTCATCCAGTGGCGCGACGGTCAGGAGGGGGAACTGGATGATGGCCGACAGGGCGTGACCGGCATCCGGTTTCAGGCCGGCGTACGCGTCGGACAGGGCCGTGGACGGCACTAGGAGCGGGATCACGCGCTGGTGGGCGATCGACAGCAGGGCCTGCATGTAGAGGCTCCCGCGAGCCGCGGCAGTGAGCGCCGTGGTGTCGAGGATGCGGCCGCCGATCACGCGGCGCTCTGTCCGGCGCTTCCCTGCCCGGCGCTGACGCCGAGAGCCCTCGCCGCCCACTCCAGGTGTTCGGCCTCCGGGCGATCGGCGGGGAAGAGCCGCGCAAGTACGGTGTCCACCTCGGCGGCCTCCTGTTCGCGCTGGAGTAGCGTCTGGATGTGTCCGGAGACGCTAGGGATCTCACCTGCGGTCTCCCGGGCCTTCAGCTGCTCCAGGACTTCCTGGGGGAGGGTGATCGCCGTCTTCTTCTTCGGAGGGGGCTTCGATTCGGTCATACCAGAGTCATACCGCATCGTTGGGCGGCTTGCGAGCCTTTCGAGTGAAGTCGTTGGCTGGAGCCAGCGGGGTCGCGATACCCTCGGCCTTCCGTTGGCTGCAACCAACAAGAGGGGTTCCGTTGACGACGTACGACGTCGACATGTTCGCCGCTGAAGTCGAGCAGCTCGTCCGCCAGGCCGACGAGGCCCAGGGAGCGGATCGCGTCGAGCTCCTGGCCCGCGCAGCCAGCAGCGCCATAGATCCCCTACGGCGCATCGAGCTGCTGATGCTCGTAGCGGATGCCGCAGGCCGCGCCGCTCACGGCGCCGCAGGGGCCGCCCGGCAGGGCGTGGGCAGGCCGGGGAACGCGCCGGTCACCTACAAGCAGATCGGTGCGGCGGCGGGCCTGTCCCCTGACGTCGTCTACCGGCAGCACACCCATGGGGAAGCCCTGTCCTGGCCAGCCGCGCGGCGGGGAGTGAACAACGGACGAACCGCCTCCAGCCGGGAAGCGGCACCGGCCAAGCGGGAAACTGGGGGAGAGGCAACTGCATGACCGAGGATGAAATCGCGCGAGGGGTCGCCCGTGGGCTCCAAGCCCACGAACACCGCCGCGCCGAAGGGCAAGCCCGTTCCCTGCTCGCGGGCCTCGCCATCCTGGCGACGGTCTTCGTCGTCTTCATCGTGGTGGTGACGTACGGGTGAGCCGACGCGGCGAGGTGTGACCGCACGGCGCGAGGGCCTGGACCGATCCGTCGATCCAGGCCCTCGTCGTGCCTTAAAAGAGAGCTCAGCCGTCGGCGCCGAGGTCCACGAGTCCGATCGCCTGCTCCAAGGCCGTTCCCGCTTGTTCCGTGACCGCCGGAGCCTCCCCTGACCGCTTCGCGTACGCCTGTGTTTCGCGCAAAACGCCGCGTACGTATACGAGCAGGTTGGCGCGCTCGGAGGCGCTGTGCCGGTCGTCCACTGCCTCGGTGAGCGACTCCCACCAGAACCCATCGTCTTCGGGGTCGACGAGGATTTCCCCGGCCTCGTAGTGCTTCAGCAGAGCCCGCGCGACCGTGTCGAGGTCGGCGTAGCGAGCTTCACCCGCCGCGATGAACCGAGCTTCTGCCAGGCGGGCCTCCATGGCCCGCTGGTCGATCAGGTGGGCGACCTGCGGCTGCCGCCGGTCTCCGGGGCGGCCGTTGACGGCGACGTACAGCCGCTTGCGGAGGTTCACCGCACTGCCCGGGTTCGGCTCCCCGAGCCGGTCCAGGTACCGCAGCACGAGGGCCATCTCCTTCCAGGACGTACCGCCGGCGCGGGCGTCGTCCAGCGCGGCGAGCTGGAAGGGATCGGCGGCCAGACGCAGCCACTCGGCCAGCTGCATCCGTAGTACCGCCGCCTTCCGGTACGGCTCCCCCGTGAGACGGCTGGCGTAATCCTGCGCGAAGGTGAGAACTCCGAACAGCTCGGCGTCGCCCGGCCATCGCTCCAGGTACGGCTCGTCCTTGCCGGCCTCGCGGTGCAGCTCGTACAACCGCGCGGCCAGCACGCGGGGCTGCTCCTCGGGAGCTTGTCGTACGGGCCGCGTTTCGCGGGCGGTCGGAGGGGGGGACCTGCGGGGACGTCGCATCGTCGTCTTGTCCCGTATCAGAGGTGCTTGGGCGCGAGGGTCAGGCGGTGGCCGTCCTTCAGTGCCTCGATGTCGTCGTAGTGATTGCGGGAAAGGCCGGACTCGACAGGCTTCGGATTGGCGGAGTCCCTGCCGTCCGGCCCCAACGCCACGAAGAAGACTGCGCTCAAGACACCGCACGCGATACCGAGGACGGTGCCCCACAGGAGCAGGAACCCGGCGTTCCGGGCCACGTAGGTATTTTCGGACCGCCGCGCCAGGATGGCGCCGATGCAGCCGGTCGCGATCATCAGCACCCCGGCGCCCACGCCGAGCCAGAGCGCCGGTTCGATCCAGGTCATGGTGGTGTCGATGGCTCCGGGGAGATCCTCACTGGCGCGCACGCGTACGTCCTCCGGGTTGGGTTGACGACGGGCTTGTCCCGTACGTCATTTCTCCAGAAAAGTTGCTCTGAGCTGCACGTTCTTCCTTTGCTGCACTCACCCGAGGGGTGGTCGCAGTCCGTAGCGTACCGCCTCCGACGCGTTTTTTTCCTACTAGGAAATGACATGCCCATGATTTAAACGCGGCCGCCGTGTGCTCGCGCATAACCGGAATTATGCGCGGCTTTTCGATCTTGAAAACGGGGCCTCCCGATGGTGTGCAGTTTTCGCATACCACTTGACCCGCCTCGGTGTGGACGTAGAAAATGAAATGCAGAAGCCGAAGACCATCGACATGGGGGAGACCTTGACCCTGCTGCACGAGCTGCACGAGCAGCTGGACGAACTCGACCGGGAGGAGGCGGGCCTGCACCAGCGCCGCGCGCTGCTCCTCCGCTCCTTCGTGAAGGAGGCCGGCGGTCTTACCAGCGCGGCCGCCCTGCTGGAGCTGGACCCCCGCGTCCTGGTCCAGCGTCAACGCCTGGAAGACCTCGCCATGGTCATCTACCGGGGAGTCGGCACCGGGACGGACGACGACGGGCGGGTCTACGGGGAGACCGGCCTGGACGACGCGACCCAGCGCCTCGCCGACGGGCGGTGGTGGCGGATCGCCCAGGTCAGCCGTACCAGAATCCGGCTCCTGGTCGTCGTCGACCGCGGTCAGGTCCGCCGGGTCTGGCCGGTCAAGGCGGGTGGCACCTGGGAGGTGAGCGCGGACGGCAAGGTCGCCCTCCCCCTCGCCGAGCACCCGCTGACCGGGCAGGAACTCGCTGTCCGCTACCCCGCGCTCGGCATCAACCTCGGAGACCACCGCCCCATGAGGCGCGGCCTGCTGCGCGAGTACGTCCCCGTCACACCGGAGCCCGCCAATGCGTGACAGTGACCCCGCCCTCATCCCGCTCACCGAAGCCTTCACCCAGGAGGCCACCTCGCCCAGGGAACCGGGACTGCCGGTCGCCAACCGGGCCACCGGAGAGATCTTCATTCTGGAGAGCCGGTGCAACACCTGCCTCCTGAACCCCGCGGCCAACGCTGTGCCCCTGCCCCCGGGCAGGAGGAAGCAGTTCACCGAGGAGGCGCGGTCCCACCCCGACGGCTACGTGGTTTGCCACAGCACCATGCCCCCGGTCTCCCCGCCCGGCACCCAGGAGGCCATGTGCCGCGGCTACACCGACTCCTACGGGCTCCCGGCTGCCGCGAAGGAAGCCATCGCCAGCGGCGTCGGCCACCTCGTCGAAATCCCGGCCCCCTCCCACCGGGTCGCGGACGTCTCGGTGGCCCGATGACCTATCCACCCGAGCCGGACGAGAAGCCTGGAGAGTACGAGCAGGCTCGTGATCACGCCCGTGCCACGGTCGGCCCCTACACCGCGGAGGAGCAGGTGACCGCCGAGAATGACCTGTCACTCCTACACGCTGATGCCTTCGCCCTGCGGCTACGAACCGATGCGGCGGAGGACCCTCCCACATTGGAGGAGTGGGGGGCCCACTACCGTCGGAAGGCCCCACTGCTGGTGCGGCTCTCTCTGGCTGACCCCCTGCGTTACGAGGCCCTAGCCCGCGAAGCCCTGGCGCGGTGGCGGCTGGCCGAACGGCGGGAGATCGCCGCGCTCGCCGGCGCCGGACTCGCAGATGAGGTCGAAGGCTGGCTTCGCCAGCAGGGCGCCTGATCGCCCGCTCCGAAGGTGACCCCCTCACCAGTTCGCCGTAGGTTGGGGGATCACCGAGATCATGTTCAAGGGGAGAGTTCTATATGGGCAGCCTGGAGCCTCAGCTCAAAGCGGCGCTGCGCGCGGCCTGGCAGGAGACTACGGCTAAGGGTGCGGGCCTGACCGAGGACGCTTTCGGCGATGCGGCGGCGCGCGCTGAGATGGTGTACGAGGTCGTTCGCTTCTTCTATGACGAAGCCAAGTTCCGCACGCCAGGACCGGCTGAGGAGCGTGAGGAGCTGGCGAAGGTCGGCGATGCTGCGCGAGATTACGCGGATGCGATGTTCGCGCTCCGCAGCCGCCCTGATGCCATGTGACCTCGGTACGCGGGTCAAGCGCGCCTCCTGGGCGGCGCCGCGCGCATGACGGCCAGGACCACGCTTAAGGCGAGGCCCTGGTCTGCCCCGCCGGGGTAGACGCTCGGCCTCTGGGCCTCGGTGTGCTCAGGGTGTCCGCGGAGACGCCGATGCAGTCCGAAGGCTCCCAGAGCGTCGGGGGCCGGGACTCTGGACGTCCGGGATTTCGGCGGCCACGTCCCACTCGATCACGGGAATGCCGTGGTCTCTGTAGTACCGCTGTTTGACTCGCTTGCGCCGCTCGTACTCCTCCCGGCCGCGGACCCCGTACACCTCGACGTAGGTGGCAGGATCGGTATCCCTCAGCACGAAGTCCGGGAACACGTCCTCGTTCGCGGCGTCGTACCGCAGAGGCTTGGTGAAGGGACGCCTCGCCGCGATGAGGTGGTCGGCCATCCTCACTTCGTACGAGGAGTCGGCGGGGATGTACGAACCGTTCGTCAGCATCAGAGCCATGTTGGAAACGGTCAGGTATCCCTTGGGGTGGCGGTCGACCAGGGCCAGGGCGATCCGGCGAGCGCTCGGGCCGGCGGCGTCGGAGAAGACGTGCGGGTGCGAACGCCGGACGCGCTCCGCAAGCGCTGCGGAGGCGAATAGAGGGCGCCGTTGGTGAGCGAGCGAAATCCTGACCCCGAACTGAGTCGGCTCCACCGCCCGAGCCTCTCCCAAGATCAGCCCGCGGTATTCGCTGGAGCCACGACGCCCAAGCCGCTCCTCGAAGGCCGCCAGTTCGGTCTCGTTGCGGACCGCGTTCTCGGGCCGGAACGGGGGAACGATGTGCAAGGCGCTGGCAGCGGGCTGGCCGTTGATGGAACAGGTGTCGACCTGCATTTCCAGCCCCGCATGGCAGTCCCGCCAGGTGACGGATTCGCCTGGCTCCCAAGACGTGAGCCGGGCCTCTTCCCACAGCCAGTGCAGGAGACCGAGCAGACCCACGGCCCTGCGTGACGGGCCGGCAGGTGCCTCGGAGGCGCGAGGTGCACGCCCTGGCGTCGGAGCTTCGAGCTGTCGGCGCAGAGGGGCCGCGAACCGGATGGACGTCCCGACTCCCGATTCCTTGATCGCTTCGGAGGCGTATCCGCTTCGCCCTGTGAGCGATGGAGCGATCTTGTGGAAAGGGCATCGGGCGAGGTGCTGGTCGCCCTCGCCGGGCCACCCCGCGACGTGATACCGGCCGGAGCGGGTCGCTCGGATGACGAGCCGCAGCCTCCAAGTCGGGCGGCACAGGCACAGTGCATGCCCGACCTCTGAGCGTGCGCGTTCAAACAATCGGGCGTACGACACCGGATTGTCGCGAATGGCGCCGAGGTCTACGGTCCGCCCGGCCAGTTGGATTCGTGCGGGGAGCCGCGGCCCTCGACCGTCTCCGTGCGGCGTCTTCTGTGGATGATCCATGTCTCCATGGTGCCCAACGTCGGACAGGGCGCTCCCTTCGGTGATGTACCACCTTTGAGCGTTCTGGTTGCGGTTCTGGGCTGTCCCGCGAGGAGTCGGAGCCCGAGCGGTCGGCGGGCGGTGAGAACGCCACGGCGGAGCGTGCGGTCTACGAACGTCTTGACCGGGGGATGTGGGTCCAACCCGACCCCCGACGAGCATGGCCGGGAACCCTGACGGGTGCTGGGCTGATCACGACTTCTTGGAGTCAGAGGGGTTGAAGGGCAGCGCGAATGCTTGCGCGGCTGTCGGCCGTGGCCGCGACCTTCGGAGCGGTCCCGAGTTCGATGTCGAGCTCGCGCAGGCGGTCGCCGACGCGGGTGGAGGTGATGGTGCCCATCAGGTTCAGGGCGGCGGCGGTAGCGGTGCTGGCGGCTTCGGGCTCGTCGGCGCGGACGTAGGCGCGCGCCAAGGCGATCTGGTCGAAGGCGCGGCTGCGGACCCGGTCGCTGGGCCGGTCGGTGGTGCCCTGCGCGATCAGGTTGATGGCGTTGCCGATCCGGCCGGGTGCGTGTTCGGCGGCTTCGAACTCGCAGACCCCGGCGGTGACGCGGAATTCGGCGAGGTCGAACCAGGCGGCCCAGCCGGGGGTCGTGGTGGTGTCTTCGTCGGCGAGGGCCTGTTCGGCGGCCCCGGTGGCGCGGGTCATCTCCTCGATGTGTCCGAGGGCCGCGTGGGAGCGGGCTTCGAGCGAGCACAGCAGGGCGCGTAGCCGGCCGGAGCGGAGTTTGCGGGTGCCGTACTGGGCGGCCTGGACGAGGTCGAGGGCGTCGTCGGTTCGTCCGAGGTGGTTGGCCTGGCGGGCGAGGCAGTTCATCAGGTGCCCGCCGATCCCGGCACCGTCTGGGCCGGCCTGCTTGGCGGCTTGCAGGCCGAGGAGGAGGTAGTTCTGGGCGTCGGCGTGGGCGCCGGCGTCATGGGTCATCCATCCGGCGACGGAGGCGAGTTCCGCGACGGCGACGAACAGGGCGCGGCCGGTCTCCTCGGTGTAGGTGCCTGTGCGGGTCAGGTGGGTGACGTGCTGGAGCTGTCCGACGACCGCGAGGCGGGACAGGCCGCCGCCGTGCGCGTTGTCCAGTTCGCGGAACGCGTCGGTGGTCGCTTCGATCCGGGCGACGTCCGACAGGCCGAGGCGGGTTCCGGGCTGATCGGGGGCGGGCAGGGGTTCGAGGTTGTGCAGGTGCAGCCAAGGCTGGACGGCATTGATCAAGGCGGCGCCGGTGAGGTGGGGCGCGCGGGACGGGGTGCGGTCGTCGGTCACGGCATCGCTCCGGGTGGTGTCGAGTATGGCGGCCACGACCGTGCGCGCGGACCACGCCTCTCCTCTCCGGACCGCTGGCACTCCGGCGGAGGCCAGACCTAGATCGGCCGGGGTGAGCGTCTGCCCAGGACACAGGTTGCTCATCGCCTCGGCCAAGAACCCGGGGACGGGGTGGCGGGGCCTCTCCCCCTTGGTGATCCACCGGGAGACACGGGAGCTGTCGGGCTTGATGTCGTGCCGTCCGTGCCCGGCTGCCACTCGGCCGACTTCCGCCGCGATCTGGCTGTAGCTGGCTCCGAAGATGCGCGCCCAGTACGCGAGAGCCTCATTGGGTCGTCCTGCCGGCTGCGCCACCGTGTCCACCTGATCCGAGTAAGGGAGAAGGGCAGGGTCAGAGGTGCGCTTCCAGGCTACGCCGAGCAGTGAACTATGGCCTGCTCTACGGCTGTTCGCAGCGATTCGCAGTGCCAACGCACCACGGGTGTTGTCGCGGAGCGCAGGCAAGCGCAGCGGGGTTCGCCGTGGAGACGCAGCGGGTGGAGGGTGCCAACTGGTCTCAGCCCGGCAGCACGACGCCGAGTGCAAGGGGGAGGGGCTACAGCCGCCCTCCTGATCTGCTCTGTGGCCGACGCCCAGCTCGTTGCGCCGGCCACAGAGGAACTGATCCGACAGCCCTACACGAAGGAGTTCGTCATGAAGCACATCGAGACCGAGACCGTCCAGGCCGCCGCCGCTGTCCAGGCCGTCGCCACCGCCGAGGTCTTCACCACGCCCGAGGTCGCCGACTTCGGCGCCGTCGCCGAGGTCACCCTGGGCAGCGGCGGCTTCAACAACCCCGACCACACCATGTACTACCAGGGCTGATCCTCCGCCTGGCGCCGTGAGACGCCACCTCGGGTGAACGCGCGCCCGGGACGGCCAGCCCTCAACGGCTGGCCCGTTCCGGGCGCGCGTTGCCATTTTCTGAATGTCTCGCCAGCAGGGAGAGCCCGCCATGAGGTACGTCGCAGGCACGGTCACCCACACACCCCCGCTCACCACCGGGCCGCGCCCGCGGGGCGGACACGAGATCCACGACGACGGCACCCTGCGTGCCTGGACCGTCGAGTACGGCGCCCACGAGGTGCAGCGGGCGCTGTCCCGGGACGGCACCGCGGAGGTGATCCTCGTCGGGGACTGCCTGGCCAGCGCCGACGAGGTCCGTGACGCCGCGGACGCGGCCGCGCGCGGCCACTGGCACACCGCCAGCCGACTGCACGGCTCCTACCTGGGGATCGTCCGGGTCGGCCGCACCCTCCGGATTGCAGGCAGCCGGGCCGCCTCCGTCCAGGTCCACTGGGTCGCCGACGCGGCCGGTTCGGTGACGTGGTCGACGTCCGCCACCGCGCTCGCCGCCCTCGCCGGCGCCGCCCCGGATCCGCTCCGGCTGCTGGCCGAGGTCACCACATGGGGCGTGGAGCCGGGCGGCGACGGCTGGTTCGACGGCATCCACCGGGTCCCGCCCGGCACGGCGCTGACGCTCGCCCCCGGCGCCCCGCCCCAGGTCGAGCGGCTCCCCCTCCCGGCCAGAACCTCCTTCGCCGAGGCTGCCGCAGCCCTGCGCCACGAACTGCCGCTCGCGGTAGGCCACCGAGCCTTGTCCGGAAAGCCGGTGTCGGCGGATCTGTCCGGCGGCGTCGACTCCAGCACGATCACCTGCCTGGCCGCCGCGCACACCGATCTGACCGCCGTCACCTATGTGGATGCCGCGATGGCCGACCAGGACGACACCCGGTACGCGGCCGAGATCGCCGCCGCATATCCGGGCATCACACGGCACCTGGTCGACGGCCGCCTCGTCGGCAGCCGTCACTTCGACCGGCTGGAGGAGCCCGCCAGCATCCCGTTCACCGACGCGCCCGCCCTGAGCGTGGGCACGCTCGGCATCCTCGGGGCCCAGCTCGCACCCGCCATCGCCGCGGGCAGCACCGGGCACCTCACCGGCTGGGGCGGCGACAACGTCCTGGACGCCATCGCGTCACCGGCCGACCGCTACCGCTCTGGCGACCGCATCGCCGCCCTCCTCGACACCTACCGGCTTGCCCGGGACCGCCGCGGTGCCGCCCACCCCGTGCTGCGCGCCGTCACCGCCTCCGGACGCAGCAACCACTCCCGGGCGCTGGCCGACCTCGCCGACAAGGTCCTGGCCGGCACCGCCCTGCGCGTGCTGCCCGACACCGCCGACGTGGCCCGCTGGTGCGGACGGCTGACCGCCGCGCGCTGGCTCACCCCGGCCGGCCGCACCGCGCTCGCCGACCTCGTCGGGACCCGTGCCGCCGTGGCCGACAGCGCCGTCGGTCCCGGTGAACTACGCGAGCGCCTCGCACTGGAGGCCACGGGAACCGAGCACGCCGCTCTGGACACCCTCGCGCGGACCCTGTGGGGCCTGCCGATGCACGCCCCGTACCTGGACACCCGCATCGTGGACATCTGCCATGCCGTCCCCGCCTGGGAGCGGCGCCGTGCAGGCGACTTCAAGCCCCTGGCCCGCGCCGCCCTCACCGGTCTCGTGCACGCCCCGGTCCTGACCCGTCGCACGAAGACGGCGTTCAACGGCGTCTACGACGGCCTGCGCGTCAACGCCCACGTCCTACGTGATCTCCTGGCCAGCTCGGCGCTATCCGACGCCGGTCTCATCGACCCCGGCGCCGTCCTGGCCTCCCTGGACCGCACGATCCACGGCTCGCCCGCGGACCTCGGGAGCGTGCACGCCCTGGTCGCCGCCGAGCTGTGGCTCACCAACCTGCCCACCGCCTTCACGACGTGGTGGGAGCCGACACCGACCCGGGAGACTCTGCGATGATCGAGCCCAGCCTCCACGCCGCCCGCGGCCCAGTCGGCGCGGCCCTCCTGGACCTGGCGACCGGCCGGTGGACTCTCCTGGACCCCATCGCCGCCACCCTCCTCGACCTGCCCGCCGCTGGAGCCGAGCGGGACGCAGCCATCGAGGACGCCACCGCACGGTGGGCCGCGACCGGCGCCGCCCCGGACCGGGTCCGGGGCGATCTGACCCGAGCCGCCGCCGACCTCGACCGCCTTCGCGCCGGGCGTCCCGTCCACCAAAGCCCGCCCGCCCCGACGCCCATCGTCCTCTTCGCCCCCGCCGCCCGTCCGTCCCTGAGGGACCGCGCGGCCGCGGGCATCGGCCTGGCCGCGGCCCTACTGCTCCTGCGGGCCGTGCCGATCCGGCACGTCGTCACCGTCGCCCGTCTCTCAGCCCGGCTGCCCGGCCGGCCCGCCGGAGTCCGCGAAGCCGAAGCCGTCCTCGCCGCCGTCCGGACCGCGGGGGCTTGGTGGCCGGGGCGCGTTGCCTGCCTGGAGGAGTCCCTGGCCTGCCACCTGGCCGCAGCCCTCACCGGCCGCCGCGTCCGCTGGGTGCTGGGGGCCCGCTTCGCCCCGCGCGGCGCCCACGCCTGGGTGGAGACAGGCGGCCACGTCCTCGGGCAGGACGACCACGACCGGCCTTGGCCGTACCTGCCGGTCCTCACCATCAGCGATTCGAACGCGTGATGGACCAGGGGTAGTTGCGTATCCACCCGTATGGGTGACGCGTTGCGCCCGATGTGACCGACACACAGCACTGCACGCAGACCACCCCGCACCCCCGCGCCCCGCTCGGGGAGCGGTTCGGCAACCGGCTGCGCCGCCGACGGCGACCGGCCCCCGAACCGCTCCCCGCCTGGACGCTCGGCAGCGAGCGCCACGAAGACCGCACCGACGGCCTGCTCACGATGGCCCGCACCCTGCCCCGCCTCATGCGGATCACGCTGGCCCTGGCCTGGCGGGCCGACCGCACAGCCCTGCTGCGCCTGGTCGGACTCCAACTCACCGCCGGCGCGCTCACCGCCGCGGCGCTGCACCTGACCCGGACCGCCCTTGCCGCGCTGTTCGCCGCCGGCGCGCCCCTGGACCGCCTCGACCGTGCCGAACTCGCCCTGCTGGCCCTGGCCGCCGTAGCCGCCGCCCGCTCCCTGGCGTCCGCCGCGACCGTCGCGACGACCGCCCGACTAGGCCCCCGCGTCGACGGCCGCGCCGAACTGGCCTACCTCGACGCCGCCACCCGCGTCCCCCTCGCCGCCTACGACGACACCGCCTGGTGCGACCACGGCGACGCCGCCAACCGCGCCGCCAAGGACGCCCACACCATCGTCGAGTCCCTCGTTGCCCTCACCGGCGCCGCGCTCGGCATCACCGCCGCCGCCGGAATCCTGGCCGCCCTCGACCCGCTGCTCCTGCCCCTGCTGCTCCTCGCGGTCCTGCCGCGCGCCTGGGCCGCCGCTCGCGCCGCCCAGGCCGCCCACCGCGCTGACCGGCACGCCGTCGGCGACCGCCGCACCCGCCACATCCTCATGTACCTCGCCGCCGGCCGCAGCACCGCCCTTGACGTCCGCGCCGGCACCATGCGGCCCTGGCTTCTGGACCAGTACCAGGCCGTCAGCCGCCGCCTGGAGCAGCACACCGCGCGCATCGGTGCCGACACCGCCCGCCGCCAGCTCGCAGGCGACACCCTCGCTGGCGCCGCCACCCTCGCCGTTTACGGCGCGCTGCTGTGGCTGACCGTCCACGGCCGGATTCCCACCGCGGACGCCGCGACTGCCCTCATCGCCGTCCAGACCAGCCGAGCCCTGCTGACCGGCATGGCCACCGGCCTGACCACCACCTACCGCATGGGCCTCTACCTGGAGGACTGGTCCGACTTCCTCGCGGACGCCAAGGCCCGCACGACGCTCCCGGCCGCCCCCGCGCCGGTGCCCGCGAACCCGGCGGTGATCCGCGCCGACCGCGTCTCCTTCACGTACGCGGGCGCGTCCGCCCCCGTCCTCACCGACATCTCCCTGACCGTCCGCCGGGGGGAGATCCTCGCCATCGTCGGCCACAACGGCGCCGGCAAGTCGACCCTGGCCAAAATCCTCGCCGGGCTCTACGCCCCTACCAGCGGGGCCGTCACCTGGGATGACACCGACCTGACCACCGTCGACCCCGACGAGCTGCACTCCCGCCTTGCGATGCTGCCCCAGGACATCGCCCGCTGGCAGGCCACCGTCCGCGAGAACATCACCCTCGGCCAGGGCGACCAGAGCGACGCCGCCGTTCTCGCCGCGGCCCGCGCCGGAGGCGCCACCGAGGTCATCGACTCCCTGCCCGAAGGCCTCGACACCCACATCCGCCCTGCCCAGTCCGGCGGCCGAGACCTCTCCGGCGGCCAGTGGCAGCGCATCGCCGCAGCCCGCGCCTACGCCCGCAAGAACGCGCCCCTGCTTATCTGCGACGAACCCACCAGCGCCCTCGACCCCCGAGCCGAGCAGGCCGCGTACGACCGCATCCGCGAACTCGCCGCCGACCGGACTGTCATCCTGATCACCCACCGCCTCGGCTCCACCCAGCACGCGGACCGCATCATCGTCCTCGACCACGGCCGCATCCTCGAAGAAGGCACCCATAACAGCCTCGTGGCCGCAGAGGGTGAGTACGCCACGATGTGGACCACCCAGGCCCGCGCCTACGCCCCCATTTCCATCTCGTAGCCAGCGGGCCCGGCGCCCTTCCTTTCTCTTGGACCTGGATGGGGAGGGCGCCGGTCGGCCGGGCGTGGGCCCTACGAGCAGTCGAAGAGCGACCGCGGCAGTCGGGTCGCTGACTGACCGGCCTACGCCTTCGTCAGGGCTACCCCGCTGTGGTCCGTTTCCCGCAGGTAGTTTGGGGGTCGGGAGTAAGGAGGGGCGCATGCCCTACGGGGAGACCGACCTGAAGTTCCAGACGATCAAGCAAGGCGAAGAGGGTGCCCGCACGTGATGCCCCGTCCCGATGTCGCCCACCGTCCCACCGGCGACATCATGCGCGCGTCGACCCGAGCAGAAGACGCCTTCGCGAAGATCCGCGCGGACCTCGGGACGGTGGCACCGCGCGATCCGGTGACAGGCGAGCTGGGCCCGCGGCGTCACCGCATGGACATCCTGCGAGACATCTGTACGGCAGACGCCTTCACCACCGTCATGAGCTGGCTGGCGTCCTCCACGATCCCCAGCATCAACACCAAGCGCAATTACGCCGACGACCTGCGGTTTTGGCACGGCTTCGCCCAGGAGCTGGAGCACGACCGCTTCTTCGTCGGGTGCATCACCCGCGGCGACGTGACCACCTGGCGGCTGAGTGAGGAGAGCCGCGGGCGGGCGGCCCGCAGCATCGCGCGCCGCCTCTCCGCCCTGTCCTCCTTGACCCTCTTCGCCGCCGAGGAGTCGCAGACCTACATCCCCAATCCGGTCACCCGCCACAACCGACCGAAGATCGACCGGCACGACGAGACCACCGCCACCCCGATGCTGGAGATCGAGGAGTACGCCAGCCTGCTCGACTGGGCGGAGTGCCTGCGTGACGTGGTCGTGGCGTCCCTCGTCTACGTCTTCGCCGGCCGCGTCAGCGAATGGTGCGAGGCCGACGTCACGGATTTCCGTGACGGCCGCAAGCCGGTCATCGACCTGACGCGCAAGGGCAACAAGGGCAGGCAGTGGGACATCCCGCACATGCTCGCCGAGCTCCTGGTCCTCCTCATCGACGGCCGCACCGACGGGCCGCTGCTGCTGGACTCCGCAGGACGACGGCTCGACCGTCACGATGTCGACCGCATCCTGACCCGCCTCGGGAAGCGGGCCGGGGTTCTCACCGGCCGCGACGTGACGCCTCACGTGCTGCGGGTCAGCCGCCTGACCCACATGCACGACGAGGGCACCGCGCTGGAGGAGATCCAGGAATTCGCCGGGCACGACGACCCAGCAACCACCCTGTCGTACATCCGCCGCCGCGGCGATCAGGAACGCCGGGCCCGGCACGCGGTTGCCGGCGTCGACAAGATCAGCAAGCAGCTCGGGCGCTGGCTCACCCTCGCGGCCTGACAGTCCCGCCGTCGCCTCATGCGTCACACCAGCCCCAGTTTTGGTAAGTAGTGCGATCTAACGCCATCTTCTTTCCCCGTCGGCCTTAAGGGGGAGCGGGCCGTCCGGCCCCCTCTGGTGAGGCAAGGGAGAAGACGATGGTGGAGAAGACCGAGAACGCCGCAGGCGCCGGTGCGGTCGTGGTGGGGCGGGCTCAGCGGCCCGGGACGGAACCGCCGTGCGCGGACGGAGCGGACGTGCAGCGGCGCGGGGCGACGGTGTGCGCGGCAGTTGTGGACGGTGCGGGCCATCACCCGGACACCGTGCGGTACGCCGCGCTCACCCCGGCGGTGATCACCCACATCGGGATGGAGCTGGGCGGGCTGGCCGGGCTGATGACGGCCGGGCAGATGGCTGCGGCCTACGACCAGCCGCCGCACGCTTCCGCCGTCTACGCCTGCTTGGAGCCGGGTCAGCCGACATCCGTTCATTGGATCGGGGACTGCCGGGCGTACGGCTGGCGGGAGGACACCGGGCTCACCCTCTGGTCCGACGACCAGACCATGGGCAACTGGCTGCGTAGGAACGGTGGTGCGGCGGTGGAGCTGGACGCCGAGCTCCACGACAACTGGTCGAGGCTCGGGCTCGCGCAGGCGTCCGCGGCCACGTGCCGACAAGTCCAGATCCCCGAGGAGGTCTACCTGATTTTGCTGGTGTCGGACGGGGTCTCGGACCAGGTGGACGCGGAGACGTGGACGGCCCTGTGCCACGCCCTCCAGGACGACCCGCAGGGCCTCGCGGACGCCCTTGTCGCTGCTGCGGAAGAGGACTGCGAGGGGTACCGAGACGACTGCACGGTGATCGCCATGCGCCGCCCCGCGCCCTGACCGGGCGTCGGTCCTGCGGTGACGGAGCGGCCCCGACCGGGCCTTGACCCGTTCGGCCGCCCGTCTACTCCCGAGGGCGCCCGCCCGGCGGGCGTCCTCGGGCATGGTGTCGCCATGACTGAGACTTCCTTCTCCCTGGAGACGGCGGGAGCCGTCGCCGAGGCGGTACGCCCCTGGCTGGACAAGGACGCGGGGGAGCCGCCGCCGGCCGCCGCGATCGTGGCCGCACTGCGGGCGGCCGAGGCCGAGCACGGCGGCCGCCAGCGCGACCTGTGGGGCCACGCGGCCGGCAATGCGGCCTGCGCGATGAGCGCCGGGGACGACTTCAGTGCTCGGTGGCTGTGGGCCACGGCTCTCGACTACACCCGGCTGGCCACCGCGGCGGAGGGAACTTTCGTCCCTCGTTCGGGTGGAGCGCTCTGCGCCGTGGAGGTCACCCTCTCGTGACGGGTGCCGAGGGCGGGTCTGGGCGCGTGCGTCAGTTCTCTGCGCCGAGGGGCACCATGCCGTACCCCATGTACCTCTTGGACTCGGTACGCGTCAGATCCAGCAGCAGCCGTGCTGCGGCCGTGTGCCCGAGCCGTTCCAACTCCCAGACGATCCGCCGGCGCCGGGACTCGATGCGTTCCGGCTTGCCCGCGAAGACCATGTGGACGACCCGGCCGAGGGATTCGACCTGCGGGTCACCGTCGATGCCGAAGGTCAGCATCGAGGCGAGGGAGTACGCCGTGACGTCGACGGTGTGAGGGTTGATGTCCGCCGGCGCCCCGCCCGCCTGGTCCGCCTTCTCCCGGAGGTAGATCGCCCGCAGAGCCGCCTCGCGCAGGTCCGCGACCACCCGTGCCTCGGCCTGCCTGCGGGCCTCCGCGCGGCCGTCTTCGAACAGCTTCCTCACCGGCGTTTCTCCTTTTCCCCGCGTGCTGCACTCAGCGGCAGCCGTAGGTGTGCAGCAGGTCCCGTGACGTGTCGTCGGCCGGTGCCAGCGGGCGGGTGCCCCCATTGACGGCGTTCTTCAGCTTGAGGGCCGGGTACTTGTACCCCTTCGGGGTGTCCTTCGAGGCTGGCCCGCCCGGCCAGATCTCCATGCGGTCGTTGCCCTCGCGGGCCCAGGTGATGACGCTGGCCCGGTCCTTGCCGTACGGGGTCCCGTCCAGGCACTGCCCCGGACCACCGAGCTCCGTGTCGTACCGGGCCCAGGCACTCAGGAAGATGTGCGACGCGACGCTGTTCGTGCCCCACACCATGGCGGCCGCCAAGGCCACCGCGACCAGTCCGCCCCTCGGGGTCAGCGCGCGGCGCTGGAAGCCGAGGCGGCGGAACAAGCCCCACGCGGCGGCGAAGCCGATACCGGCCGCGGCTGCCCACACTGCTCCGGACAGCCAGATGTGGTGGAAGGTGAGCCGGCTGTGGGTGGTGACCACGATGGCCGCCGCCGCGCAGCCGGTGGCGCAGGTCGCCGCGATGAACGGGAGGCTGGAGTCCGGTGCCGGAACGCCGGGGTGTCCCCCTCCCGCAGCCGGGATCGTCACGGTCTACCTCCTGATCGCTGTTCGCTCTGCGGCAGCATCGCACAGCCCTCCGACACCCTGACTCGATGTCACCGAAAAGTTGACATCTGCTCGGGAGATCATCGCAAAGGGCTAGGCGACGCGTCGGATGCCGGCCACGAGCTCCATCAGCCCCGCGCTCACGCCGTTTTCCTTCAGGTGTGCCGTCAGGGAGTCGTGGTCGTCGGCGGACAGCTCGCCCCTCTGCATGCCGACGTGCATGAGGGCGCTGGCCCTTGTCGTCTGGATCACCTTCTCCGAACACGTCTCCATCAGGATGGTCTGGAACAGCAAGGCCGTCCCCTCGTCCCCGGCCGCGGAGGCGTCGATCTGCGCCCGGAAAAGCATGGCCGCGCGGAGCTGATCCCTGAGGCTCTCCCGCTCCTCGGGGCCGTCGGCGGCCTCGGCCAGCAGGTGGTCCTCCAGCCTCTTGGCCTGCTCCACATCCCCGTCTTGCAGCGCCTTCAGGATCGCCTTCGCCTGCCGGGTCTCGTAGATGTCCGGCAGCTGTTGCTTCGCCACGTGCGGTCCCCCTCGTTGATGGTCTCCGCCGAGGGTAGGACGCTCCGACCCCGCTAGGGCGGGGGATCAGCCAGAAGCGGCCTGATCTGATGTACGGCCGACCTTCAGCGCGTAGGCCCTCCGCCCTGCGGAACGGGCTGACGGGCTGACGTCCGGTGGTGCAGACTGATCAGCCGGCACAGGGATAATTAACCTATATCCGTGATCTCGGAGGGAGCCAGGGTGTCCACGAGGACTGACGAAGGCCGCTACCCGGCGGTCGAAGAACTGCCCGAGCTGGTCCAGCAGGTGCTGGACGACCCGGAGACCACGGAGTCCGTCGCGGGTCACGTCCGCTGGGTCCACCACACCATTGAGAAGGCGCTGGAGCGGGAGGACTACAAGGAGCGGTACGGCACGTCGATGCGGGCGCTGCTCGGCCCCGGGGCCACCGCTCTGTGCGAGCTGACCGACAGCGGCGAGCTGCGCCTGCGGGGATTCAAGAACCAGCCGAAGGGTGTGACCGCCTCGCAGCGGCGCAGGTCGAGCGTGCTGCGTCGGCTGGCCCGTGAGGCCGATGTCCCCAGCGGCGCCATCTCCTATCCCAAGCCGCCCAAGAAGCCCACGATGCCCGCCTGGGCGCGCAGCCAGCTGCACAATGGGCTGAAGAAGCAGGTCGAGACGCAGCCTTCCGACCCCGGCCTCGCCCGGCTTCTCGTCGTCGTCGGCCTGGTCCTGGACGCCGCCCCCCGAACCGGTGAGCTCTGCACCTGCGGCATCGGCGATCTCGCTCCCGATCTGACCTGGGTGAAGATCATCCGCAATCCGCAGGCGGTCGCCTCGACCCTTCACCTGACCGAGGTCTGGCCGGTATCGCCCATCACCCAGGCCGCGCTGGAGCACTGGCTGTCGGTCAGGGCGCAGCTGGTCACGGGCCTGCAAGGAGGCGCCCGCTCCCTGCTCGTGTCCCACGGTCACGGCGCCTACCGGCGCGGCACCCCGCTGGGCAGGAAGGGGCTGATCGAGAGCTACGTCGCCCAGGTCGGGGAACTGAAGGGGGCGGTGACCGGAGTCGGCGGGAAGGGCTGGGAGCTGCCGGAGGGCCTGGAGCAGCTGCGGCTCGGGGTGCAGGAGCAGCGCAGGAGCTACGCCGCCGAGCAGGCGGCCGGGTCGAAGACCCCGCAGTGGGGTCCGGCCGTGGTGCTCAACCCCCTGCTGCCGGAGGAAGGCGAGAGGAAGAAGACGGCGGCCGCGATGGCGAAGGCGGCCCTGGCCGTCGACGCCTTCCACGCCGCTCGCGAGTTTGCCGGCGACGAGACCGACCCCAAGGTTCTGCGGGCCCGGCGCACCCTGCGGGAAGCGACGCGGGCACTCTGGGCGCGCACCGACCACACCACCACCCTCAAGCTCCTCCACCAGGCCAAGCTCGCCAACGACGACCTCGCCGCCGCGGGGTACAAGGAGCCGTTGCTGGACGCCTTGGAGCGGGCGTGAGTGAACGGCCCGTGTACGGGCCGGGAGCAGCCCACCGTAGACGGAAGTGACCTCGCACCGGAGCCGGGCCGGGACGCCGTCGGATGCGGAGGGTCGGGTACGCGTACCCATCCCTCCCCATCCCCGTTTGGCCATACTGACTGTTCGCGCCAAGGCGCGGTGCCGAACGACAACGACAGGAAGATCAACGATGGGACACCAGCGAAGTGACGCGGTGAACGGCCGGCCGGAGAGCGGGCCCGACTACGGGGACTTGTCCCGCACCGCCGTCGCCTATCGGTGGGTCCCGCGCAGAGAGGGGCACGTGCCTGCGAACCGGCAGGTCTTCCTGACGGAGCTGTCCTCCGTCCTGGCCGCGCACGCGACCGAGCGCGGCGCGCGCCTCGTCGGCGAGATGTCCGTGGACTTCCCCGAGTACCGCACGCTGCCCAAGCCCGTACGCCGAAGCCTCCTGCGCACGATGTGGCGGCAAGAGCGCTGGTGGCGGTTCGGTGATCTTGTTCTGGTCCGGGCCTGGCAGCACACCGCACCGTCCACGCCGCGCGAGGCCGAACGCGGGTAAAGCCGGTCGATCAGCCTGCTACGCCTCGCATAGGGTCCGAAGCCGACCAATGTTCGTGACCGTCGCGGGGAGTTGTTGCTGAAGATGAAGAACTTGACATCGGTGCTCGGGGCCGCCGCCGCGGCGGGGCTGCTGGTCCTCGCGAGCGGCACCGCTACGGCCGCGACCACGGCGACCAGCAGCGTTCTGCTGACGCAGGCGAAGGCCGGATGCGCCCTCGACCCGGCCGTGGCCCACGAGAGCGTCAAGATCCGCAAGACGCCAGCGGTGAACTCCACCGACCTCGGCCTTCTCCCCAAGGGGGCGAAGGCGAGGTATGTGACCTGCCCTGTGACCCTCGCCGAGAACTACTCGCTCTGCGGCTGGAAGGACGACAACCGGTGGTCGCACATCACCTACCGGGGCATCAAGGGGTACGTGCCGTTCGCCTGCGTCGTGTAATCCGCCCCCTTCGCAGTCGGGAGTCCAGGGCTGTGACCCGTCATCTTGGCTCCGCCACTGTCTCGAATTCCGAGGCCACGCCCGCTGGCCCACCTGATCACCGACGCATCCGACGACGAGGGCCACACACCATGAACGTCCGCCAGCTGTTCCGCCGCCGCACGCCCACGCCCGCCACGCAACCCGTTCACTACACCTCCGACACTCTCACCCTGACGATCACCGACCACCTGGATGTGCTGCGTCCCGACGGCAGCACCTGGGACTTGTGCGAGGGACACGACCACGAGAGCCGGACGGTGGCGCAGGTGCTGAACTGCCTGGTGTGGGAGAGCCTCGCGTCCATCCCGCCCGCAGAGCTGTACGGCCTCCAAGTCGAGCCGACCCGCATCGTCCTCCCCGGCATCGCCTCCTTCATGGCCGACTTCTACGGCCCGGACGACGAATTCCCCAGTGGACGCACTCTCGACGAGACTGGCCTGCCTCTGTGCTGGCGCGCGGTCGCCGAAGCTGCTGGGGCTTCCGCCGCCGATGCCGCCGAGTCCATCGGCTGCCCCTCCTGCCAGCACCCGCAGGACTGAGTAGGCCCTCCTCCTTTCGGGTTCTCCGCCACAGGTCAACTTGGGTGGCAGTCCTTCGATGTGCTCAGGGGTGATCCCCGGTCCCCTCCCGCAGGGCGAGGTCGGCAGGATGTCCGTCATGGCACCCGAGAATCCGTTCAACCGCTCCCTCACCTTCGTCGGCTCGTTCCAGATGGGGCCCGCCGAGCTGACTGAGTCCCTGCCGGTGCGCCAGCTCCTGCAATGGGCACTGACCACGGCCGTGCAGTCCCCGGACGGGGCTGGCGAGCTCCTCGCATTCGTGACCGCCGAGCTGGTGGCCCGTGATGAACTCCAGCTCGCCGCCAACCTGCTGGCCCAGTTCTTCGCACACAGCCAGCAGGGCGAGGAGGACGGCGACACTGCCGCCGCCGCGTACCGCGAGCTTCAGCACGGCAACCACCTCCCCGCCCTGCGGGTGGCGCACCTGCTCATCGAGGGCCAGATGCGCGGAGGCGAGGCAGAGGCCCGGCGTGTCTGGGAGGCCGAGGCCGGGCTGACCCAGGTTGCCTTCGGCGATTGGAACCCCGTCCCGGCGAACACGGTCCGGTGGCTCCTGGTGCTGACCGCCCCGGTCGCCGGCTACCCGCGCGAGCGGATCGGAGCCCTGGTCCAGGCGCTGGAACTCGCCCCCGCCGCGGTCTGACGGCAGCCCCACCATGCCCGGAGCGATGTAGGCGGCCGGGCTACTGGACGGCCTCCCCGTCATCGTCGGGGAGGCGCACGATCCAATACTCCACGGCCGCCGACGGATCAGGGCGGCGCGGCGTCCACGCGAGGCCGTCCACGTCGTGGCCCCAGCTCTCCAGCAGCTCGGACGCCCACGCCTTGGCCGCGTCCTCCCCGTCGGCGTCCGGCCCGTCGTCCATCACCGCCGTGTGATCGTCGTCGCCGACGCGGTGCAGCACCCACGCCGCGTGTTCGCTGCCCTCCATCACGTACGAGAGGATCAGCTCTCCCTCATCCTGCATTGCGGCCTCCAGGCACCAGGTGTGTCCCATACCGGGATCAACCCTGCCATCCGGCACTGACATGGCCGGTCAGGCCGCAGGTTCCCGATCAGGAACTCGGCGGCCTGCCGCCGTCGGCCGCGCGCGCGGCACGGCCGGTCACTGGCTGGCCCCGTCATCCCCGGCGGACGGTGTCGCCCACGGCAGGCCCGAAGATCCCGGGTGCCGCTCGGCGGCCAGGTGAGCCCTGTGGTTGTAGGCGCCCACGCCGGCCGCGTGCATCCAGTGCACCGCCCTCATGAGCCAGTCCACCGCCGTGTAGTCCGGGACCCGCGTCTTCGAGCGGTGCCGCTGCCAGTGCCGCTCAAGCCCCAGATCACGACGCACCGCCAGCAGCGGCTTCCCGTCGAGCGCCCCGAGCACCCGGGCCTGGGCGAGCGCGTCGAACTCCTCGCCGTCCATCGCCCGGGGCAGCGCCGCCCTCGCCCCGTCCATCGCCCAGCGCACCCGCGACAGGCCGTACACGAGCTCGGGCAACCTGTCCTCCTCGATGCCCAACTGCGCGCACACGGACGCCTCCGCCGCGGTGAAGGCCGGGACATCGATGCCGACCAGGAGCCCCTCGTCGAGGCGGCGCCGGATCTCGCCGAGCGTGGAAGTGCATGCGCCGGTGAAGGTGTCGGCGAGCTCGCCCAGGCCGTCGACGGCGGCCGCGAGATCGGCCGGTGTGTCGCCGGGCGCCTCCCAGTGCTGGCAGACGTACCCGGACAACGCCCGCTCCGCCTGCCACACGGCGGCCGCCGGTGTGTCCGCGACTGCGGGAAGAGCCCTCTGCACAGACTTGCCCGAGGCCCGTGCGCTGTAGCGCTTCTCCGGCACCGGCCCGAGCAACTGGGTCGTGACCGGGTACTCCGGCTTCTTCTCCGGCTGCACCTCGCCGGGTTGCGGCATCACCCCGCCCGGCTGCCGGCACCACTCGCCCGTCGGGTAGAGCACTTCTTCGGCCCGCAGCTGCTCCTCGGAGGCGGCGATGACCTCCGGCAGGGCGGAGACCGCACCGGAGGCGTGGGCGCTGTGGCTGCTCCACTCCCGCAGCTCGTAGAGCAGCCGCGACGTCGCGTCGAGCGCCTGGGCCACCGGGTTGTCCGGGGCCTGCCCGGCCTTCGGAAACTCGGGGACCAGGCCGTCGCCGTACTGCTGCACCAGATTCCGGAAGGCGCTCAGGTGCAGGTGCGCCGCGTGGATCTGCCGCGCCATCATCACCGCGACCGTCGTCGGTACTTCGGCGGGCCTATGCTGCGAGACCGTTGGCCCCGCGGGTACGCCGGGGCGGGCGCCGTCGCCGCGCGGCCCTGCGCTGCGGGTGTCGACGTCGAGGTAGTTGCGGCCGCCGCTGTAGGGGGCGGGGTCGGTCACCGTGAACCTGTCCGCAAGCGCGTCGAGCAGGGTCTGCGTCGCTGTGTCGTCGCCGGTGATCCGTACACGGGCGACCCCGGGCAGGGTCGTGCGGCGGCTCACGACAGGCTCCCGCGAACCGAGACCAGACCACCCAGCAGATGCCCGGCGCGCGCGGCCCGGTTCACCGCCGCCAGCCACGGGTCGCCCGACCGGTCGCCCACCGTGCCGGCGGGCACGACCAGCAGGAGCGCGGTGCGCTGGTCGCGGGCGGCCTGCCGCCAGGGGCCGGGCGTCGCGTACCCGCCTTCCTGCCGGTACCAGGCCCCGGCCCCCGCGCGCATCACCGACACCATCCGGCCCCGCTCGCACCGCAGGTGCCAGCCGTCGAGCACCGGGAAGGGCTGCCCCCTGGTCAGGTCGACGCGCTTGAATCCTTCGGACAGCCTGGCCGCCAGATAGCCCTCCGTACCGAATTCGTCCGGCTCACCCGGCTCTACGAGCACCAGCGGCACCATCCCGCCGCCCGGATTCCGGGCGAGGCTGAAGTGTGTGTAGTCGGCGTTCCGTGCCCCTTGCCGCGGTACGCGCTCCGGCTGACGGTCCTCTGCCGCCACGGGCAGCCCCCGGCGCTGCCGCTCAGCCATCAGCTCCGACCACGGCCAGATCCGTGTCCGGCCGCACACCGGGTGCGTCCAAACCGGCTGCACCGTATCGAACTTCATGCCGTCGACCTCGACGGTCCGGGCGCTGAGCCCGATGTGGACCTCGGGCTCAGCGGTGACGTCGATCGACTGGTCACACAGGAAGCAGACCACGGGGGTGCCCGCGGCCGCGAGCCTCTCCGCGAGCCGCGGAAGTTCCACCAACTCCTCCGTGCTCAGCAGCTGATCGGTCCCCGCGCTCATCAGGTACGCGGTCCCGCTCAGCGCTGTGAACTGGAGGGGCGCCTCCTCGTCCGGTTCCGCCTCGGCATCGTTGACGGCCGCAGGATCGGCGGGTTCAGGCGCAGAGGGCGGCGCGGCCACGGCCGTCCACATGTCGAGGGTGTCCTCCAGCAGGGCCTCCAGATCCTCCGCGCTCAGGGCCTCCACCGCCGCCAAGACGTCGCGCCCGTCCCCGCTGCGGGCGCTTTCCCCCGCCACGGCGTGGAAGCGCTCCGTCGCGGGGGAACAGATCGATCCGGGGGACGGCAGCAGCGAGTAGACGCTGCCGGCGAGGCTGGCGACGACGAGGCGGTCACCGCTCAGAACCTTGTCCGCGAGGCTCGCCTGGCACGGCCTGCACCGTGCCAGGCAAGCCCCGATCAGCGCGGAAGCGGTGCCCATGTCGACCCGCCGGTCGACGCCGAATCCGGAACCGTCAACGGGCCCGATCTCCGGGCCCTGGTGCTGGTGTGCGGTGCCCGACTGGGCGGACGTGTACGAGACGCCGCTGGCGTCCTTCTTCCGCCTGATGCGCTCACGCTCGGCATGGCTCTTGCGGCGACGGTTCTTCTCACTCTTCGGCACAGTTGAACTCTTTTCGGCGCGGCACGGACCCATGACCCGGCGCGCACAAAGAGCAGCGCACGGCGGAGGCGATCGTCGAGGACGACGACGGTGAAGAACTCGTACGCTGGCGCGCTGCCGGAGACCGGCGAGCTGACCAGGTCTCCAAGGAGACCCTGGCACCTTTGCCACGGTGCCCCTCCGGTCATGGGCCGGAGAAGCGGGCTTGGGCCTACGCGTTGCCCGCCCCCAGAATACCCGCCGGACATCACCGAACGGGACCGAATCACCCACCCCGGACGAGTGATTCATCCACCTCCCCGGGCCGTTTCCATCCCGGCCCGGCCAACGTTGTACGCGGCGGCGCGACCAACCGACGCGTCACCGCATGCGACGCCGCGAGCACGCGTCGCGTGAACGAAGAAAGGTCGGCGATGACCGAGCCGCACCCCGCAGACGACGACAACCTCCATACCGCCGCCGCGGCGCTCGTGACCGCTTTCGAGAACCTCGGACCCGAGCACCAGGCCCTGGTAACCGAGGAGAAGGAGACCACGGCCAAGGAGCGCCAGGGCACCGTGCGCCGCATGATCCAATCCGTCGTGGAGGCGAGCCGCATCCTGGTCCACGCGATGGAGCTGCTGGCCCAGGTCTACGGCATGCAGGCCCTCAGCATCCGCTACCAAATGGCGAAGGACGCCGACGGCCGCGACTACAGCCCCCTCCTCACCACCGGCAACCCCAACGAGAAGCTCTACGACACGGCCTCGTTCATCCGGGTCATCGTCCAGCGCCTGGGCGAGGCGTACGAGCCGACGAAGAAGTACCCCGCCCTCGCCGTCGCCAGGAAGCCGCAGGCCGTGGGGACCGTCCTGTCGAGCCTGCGCACCGCCCTCACCAGTCTGAGCGCCGAGATGACCGCCCGTGATCTGGCGGAGGACGCCGCCGAGTTCGACCCGGACCTCACTATCCTCGACGAGCTGGAGGCCAGGGTGATCCCAACCGTGCCCACCCAAGCCATGTGGTCCCCCAAGCACGTGGCGGTCTCTACCGAGCTGCACGGCAAGCTGCTGAGCGCGGGCATCGGGAGCGCCGAGCGCGAGGTCGCGATGTGGCTCATCCTCCAGGAGGACGTGCATCAGGAACCGAGCGTGATCGCTGCCCAGCTCGACCTCCAGCAGGGCCAGGTCAAGGAGGCGCTGGAGAAGTTGAAGGGGCTCGGCCTGCTGCGCCATGACGGGACGCTCGTCGGCGTCTACCGCGGCCCCGCTCCCGCCTGACGGCTCCCGGCCGGCAGGAGCGAGGAGAGGGGAGCGGGAGGGAACCCCGTCGTTCCCAGGCACACAAGAGCCGCCCCAGTGGCACGGGGGAGGGCCACCGGGACGGCTTCGCTCAGCGTACGGCCTCAGGCACCGCCCGGTCTGAGCTCCGGCGGGATCGGCCCCGCAAGGTCCCCGGTCGGCGCCACGTGGTCAACCGTGCGAGCGGGCTACGGATGAGCCGAGAGCGGTAGCGAAGCCGGTCCGATGGTCACCGTTTCGTTGACAGCCCCGCCTCGTCCACGGCGAGGCGGGCGGCGGACAGCTCATCCAGCAGCACGAGGAGGACGTCGCGGGCCGCGCGGGCAGCGACCGCCCTCTCGCCGAACGGTTCCAGGGGCGGCTGCCCGTACGGGGTGAGCCGCGAGTACAGCGTCTCCAGGTACTCGGCGATCCCGACACCGGCCCCGTCGGTCTTCAGCGCGCCGCGCAGCTTGTCCAGGGCGTACTCGGCGATTGCGCCCCCGGCCAGCTGCGGCCACGCGTCGCCGACGTCGACCATGTGCTCTCCAGCAGTCCGGAGGCGACCCTCATGGGTGCGGCACCAGGTCTCCACGGCTCGCCGCCGCGCGCGTTCGCGCCGCTGGGCGCGAACGTCGCGATCACCGTTGCGGGACTGCGCCGCCCGCTCCAGGCGGGTGGCCCTGGCTTCGGCGGCCTGCCGGTTGGCCATCCCGAGGGAGTCCGCGATCCTCCGCCACGAGGCTCCGCGGTCACGTGCCCCGCGGATCAGGTCCTGCTCCAGGGCGTCCATACGCGCGCGGGCGTCTTCCACCTGGGTCAGTGCGGCGAGGAGATCCTCCGTCGGCACGTCCGGCGCCTCCCCGTCCGTCGCAGCGGAGTACCCGAGCGCGGCGGCCCGCACTTCCTGCATCAGCCGCAGCGAGTCCGGGTAGCTGCGGCCCGCCCCGTACCGCTGACGAAGCAGCTCCTCCGCCGCTTCCTGCATCCGCTGCCGCTCCGCGTGGTCGATGGCCATGAGGGCACCCTTCCACACGCCGAGCCGATGTCACCAAAAAGTTGACACGCGAGTGGGTGGGCAACCGTCGGCCGCCGGGCTTTCGCCTCGTCAGCCTCGGGGAGGAGAGGCGAAGCCTGCGGCCCAGGGCGTCAGCTCCCCTTCCACGGTGACGTAGCCCGCGGCCGCGAGGGTATGCAGCGCCTTGGTGACAGCCTCGGGCTTCAGGCCGGTCTCCTGCCCCAGGGTCTTCGGAGACCGGTCCGTCGCCGCCGTGCTCAGTAGGTGGTCCAGGAGCTGGAGCTCGGGCTCACCGAGAGCTCCGAACGCGGCGAGCGCCGCCGGGCCCACGGGCCCCTTGCTGAAGCAGCCTTGATCGTGATGCGTCATACGCTGCTCAACGGGGCCGATCCGCCCGGAGACACGGCACGGTGCCCATCGCCTCCTTGGCCCGCAGGGCAGTTCTCCAGGTCGGCGTCGCCCGCGACAGGCGGGGCGTAACGTGATCATCTCCCATCGGCTCGACTGCAAGCGAGGTCCATGTGCGCGCTCCCGTACGGCCGTTGATGCCCGCTCTGGCTCTGACCGTCGGCCTGGTCGCCGGGTGCGGTCCGGCAGCCGACGACGGCAAGGCGAGCAGCACGGCCCCGCCGGCCGCGAGCGCACCAGCGTCGTCCGCCGAGCCTGGGCTGGTCGCGCACGATCCGCCAGCCTGGTTCGACGTCCGCGGAAAGGTGTCGTTGCCCGAAGCGGCTACGAAGGGCAGGACGAACCTGGCGGGCCAAATCCGCGGCGGCGGCGCTGGTCTGCCACTCCTCCTTCACGACGCTCGGGCCTTCGTTGCCTCCCCCACTGGAATTCAGGTTGTCGATCTCGCCACCGGCCGCACCGTGGGCGAGGAAGCAGCCCGGGGTGAGCCGCTGAGGAGCGACACCGAGGGCTACACCCTGCCGCCGGTCCTGGCCGACACGGAGGTGCTGACCCCGTTCTTGATGACGACACCTGCCTCGGGTACGTACGCCGCCGGTGCGGTCGTCGAGCTCATCGCCGTCAGTGCGGCGGCTCCGTACAAGGCCGCCTGGCGGACGACGGTCGCGCTTCCCGAGTGGGTACTCCATTCCACCAAGGTCAAGGTCGCGGCCGTGGGAGCGCAGGACGGCACGGCTGTGGTCACCGTGGTCGGCACCGACGCCGCGGTGACCTACGGCATCGACACGGCCTCGCACTCCCTGCGATGGACCCAGCCCGGCCTGGAGGCCGTCTCGGTGGCCGCCGGGATGGTCACCGGCCTGTTGGACGGCGAACCCCTCACCCCGACCCCGATCGGCTTCGATCTCGCCACCGGCGCCGAGAAATGGCGGGGCGAGAGGACCTACGGCGCGGTCATGAACGGGGCCGGTCCCGCCACGGTTCGGATCGCAGGCCTGCGGCCCGATGGTTCGAAGGCCGACCGGCTGCTGGACGTGACCAGCGGGCAGGCGCGCGCCGACATGCCCCCGGGGCTCGGTTCGGTGACCTGCACCTATGACCAAGCCCTGACGCTGGTCTGCGCGCATGCCTTTGGGATCGCTGCGGTGGACCCGGCCAGCGGAAAGCTCCTGTGGGTATTCAAGGACGGCGAGGGTCGCAAAGCACCGACGGTGACCGCGGTCTGGCACGGGCGGGTCTACGGCCGGGGGGTGGGTGGCCCCGTCGCCCTGGACGCGCGGACTGGCGCGGACATGCCCACCAAGCCCGAGGCGGCACCGCTCCTCGTCAGTGCCTACGCGGGGCTGGTCCTGGAGGACAACCGGCTCTGGAGTTACCCGGCCGGAGGCTGACGCGTCTGACGGCCCTCACCCATGCGAACCTGTCGACCTGCGTACGGGGCTCTCGCCCTACCCGTCCGGCGTTATCGCAGGCGGGTCACGGTGACCACCGCGTGCCGGGTTGTCCCCGCGAGGATCTCCACCAGGAGCGGCAGCCCCTCGTAGGCGGTGTACGTCTCACCGTCGTCCGCCTGGCCCCGCGCTCCAAGGTCGACGGCGGCGAAGGCTCGCGAGATCTGTGCGGCCAGTGTTCCCCTGACGCGCTGGGAGCGGACCCGACTTCCGTCGGGCAGTTCCAGGAGCAGGTGCCCAGGCCTGGCCGGGGTGCCGGTGAGGCCGACCACGCGGGCGTCGAGCGTCTCGGCGTGCCTGACCTTCCGCCAGTCGCGCCGTCCACCTCGATAGGTCCCGGACCCCCGCTTGGCCACAATTCCTTCGATCCCCTGCGCCTGGAGCGCCTCGAACCACACCTTCGCCGTTTCCAGGTCGTCGGTGGCGGGCACGACCTGAAGGGGCGGCCCCAGGTCCCCCACCAGGTCGACGAGGTATGCGCGCCGGACCTCATAGCTGCGCCCTCGAACGTCACCGTGGTCGGGGTGCGACAGAAGATCGAAGACGGCGTAGGTGGCGGGCAGCTCCCGGGCGAGCGCCCGCGCCCGTGTCAGGGAAGAGGCGGCCCTCGCCTGGACCGCGCCGAAGTCGATTCGTCCTGCCTGCCAGATTACGGCCTCGCCGTCGAGCACCGTTCCGGGCCTCAGCTGGAGCCCGGCCACAGCGAGATCCATCCACACCGAGGTCACCGTCCGACCGGCCCGGGTGTAGAGCTCGACGGACTCGGCAGCCCGCCGCATCACCATCCGGTGACCGTCGAACTTGCCCTCATAGAACCATCCGGCCCCTGCGGGCAGCACGGGCACCGCTTGCGCCAGCGCGACCTCCACGGGGAACTTCACCCCCTCACCCTGGAGGCCTGCGTCTACGTGCGCCCGGTGGGAGCCGCCGCACGGCGTAGCGCTGCCATTTCGTGGGGGGCATACGCGCGAATGTGGTCGGGTAGCCGGGTCACAGCGAGGGGGGCCGAGCGGGCCTCGGCGCGCACATCAATTCGAACTGGTGCTCTAATAGGTGGGGTGAGGCAAGAAACAGACCCCGCGGCGCTGCCGATCCAGAGCGCATGGACCCGGACCTACGCGGCCATGGCCCAGCTGCGCCCCGATTCCGGAGCAACCCGGCACCGCCGCGCCCTGATCAGACTCTCCTGCGCCCTGGCCCGGCAGGGCGTGAGTGGCGCCGCCTTGGCAGCGCTTCGGCGACGGGCGTCGACCCGGCAGCGGATGGAGGCGGCGTGAGCAGTGGCCGGCGCGAGCAGCAGCAGGGATCCTGTAGCGCGGCCACCTGACGGCGTGAGCGCTTCGGATGGCCGCCGGACCCCGGTGCTTCACGTTCCGATCGGCCTGATCACGCCGGACGGACAGCATCTTCGGGTGCGCCTCTTCGAGCGGCAGCAGATCGAGCTCGACAGCGGCCGCCGGGTCTGGAAGTTCAAGATCGCAGTACCCATGTGGGGGGCCTCCGCCGACGGCGGTGTGGAGGCTGTCGGTTTCACCGCATGGGTCACCGCCGAGGTGCTCGTGCCGTACTGGTGCGTGGCCTATGAAGCGGTCCCGTCCCACTTCATCCCCGCCGCCCTGCCCGAACCGGAGAGCTGGGGATGGGTGATCCGCCCCGTGCACGGCCTACGGGGCCGGTCGGTCGTGCACGAAAGCACCTGCCGTCACGCGGCGCGATCCGGCACCGAGCTGCGGACCGAGGAGGCACTGGACGCCCTGATGCGGCCCGGTGTCGACGCCTGCCACGACTGCGACGCCGCGGCTGTCCTCGTCCCGGCATTGCAGCTGGGGGAGGGGAACGGCTGACGGTGACGGAACTCAGCACGGAGCCGTCCGGGGAGCCGACCCATGGGACTCGCCGCTGGCCGGGCGGCGAGCCCGGACGGCTCACCGGTAGCGGCGTTTGACGATCACGGTGGTGGTACCGAGGCCGAGGATCGCGGCGACGACGGCGCCGAGTGCCAGCCACCCCCAGGGCAGACCCGGTTCTGCGGCCGCTGCCGCAGCTTCCACTGGCGCGGCAGCTGTCTTCTGGCTGGTGCTGGGGGCGGGGGTCTTCGCGGGGGCCACTGCCAGGGGGTCGACGTCAGGTGCCCCCGGGGTTCCCTCGCGATCGATCAGCACCTTGCGCGGGCGGATGACTCCGTACCCGATGTAGTCGTTGCGCTTGACGCCGTCGGTGGGGGCACCAGCGGTCTGGATGAGGACGCGGGCCACCTGGGACGCGGTCCAGTCGGGGTGAGCCGACCACACGAGCGCGGCGGAGGCGGAGGCCAGGGCAGTGGCGTACGAGGTGCCTCCGTCAGCCACGCACCAGCCGGTGTTCTCCTCGCAGCGGATCCGGGCCTTGCTGCCGTACGCGGCCAGGTCGGTTTCCGGCCCGTGGGAGGAGAGCTTGAGCGGCATCCCGGCCTCGTCGATGGCCCCAACGCCGATGACTCCGGGCACCAGGGCCATGAGGTTGGTCGCGTTGTTGCCCTCGCCCTCATTGCCCAGGGCAGCGAAGACGAGGGACCCCTTGCTCTGGGCGTACTGGATAGCCGCCTTGAGCCTGTCGAAAGCGTAGTAGTCGCCCCAGCTCAAGTTGATGATCTTGGCGCCGTGATCGGCCGCGTACCGGATCCCCTCGGCGCCCTCGCCGCCCGCGGCAAAGGCCATGGTCGTGCCGAGGCTCGTCCTGACGGGCATGATTTTGGCGCCGGGAGCCAGACCCTTGGGGGCGCCTCCTGTGCCGTCGCCGACGATCGCCGCGGTCATGGTGGTCCCGTGCCCGTCGTAGTCGTCGTGCGGCGAGTATTTCGTGTCCGGCTTCCCGGCCGGCGGTGACATGACCGACACGCCTGGAAGGACGGACTCGCTCCGCACGCCCGGGACTTCCTTGAAGCCGCTGTCGACGACGGCCACCGTGATACCGGTGCCGTCTGCCACCTTCCACATCTCCTGGGCCTTCATGGGCGTGAGGTAGTCCGGCGGGTCCGTGTCGGCTGCCGCAGGCATCACCGATCCTGCGCTAACCGCCAGCGCTGCGACGGTGACGCCCGCTGCCCTCCGCCACGATCCTCGTCGTACGGTGCCCTGCATTCCTGCCCCCTTGTGGTACGTGCGCTGCAATCTCGCGCGGACCTACCTCATCACACGGGACGACACCCCCTGTGGGCGGCTGTGCCCGTTCCGGTCCGGCGCCGGGCGCCCCAGCCGACCCCGAGGCCACACAAGCCCCACAGAGCGCCCGACAGTCCCGATGACCAGGAATCCCGCCCAGGTGCGCCACGAGGCCGGTACGGGGCGAACGAGGTGCCTTCCTGGGGGGTTTGAGCCCGATGGTGCGTCACGGCCTGGACGGGCGTGGTGCCTTACTTCTTCTGTCGCCGCGCGTAGCGCGTCCTTCTTATCCGTTGATCCCACGGGGCCCGCAGCCTGCAACGGCGGGTCAGGGGGGCACGGACGAGATGCAGCGCGGTGGGGTGGGGCGGGGCCTGCTTAGCCCCGTACGGGGCGAGCGGGGCCCCCGGGATCGGCCACGGCCCCGCCCCACCCCACCGCCCCTCTTTCGCGCGCCCTTGGGCGCGCACTCTCAGGACAGGGGGATAATTAACCTCCAGCGCCTCTAAGAGCTGAGCGGGCCCGCTCCGCTCACACCTGCGGCGCCGTGGGCATGGGCCGGGCCTGGTACCCATCGGTTCCCTCCGCTCCCTCCAGCCCGGAGACGCGCTACTACGTCCGGGGGTCTCTCCGCGGCTCCTCGGTACGGGTGTCCCGAGGGGGAGTGGGCCCAGTAGGGCCCACGGACCCGAGGGAGGAGTACCTGGCGCGGAGGTGAATTATCCCCAGTCCGGCTTTTCGGGGCTGCGCGGGCTTCCGTGCGCGGGCACGCCGAAGGTCCGCCTCCCGGAGGGGTGGGAGACGGGCCTTCGGAGAACGGAGGCGCGGCGTGAGGGGCAGATCCGGTCAGGTGGCCGGCTCGTCGTACGAGGGCTCGATCTCCCCGTCCGCGCAGCACTCGGCGGTCTCGTCCTCGACCTCCTCGCCGCAGCTGTTGCAGAACCAGTAGACCGGCTCGGGCTCAGGATCGTCCACGGGGATTCCCTTCGGCCCGTCGAAGTCGGCCAGCCGATGCGGCGTGAAAGGAGAGAGGACCGGAGCAACGGGGGCGACCGGACGCCGGCCCTGGCGAGCGAGTTCGATGAGGAGCTCATCGACGGCCGCCACGGATCGGTCGTCCGCGCGGAGTTGCTGGAGCACGTCGTGCACCTCGTCAACGATGAAGAGCGGCGGCTTCGGCAGGGAAGGCAGGTGGTCTTCCACGAGGGATGTCCCTTCGGTCGAGGTTCAACAGACTAGAACGCGGGTCAGACATCGACGTTGGCCTGAGCCAACAGGCGCCGGTCGGCAGACGGGGGTCCGTTGGCCTCAGCCAACGGACCCCGGAAGGGACCAGGTCAGCCCAACGCAACGATCAGGGCCGCCGCAAGGGCGCCCGCGGCCGCCACGGTGAGGTCCACCGCGACGCGCACCAAGCGGTGCTTGCCCCGCGCGATGCGGGACAGCGCGATCGTGTGCTCGGCCCGCCGGTCATGGGCCAAATCCTCCAGCAGCTGCTCGGCCGTCAGGTCGGCCCAGTGGAGAAACGAGCCCAGCGTCGATTCCGGGCGCCCAAAGCGAGAGCGGATCACCAGCAGGGTGGCAACGATCGCTCCCAGGTTCAGCAGGGCTCCCAGCCCTACCAGCAGTGCCACCCCGCCGGAGAGGTCCGCCCCGGGGACGACCCCCATCAGGATCGCGGCCATCAAGCTGGAGGCGCTCAGCATCGCGCTCGCCTTGCCGTCAAGCTTCGCGACCTCGGTAGCTGCGGCTGCCTGGGCCCGCTCGTGCTGCTTGTCCAGCAGATCGGCCGTACGCGCCGAGTCGTTCACGTTCTCCTGCATCGCTTCTCCCGCAGTGGGTGGGATTCCGAGTAGATGCCGGTCGAGGTGCCACCCCCTTCCAGCATTCAAAACAATACCACCTTAAGGGCCGTACAGGAAGGGGCTGAGCCTCAGGCGAAGGTGATACGCCGAAGGGCCCGCGCTCCGAGATCTCGGAGCGCGGGCCCTTCGGCGACGACCACCAGTCACTCGTCGACGGAACCTCGCATCGGCAGGTGGCTGACGGTGGCCAGCGGCTGCTCGGTGTGATCGATGCCGGCCGCGGCCAGCCCCAGCACCCTGTCGCCGGCCCGGTAGAAGGGGACGCCGCCAACGCGGAAGGCCTGGGCCAGCCAGCCGTTGGCCAGCAGTCGGCTGATGCTCTTCGAGATACTGCCCTGGCTGAGCTTCACAATCCCTGCCACCGTCTTCGCGGTGTCGCGGACCGTTTCGCCGAGCGGCACGGCGGTCACGTAGTAGCTCAGCACCCGGTAGTCCGCGCCGGGAAGATCTGCGGTCTGCTCCAGGAGCTGGCGCATCAGGTCAGCCGAGAACGGCAGCTCACGCGGCCGCATCATGGGAGAGCTCACGACGCCTCCTTCTTCTTCTGGGCCGTTGCGGCCGGAGCAGGTACGACCGGGAAGCGCGCGTCCCGAACGGCCTCCACCTGGTTCACCGCTGGCCCGTCGAAGGCGGCACGCGGATTGACCCGGTAGAACTTCATGTTGCCGACCCTCTCCGCTTCGAGAAGAAGCCCGCCAGCGTGCAACGTACCCAGGATCGTCGAGATCGTACCGGCACGCCCTCCAAGGATCTCAGCAATCTCCTTGTAGGTGAGCCTGAGCGGCTGAGCCCCGTCCGGCGAATGCCCTAGGTAGAAGAAGAACAGATCCCTGTGCTTCGGCGTGTAGCCGCTGTCCTTGGCGTACAGCTTGGCTAGGAGCACCTTCGGAACGTTGACGTGGCGCCCAGGGTTAGGGGTCCAGTCGTAGCGGACCCGTGTCCGCTGGATCGTCTCGTCCTCGAAGAACGCCATCTGCACGACTTCGCCGGTTTCGGTGTTCACGGCCTTGCCGCGCCGAACCGGACTGGTCCCTGCCATACCCCTCCTCACCTCGGGCGATTGCCTATACGCAACCGAAGATGCACACCGTATCCACTTAGGTTGCCTATAGGCAAGCACATCGGGGCGGGCGCGTCGCCCCATCTGGGCGGCGGAGAGCGAGAGGTGAGGGAGGGGGAGTTGCCTATAGGAAACTGGAAGTGCCAAAACTGCAATTCAAGTGGCAGTTTGGAGCTAGTCGGCAAGGCCTTGACCAGGGAAAACGATCTTCGCCTCTAACTACGTAGTAGCTGCCGGTGGCGATCTGCGGGGAGGAGGCGCCTTCGGCGCGTTCACTCGCACCGGTTCTGACCATCGTGCCGTAGTTGGTGACTTGGGTCGGGGAGGCGGCTCCGCCGCGCAACAACAGCATCCCCCAGTCCCTCCTTGCCAGCCGCTTTTCCCTCCCCCGGCCCTGGCCGGCCCGCACCTCGAACTCGGCGTCCAGCTCCTCCTGGCCCTCCTCGACCTCAGCCCCTCGCCCCGGCCACGACGGG
>NZ_JBHUBS010000023.1:113652-137972 GCF_042788835.1 Streptomyces sp. NPDC056883 | reverse complement strand
CCTCGCCGGCGTTTGAGGCGCGGGGTCTGGGGCGGAGCCCCAGGAGGGGTCCGGGCGCAGCCCGGGGAACGGGCGAAGGGCGGGTAGGGGACTTCGCCCCGCGCAGCGGCAAAGGGTGCTGTGGGGACTCCGCCCCGCGCGGCGGCCGCTACTCCCCCGGCAGCACGACCACCTCGCCCGGGGCGAAGGTCACCGCGACCCGGTCCCCGACCGCCGGCGCCCCGGCCAAGTCACACTCCGCCTCCAGCACGGGCCCGGCCTCCGGCCGCAACAGCAGCGCGACGTGCGTCCCCCGGAAGGTCCGCGACACCACCTCGCACCCCAGCCCCCCGGCCGACAGCACGACCCCGGCGGGCCGGATCAACACCCGGTGCTCCCCCGCCGGCGACCCGGCCGGAACCGGGACCTTCCCCCACGGAGTCACCGCCACCCCGGCGGAAAGCTCCGCCGGGACGACGTTCTCGAAGCCCAGGAACCGCGCCACGAACTCCGACGCCGGCCGCTGCCACACTTCCAGCGGGGTCCCCGCCTGCGCGATCCGCCCGTCCCGCATGACGACCACCCGGTCGGCCAGCGCGAACGCCTCGCCCTGGTCGTGCGTGACGGCCAGCACGGTCGTGCCCAGCCGCGAGAACAGCCCCTGCAGCTCCACCACGAGCCGCTCCCGCAGTCCGCGGTCCAGCTGCCCGAGCGGCTCGTCCAGCATCAGCAGCCGCGGCGAAGGCGCGAGCGCCCGCGCCAGCGCGACCCGCTGCTGCTCGCCGCCGGACAGCGAGGCCACCGCCCGGCCCTGCGCCCCGGGGAGCCCGACCAGCTCCAGGAGTTCGGTCACCCGGGCCTCGGAGGACTGCTTCGAGGCCCCCCGCATCCGCAGGCCGAAGGCGACGTTCCCGCCCACGTCCCGGTGCGGGAACAGCTGGTGGTCCTGGAACATCAGGCCCACCCCCCGCCGGTGTACGGGCACTGCGGCCTGGTCGGCGCCGCCCAGCAGCACCCTCCCGCCGGCGACGGGCTGGAGCCCGGCCACCACCCGGAGCAGGGTGGACTTACCGCTCCCGCTCGGCCCGAGCACGCACACGATCTCGTGCTCGGCGACCGCCAGGTCCACGGCGTCCACGACCGCGCGCTCACCGAAGCGGACCGACACCCCTTCCAGTCGAAGCAGGGTCATCAGAATTCTCCGGAGGTCTTGTCGGGTCGCAGTCGCTCCAGCGCCAGCAGGGACACCGCGCACACCAGCATCAGGATCGTGCTCAGGGCCATCGCCTGCCCGTAGTTCATCTCCCCGGCCCGCCCCAGCAGCCGCGCCACGGCGACCGGCAGCGTCGGATGGTCGGGGCGCGCGATGAAGACGGTCGCCCCGAACTCCCCGAGGGACACGGCGAAGGCGAAGCCCGCCGCGATCAGCAGGGCCCGCCGCACCATCGGCAGGTCCACCTCCCGCCAGGCCCGCAGCGGTGAGGCGCCGAGCACGGCGGCGGCCTCCCGCAGCCGTCCGTCCACTGCGCGCAGGACCGGCAGCATGGTCCGTACGACGAAGGGAACGCCCACCAGCGCCTGCGCCAGCGGCACCAGGATCCACGAGGTCCGCAGGTCCAGCGGCGGCTCGTCGAGGGTGATGAGGAAGCCGAAGCCGACGGTCACGGCCGACACCCCCAGCGGGAGCATCAGCAGCGCGTCGAAGCCCCGTACGAAACGGCCCGCGCGCCGGGTAAGCGCCGCGGCGGCGAGCCCGCCGACGACCAGCGCGATGGCGGTGGCGGCGAGCGCGTACTGCAGGGAGTTCCAGATCGCCTCCAGCGGCGGCACCAGGAAGGTCCCGCCACCGGCGCCGACTTCCTGGAGCGCCCGGTAGAAGCCGAACCCGTACCCGCCCGGGGCGTCGAGGGAACGTTCCACGAGCACGGCGAGCGGCGCCACGATCAGCAGCGCCACCGTCAGCAGCACCCCGCCGAGCAGGGTGCGCTGGGCCCAGCCGCGCGGCCGGTGCGTGGTCCGCCCCGGGTCGACCAGCCGCAGCGCGGTCTCCCGCTTGCGCACGGTCCAGGCGTGTACGCCGAGGATCGCTCCGATGGCCGCGAACTGCACCATCGTCAGCACGGCGGCCGTCGGCAGGTCCAGGAGCTGCGCGGTCTGCCGGTAGACCTCCACCTCCAGGGTGGAGTACGCGGGCCCGCCCAGGATCTGCACGACGCCGAAGGAGGAGAACGTGAACAGGAACACCATCAGCGAGGCGGCCGCGACGGCCGGCCCCAGCGCGGGCAGCGTCACGCGCCGCCAGGCGGCGAACCGCCCGGCGCCCAGCACCCGGGCGGCCTCCTCCTGGCGCGGGTCCAGCTGCGCCCACAGCCCGCCGACCGTGCGGATGACCACGGCGTAGTTGAAGAAGACGTGCGCGAGCAGGATCGCCCAGACGGTCGTGTCGAGGCGGATCCCCCACACCTCGTCCATCAGACCGTTCCGCCCCACGAGCGCCAGGAACGCGGTGCCGACCACGACGGTCGGCAGCACGAACGGCACCGTCACGAGCGCCCGCAGCAGCTGTTTGCCGGGGAACTCGAAGCGGGCGAAGACGTACGCGCCGGGGAGCGCGATCAGGAGCGTGAGCGCCGTGGACGCGAGCGCCTGCCAGGTGGTGAACCAGAGCACGTCGCCGATGTCGGGCCGGGCCAGCACCTCGCCGATCCGGCCGAACTGCCAGCCGTCGTCCGTCTTGAGCCCGCGCCCGACGATCGCGGCCACGGGGTACGCGAAGAACAGCCCGAAGAAGACGAGCGGCACGGCCATCAGACCGAGCCTGACGGCCGTGGCCCGCCCGCTCTCCTTCGCAGCCTCGCTCACTCGTCCTACTTCACGACGAGGGCGGACCAGGTCTTGATCCACTGGTCACGGTTCTTGGCGATGGCCTCCGGGGCGACCGTCTCGGGCTTCTCGATGACCACGCCGTGCTTGGTGAACAGCTCCGGCAGCACCGCGTCCTTGGTCACCGGGTTCACGAACATCTGGAGCGGCATGTCCTCCTGGAACTTCTTGGAGATCAGGAAGTCCAGGAGCGCCTTGCCGCCCGCCTCGTTCTTCGCACCCTTGAGCAGACCCGCGAACTCGGTCTGCCGGAAGCACGTGCCCGTCGCGACGCCCGTCGGGGCCTCGGCCGGCTGCGGCTCGCCGTAGAGGACCTCGACCGGCGGGCTGGAGGCGTAGGAGACGACCAGCGGGCGGTCGCCCTTGGCCTTCTTGCCGCCGGCCGAGCCGGAGAAGCGCTCGTTGTAGGCCTGCTCCCAGCCGTCGACGACCTCGACGCCGTTGGCCTTGAGCTTGCTCCAGTAGTCCTTCCAGCCCTCGTCCCCGTACTTGCCGACGGAGGCGAGGAGGAAGCCGAGGCCGGGCGAGGAGGTCGCGGCGTTCTCGGTGACCAGCAGGTTCTTGTACTCCGGCTTGATCAGGTCGTCCAGCGTCTGCGGCGGGGCGAGCTTCTTGTCGGCGAAGTAGGCCTTGTCGTAGTTCACGCAGATGTCGCCGGAGTCCACGGGGGTGACCCGGTGCTCCTTGTCGAGCACGAACTCGGGCTTCACGTCGGCCAGCCCCTTGGCCTCGTACGGCGTGAAGATGCCCTGGTCGAGGGCCCGGGAGAGGAGCGTGTTGTCCACGCCGAAGAAGACGTCGCCGCGCGGGGAGCCCTTGGTCAGGATCTCCTGGTTCAGTGCCGCGCCCGCGTCGCCGGACTTCAGGACCTTCACGGTGTAGCCGCTCTGCTGCTCGAACTCCTTGAGGACCGTGTCGGTCACGTTAAAGGAGTCGTGCGAGACGAGGGTGATCGTCTTGGACTTCGGGGCGTCGCTCGCCCCGGCGGACTTGTCCTTGGCGTCTCCGCCGCCGCAGGCGCTGAGCGTGGTGACGCCGAGCGCGGCCGCGAGCGCGACGCCCGCCATCTTCTTGGTGGTGCTCATTGGTGCATTCCTCCTGGGATGTCCAGGAGAAGACGCGGCCCCGCCCGGCGCTCTGTGGAGCGGACGCCGGGCAGGGCGCAACAGCTTGAGTGATGACCGAACTTCCTACCCCGAATGACCGGGGCGAGGTTCAGAGGGTCTGCGGTGACGGTTACCGCACTCTCAGCGCTGTGGCGCTCCCCTGTCGGAATATGAAATTGGTTTCGGCCACAGGGTACCCCGCGGCCGAAAGCAAACCTGAACTGGCGGAAATCAGCGCTCCGAGGCGGCGAGCTGGCCGCAGGCGCCGTCGATCTCCTGGCCGCGGGTGTCGCGGACGGTCACCGGCACGCCGTGGCGGGCGATGGCCTCCACGAACGCCTTCTCGTCCTCGGGCCGCGAGGCGGTCCACTTCGAACCCGGCGTCGGGTTCAGCGGGATCAGGTTGACGTGCACGCGCTTGCCCTTGAGCAGCCTGCCGAGCAGGTCGCCGCGCCAGGCCTGGTCGTTGATGTCGCGGATCAGGGCGTACTCGATGGAGATGCGGCGGCCGGACTTCTCCGCGTACTCCCAGGCCGCGTCGAGCACCTCGCGGACGTTCCAGCGGGTGTTCACGGGGACCAGGGTGTCGCGCAGCTCGTCGTCCGGGGCGTGCAGTGAGACGGCCAGGCGGCACTTGAAGCCCTCGTCGGCGAAGCGGTGCATCGCCGGGACCAGGCCCACGGTGGAGACGGTGATCCCGCGCTGGGACAGGCCCAGGCCGTCGGGCTCCGGGTCGGTGAGGCGGCGGATGGCGCCGACGACGCGGTTGTAGTTGGCGAGCGGCTCGCCCATGCCCATGAAGACGATGTTCGACAGCCGGGCGGGCCCGCCGGGGACCTCGCCGTCGCGCAGGGCGCGCATGCCGTCGACGATCTGGTGCACGATCTCGGCCGTCGACAGGTTGCGGTCGAGACCGGCCTGGCCGGTGGCGCAGAACGGGCAGTTCATGCCGCAGCCGGCCTGCGAGGAGATGCACATGGTGACCCGGTCCGGGTAACGCATCAGCACGGACTCGACGAGCGTGCCGTCGTGCAGCTTCCACAGGGTCTTGCGGGTGGTGTCGTCATCGCACGAGATGTGGCGGATGACGTTCATCAGGTCCGGCAGCAGCTCCTGCTGGAGCTTCTCGCGGGAGGCCGCGGGGATGTCGGTCCACTCGGCCGGGTCGTGCGCGTACCGGGCGAAGTAGTGCTGGGAGAGCTGCTTGGCCCGGAAGGGCTTCTCACCGATCGCGGCGACCGCCTCCCGGCGCTCCTCGGGGGTGAGGTCGGCGAGGTGCCGGGGCGGCTTCTTCGCTCCACGAGGGGCGACGAAAGTGAGCTCTCCCGGAACAGGGCGGGCCATGGCAGGTACTCCTTGTAAGACGAAAGGCGCGCCGCAGAAGCAGCGCGCCTTCCAAGAGTAACCGCCCCGCCTGTACGGGCGCCTTTTCGCAGGTCAGCCGGTACCGACGAACAGCGCCAGCAGCAGCCAGACCACCGGGGCCGTCGGAAGCAGGGAGTCCAGCCGGTCCATGATGCCGCCGTGACCCGGCAGCAGGGTGCCCATGTCCTTGATCCCGAGATCCCGCTTGATCATGGATTCCCCGAGGTCACCCAGCGTGGCACTGACGGCGACGGCGAGGCCGAGCACCAGGCCCTGCCACCAGACGCCCCCGACGATCAGGAACTCCATGCACAGCGCGCCGGCCGCCATCGCGAAGGCCACCGCTCCGAAGAGCCCCTCGCGGGTCTTTCCGGGGCTGATGCGCGGGGCGAGCTTGGTCTTGCCGAAGCGCCAGCCGACCGCGTAGGCCCCGGTGTCGCTGACCACCGTCAGGAGCAGGAAGGTGATCACCCGCTGCGGCCCGTCGTCGGCGGTGAGCAGCATCGCGACGAAGGTGGCCAGGAAAGGCACGTAGAACGCCGCGAAGGCACCCGCCGTGACGTCCTTGAGGTAGTCCTCGGGCGGCTCGGTCATCCGCCAGACGAGGACGGCCAGCACCGTCAGCGCCATGGCCACCCAGGCACCCTCGGCACCGCGGACGTATCCGGCGATGACCATGGCCGCACCGCCGATGGCGAGCGGGACCAGCGGGGCCTTGATGCCCTTCTTCTCCTGGAGCCGGGAGGTCAGCTCCCACAGGCCGACGACGACCGCCACGACGACGACGCCGACGAAGACGGCCTTGACGATGAGCAGCGAGGCGAAGATCACCGCGCCGAGGCCCACTCCGACCCCTATGGCGGCGCGCAGGTCCCGCCCGGCCCGCTTCTTCTGAGGCGGGGGCGAGGCGTCCTGAGGTGCCGGCGAAGGCGGGGTCGGCGGGGGGCTGGGCATGGGCTCCTGCGGCGGCGTCTCGGCGCGGAAGAGGGAGCCGCCGTCAGCGGCGGCCCCCCGATCGCGTGCTTCCCGGTCGTCGAAGTCACGGCCGGCGGCATCGGGCACGATGGGCATGGGCCGAGTGTGCGGGCCCACCAGCGCATCGTAGGCGGGACCCGCCGGAACCGGCTCCGGCTGCCAGGAAGTGTCGTTCATCAGACTTCGAGGAGCTCGGCTTCCTTGTGCTTCAGGAGCTCGTCCACCTGCGCGACGTACTTCGCGGTGGTGTCGTCGAGCTCCTTCTCGGCGCGGCGCACCTCGTCCTCGCCGGCTTCCTTGTCCTTGACGAGCTTGTCGAGGGCGTCCTTCGCCTTGCGGCGAATGGCGCGGATCGACACCTTGGAGTCCTCGGCCTTGGTGCGCGCGACCTTGATGTACTCCTTGCGCCGGTCCTGCGTCAGCTCGGGGAAGGTCACCCGGATGATGCTGCCGTCGTTGCTGGGGTTGACGCCCAGGTCGGAGTCGCGGATGGCCGTCTCGATGTTGCGCAGGGCGCTCTTGTCGAACGGGGTCACGATCGCCATGCGCGGCTCGGGGACCGAGAAGGAGGCGAGCTGGTTGATGGGCGTGATGGCGCCGTAGTACTCCGCCACGATCTTGTTGAACATCGCCGGGTGCGCACGACCGGTGCGAATCGCGGCGAAGTCTTCCTTGGCGACGACGACGGCCTTTTCCATCTTCTCCTCGGCCTCGAGGAGGATCTCTTCGGTCACCACGTGCTCCTGCATGTCAGAAATGGATGGTTCAGGCGGACGGGGCCTGCTCAGGCCCGGGTGCCCTGGTCGCTCACGAGCGTGCCGATCTTCTCACCCTTGACGGCTCGCGCGATATTGCCCTCGGCGAGCAGCTCGAAGACCAGGATCGGCAGCTTGTTGTCGCGGCACAGCGTGATGGCGGTGGCATCGGCGACCTTGAGGTCGCGCGACAGCACCTCGCTGTACTCCAGCGCGTCGAACTTCACCGCGTCCGGGTTCTTCTTGGGGTCGGAGTCGTAGACCCCGTCGACGCCGTTCTTGCCCATGAGGAGGGCTTCCGCGTCGATTTCCAGGGCTCGCTGGGCGGCCGTGGTGTCGGTGGAGAAGTAGGGCATGCCCATGCCGGCGCCGAAGATGACGACGCGGCCCTTCTCCAGGTGGCGGACGGCGCGGAGCGGGATGTACGGCTCGGCGACCTGGCCCATGGTGATGGCCGTCTGGACGCGGGAGTCGATGCCCTCCTTCTCCAGGAAGTCCTGGAGGGCAAGGCAGTTCATGACCGTACCGAGCATGCCCATGTA
Source organism: Streptomyces sp. NPDC056883 (assembly GCF_042788835.1). Classification (NCBI taxonomy): domain Bacteria; kingdom Bacillati; phylum Actinomycetota; class Actinomycetes; order Kitasatosporales; family Streptomycetaceae; genus Streptomyces; species Streptomyces sp. NPDC056883. The sequence goes on along the minus strand of NZ_JBHUBS010000023.1, from coordinate 130,367 downwards.
GTCGGACCGGGCCCGGTCCATGCCGCGCTGCTGGAGTTCGGCGCCGCGGAAGAAGTTGCCGCCGCCGATCACCACGGCGATCTCCGCGCCGTCGCGGACCACCGCGGCGATCTCGCGGGCGATGGCGTGGACTACGTCGGGGTCGACGCCCAGTCCTCCGCCACCGGAGAAGGCCTCGCCCGACAGCTTCAGCATGAAGCGGCGGCCCTTCTTGTCCTGGTCGCTCTTGTCGTCGGAAGCGGTGTGGGTGTCCACGCCCTGATTCATGGAGATCTCCTCGTGCACATACGAAGAAGGCCATTGCCGGTGGGTCCTCGCGGTTCCCTCTACGGCAATGGCCTCCTCGTCAGATCTGCGGTCGCCCTGCGCGAACGCGGGCGACTGCTTCAGACCCTACCGGGGTCCGGTGTCCGTCGCGTACGGACGGACTCAGATGCCGACCTTGATGCGCGAGAAGCGCACCAGGGTGACACCGGCCTCGTCCAGAACCTTCTGGACGGACTTCTTGGCGTCCAGGGCGTACGCCTGGCCAAGCAGCGTGTTGTCGCGGAAGAAGCCGTTGACACGACCCTCGACGATCTTCGGCAGCGCGGCCTCCGGCTTGCCCTCGGCGCGGGTGACCTCTTCGGCCACGCGACGCTCGGACTCGACGACCTCGGCCGGAACGTCCTCGGCGGACAGCCACTTCGGCGCGAACGCGGCGATGTGCTGCGCGACGCCGCGGGCGACCTCGGCGTTCTCCTTGTCGAGCTCGACAAGGACACCGATCTGGAACGGCAGGTCGGGCATCGTGCGGTGCATGTACGCCGAGACGTAACCGCCGGTGAACTGCGCGAAGCGGTCCAGGACGATCTTCTCGCCGAGGTTGGCGTTGGCCTCGTCGACGAACGCCTGCACGGTCTTGCCGGGGGCGATCTCGGACGCGAGCAGCGCCTCGATGTCGGCCGGCGAGGTCGCGGCGACGTGCGCGGCCAGCTCTTCGGTGACGGCCAGGAACTTGTCGCCCTTGGCGACGAAGTCCGTCTCGCACTTCAGCTCGACGAGGACACCGGAGGTGTTGTCGTCGGAGATGACGGAGACGACGGCACCGTTCTCGGCAGAACGGCCTTCGCGCTTGGCGACGCCCTTCTGACCCTTGATACGGAGCGCCTCGACGGCCTTGTCGACGTCGCCGTCGGCCTCGACCAGAGCGTTCTTGCAGTCAAGCATGCCGACGCCGGTGAGCTCGCGGAGCTTCTTGACGTCAGCGGCGGTGTAGTTCGCCATGAGTCTGTGATTCTCTCTCGAAGTCGTAGATCTACGGGTGAACGGCGGAGGAGGCACGCTTGTGGCGTGCGGCTCCCCCGCCGTCATCGTCCGTGCTGCGAGTGCCCGGCGCATGAACGCCGGGCGCTCTCAGTGGGTCAGGCCTGCTCGGCGTCGGCGGCCGGAGCCTCGACGACGGCCTCGGCGACGACCTCAGCCTCGACGGCGGGGGTCTCGACAGCGGCCTCAGCCGGAGCGGCCTCGGCCGGAGCGGCCTCAGCGTCGTCAGCCTTCTTCTCGCCCTCGAGCAGGTCGCGCTCCCACTCGGCGAGCGGCTCGGCGGCGGCCTTCTCGCCCGGCTTCGAGTCACCAGTGGCGGCACCGGAACGGGCGATGAGGCCCTCGGCGACGGCGTCGGCGATCACGCGGGTGAGCAGGGTGACGGAGCGGATCGCGTCGTCGTTGCCCGGGATCTTGTAGTCGACCTCGTCGGGGTCGCAGTTGGTGTCGAGGATCGCGACGACCGGGATGTGGAGCTTGCGCGCCTCACCGACGGCGATGTGCTCCTTCTTGGTGTCGACGATCCAGACCGCGCTGGGAACCTTCGACATCTCGCGGATACCACCGAGGGTCTTCTCCAGCTTGATCTTCTCGCGAGAGAGGACCAGGAGCTCCTTCTTGGTGAGACCCGAGGCGGCGACGTCCTCGAAGTCGATCGCCTCAAGCTCCTTCAGACGCTGAAGGCGCTTGTAGACGGTGGAGAAGTTGGTGAGCATGCCACCCAGCCACCGCTGGTTGACGTACGGCATACCAACGCGCGTCGCCTGCTCGGCGATGGCCTCCTGGGCCTGCTTCTTGGTACCGACGAACATGATGGAACCGCCGTGGGCGACGGTCTCCTTCACGAACTCGTAGGCGCGGTCGATGTACGACAGCGACTGCAGCAGGTCGATGATGTAGATGCCGTTGCGCTCCGTGAAGATGAAACGCTTCATCTTCGGGTTCCAACGGCGGGTCTGGTGACCGAAGTGGACGCCGCTTTCCAGCAGCTCCCGCATCGTTACGACGGCCATGGCCATCTCCTTGTTTTCTCGGTTTGGTTCCTGACGCCCCTGTCGCGCCCTGCCCCCGTAGAGGGGACCGAGAGACGCTGTCACCTGGCCCTGAGGAGCCGGTGCTGGGGCGTGCGAAGTCGACCCGGTGACCCGGATCGCCACAAGAAGTGTACGGGACCCGGTGGTATGCCGGATGACGCGGTTGTCCACAGCCCCCCGCCCGTCCACAGGCCCGGGCGGGACCGGCCCCGGGGCGGGAACCCTGACCCCCATGACAAAGCCGCTGCTCACCCTCCTCCTCCTGCCCCTGAGCCTCGCCCTGGGCCTGGCCTCGGGCCCGCCTCCGGCCACGGGGCCGCCGCACGCTCCGGCGGGCGGGCGCCCGCTCCCTTCCCCCCTGACGGTGGTCCGCTGGTGGGACCCACCGCCGACTCCGTACGCGGCGGGCCACCGCGGGGTGGACCTGGCGGCCCCGGTGGGCACGGAGCTACGCGCGGTGGGCCCGGGCCGGGTCCACTACGCCGGCCGGGTCGCGGGCCGCGGAGTCCTCTCCCTGACCCTCCCGAACGGCCTGCGCACGACCTACGAGCCGGTCCGCCCCCTGGTGACGGAGGGCGCCGAGGTCACGGCGGGCCAGGTGGTGGCCGTCCTCACGGACGGCCCGCACTGCCCCCGCCCCTGCCTCCACTGGGGCCTCCTCCACACGCACACCTACCTCAACCCCCTGACCCTCCTCCCCCGCCCAAGCCCCCGCCTACTGCCCCTGCTCAGCCATCCGGGGTCCGAGCGCAGCCAATCCAGCCGTCCGGCGTTTGAGGACCGGGGTCTGGGGCGGAGCCCCAGGGGGTCCGGGCGCAGCCCGGTACCCCTCTCCAGCCCGTCCGGCGCTTGAGGACCGGGGTCCGGGCAGAGCCCGGGGACACACCCAGCCCCGCCGGCGTTTGAGGACCGGGTCCGGGCAGAGCCCGGGGACACACCCAGCCCCGCCGGCGTTTGAGGCGCGGGTCCGGGCAGTGCCCGGGGAACGGTGGAAGGGCGGGTAGGGGACGGCCCCGCAGGGCAGCCGGCCCCGCACCGGGCCGCGCCCGACGCAGAACCGGGGGCCGGGGCCAGACCCGCAGCGGGGCCCGGGCCGGAGCCAGGCCCGCATCGGGGCCGGGGCCGGTCAGCCCCCGACGCCCCGCAGGGCCATGGCCACCGCCGCGTCCGTGACCACGACGGGATCTTCCCCCGCGCCCGCCTCGATCCGCCGGACGGCGGCATCCACCACACCCTGGAGCAGCATCGCCGCAAGCCTGGGCTCCGCCTGCCCCAGCGCCCCCAACGCCTCCACGATCATCGCGATCAGGCTCCCGTGCGCCGCACGGATCTTCTCCCGCGCCCCGGCGTCCAGCTCGCTCGCCGAGATCGCCACGACCGCCCGGTGCCTCTTGTCACCCACCAGCCCCAGCTGGCTGCGCACATACGCCTCGATCTTCGCCTCCGGCGCCTCCGCCTCGGACATCGCCGCCTCGATCTCGGCCGCCCACACGGGGAAGTCCACCGCGCACAGCTCTTCGACGACGGCCGCGCGGGACCGGAAGTACTCGTACACGGAGGACCGGGCGAGGCCGGTCCTCTCGGCGAGGGCGGGGAAGGTCAGCGCTTCCGTCCCCCCTTCGGACAGCAGGGAACGCGCGGCGTCCAACAGGGCGCCGCGCTGCATCGACCGGTGCTCGGCCACGGAGGCCGCTCGAATCCTGGGCACGCATCCACTCTACGGACGTACCGCAAGGCCGTCGCACGCTCTCGGCCCGCCCGCGACCCCGCCCCCGACCCCGGCTCAGCGCCCGACGTCCGCCAGCTTCGCCCGGAGCTGCAGGACCGACTTGGTGTGGATCTGGCTGACGCGGCTCTCGGTGACCCCGAGGACGTTGCCGATCTCGGCGAGCGTGAGGCCCTCGTAGTAGTAGAGGGTCACCACCGTCTTCTCCCGCTCGGGCAGCGTGTTGATGGCCCGCGCCAGCAGCCGCCGCAACTCCCGGTCCTCCGCGACCTCCACCGGGTTGTCCGCGGCGGTGTCCTCCAGGGTGTCCATCAGGGAGAGGCGGTCGCCCTCCCCGCCCACGTGCAGCAGCTCTTCGAGGGCGACCACGTTGGCCAGCGACAACTGGCTGAAAACGGCGTGGAGATCCTCCACCCCGATGCCCATCTCCCCGGCGACCTCGTGCTCGGTGGGGGTGCGCCGCAGCTGGGCCTCCAGCGTGGCGTAGGCCCGTTCCACGGCGCGCGCCTTCTGCCGCACCGAGCGCGGGATCCAGTCCAGCGCCCGCAACTCGTCGATCATCGCGCCGCGGATGCGGGTGATCGCGTACGTCTCGAACTTGATGGACCGTTCGATGTCGAACTTCTCGATGGCGTCGATCAGCCCGAAGACTCCGGAGGAGACGAAATCGGCCTGTTCCACATTGGGCGGCAGGCCGACGCTGACCCGGCCCGCCACGTACTTCACGAGGGGCGAGTAGTGCAGGATCAGCTGCTCCCGCAGCCGCTCGTCACCCGAGTCCTTGTACGAGCGCCACAGCACCTCCAGCGACGAGGGCGCGGTGGACCGCTCGCTGCCGCGTGCAGCGGGTGGCACCGCAGCGCGGTCGGACCCTGAGGTGTGCTGGGGCATGCTTCGCCTTTGCCGGAGCCGGATTCCTTGGGAGCGTAGCGTGACGGAAGTGTCGCGGTGCGCGAAGAGTACGGGATCGCGCGGGCCCGCAAAGGCGCCCCGACTCGCGCGGGCGACCCGGGACCGGCGCCTGGCGCACGGTCCCGGCGGGTGCCACCGGGAAGACCGCGTCTCTCATCGGCTTCACTCTTTCACCGGAACGCCCCAGGTCAACGACCGCCTCGCCGGGGAACTCCGCCTTATGCGCCTCCTCTCGGCCGCTTCGAGGTCAACTGCCAGCCGTCGCCCTGCCGTTCGACGAACCCCAGAGAGTGAAGTTCGTACAGTCTGCCGATGACTTCATCGGTGCCGGTGCCCGCCGCGCGGGCCAGTTCGCCCAGGTCGGCCGGGCGCCCCGCCGGCAGGGCTTCGAGCACCCGGACGGCGTCGGGACCCAGCAGGTCGCGGGCGATCACGGGGCCCCGCCGCTCGGGGGCCAGCTCCCCCATCCCCCCGACCAGCTCGATGACCTCCGCCGCGTCCGTGACCAGCGCGGCCTCGCCGCGCAGCAGTTCGTGCACACCGGCCGAGAGACCGCTGGTGGCCGGGCCCGGGATGCCCATGGTGATCCTCCCCAGGGCCTGGGCCCGCCGGGCGGTGACCAGGGATCCGCTGCGGTGGGCCGCCTCCACGACGACCGTGCCCCGGGTCAGGGCTGCGATGACGCGGTTGCGCAGGACGAACCGGCTCGGCGTGGGGTGGCTGCCCGGCGGCAGTTCTCCGAGGAGCAGCCCCTGGGAGGCGATCCGGCCGAGCAGTCCGGCGTGCCCGCGCGGGTAGGACACGTCCACCCCGCAGGCCAGCACGGCGACCGTGGCTCCGCCGGCGGCGAGGGCGCCCCGGTGGGCCGCGCCGTCGATCCCGTAGGCGGCACCCGAGACCACCACCCAGCCGCGCTCGGCGAGTTCACCGGCCAGGCTCTGGGCCATGTGTGCCCCGTACGGGGTGCACGCGCGGGCCCCGACCACCGCCACGGAGCGCAGGGCCCAGGCCCGCAGGCTCGGCCCGCCCCGCACCCACAGGCCGACGGGCCGGGCGTCGCCGAGGTCGTCCAGCTGACTCGGCCACTCCGCCGACCCGGGGCAGACGAACCGGCCCCCGGTCCCGGCGGCGAGCGCCAGGTCCCGCCGGGGATCGGCCGCCGCGGCCCGGCGGCGGTATCCGGCGAGCCGCTCGGCGCCGACCCCGCTCAGCACCCCGGGCTCCGGCTCGGGCCCGGTCAGCAGCCGTATCAGCCCGACGGCCCCGTACGCCCGCAGCCAGCGCCCGCCGTGCTCCTCCCCGGGCTCCAGGACCCGGGTGAGCGCGGCCCGTGCGAGCACCTCACCGCCGGGCTCCGCCTGTTGCTCGGGGCCGGCTGCCGGTGACGCCTGTACGGGTCCCGGTCCGGGTGCCCGGCCCGGTCCCGGGGCCGACGCCGCGGCGGTCATGAGGCGGTGTCCAGGTGCGCCGTGGCTCCGCGGGCGATTCCGGTGCGCAGCTCGAGGGCGACCGCCACGTCCAGGGCGTCGGGGCGGTCCCGGCTCCTCAGGTCGGCCACCGTCCAGGCGACCCGGAGCACCCGGTCGAGCCCCCGCGCGGTCAACAGCCCGCGCTCCAGGTCCCGCTCGGCCTGGGCCAGCGCTCCGGGGGCGGCCGGCCAGCGCGTCCGCAGCTCGTGGCCCGGGACCTCCGCGTTGAGCCGCCAGGGCGTGCCGTCGAGCCGGGCCGCCGCCCGGTCGCGGGCCTCCCGGACCCGGTCGGCGACCACCGCCGTGGCTTCGCCGCGGCCGCCCCGTCCCAGCAGATCGGAGCGGGTGACCGGCTCGACCTCGACGCGCAGGTCCACCCGGTCCAGCAGCGGCCCCGACAGCCGGGCCTGGTAGCGGCGGACGACCGAGGCCGGGCAGTCGCAGCCGGTCCCGTGCAGGGTGTGCCGCCCGCAGGGACAGGGGTTGGCGGCCAGCACCATCAGGAACCGGGCCGGCAGGCGTACCACCCCGGCCGCCCGGGCGATGACCACGTGTCCCGCTTCGAGGGGCTGCCTCAGGGCGTCCAGGGCCTTGGTGCTGAACTCCGCGGCTTCGTCCAGGAACAGCACCCCCCTGTGGGCCAGGGACACCGCCCCGGGCCTGGCCACACCGGCTCCGCCTCCGACGAGGGACTGCATGGTCGCCGAGTGGTGCGGGGCGCAGTACGGGGGCCGGGCGACGAGCGGTTCGCCCGGGGGCAGGATTCCCGCGACCGAGTGGACGGCCGTGACCTCCAGGGAATCCTGTCGGGTGAGCGGGGGCAGGATCCAGGGGATCCGCTCGGCCAGCATCGTCTTGCCCGCGCCCGGCGGTCCGCTGAGGAAGAGGTGGTGTCCCCCGGCGGCGGCCACCTCCAGGGCCCGGCGTGCCGCGTGCTGTCCGGCGACGTCGGCGAGATCGGGGAAGTCCCGCCCGTCGCGGTCGCGGGCCACGCCCGTGCCGAGTCCGGCGCCCGGGACGACCAGCCCGGCGAGCATGGGGTCCGGGCGCCCGGACGGGTCCGGCGGATCCTCCTCGGGCACCTCCCCCTCGGTGAGCACCGCGATGAGTTGCCGCAGGCTGCGTACTCCGAGCACCGAGACGTCCGGGACGAGCATGGCCTCGGCCGCGCACTGCTGCGGGACCACGACCTGCCGGTATCCGGCCTCGGCGGCGGCGAGCACCGCCGGGAGGATCCCGCGGACGGGGCGCACCCGGCCGTCCAGCCCCAGCTCCCCGATGAGGACGAGATCGGCGATCACCTTCGGGTCGACCACCTCGGCGGCGCCCAGCACGGCGGCCGCAACGGCGAGGTCGAAGCCGGCGCCCGACTTCGGTACCGACGCCGGGCTGAGGCCGACCGTGAGCTTCTTCTGCGGCCAGGCGGCGCCCGAGTTCACCACGGCCGCCCTGACCCGGTCCCGGCTCTCGACCAGCGTCTTGTCGGGCAGCCCCACCAGGGCGAAGGTGGCGACCCCGGGCTCGAGGTCGGCCTGGACCTCCACCACCACGCCGTCGACGCCCACGAGGGCGACCGAGCAGGCCCGCGCGAACCCCATCAGGCCGCCCCCCTGACGTGCTCGACCACGGGCCCGCCGCGCCGCGGCAGCAGGACGCCGACGAGGTCGATGCGCACCCCGCCCGGGGGTGGTCCCCCGTGGTCGGCCAGCCAGCGCCCGGCGAGCCTGCGCAAGCGCTCGGCCTTGGCGGGCCGCAGCGCGGCCATGGGATGCTCGAACTCCCCCGCCCGCCGGGTCTTGACCTCGCACACGACGAGGGCGTCCCCGTCCCGGGCGACGATGTCGATCTCCCCGCCGCGACACCGCCAGTTCCGCGCGATCACGGTCATCCCGGCCTCGGTGAGCCGCCGCGTCGCGAGGTCCTCGCCGTACCGCCCCAATGCCTGCTGTGCCACGCCCTTCGCGTTCATCCGGCACCACCTCCGGCACCGACGGTCCCGCGTCCCCGCCCACCTAGTGGATCTTGGTGGACAACCGGGGCCATGTGGACAACCCCGTCACCCCGGCGAGGGATTCGGGCAAGGGCCGGGCCGGTCAGGGCCGGGCCGGTCAGGGCCGGGCCGGTCAGGGCCGGGGAATCAGCTGCCCGGAAGTTCGAGATCGCTCTTGTTGAGCTCCTCGATGTTCACGTCCTTGAAGGTCAGCACCCGCACCTGCTTGACGAAGCGAGCCGGTCTGTACATGTCCCAGACCCACGCGTCGGCCATCGAGACCTCGAAGAAGACCTCCCCCTGCACCGAGTGCACCTGCATCTCGTAGTCGTTGGTGAGGTAGAAACGGCGTTCGGTCTCGATCACATACTTGAACAGCCCGACGACGTCGCGGTACTCGCGATAGAGCTTCAGCTCCATCTCGGTCTCGTACTTCTCGAGGTCCTCGGCACTCATGGCATGTTCCCCTTCAGCCGTGCGTCCCCCTATTGTGCGCCAGGCCCGTGCGCCCCTAAACGATTTCCGGGGCCAGGTTCACGGGCGCACCCGGGGGACCGTCGTCGAGCAGCCTGCGGAGCAGCTCTGCGAGTCTGGTCGGGTACACCGTCTCATGGGCCGCAAGCAGTTCCTCGGAGGTCCACCACCTGGTGCCCGAGACGCTGCGGCGCTCCAGCTCGGTGAGGCCTCCCAGCACCGTCGCCGTCTGGCTGGTGCGGGCCAGGAAGTACCACTCGTCCTGCTCCCAGCGGCGCCCGTCGAAGGGGAACGAGCAGTAGCGGTGCCACAGCACCGGCCCCAGCTCCACGTCGGTGATCCCGGTCTCCTCCGCGAGCTCGCGCAGGGCGGCCTGCTCCCGGGTCTCGGACCCTTCCAGACCGCCGCCCGGGGTGAACCACCAGTCGTCCTCCGGGTCTCCCGGCTCGAATCCGTGCATCAGCAGGATCCTGTCCTCCGGGTCCAGCAGGATCACCCGGGCCACCTTGCGCGGCCCGCCCGAGCCGGGAGTCTCCCCCGGCCCCGCCGTCGCGTCAGCGGACATCGGCCCGCTCCCTCCTCCGCCCGCGCCCGAGAACCCGTACGACCGGCCCGTACGCGGCTCCGAGCACCACCAGGGCGGCTCCGGCCACCACCGCGGCCACCTGGAGCAGCAGCGGTCCCGCCGTCGAGGTCCCGCCGGGCAGGGCGGCGTAGGTCGTGGGCCGCTCCAGCATCGACATGGAGGGCCATGCGAGGGCGTCGACGCGGGCCTTCACCGCCGAGCGGGCCACCGTCCCCTGCCCGGCCTCCTCCAGGTGCGCCCGGGAATCCAGCGAGGCTCCGCGCCGGTCACCGAGCAGGAAGAGGTTGCCCTCCGGCACCGTCACCTCGAACGGAGTCCGGGAGGCGGAGCCGCCCGGAGCGCCCGCCAGGTCGAGCTTCTCCACCTCGATGTACGGCTCGTCCAGCTCCTTGCCGTTCACCACGAGCCGGCCGCCCGCACCGCAGCACTTGACCGTGTCCCCGCCGACGCCGACGACCCGCTTGACCATCGGCGAATCGCTCCACTGTTCGTCCTTGAAGATCACGACGTCCCCGCGGCGCACCTCGCCGCCGCCGATGCGCTGCGCCAGCACCCGGTCTCCGGGCTGCACCGTGGGCACCATCGAGTCGGTCGGCACCGTGTACGGCTGGTACACGACGGCTCCCCACACGAACCCGCCCAGGAAGAGCACAAAGCCGATGGCCACGGCGATTCCCGACAGCGTGCTGCCGAGAGCACCGCGGCCATCGCCGTCACCTGCTCGTATTGCTCGTGTTCCGCCCATTGCAAGCGCCCCCACACTCGGAGATCGTCGACCTGGGCGGCACCCTACCTGTCGGTACGCCCTGCGGTCAGCCTCCGCCTGCGCCACAGCACGACCGGCACCGCGCCGGCGAACCCGAGTGCGGCCGGGCCGAGCCCGACCGGCGCCAGGCCGGCGGCGTCCAGACCGAGCGCGGTGGCCTTGGTCTGCGTGCCGATGCCCGGCTGGTCGAAGGTGTCCGGAATGGGCAGCGTGGACCAGCGAGTGATCGGCCAGGCGACCACCACGGCGCGTCCGACGACATCGCTGACGGGCACGAAGCCCTGGGTGGAGTCCTGCTGGTGGTAGCGGGAGTCCTGCGAGTTCTGCCGGTGGTCGCCCATCACCCAGATCTTGCCCTTGGGCACGGTGAGCGGGCCGAAGGGGAAGTCGTCGCACGGGGTGTTACCCGGGAAGATGTACGGCTCGTCGAGCTCCTTGCCGTTGACGATGACCGGTCCCCCCTTCTTGCACTCGACCGTGTCACCGCCGATGGCGATCGTCCGCTTGATCAGGTCCTTCTCCTCGGCGGACGGCATGAGGCCGATCCAGCTGAGGGCCTTCTGCGCGATGTTGGGCTCCGGGGTGGCCTCACCGCTCAGCCATTCCGCCGGGTCGTGGAAGACCACGACCTCGCCGCGCTCGGGCTCCGATCCGAACCACGGCGTCAGCTTGTCCACGAGCACCCGGTCTCCGCGCTGCAGGGTGTTCTGCATCGAGTCGGAGGGGATCGAGAACGCCTGCACCAGGAAGGTCTTGATCAGCAGAGCGAGCAGCAGGGCGATGCCGACCAGGAGCGGCAGCTCCTTCCAGAACGACCGGTGCGGGCGTGCCGCGGCACCGTCCTTCGCGTCGCCGTCGTTCTCTACGGCATCGGGCCCGGAGGAGTCTTTGGGCTCCTCGCCGCCCTCGTCGCGTCCGGACCGTGCACCAACCGCCACGTCCCCCACATCCACTCCTCGTTCGGAAATCGACGCCCGGACCTGATGAGGCACGGGCCCTCCCCTCCCCTAACGAGCGGGAGTTCCCTAAGGCGCGGGAGACCAAGGACACACTATGCGAACGCGGAGCCGCCCCGGCGCCTACGGGGCGCGCGCCGACCGCCGCGCGCCTGGTCGGGAACCATGCGGAAGGTGGCGGGCTGTTCCAGCCGGTGCCAGTGCCCGAAAGGCCAGGCGATCACCACGGCCTGGCCGACCACGTCCTTCTCGTCGATCGTGCCGTGGAAGGCCTCGTCGAGGTGGTAGCGGGAGTCGGCGGAATTCGCCCGGTGGTCGCCCATGACGAAGATCCGCCCGGCGGGCACCTGCACCTCGAAGCGGATCTCCGAGGGCGCGTTGCCCGGGTTCACGTACGGCTCGTCGAGCGGCGAACCGTTGACGGTGACCCGGCCCCGGGCGTCGCAGCACTTCACGCTGTCCCCGCCGACGCCGATGACCCGCTTGATCAGGTCCTGTTCGTTCGCCGAGGGCAGCAGGCCGATGAAGGTGAGGGTCTGCTTGATCTGTTTGATGCCCACCGGGTCCTCGGCGGGCTGGACGCTGTCGGCCCCCAGCCAGCCGCCCGGGTCCTTGAACACGACCACGTCTCCGCGCTCGACCTCGGATCCGAACCACGGGGTGAGCTTGTCCACCAGGACCCGGTCGCCGATCCGGATCGTCTGCTCCATGGAGCCCGACGGGATGAAGAAGGCCTGGACGAGGAAGGTCTTGAGGATCAGGGCGATGCACAGCGCGACCACCACGAGCAGGGGCAGCTCCCCCACCCGGCGGGTACGCCGTCTGCGCCGGACCCGGCGGGCGAGGCGACGCCGTTCGGCCCGGCCGCCGGGCTCCGCGGGTTCCGCGACCGGCTCGCGCTCCCGCTCCGGCTCCGCGTCGGCGTCCCCGGACTCGTCCCGGTCGCCCCTCGGGCGCCCGCGGTTACCCACGGCCCCCGCCCACGGATCCCGCGTCACCCCAGCGCGACACCGGCCAGCCGATCCAGTCGGCCCGCCCGATCACCTTCTCCACCGGCACCATCCCCCCGCCCGGCTCCCCCAGGTGGTCCCGGGAGTCCCGGGACTGGGAACGATGATCACCCATGACCCACAGGCTCCCAAGGGGCACGACGATGCGGAACGGCACTTTCGATCCCGAGTCGCCCGGGTAGAGGTACGGCTCGTCCAGCAGGACCCCGTTGACCTTGATCCGGCCGTCTTCGCCGCACACCACGTCGTCGCCGCCGACGCCCACGACCCGCTTCACGAAATCGGTGTCCGAGGGCTCGGCCAGCCCGAGGGCCGAGGCCGCCCCGTGCAGGGCTTCGCCGAGGGGATTCCCGTCCGGGTCCTCCGGTACGAAGGAGCCCTTGCCGTCGAAGACCACGACGTCCCCGCGCTCCGGCCGGCCGCCGAAACGGTACGCCAGCTTGTTGACCAGCACTCGGTCCCCGACGGCGAGCGTGGGCTCCATCGAGCGGCTCGGGATCAGGAAGGGCTGCATCACGAAGTTGCTGAACAGCAGCAGGAGGGCGGTGCAGACCACGCCCAGCAGCGCGGCGCGCCGCCAGGTCAGCCAGCCGGCCTTCCCGGGGTCCTGGTCCGGGTCCGATTCCGGGGCCGACCCTGCTCCGGAAAGCACGAAACGCGACCGCCCCTCCCCCTCGTCGGGGGAAGAGTGGCCGCGCTGCGTGTGAGGTGCTTCGGTGTCCATCGGGGGCGAGCCTATCCGGCCGACCCCTCAACCCCGAGAGCAGATCAGCGGTCGCGCTTCTCCTTGATCTTCGCGGCCTTGCCGCGGAGCTCACGGAGGAAGTACAGCTTGGCGCGACGCACGTCACCGCGGGTGACGAGCTCGATCTTCTCGAAGATCGGGGAGTGGACCGGGAAGGTACGCTCCACGCCGACGCTGAAGGAGACCTTGCGGACCGTGAAGGTCTCGGAGACGCCGGCGCCCTGGCGGCGGATGACGACACCCTTGAACTGCTGGATACGGGAGCGGCTGCCCTCGATCACGCGGACGTGCACGTTGACGGTGTCACCCGGGCGGAAGGCCGGGAGGTCGCTGCGCAGGGTGGCGGCGTTGACGCCATCGAGCAGGTGAGACATGAGATTCGTCTGCTTTCTTCGCATGACGCCACAGGTCGCCGATGCGGGGTTTCCGGAGAGAATTCGGGAGCTGCGGGACTCGGCGGACGACGGTCCCCCTGTGGCAGGGGCGTACGCGAGCACACAGCAGCCGCCTATTCTTCCACGGTCGGGGGCCTGCGCCAAAATCGGCCGTCGGGGGACGGCTTCCAGCCGAGGATGCTCAGCAGCTCCCGGTCCTTCTTGTCGAAGGCGGAGGCCTCGCAGCGCTCGATCAGGTCCGGGCGGTTGGCCGCCGTGCGGCGGAAGGCCTCGTCTCGGCGCCACCGGGCGATCTTGCCGTGGTGGCCGCTGACCAGCACGTCGGGGATCCCGTGGCCGCGCCACTCCGGGGGCTTGGTGTAGACGGGCCCCTCCAGCAGGTTGGCCATGTCCCCGGGCGCGAAGGAGTCGTCGCGGTGCGATTCGGCGTTGCCGAGCACCCCGGGCAGCAGCCGGGCCACGGCCTCGGTGACGACCAGGACGGCCGCCTCGCCGCCGGCCAGGACGTAGTCGCCGATGGACACCTCGTAGACCGGGATGCGGGTGGCGTACTCGTCCATGACCCGGCGGTCGATGCCCTCGTACCGGGCCGGGGTGAAGATCAGCCAGGGACGTTCGGAGAGCTCGACGGCCAGTTCCTGGGTGAACGGCCGGCCGCTGGGAGTCGGGACGACGATGACGGGCCCGTGCGCGCCCGCCTCGTAGCCGTCGGCCAGGGCGGCGTCCAGGGCCTCGCCCCACGGCTCGGTCTTCATGACCATGCCGGGACCGCCGCCGTAGGGGGTGTCGTCGACCGTGTTGTGCCGGTCGTACGTCCAGTCCCGCAGGTCGTGGACGTGTACGTCGAGCTGGCCGCGCGCCCGCGCCTTGCCGACGAGGGAGACGTTGAGCGGTTCGAGGTACTCGGGAAAGATCGTGACGACGTCGAGACGCATCAGGCTTCGCCCCCGGCGTCCTCGGCGTCCTCGTCGCGGGTCGAGGCGACGACCGCGTCGCGCTCGTCGAGCAGGCCGGGGGGCGGGGTGATGACGCAGCGCTGCTCTTCGAGGTCGATCTCGGTGACGATCTCCTCGACGAAGGGGATCATCACTTCGGTGCCGTCCGGCCGCTCGACGATGAAGAGGTCCTGCGAGGGCAGGTGGGAGATCTCGGTGATCCGGCCGATCTCGGTCCCGTCCGCCAGCACCACGTCCAGGTCCATCAGCTGGTGGTCGTAGTACTCGTCCTCCTCTTCGGGGAGTTCGGACGGGTCGACTTCCGCGATCAGCAGGGTGTTGCGCAGCGCCTCGGCCGCGGTGCGGTCCTTGACTCCCGCGAAGCGGAGCATGAGGCGGCCGCTGTGGACCCGGCCCGCCTCGATGGTCAGCGGACCCGTCGACGCCGGTTCGGTGCGGAGCACGGCGCCGGGCGAGAGCCGGAGCTCCGGCTCGTCCGTCCGCACCTCGACGGTGACCTCACCCTTGATCCCGTGGGCGCGGCCGATCCGCGCGACTACCAGCTCCACTGTCTCTTCTCCTGTTCAGACGACGACGGGCCGGGGCGGGCGCAATCGCCCTCCCCGGCCCGTGCCGGTGATTCAACTCTTCAGCGGACCTGGTCCACGTCGACGAGGTCGACGCGGATCCCCCGGCCGCCGATGGCGCCCACGACGGTACGCAGAGCACGTGCGGTGCGGCCGTTGCGGCCGATCACCTTGCCGAGGTCGTCGGGGTGGACCCGGACCTCCAGCACCTGCCCGCGGCGCAGGTTGCGCGAGGCGACCTGCACTTCGTCGGGGTTGTCCACGATGCCCTTCACGAGGTGCTCAAGAGCCTCCTCGAGCATGCTCAGGCCTCGGTCGACTCGGCGGTCTCGGCCTCAGCCTCGTCCGCCTTCTTGTCGGCCTTCTTCGCCTTCTGGGTGATGGCTTCGCCCTTGCCCTCGCCGATGCCCTCGAGGGCCTTGGCGAACTCGTCGAAGGAGCGACGCTTGTTCTCCTTCGTCGCCGGCTGCAGCAGCGGCGCGGGGGCCGGAAGGCCCTTGTGCGCCTGCCAGTCACCGGTGAGCTTCAGGATGGCGAGCACAGCCTCGGTGGGCTGGGCGCCGACCGACAGCCAGTACTGCGCACGCTCGGCGTTGACCTCGATGCGCGACGGGTTGTACGTCGGGTGGTAGATACCGATCTCTTCGATCGCGCGACCGTCCCGACGGGTACGGGCGTCGGCGACGACGATGCGGTAGTGCGGCTGGCGAATCTTGCCGAGGCGCTTGAGCTTGATCTTGACTGCCACTGGAGTGGTGTCTCCTGAACTTGACGTGGTTGGGCACATGAGATGCCACGTGGGGTTGCGGTACTCGGGTGCCCGATGGACGCGTCAGCCGGAGGAGAGAGGGGTCCTATGCGACTGTCGAGTACAGCTGTCCATTGTGCCACACGCCCGCGGCGCGCTCCGCCGGGAGGTCGCGGAGCGAGACCGCCGGGTCAGGAGGCCACCGCGATGGCCACGTCCGGGATGCGGAAGGGCTTCATGCAGCCTCCGCACACGATCGGGGCCTGAGCCAGGACGGACGGGACCACGCGCACGTTGCGCCCGCAGTCGCAGACCGCCTTGACGCGGACTCCGCCGCCGGACGACCCGTGCCGGGCGGCCGGACCGCGGAAGCTGCGCTTGGTGTCGGCGGCCGTGGCGACCGTGTGGGCCTTCAGTGCGCGCTGGAGCCGCTCCATGGTGGGGCGGTAGCGCTTCTTCGCCTCGGGATTGAGCGAGACCAGGGAGAAGCCGCTGCTCGCGTGCGGCTCCTCGGTGTGGTCCAGCCCCATCTCCTCGGCGATCGCGAGGAACCTGCGGTTGTGGTAGCGGCCGGCGCGCGAAGTGTCACGCACTCCGCGGGCTGCGGCGATGCCGTGGACTGCCTCGTGCAGCAGTCGCTCGAAGGAGAGCTCGGCGCCGCAGGCGGACGAGGACTCTCCGATCAGGGACTCGGGCGCGGCAAGGTCAGGCAGCTCGGAGTGGTACCGCTGAATATCGGCCCACGCCTGTGCCAGCTCTGCGGCGAGAACAGGTGGTGTCGTGCTCACGTCGTGACAACGAGCCGGGGTGCCCAGGTGTTCCGATTCCGGGCCATTCCAAATTTTTTGCACGTACCAGTCAGTTCAGTCTCATGCGTCCCGACGAGGACGGGTGCGCATATCTCCGGAGGAGTCGGTACGTAACGCGGCCCATCGACTGCCCGTCGACCGAGGGCGACGGACACAGCCCCGGGGGGGGGGGGGGGGCGTGAGACGGGGGGGTGGGGATAGCAAGAGGAAGGGCCCCTCAGAACAAACGACGGGGCCAGAGGTACCCGGGGGGGCGTAACCCTTCTGC
>NZ_JBHUBS010000023.1:0-113642 GCF_042788835.1 Streptomyces sp. NPDC056883 | reverse complement strand
TCTGGGGAGGGGTGGGTAGGAAAGGGTGCCCATGGGTTCTCTGGAGAGGGAGGGAGAAAAAAAAACCCCGGGGGGGGGGGGGGTCCCGCACCCCGGGGCGTGAGAGCCGTCAGGCGGACCGCCTAGTACGAGCGCGCGACGATCGCGAGGTTACCGGGGGCGTCGTCCGCCTGCGGCACCGACCCGTCCTCGGCGATCAGGCAGCGTACGGACACGGCCTGCTCGGCGAGCTTCGCTTCGCCCTCGGGTCCGAGGTCGGCCCACGGGATCCGCGCCCAGCCGCCGGCGATGGCGGCCTCGGCGGCCTCCTCGATGGTCGAGACGTCGGACGTACGGGCGATGCGGCGGTCGCGGGACTCGCGCAGCAGCTGCGCCTGGTCCTCCTCGAGCACCTTGGGCAGCAGCGCGGCGAGGTCGGAGATCTGCACCGACTCCTTGCCGCCCGGGATCCGGCGGGCCAGCATCGCGGTGCCGGCCTCCAGGTCGCGGGGGCCGATCTCGACGCGGACCGGTACGCCCTTGAGCTCCCAGTCCACGGCGCGGCGGCCGAAGGGGGTGTCGACGCGGTCGTCGACGAACACCCGCAGGCCCGCGGCCTTGAGCTGGGCGCCCAGCTCGCGGACCTTCGTCACGGCCTCGTCGCCCTTGATCGCCATGACGACGACCTGGACGTGCGCGAGGCGCGGCGGGACCCGCAGGCCGTTGTCGTCGCCGTGCGACATGATCAGGCCACCGACCATGCGGGTCGAAACGCCCCACGAGGTCTGCCAGACGAGCTCCTGCTTGCCTTCCTTCGACAGGTACTGCGTGTTGAAGGCCTTGGCGAAGTTGGTGCCGAGCTCGTGGCTGGTGCCGAGCTGCAGGGCCTTGCCGTCGCCCATCATGCCCTCGAGGGTGAGGGTGTTGATGGCGCCGGCGAAGCGCTCCTTGGCGGTCTTGCGGCCGAGCACGACGTCGATGCCGAGCACGTTGGTCATGAAGTCGCCGTACACGTCCGTGTGGATGCGGGCGGCGTAGTCGCGGGCGTCCTCGTACGAGACGTGGGCGGTGTGGCCCTCCTGCCAGAGGAACTCGCTCGTACGGAGGAACACGCGCGGGCGCATCTCCCAGCGGACCACGTTCGCCCACTGGTTGATCAGCAGGGGCAGGTCGCGGTAGCTCTGGACCCACTTGGAGAAGTAGTCGTTGATGATCGTCTCGGAGGTGGGGCGGACCACGATGGGCTCGTCCAGCTCCTTGCCGCCGCCGTGCGTGACGACCGCGAGCTCGGGGGCGAAGCCCTCGACGTGCTCCGCTTCCTTCGTCAGGTACGACTGCGGGATGAACAGCGGGAAGTACGCGTTCTGGGCGCCCGCGTCCTTGATGCGCGCGTCCATCTCCTGCTGCATCCGCTCCCACAGGCCGTAGCCGTACGGCCGGATGACCATCGTGCCGCGGACCGGACCGTTGTCGGCCAGCTCGGCCTTGTTGATCAGATCCTGGTACCAGCGGGGAAAATCCTCCGCCTGGGGGGTGAGAACGGGTGCCTTTGCCATGGCGCGAATGGTACGGCGCCCGGAGTGCCGAACGTGAATCGGGTGCGAATCGGGTGGCGCGCTCCTCTGGACGCGGGGGCGAATCGGGAGTTCTCTGGCAACGGGGGCAAGGGGGCGACACGGAATCAGGAGCGCTCTTTCGATGACACCGACGCCGACGGCGACGCTTGTCGCGCGGGACTGGGCGGAGATCCAGGAACGGATGCTGGTACCGCTGTACGAGGCGGTCTACGACCGGCTGGAGGTCGGGCCGGGAGACCGGCTGCTGGGCCTCGACTGCGGGGCCGGGCTGGCCCTTCTGCTGGCCTCGGGCCGGGGAGCCCTGGCCACGGGTGTGGAGACGGATCCGGCACGCCGCACGCTGGCCCGGGAGCGCCTCCTGGAGGTCCTCGCGGCCCCTCCGGTGCCCGCGGTGCCCTACGACGTCCTGCTGGCCTTCTCGCCCTCCCCGGGCGCCCTGGCCGCGGCCCTGCCGGCGCTGCGCCGGCCCGGCGCCGCGGTGGTGCTGGCCGACTGGGGTCCGGCGGAGCGGTGCACGGTGCCCTCCGTCCTGGGCGGCGGGCCGGCCGCGCGGGACCTGGACGCGATGGCGGCCGCGGCCGGGCTGGTGCCGGACGGGTCGGGGCGGGTGTTCTGCCCGTTCGGGTATGCCGACGTGGACAGCGCGGTGCGCGGGCTGCTGTCGACCGGGCTGTACGACTGCTCCGACCCGGGGCAGGTGGAGAAGGAACTGGCGGAGGCGCTTCACCCGTACGAACGGGGTGACGGGGCCGTCTGGCTGCCGAACATCTTCCGCTACGTCATCGCCCGTACGGCGTAACCGGCTCCGTGGGGGGGGGGGGTCGGGAACGGGACGGGGGCTACACATAAGAGATACAAGATGTGGGGGGTGATGTTGGGGGGGGGGGGGGGAGGGGGAGTGGGGGGGGGCGTTTCACCGGGAGAAAGGGGGGGGGGGGGTTGTTGGGTGGAAGAACGTTTTCCGCGGCGTCGTCGCCGGGGGGGTGGAATTGTCTTGGGGGGGGGCGGGGTGACGCCCCCCCACGGCACTCACCCGCACGGCACTCACTCGTGCGGCGCTCCCTTGTGGAGGCGGGGGATGCCCGCGGCCGCGTAGGCCGCCGGTTCGTCCAGGGTCTCGTTGGCCATCAGGGCTTCCGCGAGGGCGTCCAGCTTGTCGCGGTTCTCGCGCAGCAGGACGCAGGCCTTCTCGTAGCACTCGTCGACGATCCGGCGCATCTCGTGGTCCACCGCGTCGAGGGTGGCGGGGGCCGCGGAGAGGCCGTAGGGGCTCTGTCCGTCCGAAGGGATGGCGGTGAGGCGGCCGATGCGTTCGCTCATGCCCCAGCGGCCGACCATGCCGCGGGCGATGTTGGTGACCTGTTCGAGGTCGTTCTCGGCGCCGGTGGTGATGACCTCGTAGACCACCTGCTCGGCGGCCATGCCACCCAGCGCCCCGATGATGCGGCCGCGCAGGTACTCCTCCGTGTAGGCGTACCGGTCCGCCTCCGGCGTGGAGAGGGTGACGCCGAGCGCCCGCCCGCGCGGGACGATGGTGATCTTGCGGACGGGGTCGGCGCCGGGCTGGAGCATGCCCAGCAGGGCGTGTCCGCTCTCGTGGTACGCGGTACGGCGGCGCTCCTCGTCCGGCATGACCAGCGGGCGTTCCGCGCCGAGCTGGACCTTCTCCAGCGCGTCGGAGAGGTCCGCCTGGGTGACCTCCTTCTGCTGGCGCTTCACGGCGAGCAGGGCGGCCTCGTTGGCGAGGTTGGCCAGTTCGGCTCCGGTCATGCCCGGGGTCGTACGGGCCATTTGCGCGAGGTCGACTCCGGCGGCCAGCGGGATGTCCCGGGTGTGGATGCGCAGGATGGCCTCCCGGCCGGCCTTGTCGGGCGGGGAGACCATGACGGTGCGGTCGAAGCGGCCGGGCCGGGTCAGCGCCGGGTCCAGGACGTCGGCCCGGTTGGTCGCGGCGAGGACGACCACGCCTTCGGAGCCGGAGAAGCCGTCCATCTCGGTGAGGATCTGGTTCAGGGTCTGCTCGCGCTCGTCGTGGCCGCCCATGGCCGCGCCGCCGCCGCGGGCCCGCCCGATGGTGTCGATCTCGTCGATGAAGATGATGGCGGGTGCCACCTTGCGGGCCTCGGAGAAGAGCTCGCGCACCCGGGAGGCGCCGACGCCGACGATCATCTCGATGAACTCGGAGGCGGAGGCGGAGAAGAAGGGCACCCCGGCCTCGCCGGCCACCGCGCGGGCGAGCAGGGTCTTGCCGGTGCCGGGCGGGCCGGCGAGCAGGACTCCGCCGGGCATGCGGGCGCCCATCTTGCGGTACGCGTCGGGGTTCTTGAGGAAGTCCACGACGTCGTTGAGCTCGCCCTCGACCTCGTCGATGCCGGCCACGTCCTCGAAGGTCGTGCGCTTGGCGCCCTCCAGCTCGACCGGCTTGGGCGGCGTCTTGCGCCCGATCCCGCCCATGCCGCCGCCCATGGCCGATCCCATCCGGCGGGCGATGACCACCCACAGGAGGACCAGCAGCAGCATCGGGGCCAGGGAGATCAGCAGGTTGGCCAGGAAGCTGCGCTGCACGACGACCGGGGAGGCGGTGACGACGACGTTCTGCTTGGTGAGGTTGGCCCACAGGTCGTCGTCGGCGAAGGCGGGGCGCTGGGAGACGAACTTCTTGTAGTCGCCCTTGTCCCCGTCCGGCTTGGGCTGCCCGGTCTTCAGCTCGCCCTGGATGGCGTCGCCCTTGGCGTAGATCTTCGAGACGTTGCCGTTCGCGACCTGCTTGCTGAACTCGGTGTACGAGATGGTCGGCTCGTCGCCCTCGTTGAAGAAGGACAGCACCAGGTTGGTGATCAGGTAGACGATCAGGGCGGTGAGGATCAGGCCGCGCCAGCCGCCGGGCATCCGCTTCTTCGGCGGCGGGGCGGGGGGTGCGCCTTCGGAGCGCCAGGGCGTATCGGCCCGGTCGCGGGGCGGTACGGGGGTGGGGCTGGGCACGTGGCCTCCTTCTGCCGTCCTCCCGGCCGACCATAAGCGACAAACCGGACCGTCGCCCCTGGCGGGAGGCCACACGGCGAAGCCCCGGCCGGAGTGATCCGGCCGGGGCTCGTGCGGCTCCGTACTGCTGCTGTGTGAGCTGCTACTTCATGAACTTCTTGAACTCGTCCGGCAGGTCGAAGTCCTGACCGGGCTGAGCACCCCCGGCCGGAAGGCCGAACGGGTTGCCGCCGGCGGCGGGCTCGATCGCCTGCGGCCCCGCCTCGCGGCGCGCGGCGGCCGCGGCCTCTTCTTCCTTGCGCTTCATCGGGTTGCCGCTCTTGCGCTTGCCCTTGGCCTGCTTGATCTGCTTCTTCTGCCGGCCGGGGCCGCCGCCCATCCCGGGCATGCCGGGCATGCCCGGCATGCCGCCGCCCTGGGCCATGCGGGACATCATCTTGCGGGCCTCGAAGAACCGCTCGACGAGCGACTTGACGGCGCTGACCTCGGTGCCGGAGCCCTTGGCGATACGGGCGCGGCGCGAGCCGTTGATGAGGTGCGGGTCCTGGCGCTCGGCCGGGGTCATCGACTTGATGATCGCGGCGGTGCGGTCCACGTCGCGCTCGTCGATGTTGTTGATCTGGTCCTTGATCTGCCCCATGCCCGGGAGCATGCCGAGCAGCTTGGAGATGGAGCCCATCTTGCGGACCTGCTCCATCTGGGACAGGAAGTCGTCGAGCGTGAACTCCTTCGGGCCCTTCTGCAGCTTGGCCGCCATCTTCTCGGCCTCGGCCTGCGAGAAGGTCTTCTCGGCCTGCTCGATCAGGGTGAGCATGTCACCCATGTCGAGGATCCGGCCCGCCATGCGGTCCGGGTGGAACGCGTCGAACTCGTCGAGCTTCTCGCCGTTCGAGGCGAACATGATCTGCTTGCCGGTGACGTGCGCGATGGAGAGCGCGGCACCACCGCGGGCGTCGCCGTCGAGCTTCGACAGCACGACGCCGTCGAAGCCGACGCCGTCGCGGAAGGCCTCGGCGGTGTTGACCGCGTCCTGGCCGATCATGGCGTCGACGACGAAGAGGATCTCGTCCGGGCTGACGGCGTCGCGGATGTCCGCGGCCTGCTGCATCAGCTCCTGGTCGATGCCGAGGCGGCCGGCGGTGTCGACGACGACGACGTCGTACTGCTTGGTGCGCGCGTACTCGATCGAGTCCTTGGCGACCTGGACCGGGTCGCCGACGCCGTTGCCCGGCGCGGGGGCGTACACGGCCACGCCGGCCCGCTCGGCCACGACCGAGAGCTGGTTGACGGCGTTGGGGCGCTGGAGGTCACAGGCGACGAGGAGCGGGGCGTGGCCCTGCCCCTTCAGCCACAGGCCGAGCTTTCCGGCGAGGGTGGTCTTACCGGCACCCTGGAGGCCCGCGAGCATGATCACGGTGGGAGCGGTCTTGGCGAAGCGCAGCCGCCGGGTCTCGCCACCGAGGATGGAGACCAGCTCGTCGTTGACGATCTTGAGGACCTGCTGGCCCGGGTTCAGGGCCTTGGAGACCTCTTCGCCGCGGGCGCGCTCCTTGACGTTCGCGATGAAGGAGCGGACGACCGGGAGGGCGACGTCGGCCTCGAGGAGGGCGATACGGATTTCCCGCGCCGCAGCGTCGATGTCCTGCTCGGAGAGGCGGCCTTTGCCCCGGAGGGACTTGAAGGTCGCGCTGAGGCGGTCGGAAAGCGTATCGAACACGATGGTCGCGATTCCTCGGGTCAGGGGGCGTGTGGTCGTCCCCAGGGTATCGGGCCGCGCCACCCCTCCGGCCCTGCGGGCGGCTTTCCCCCTCCGGGAGCCCGGTCGGTGCGGGAGCCGCTGCGCGGGGCGGAGTCCCCTACCCGCCCTTCGCCCGTTCCCTGGGGCTCCGCCCCGGACCCCGCGCCTCAAACGCCGGCGGGGCTGGATTGTGCCGCGCAGCGGCAAAACCAGCCCGCCCGGCGTTTGAGGGCACGGGCGCGCAGCGGCCGCCCGCTACGCCAAGGCCGTCTGGACGGCCGCGGCCAGTGCTGCGGCCGCTCCTGCCCCGAGGGGTTTGCCGTCCGCGTCGACCACGTACACCGTGTCCACCGCGTTGGCGCCCAGCGTCGAGACGTGCGCGCTGCGGACCCGGACCCCGGAGGACTCCAGCGCGCGCCCGATCCGGTGCAGCAGCCCGACCGCGTCAGGGGCTCGGACCTCCAGGACCGTGGCCAGGGAAGAGACCTCGGGCACCACCGTGACCCGGGGCGGCGGCGGGACCACCCCGCGCCGGCGCGGGTACGCCGCCTCGCGGTCCGCCAGCTTCGCCGGGACGTCCAGCGAGCCGTCCAGGGCCCGCACCAGGTCGGTGCGCAGCCGCGCAGCCTGCGGCAGGGAGCCGTACTCCGCGGCCACCCGCCAGCGCAGGACCAGTACCTCGCCCAGCTGGTCGGGAAGCTCCATCGAGCGCAGGTCGGCCGCCCGCACGGTGAGCCGGTGCAGGGCCAGTACGCCGGCCGCCGCGGGCAGTACCCCCGGCTGGTCGGGGACGGCCACCACCAGTTCCACGCCGACCGCGTCCTCCTCCTGGCGGGCGTGCAGGGCCAGGACCGGCTCCCCCGTGCGCAGCGCCTCCACCGCCAGCCGCTCCTGCTCCGTGGTCGGGATCTCCAGCTCCGTCACCTCCGGGGCCGCCCCGCTCAGCACGGCGGCGACGCGTGCGACCAGGTCGGCCACGAGCGAGCCGCGCCACGCGCTCCACGCCGCGGGGCCGGTGGCCAGCGCGTCGGCCTCGGTCAGCGCGTGCAGGATCTCCAGCGTGCCGGACGACCCGACCGCCTCCGCGACGGCCTTGACGGTCGCCGGGTCGTCCAGGTCCCGCCGCGTGGCCGTGTCGATCAGCAGCAGGTGGTGGCGGACGAGCACGCCCAGCACGGCGACGTCTTCGGCGTCGAAGCCCACCCGCAGCGCCATGTCGCGGGCGATCGTCTCGCCGGCCACCGAGTGGTCGCCGGGCCAGCCCTTGCCGATGTCGTGCAGCAGCGCCGCCATCAGGAGGAGGTCGGGGCGGCCCACCCGGCGGGTCAGCTCCGAGGCCCGGACCGCCGTCTCGACGAGGTGCCGGTCCACGGTCCAGGTGTGCACCGGGTTGCGCTGCGGCCGGCACCGCACCCGCTCCCAGTCGGGCAGCAGCTTCGTGATGATCCCCTCGGCCTCCAGCGCCTCCCACACGGCCACCGTCGGCTCCCCCGCGCCCAGCAGGGTCAGCAGCTGCTCCCGGGCCTCGGCCGGCCACGGCACCGGCAGCGGCTTCGCCTGCGCCGCGAGCCGGCGTACGGCGTGCAGCGAGACGGGCAGTCCCGCCTGGGCTGCGGCCGCGCCGAAGCGCAGGGGCAGCACCGGGTCCCGGTCGGGCCGCGCGGCCAGGGCCAGTACGGCCTCGCCGTCGGACTCGACGACGCCTTCGGCGAGCGGAGCCCGCTCGGGTACCGAGCCGCGGGTGCCGAGCAGCCCGCGGAGCCGGGGGCGGGCGGACCGCGCCCGGAGCACGCGCCCGACCTCGCGCCAGGTCACGTCACCGGCGTACGAGACCACCCGCGCGGCCTCGTACACCTCCCGGAGCAGGGCGTCGGCGTCGAGCAGACCGAGCTGCGCCGCGACCGGCGTCTGTTCCTGGAGGGAGAGCCGGTCGGTGGCCCGGCCGGTCACCAGGTGCAGCGCGTCCCGGGCGTCGAGCAGCCGGCGCCGGGCTTCGGCGAGGCCCTCGCGCGGGGCGTCGGCCAGCCAGGACGCGGCGACGGCCCGCAGCGCGGTGACGTCGCGCAGCCCCCCGCGGGCCTCCTTGAGGTCGGGTTCCAGCAGGAAGCGGAGCTCCCCGGCACGCTCGGCCCGCTCGCGGCACAGGGAGTGCAGCTGGGGCAGCCGCTTGGCCGCTTGGTTCCGCCAGTCCGCCAGGACGGAGGTGCGCAGTCCCGCGAGGAGCCCGGCGTCGCCCGCGACGGGCCGGGCGTCGAGCAGTCCGAGGTGCACCTTGAGGTCTTCGGCGGCGGTCTTGCGGGCTTCGCCGGGGGTGCGCACCGAGTGGTCGAGGGCGAGGCCGAGGTCCCAGACGGGGTACCAGAGCCGGTCGGCCAGGGCGGCCAGGGCGCGCGCTTCGGCCTTTCCGTCGTGGAGCAGGACCAGGTCGAGGTCGCTGCGGGGGGAGAGTTCGGCGCGGCCGTAGCCGCCGACGGCGACGAGGGCGGCGCCCCGCACGCCCGTCTCCTTCACGGCGGTGGCGAACAGCGCCTTCAGCCAGTCGTCGGTCAGGGCCGCCAGGGCGGAACGCCGGGAAGGCCCGGACCGCGACTCCTCCTGGAGGAGTCGCAGCCGGGCCGCGGCGTACCCGCTGGGTCCCGAGTCGGGCGTGCTGTCCGTGGTCTCTTCGACACTCGTCACCCAGGGGTTCCCATCACCTAGAGCGCGTCCGCGCCACGTTCGCCGGTGCGGACCCGGATGACCGAGTCCACGGGGATGCTCCACACCTTGCCGTCGCCGATCTTGCCGGTCTGGGCGGCGTCGACGACGATCCGCATCACGTCTTCCGCGTCGCCGTCCTCGACGAGCACCTCTATGCGGATCTTCGGTACGAGGTCCACGGTGTACTCGGCGCCCCGGTAGACCTCGGTGTGTCCGCGCTGGCGGCCGTAGCCGCTGGCCTCGGAGACGGTGAGTCCCTGGACTCCGAAGCGGTGCAGGGCTTCCTTGATCTCGTCAAGCCGGTGCGGCTTCACGATCGCGGTGATGAGCTTCATGCGTCAACCTTCTTGCTCGCGGCGGCAACGGGGGCGGGGACGGCGGTGCTCCGGGAGGAGGAGCCGCCGCCGGCTCCGCTGAAGTCGTAGGCGGTCTCGGCGTGTTCGACCTGGTCGATGCCGGAGACCTCGTCGTCCTCGGTGACCCGCATCCCCATCGTCTTGTCGAGGAGGAAGGCGAGTACCGCGGATGCCACGAGAGAGTAGGCGAGGACGGCGAAGACTCCGACCGCCTGCTTGCCGAGCTGCTCCAGGCCGCCGCCGTAGAAGAGGCCGGCCACGTCGGACTGGACGCCTCCGGTGGCGAAGAGGCCGACGAGGAGGGAGCCGAGGACACCGCCGACGAGGTGGACGCCGATGACGTCGAGGGAGTCGTCGTAGCCGAACTTGTACTTCAGGCCGACGGCCATGGCGCACACGACACCGGCGATGACGCCGATGGCGATCGCGCCGAGCGGGGAGACGGCGCCGCCGGAGGGGGTGATGGCGACGAGGCCCGCGACCGCGCCGGAGGCGGCGCCGAGGGTGGTGAAGGAGCCGTGGCGCAGCTTCTCGTAGCCGAGCCAGGCGAGCATGGCGGCGGCGGTGGCGACCTGCGTGTTGACGAACATGACCGCGCCGACGCCGTCGTCGTTGCCGAGCCAGGAGCCCGCGTTGAAGCCGAACCAGCCGAACCACAGCAGGCCCGCGCCGAGCATCACGAGCGGGAGGCTGTGCGGGCGCATCGGGTCCTTCTTGAAGCCCACGCGCTTGCCGATGACCAGGATCACGCCGAGGGCCGCGGCGCCCGCGTTGATGTGGACGGCGGTGCCGCCGGCGAAGTCGATGACCCCGAGCTCGAAGAGCCAGCCGCCGGCGCCCCACACCCAGTGGGCGACGGGGAAGTAGACGATCGTGACCCAGAGGGTGATGAAGAGCGCCCACGCGCTGAACTTGACGCGGTCGGCCAGGGCGCCGCTTATCAGCGCCGGGGTGATGATCGCGAACATCAGCTGGAAGACGGCGAAGACGTAGACGGGGATGGTGTAGCCGTCCCACAGCTCGGTGATGCCGATGCCGCTGAGTCCGACGTAGTCGGAGGTCCAGCCGATCAGCGAGCCGGAGTCGGCGCCGAAGGCGAGGCTGAATCCGTAGAGGACCCAGAGGATCGTGACGATCCCGAGGCTGATGAAGCTCATCATCAGCATGTTGAGGCTGCTCTTGACGCGGACCATGCCTCCGTAGAAGAAGGCGAGTCCCGGGGTCATCAGCATGACCAGGGCGGAGCAGATGAGCATGAACCCGGTGTTCGCGGAAGACAGCGTGGGGGCGTCTGCCGCGAGGGTCGTGATGGCTGATGCCATCGGCGTCTCCTCGTCGTCGGTACGTTCGCGTGCGGGCGATCGTGAAAACCTGAGCGGCACTGCGTGAATCAGGCCTGAGGGTGTTCCGGCCCGGGGGCTGGCCGGTTATTGGCCCTGAGATTCGCGCAGGCCGGTTTCCGGCGGCGCCGCTGGGTGTTTCGCGTCGATGACGAAGAGGTCGCGCGTGTTACGCCTCCATGAACGAGTGGTTCATGGGGGTGACGGGTGGGGACCCGGCCGCGGCGATGACCCGGGGAACCTGGCTGGGGGAGCCTGATCGGGCTTCACGGGGTGACTGCCGCGGCCGGGGGCCTTGGGGCGGCCGGGTGGCCGTCAGACGGCCTCCGCGGCCTCGGGGAGGCGGGAGGCGAGGTGGTCGGTCATCCGCACCACGTCCGCGACGTCGCCGTACTCACGCGCGGCGGTGTCGACGGTCTTGCGCAGCCGGGTGTTGACCCGTTCGGACCGCACCTTTCCCGCCACGTCGAGGGCGCGGCCGACGAGGACGGTGGCCTGCTCGGGCTCGCGCTGGAGCAGGTGCACGGTGGCCATGCCGATGAGGTTGAGGGCGTAGGAACGCTGGTGCTCCTCGTCCTTCTCGAAGAGCGTGACGGCGCGCTGCATGACCGGTTCGGCGAGGGAGGCGTACATGGGGCTGCGGCCCGCCACGTAGGCCAGGTCCCGGTAGGAGTGGGAGTTCTCTCCGTTGAGCTCGGCCTCGGAGAAGAAGCGGATCCAGTCGGGCTCGGGCTCGGCGTCGAAGCCGACGTCGGAGAAGGTGTCCTCGGCCATCCGCACGGCCCGCTTGCAGCGGCTGGGCTGGCCCATGTTGGCGTAGGCGCGGGCCTCCATCGCATACAGCATCGCCTGGGTACGGGGCCCTGCGCAGTCGCGGCTGCCGTACTGGGCCAGGTGGATGAGCTCCAGGGCGTCCTCGGGGCGGCCCAGGTGGATCATCTGGCGGCTCATGCTGGAGAGGATGTACGAGCCCAGGGGCTTGTCCCCGCCCTCCTTGGCGGCGTGCAGCGCGAGGACGAAGTACTTCTGCGCGGTGGGGTGCAGGCCGATGTCGTAGCTCATCCAGCCGGCGAGTTCGGCGAGTTCGGCGGCTACCTTGAAGAGCCGCTTCATGACCGGCGCCGGGTGGTTCTCCTGGAGCAGGTCGGTGACCTCGTGGAGCTGGCCCACGACGGCCTTGCGGCGCAGTCCGCCGCCGCACTGGGCGTCCCACTGGCGGAACATCACGGTGGTGGCTTCGAGCAGGTCCACCTCGGGCTCGGAGAGCCGGGGCGGCCGGTGGCCGCTCAGGGCGCCCGCCGACCCCGCCTCACGGGGTCCCGGGTCGGCGGCCGGGACCGGTACGAGCCAGCGCTGCATGGGCTCGATGAGGGCGGGGCCGGCGGACAGGGCGAGCGAGGTCCCGAGGAAGCCGCGGCGGGCCAGCATCAGGTCGCTGCGGGAGAACTCGCCGAGCAGCTCGATGGTCTGCGGGCCGGCCCAGGGCAGGTCGACGCCGGAGACGGAGGGGGTCTGGTGGGCGGTGCGCAGGCCGAGGTGCTCGATGGCGACGACGGAGCCGAAGCGTTCGGAGAAGAGCTCGGACAGGATGCGCGGGACGGGCTCGCGGGGCTGTTCGCCGTCGAGCCAGCGGCGGACCCGCGAGGTGTCGGTGCTGATGTGGTGGGCGCCCATCTGGCGGGCGCGGCGGTTGACCTGGCGGGCGAGCTCGCCCTTGGACCAGCCGCTGCGGACGAACCAGGAGGTCAGCTGTTCGTTGCGGACGGTGGCGTCCTGCACGGAGCCCTCTGCGGAGTCCCGGTCCGGCATCCCGGCGGACGACACGTCGGACTCCGCACTCGTTCCGCTTGCGCCGTTGCCGCTCACTGGAACGCCCCCATCCGTCAGTCTTTTCCACTCGAGACCCTGCCGGGAAACGGTCTTCACAGGTCCTTCACGCATGCCTCCGGCATACCCGCGAACCCGTCTCCTCTTCGCGCCTCATGTACCGAAAGTAATCCTACGATCACCCCTTCGGCGAGGTCGATCCCGGAAACGCCACCATTCGCCACCCCTTCGAATGAACTCGCCACCCGCCAGGCGCGATTCACTTGACACGAAGGCGAGACCGATCGGTTGGACAGGAGTGCGCCGGGGCGTGCGCAGCGAGGAACGCGCCGGGTACCGGGGCGGCGAACGCCGTAACCAGCCGATGTCGTAACCACCGGCACGTCCGACCCGTTGGAGGGGGCATGGGCATGGGCTTCACGATCGGCGGCAGCCGCGGCACCAAGGAGTTCCGTTCCGGCGCTCGGCGCCGCGGCCGGACGTCGGAGTGCACGGCGGTGGCGGAGTACACCGGACTGTGGGGCTGGGACGTGGTCCCCGGCGCCCGGGCCGCGGGGCCCGCCCGCGACTGCTCCTGCGGTCATACGAATTGCGGTGCGCCGGGGGCGCATCCGCTGGCCCTCGCTCCGACGGTCCCGGCCGGCGCCACCCTCGACGAGGTCACCGAGACCTGGAGCGGGTACCCGGGAGCCGCGGTGCTGCTCCCCGCCGGACGCTCCTTCGACGTCATCGAGGTCTCCGAGGAGGCCGGGCGGCGGGCGCTGGTCCGGCTGGAGCGGATGGGCCTGCCGCTCGGCCCGGTGACCGCGACCCCGGACGGCCGGGCCCAGTTCTTCGTCGCCCCCGGGGCGGCGGCCGGGCTGCCGCAGCTGCTGTACCGGATGGGCTGGGACGACGCCGGTCTCGATCTGCGCGCGCTGGGCCAGGGCTCCTACGTCACGGCCCCGCCCTCGGACTTCGCGGGCCTCGGCCCGGTGAGCTGGCTGCGCCCGCCGGCACTGGACTCGGCCGGGGATCCCCCGCAGGCCCGCCTCCTGCTGGGCACCCTCGCCTACCTGTGCCACCGGCTGCGCCGGCCGTAGCCGCGCCGCCCGGGACCGTACGCACGGCAGTGCCCCCGAGTCCAGGGGACTCGGGGGCACTGGCCGGCGTAGGAGCGTCGGGTGCGGTCAGTCGCCGATCAGGGCGTCGACGAAGGCCTCCGGCTCGAAGGGCGCCAGGTCGTCCGCGCCCTCACCGAGACCGATGAGCTTGACCGGTACGCCGAGCTCGCGCTGGACGGCGATGACGATGCCGCCCTTGGCGGTGCCGTCGAGCTTGGTGAGCACGATGCCGGTGATGTCCACGACCTCGGCGAAGACGCGGGCCTGGGTCAGGCCGTTCTGCCCGGTGGTCGCGTCCAGGACCAGCAGGATCTCGTCGAGCGGGCCGTGCTTCTCCACGACGCGCTTGACCTTGCCGAGCTCGTCCATCAGGCCGGTCTTGGTGTGCAGCCGGCCCGCCGTGTCGATGAGCACCACGTCGGCG
The DNA here is from genome assembly GCF_042788835.1 of Streptomyces sp. NPDC056883. Lineage (NCBI taxonomy): Bacteria > Bacillati > Actinomycetota > Actinomycetes > Kitasatosporales > Streptomycetaceae > Streptomyces > Streptomyces sp. NPDC056883. The sequence continues at coordinate 99,616 of NZ_JBHUBS010000023.1, read as the reverse complement.
CCCTCGGCGATGCCCTCCTTGACCGCGTCGTAGGCGATCGAGGCCGGGTCGCCGCCCTCGGGTCCGCGCACGGTGCGCGCCCCGACCCGCTCGCCCCAGGTCTGGAGCTGGTCGGCGGCGGCGGCGCGGAAGGTGTCCGCGGCGCCGAGCACGACGCTGCGGCCGTCGGCGACGAGCACGCGGGCGAGCTTGCCGGTGGTGGTGGTCTTGCCGGTGCCGTTCACGCCGACGACCATGACCACGGCGGGGGTGTCCACGCCGCTCTCGGTCTTCACCGCGCGGTCGAAGTCGGTGCCGAGGAGCGTGACCAGCTCCTCCTTCAGCAGCGCGCGCAGATCGGCGGGGGTGCGGGTGCCGAGCACCTTGACCCGCTCGCGGAGCCGGTCCACCAGCTCCTGGGTCGGCGCGACACCGACGTCGGCGATGAGGAGGGTCTCCTCGATCTCCTCCCAGGTGTCCTCGTCGAGGTGCTCGCGGGAGAGCAGCGTGAGCAGCCCCTTGCCGAGCGTGTTCTGCGACCGGGCGAGGCGGGCGCGCAGCCGGACCAGGCGGCCGGCGGTGGGCTCGGGCACCTCGATCTCGGGGGCGGGCGGAGCCTCGACGACCGGGTCCTCGACCGCGACCGGCGATTCGAGGGCGGCCTCCGCGTCGGGGAGGGCGACCTCCTCGATCGTGCGGCGCGGTTCTTCCGCCGTCGGTGCGGCGTCCTCCCCCACCTGCGGTTCGGCGGGCGGGGCAGTGATGGTCGGCGTGCTGGGCGGGGCCGTGGGGGGCAGCTGCTTCTTCTTGCGGCTGCTGACCACGAGCCCGCTGATCGCACCGACCGCGACCAGGGCGATGACTACGGCAAGGATCAGGATTTCCATAACGCTCCCCAGTATCGGCCACGCACGCCCCGAGCCGGGGACCCTGGAGGTTCATACCAGGACGTAAGCCTCTGTTTGTACTTTTTGCGGCGAATCTACGATGATGAGCAATCCCCCACGCCCCGCCTCCCCCCACGGAGTACACCTATGCCTGCCGAGACCGCCGTCGAGTCGCGCGGCCTGGAGCCCGTCCCCGACGCCGAGCGCCGCGGCCGGGTCCGCGAGCTCGTCCCGACCTGGGTGGCCGCCAACATCAGCGTGCTGCTGCTCACCATGGGCGCCGGTCTCGTCATCTTCAACAAGCTGAACATCTGGCAGGTGCTCGTCGTCGCGATCGCCGCCCCCGTCGTCTCCTACGGCATCGTCGGACTCATATCCATCGCGGGCAAGCGCGGCGGCGCCCCCGGCATGGCGCTCTCGCGGGCCGTCTTCGGCCAGCGCGGCAACCTGTTCCCCGGCGCCCTGATCTGGGTCGCCCGCTGGGGCTGGGAGACCATCAACGCGGTCAGCGGCGCCTACGCCGTCCTGACCGTCCTCGACCTGGTCTTCGGCATCAAGAAGAACACCGCGCTGATCGTCGTCACCCTGCTCTTCTTCGTCGGCTGCACCTTCCTCGTCTCCGGTCTGGGCATCAACGCGCTGCGCGTCTGCTCCAAGTGGTCCACGTACCTCTTCGGCGCCTTCAGCGTGCTCGTGCTCGGCTACCTGATCGCCGAGACCGACTGGTCCGCCGTCTTCGCCAAGCCCGCCGGCTCCACCGCGATGATGATCGCGGGCATCGGCACCATCGCCGCCGGCGGCATCAGCTGGGTCCCGTCCGGCCCGGACTTCACCCGCTACCTGCCCCGTACCGCCTCCGCCCGGGGCATGGTCGGCGCGACCATCGGCGGCGCGGCCGTCGTGGTGATCCCGATGGTGCTCATGGGTGCGGTGATGGCGGTCGCCACACCCGACCTGGCCACCGCGCAGGACCCGGTGTCCTTCATCGGCGAACTGCTGCCGACCTGGATCGCGGTCCCGTACCTGCTGATCGCGCTCGTCGGCATGCTGCTCATCAACTCGATGTCCATGTACTCGGCGGGCTTCACCGCCCAGACCCTTGGCATCAAGGTCCCGCGCGCGGCGGCGGTCAGCGTCAACGCCGTCATCAGCCTGGTCTTCGGCTTCCTGCTGATGGTGGTCGCGACCAGCTTCTTCGGTTCGTTCATCTCCTTCCTGACCCTGCTGGCCGTGGCCTTCTCCGCCTGGATCGGCGTCTTCGGCGTGGACATGCTGCGCCGCACCTCCTACGACGGGGCCGCGCTGCTGGACACCACGCGGAGCAGCGCCTACTGGTACCGGGGCGGATTCGCCTGGCAGGCCATGACCGCCTGGGGCCTGGCCCTGGTGGTGGGCCTGCTGTTCACGAAGGTCGACTGGTTCAGCGGGCCGCTGGCCACGACCTGGATCGGGCAGAACGGCCTGGGCTGGGCGGCGGGCATCGTCACCTCGGCCGTCCTGTACGCGGTCCTGCCGCGCACGCCGGCGGCCCCGGAGGCGCCGGACGCCGTCGCGGCGGCCCCGGCCGACGAGCGGGCCCCCGCCGGATCCCTGTCCAACTGACGCCACGTCAGCTAACGTCCCCCTTCGCCCGCCCACCCACCTCCGGCGAAGGGGGACTTCTCCATGCCCATCACCGTGGCCCGGTTCAACCTCATCGACCCGAACGGCACCCCGGAAACCCTCTCCGCCCGCTACAAGGCCGCGCTGGAGATGGCGAAGTACGCGGACGACCGCGGGATCGACACCATCCAGACCGAGGAGCACCACGGCACCGAGAACAACTGGCTGCCCTCCCCCTTCGCCTTCGCGGGCGCGGTCTTCGGCGCCACCCGCCGGATCGCCGTCACCGTTTCGGCGATCATCGGCCCGCTGTACGACCCGCTGAAGGTCGCCGAGGACATCGCGGTACTGGACCTGCTCAGCGGCGGCCGTCTCGTCACGGTGGCCGGCATCGGCTACCGGCCCGAGGAGTACGAGCAGCACGGCGTGGAGTGGGGCCGGCGCGGCAAGCTCCAGGACGAGCTGCTGGAGACCTTGCTGAAGGCGTGGACCGGCGAGCCGTTCGAGTTCCGCGGCCGTACCGTACGGGTCACCCCGCGGCCCTTCACCCAGCCGCACCCGCTGCTCCTGGTCGGCGGCAGCTCGGAGGCGGCGGCCCGCCGGGCGGCCCGCCTGGGGCTGCCGTTCTTCCCGAGCGCGCACCTGCCCGAGCTGGAGGCGTACTACAACGCGAAGCTCGCGGAGTACGGCACGGAGGGCTTCTGCATGATGCCGGCGGCCGAGACCCCGCTGCTGCACATCGCCGAGGACCCGGACCGGGCGTGGGACCAGTACGGCGAGCGGTTCCTGCACGAGGCCGGGATGTACGCCTCCTGGCAGTCCAAGGACATCCGCAGCGCCGTACGGTCGGGCGCGCACACGGTGGCGGAGCTGCGCGCCGAGGGCGTGTACCGCATCCTCACCCCGGACGAGGCGGTCGCGTACGCCCGCGGCGCCGGCGAGGCGGGGAACCTGGTGCTGCACCCGCTGTGCGGCGGGATGCCCGTGGACGAGGGCTGGCGGAGCCTGCAGCTCCTGTGCGAACAGGTACTGCCCCGCCTCAAGGACTGAGACGGGGCAGTACCTGCTCTGGGAGGAGAGGGGCTGTTGGCGGGGTGGTCAGCCCATCTCCTCCAACGCCTTGCCCTTGGTCTCCGGCACCCACTTGAGGATGAACGGGATCGAGAGCACGGCGAAGACCGTGTAGATGACGTAGGCGCCGGACAGGTTCCAGTCCGACAGGGTCGGGAACGACACCGTGATGACCCAGTTGGCGATCCACTGGGCGGCGGCGGCCACGCCGAGCGCCGCCGCGCGGATCCGGCCGGGGAACATCTCCCCGAGCAGCACCCAGACGACCACGCCCCAGGAGAGCGCGAAGAAGAGGACGAAGCAGTTGGCCGCGACCAGGGCCACGATGCCCTGGGCGTGCGGCAGTGCGATGTCGTCGCCGGCCCCGGACTTGTACGAGAAGGCCCAGGCCGCCAGGCCCAGCGAGATCGCCATGCCGACGGAGCCGATGAGGGCGAGCGGCTTGCGGCCGATCCGGTCCACGAAGATCATCGCGATCACCGTGCCGATGATGTTCACGACCGAGGTCTCGAAGGAGTACAGGAACGAGGCGCTGGGGTCGATGCCGACCGACTGCCACAGCGAGGAGCTGTAGTAGAAGATCACGTTGATGCCGACGAGCTGCTGGAAGACGGACAGGCCGATGCCGATCCAGACGATGGGCAGGAAGCCGGCCCGCCCGCCGAGCAGGTCCTTGAAGGTGGACTTGTGCTCGGAGCGCATGGCGTGCTCGATGTCGGCGACGCGTCCGTCGAGGTCGATGTGCTCGCCCTCGACCTCGGAGAGCACCTTGCGGGCCTCGGCGTTGCGGCCCACGGAGATCAGGAAGCGCGGGGATTCCGGGATCACGAAGGACATCAGCCCGTAGAGCACGGCCGGGACCACCATGACGCCGAGCATCCACTGCCAGGCTTCCAGGCCGCCGATCTCGCCGCGCTGGTCGCCGTCGGCGAGGTTGAGGATCCCCCAGTTGACGAGCTGGGAAATGGCGATGCCGATGACGATCGCCGCCTGTTGGAAGGAGGCGAGCCGGCCGCGGTACGCGGGCGGGGAGACCTCGGCGATGTAGGCCGGGCCGATGACCGAGGCCATGCCGATGCCGAAGCCGCCGATGACCCGCCACACCGCCAGGTCCCAGAGCGCGAAGGGCAGGGCCGAGCCGATGGCGCTGGCCGTGAAGAGGACCGCCGCGATCTGCATGCAGCGGATGCGGCCGATCCGGTCGGCGATGCGGCCGGCCGTGGCGGCGCCGAGGGCGCAGCCGATCAGTGCGGCGGCGATCACCTGGGCAAGGGTGGCGGGCCCGACGTCGAAGCGGTCCCGGATCGCGACGACCGCGCCGTTGATGACGGAGCTGTCGTAGCCGAAGAGGAACCCGCCCATGGCGGCTGCCGCGGTGATGAAGATGACGTGCCCGAGGTGGTCGGGCTGCGATGCCGGGCCACCGCCTGAGGCCGAGCCCCGCGTGGTGCTGCTGCTGGTCAAGGTCTGCTCCTGCGTGCCCGGCTGCGGGACGGGCGGGTGGGGGTAATTCCTTCCAGTGGCGCACAGGTCAAGATCGGGCACCACCCGGAGGAGTACAGCGGGAGCGAGCCTATGTGTTCATTTCTTGAAGTCAAGAGGAGGAGTGGGTCTACTTCTTGCCGCCATTGGTGGGAACTGAGCAGGATTTGAGCTTCACTTCTTGAAGAGACTGCGACTGACGCGTGTCAGCGGGAGGCGTCACCGGAGCCGCTGGCTGATGACCTTCGACACCCCGTCGCCCTGCATCGAGACCCCGTAGAGCGCGTCGGCGACCTCCATGGTCCGCTTCTGATGCGTGATCACGATCAGCTGGGAGCTCTCCTGCAGCTCCTCCATGATCCGGATCAGCCGCTGCAGGTTGGTGTCGTCGAGCGCGGCCTCGACCTCGTCCATCACGTAGAACGGGCTGGGCCGCGCCTTGAAGATGGAGACCAGCAGGGCCACGGCGGTCAGCGAGCGCTCGCCGCCCGAGAGCAGCGACAGCCGCTTGACCTTCTTGCCCGGCGGCCGGGCCTCGACGTCGATGCCCGTGGTGAGCATGTTGTCCGGATCCGTCAAGATCAGCCGGCCTTCGCCGCCGGGGAACAGCCGCGAGAACACCCCTTCGAACTGACGGGCCGTATCCCGGTAGGCCTCCGTGAAAACCTGCTCGACCCGCTCGTCGACCTCCTTCACGACCTGAAGGAGGTCGGCTCTGGTCTTTCGCAGGTCCTCCAGTTGCTCGCTGAGGAACTTGTGCCGCTCCTCCAGCGCCGCGAACTCCTCCAGCGCCAGCGGATTGACCTTGCCGAGCTGCTGGTAGGCCCGCTCGGCCGCCTTCAGCCGCTTCTCCTGCCGGGCGCGCACGGGCTCCGGCCCGGCGTCCGGATCCGGCTCCTCCCCGTCGGCGGAAGGGCTCGGCGGCACCGGCTGGTCGGGCCCGTACTCCGCGACGAGCCCCTGCGCCGCCATGCCGAACTCCTCCAGCGCACGGCCCTCCACCTGCTCGATCCGCAGGCGCTTCTCGGCGCCGAGCACCTCGCCGCGGTGCACGGAGTCCGTGAGCTTGTCGAGCTCGCCCTTCAGACCGCGGCCCAGACCCCGGGCCTCGTCGAGCTCCCGCTCCCGCACGCCCTTCGCGTACTCGGCGGACGTCCGCTCCCCCACCGCGCGGGTCAGCGACACCTCGATGTGCGCCAGCAGCTGGCGGGCTCCGTCGGCGACGGCCGCGGCCACCCGCGCCTCGTAGCGCAGCCGTTCCCGGCGGCGCTCCGCCCGGGCACGGGCCTCCCGCTCGGCCCTGGCCCCGCGGTCGAGGGAATCGGCCCGGCCGGCCAGCCCCTTCACCCGTTCCTCATGGGTCCTGAGCTGCAGCCGGGCCTCCATCTCGGTCTGCCGGGCGTTCGCCCCGTCGGCCGCGAGCCGGTCCCTGCGGGAGGTGTCCGGCTCCTCTTCCGCCGGCATCTCCTCGGCAACGGCGAGCCGTTCCGCACACTCCTCTACGTCGGCCAGCGCCTGCTCCAGCGCATCCTGCGCCCTGGCTGCGGCCGCGGCGGCGCGCTCGGCTTCGCCCAGCGCCCCCTTCGCCTGCCCGGCGAGCCGCCCGAGCTGCTGCGCGACCCCGGCCCGGGCCCGCTCGGCGGCCCGCCGGAGCTCCCCGAGCTCCTCGACCCGGGCCCCGGCCGCCACCCTGCGGCCATCCGCGGCCGCCTTCTCCTCCGCCAGCACCAGACACCGGCCGTCCAGCCGGGCCAGCTCCGCCGCGGCCTCGTCGACGGCTGCCTGCACCTCGATCAGGCTGGGCACTCCGGCGGACCCGCCGTGCGCGAGGTGCGCACCGAGCACGTCCCCCTCGGCGGTCACGGCCACCAGCTCGGGCCGCGCGGCGACGAGCGCCTCGGCCTCACCGAGCCCCCCGACCACCACGAAGTCCCGCAACACCCACGCCACGGCCCGCACCACGTCGGCATCCCCGTGGACGAGCCCGGCAGCAGCCACCGCACCCGCGACACCCTCCACCACCAGGGCCGCGTCGAGCCCCACGAGCGTGCGGGGCGATTCCAGCCCCGCCGGCGTTTGAGGCACGGGGTCCGGGGCGGAGCCCTGCATTCCCACACCCAGCCCCGCCGGCGTTTGAGGCGCGGGGTCCGGGGCGGAGCCCCGGTTTCGGGAAGGGGTGGGGTGGGGGACAACCGCCCCCGGCCCGACCCCACCGGCCGACCCGGCCCCTGCCACCTGACCGAGGCTCTCGAAGCCGACCCGAACTCCCGGGCCCTGAGCCGAAGCCGAACCCAGGGCCGGGTCCGGGGCCGGGCCCTGCGCCTGGCCGGGGACCCCCACCGCCGGACCGCCGGAGGCCACCGCACCCGGGGTGATCAGGAACGCCGCCCTCCCCGCGTCCCCCTCCCGCAGGTACCGGATCGCCCCGGCCGCCGCCGCCGTCGACGTGACGGCCACCGCGTCCGCCGCCGCACCCAGCGCCGCCGCCACCGCGACCTCGTGCCCCGGGGTCACGGACAACCGCTGCGCCGCCGGCCCCACCAGCCCCTCCAGCCGCGCCGCGAGCAGCTCCGCCGTGCCGTCCTTGCGGCGCAGCCCCATCGCGAGGGCGTCGCGTCGCGCCGACACCGCCGCCCGCGACCGCTCCGCCGCCGCCAACGCGTCCCGGGTCTCCCCGAGTCCGGCCTCCGCCGCCGCCAGCTCGGCCCGAGCCGCTTCGTACTCCCCCGACCCCGACCCCGACCCCGAACCGGCAGCGGCCTCCGGGGACTCCTCCCCGACCTCCTCCGCCAGCGCCTCGTACTCCTCGCGCGCCGCCTCCGCCCGCGCCCGCGCCCCGTCGCTCGCCAGCACCAGCCGGTCGATCTCCGCCTGGGCCGCGCCCGCGCGGGAACGGGCCGCGCCGAGCCGGCCGGTCAGCCGCGCCAGCGCCTCGCGCCGGTCGGCGATGGCCCGCGCCACGTCCCGTAGCCGTCGTTCCTCGTCGGCCAGCGCACGCTCCAGCTCGGCCCGGTGGGCGACGGTGTCCTCCAGTGCCCGCGCGGCCGCCTCCATCGAGGCCGTCAGCTCCGCCTCCTGCTCGCGGATCCGCGCGGCCTCCCTCTCCATCTCGTCCGGGTCCCGGCCCGTCCGCTCCTCCCCGGCCGGCGCCGAGGCCGAGGTGACCCGGGCGTCCGCCAGCGACACCGTCCCGCGCACCCGTTCGGCGAGCTGCGACAGCTCGTACCAGGTCTGCTGTGCCCGCTGGAGCCGTGGCGCGAGTTCCCGTACGGCCTCCTCCAGTTCGGATTCCCGCCGCACCGCCGCCGCGAGCTGCGCCTCGGCGGCCTCCTTGCGTTCCTTCAGGGCCGCCTCGTCCGCGATCTCCGCGTCGAGCGCGCCCTTCAGCGTGACGAGGTCGTCGGCGAGCAGCCGCAGCCGTGCGTCCCGCAGGTCGGCCTGGATCACGGCCGCCCGCCGGGCCACCGCCGCCTGCCGCCCCAGGGGTTTCAGCTGCCGCTGCAGCTCGTTGCCCAGGTCCTGTACGCGCGCGAGATTGGCCTGCATCGCGTCCAGTTTCCGCAGCGCCTTCTCCTTGCGCTTGCGGTGCTTGAGCACCCCGGCCGCCTCCTCGATGAAGGCGCGGCGGCCCATGGGATCGGCGTGCAGTACGGAGTCCAGCTGGCCCTGTCCGACGATGACGTGCATCTCGCGGCCGATGCCGGAGTCGGAGAGCAGTTCCTGGATGTCGAGGAGGCGGCAGGTGTCGCCGTTGATCTGGTACTCGCTGCTGCCGCCGCGGAACATGATCCGCGTGATGGTGACCTCGGCGTACTCGATGGGCAGCGCGCCGTCGGAGTTGTCGATGGTGAGCGAGACCTCGGCGCGGCCGAGCGGAGGGCGGCCGGTCGTGCCGGCGAAGATGACGTCTTCCATCTTCCCGCCGCGCAGCGACTTGGCCCCTTGTTCTCCCATGACCCAGGAGAGCGCGTCCACCACATTGGATTTGCCGGAGCCGTTGGGGCCCACGACACAGGTGATGCCCGGCTCGAAGCGCAGGGTGGTCGCGGAGGCAAAGGATTTGAAGCCGCGCAGGGTCAGGGACTTGAGGTGCACGCCGCCGGACTCTACCTTTCACGTTCGGTTTCGCCCATGAAGGTGCAGGGCACATCAGACGTTAAAGGAATGGGCCCCCCACCTGGCGCAACGCCGCCCGGCGGCCTTGTCCGAGGTGGGAAAGGCGGAAGGTAGGACGGAACGGCGCGGAAAGAAAGAAGGGACGCCGAAGCGTCCCTTGCAGATCATGCAGTTCCGTTGATCGAGCGACGAGGGAGCGCGGATCAGGTGAGCGCAGGCTCCGCCTGGGGTACGTCGAGGTCGATGCTGTCGAGCAACGAGTCTCCGTGCTGTGCGGCGGCCGCGTTCAGAGCGTCGTTTTCGGACTGGATTCGTCCGAGCTCGGACTCGAGGTCCTGGACGCGCTGCTGAAGCCGTCGCATCTCGGCGAGGAGTCGCGGGTCGGAACCGCCGACGTAACCGAGAAGCGCCTTTGCCATGATGGATGGTCCTCCACACTGAGTGACCGACCGAAGCGGTGTGGGTCGTGAGGGAATCGCACCCGCGGATGTCCGGCAGCGACTGTCAGTCACTGCATCGATCTTTGGCTGACACTGTGTACTGCCAGCACTGCCAAACAGCTCAGGTGCGCGGGGCTTCCAGCGTCTCACCAAAAAGTTTGACGGTCAACACGATCACGCCCCGTATCGGCGGGCATCCCGGCCCCCTCAAGGGGCGTGGAGATCATCCTCGACTCCGAGCCTTCCACGGATCCACCGCTTCGGCAACGCGTCGACGACGAATGCGCAGTTCCGACCGCATGCGGACCATCCGGCGATGTGTTCAGTGCATGATCAGTCGATCGCTCACCGGATCGCGAACCCGTCGTAGCCGCCGCGCGGTGTGCCCCAGATCTCCGTCACACCGTCCACGTTCCCGGGCGTGTCGGCGCCGTGCAGCCATTCCAGGAGCCGGTGGCAATTCTCACGTTGACCTTCGGCCACCACCTGTACTCGACCGTCGTCCAAGTTGAGCGCGAAGCCGATCAGTCCGCCGATCTCCATGGCGTTCGCCCTGGTGAACCAGCGGAAGCCCACTCCCTGTACACGGCCGCGCACCCAGGCGGTCATCCGCACATCTTCGTTCATGCCTGAACGCTAACCGGGCAAACAAATCCGGGTCACCTCGCCCCCTCTCGCCATGGCGTACAGTCGCGCAGCAATGAGCTCACCCATTTGGGTGAGTAAAGGTTGATCTTGAAGTGCTTTGACGTGCTGCGAAGTGCCGTGAAGTGCTGATCCCGAACCCCAGGAAGGTGAGCCGCGATGGGACGCCACCGCCTCCACGCCGCGCCGCGCCCCGGCGGCAAGCGCCGCGCCGCCCTGCGAGGGGGTCTGCTCGGCGCATCCGTGGCCGTGGTCCTCGGCACGGCGGCCGTCACCACGGGCTTCGTCCCGGTCGGCTCCTCCTTCCCCTACGTGGGGGTCAAGACCGCGGACTCCGACGCGAAGACCTCGCAGGCCGGGGCCAAGGCCTCGCCGAGCCCCGGGAGCGCGCTGGAGCAGCAGGGCGGCCTCGCCAACCTGTCCGGCCGGGCTCCCTCGGGCGCGAGCACCCCGTCCTCCCCGGCCCCCTCCGCTTCCCCCTCCCCGTCGGCCAGCCCTTCCCCTTCCCCCTCTCCCTCCACGGAGCCGGCGAAGACCCCGGTGGCGAGCCCGACCCCGACCCCGGTGAAGCCGAAGCCTTCCGCGCCGAAGCCCTCCGCCCCCGCGACCCCGGCCACCCCGCCCACGTCGGCAGGCCACTCCGCCGAGGAGGCTGCCGTACTGACCCTGGTGAACCAGGAGCGCGCGCAGGCGGGCTGCGGTCCGGTCCGGGCGAACCCGCCGCTGGCGGCACTGGCCGGAGCCTTCAGCAAGGACATGGCCGTCCGGGGCTTCTTCGACCACACGGACCCCGACGGCAACACCCCGTGGGACCGGGCCACCAAGGCCGGCATATCGGGGATGGGCGGCGAGAACATCGCCCGCGGCCAGGGCGACGCGGCGGCCGTGATGAAGGCCTGGATGAACAGCCCGGGCCACAAGGCCAACATCCTCAACTGCGAGTTCCGCACCCTGGGCGTCGGCGTGTACAACGCCGCCGGCGGCCCCTGGTGGACCCAGGACTTCGGCTTCTGACAGCCCGTTTCTCGTACCTCACCCGTGCCGGGCGGGCAGCGCCCGGCACCCGGGCCGTACGTCAGCCGGTCAGACGGACGCCAGGGCGGCGCGGCCCGCGAGCAGGACACGGGTCTGCTCGGTGACGCGGCTGCCGAGGTGCTCGGCGGTGGCGATGTCGGCCTTGTGGACGAACTCGGGACCCTGGTCACCGTTGGACTGGGCGGTGGCGCCGTCGAAGAAGCCGAGGCGGTTGAGGTCGTTCTCGGAACCGGTGCTGGAGTTCCAGCCCGGCTTCAGGCCCAGGTTGACCCAGCTCATGCCGTGCTGCGAGGCCAGCGTCTGGAAGTAGTCGAGGGTGTTGCCCTTGTCGCCGGACTTCGACCCGGAGTTGGTGAAGCCCGCGGCGACCTTGTCCTGCCAGCCGGCGACGAACCAGATCTTCGAGGAGGCCTCGGCGAAGACGTGGAAGGCACCGGAGGCGGTGCCCATGTAGGTCGGCGAGCCGAAGATGATCGCGTCGGACGCGGTCAGGAGCTCCCACTTCGCTTCGTCGATCTCGTCGACCTTGATCATGTGCACGGTCGCACCGGCCTCGATGGCGCCGACCTTGACGGCCTCGGCGATCACTGCGGTGTGGCCGTAGCCGGAGTGGTAGGCGATCGAAACGACGGGGGTGTACGTGATTCCGGACAAGACGGTCTCCCTCGGAAAACACCGTGGGGGTACACGGCGTTGTGCGGCTGTGCGGCGTGAAGCAACGACACCGAGGTAACCACTAACTTTTCGAAAGCGCAACCTGGATGGCTGGCGCTGTGCAGTAGTAGGCTGAAACCATGCAGACTCCAGGGTGTGGCGAGACCGAGGGCGACGCCGTGCCCGAACAGGCCTCCGAAGCGGTCGACGCTTTCGACGTGTTCGCACGCACGTGCCCTTCCCGCGAGACGCTGGAACACGTCACGGGTCGCTGGGGCAGCCTCACGGTCGGTGCCCTGTCCAAGGGGCCGTGCCGGTTCAACGAGCTGCGCCGCCGTGTGGACGGCATCAGCGAGAAGATGCTCTCCCAGACCCTGCACGCGCTGGAGCGCGACGGCATCGTCAACCGGGAGGCCCAGCCGACGAACCCGCCGCGCGTCGACTACGAGCTGACCCCGTTCGGCGTGGCGGTCGCGGAGCGCGTGGACGCGCTCATAGGGCTGCTGGAGGGCAGCATGCCCTCGGTGCTCTCTTCCAGGTCCGCCTACGACGCCACGCGCGAAGGCCGCTGGCAGCGCGGGCAGAAGTAGCTCGACCGGTTCATCCAGGGGCGGCGGCGCATCGGAGTGCCGCAGCGCCGGCAGGGCTCGTCCTCCCGCCCGTAGGCGTCGAGCGAGCGGTCGAAGTAGCCGGACTCCCCGTTCACGTTGACGTAGAGGCTGTCGAAGCTGGTGCCGCCGACGGCGAGGGCCTCGTTCATGACGTCACGGACGTGGCCGAGGAGTTCCGTGCTCCGGGGGCGCGTGAGGGTGGCCGTGGGGCGCTCGTAGTGCAGCTTGGCGCGCCAGAGCGATTCGTCCGCGTAGATGTTTCCGACCCCGCTGATCAGCGACTGGTCGAGCAGCGCCCGCTTCACGGTGGTGCGCTTGGCGCGCAGCGCCAGGTGGTAGGCCGTCTCGTCGAACAGCGGGTCCAGGGGGTCACGCGCGATGTGCGCGATGACGTCGGGCAGCCCGTCCGCGCTGTCGGGGACGCAGGGGTGCAGTGACAGCCCGCCGAAGGTCCGCTGGTCGACGAAGCGCAGCTCCGTCCCGGCCCCGTCCCCGAACCGCACCCGGATGCGCAGGTGCTTCTCGTCGGGCGCCCCCTCGGGCTGCACGAGGAGCTGCCCGCTCATTCCGAGGTGCCCGAGCACGGAGTGCTCCCGGTCCTCCAGCGGCAGCCACAGGTACTTGCCGCGCCGCCTCGGCACCCCGAAGGTCTCCCCCGTGAGCCGCGCCGCGAAATCGGCGCCGCCGCCCTCGTGCCGGCGTACGGCGCGCGGATGCAGGACCTCGACGGCCGCCACGGTCCGCCCGGCCACCCAGCGCTCCAGCCCGCGCCGCACCACTTCGACCTCGGGCAGCTCGGGCACGGTGTTCCTCCGGAGGGTTCGGATCGGGCTCTCTCCCGCGAGCGTACCGACTCGCCCTGCGGGGCTCGTCCCCCACCCGAACGTCCCGGGGCGGGCCGGCACCCGGAAACGGGTCCGCCCCGCCACCTGCCGGAGCAGATGACGGGGCGGGGAGTTCCCGGAAGAACGGGTCAGGCGTCCGGAGCCGGGTCGGCGGGGGTCGTCGCCCCGTCGCCCTCGGCCGGAGTGGCCGCGGTCCGCTTGTCCGCCGCGGTACTGATACCGCGCCACGCGGACTCGGCCGCCTGCTGTTCCGCTTCCTTCTTGCTGCGCCCGACGCCGGTGCCGTAAGAGGTCCCACCGACGCGCGCGGCGGCGGTGAAGGTCTTCTCGTGGTCCGGGCCGGTCTCGGTGACCAGGTATTCGGGCACCCCGAGACCTTCGGCGGCCGTGAGCTCCTGGAGACTGGTCTTCCAGTCCAGGCCGGCGCCGAGGTTCGAGGACCTGTCGATGAGCGGGTCGAAGAGCCGGTGAACCAGCTCCGAGGCCGCGTCGAGACCCTGGTCGAGGTAGACCGCGCCGATCACCGCTTCAAGGGTGTCGGCGAGGATGGAGGCCTTGTCCCGGCCACCCGTGCCCTCTTCGCCCCGGCCGAGCCGGATGAAGGAGCCGAGTTCGAGGCCGCGGCTGACCTCCGCCAGTGCACGCGAGTTGACTACCGCGGCCCGCAGTTTGGCCAGTTGGCCTTCAGGCAGGTCGGGGTGGGTCGTGTACAGCGTGTCCGTGACCACCAGGCCCAGCACGGAGTCCCCGAGGAACTCCAGGCGTTCGTTGGTGGGCAGACCGCCGTTCTCGTACGCGTACGAGCGGTGGGTCAGCGCACGCACCAGAAGGGCGGACTCGAGTCGATACCCGAGCCGCCCTTCCAGAAGCACGTGGGACGAGGCCGCGTTCTTACTGTCTGCCTGCTTCTCAGCGTTGGACAGCTCAGACATTGCGCCTCTCACCAGCCGCTCAGACCTCGAGGACCTGGCGCTTGTTGTAGGTGCCGCAGCTCGGGCACGCAATGTGCTGGAGCTTCGGCTCCTGGCAACGCTCACACGAAACCAGGGTGGGGACCGCAGCCTTCCACTGCGACCGGCGGTGGCGCGTGTTGCTGCGCGACATCTTCCGCTTCGGAACAGCCACGGCTACTTCTCCTGCTTCTCGGCGGCGCTCTGAACTCCGTCGGAGGCAGTGCCGCTCATATTGTCCTTCTCGACGCCCTGATCGGTGACGAGTCCCTGCAATGCCGCCCAACGGATGTCGACGGCGTCATGGTGGTGGTCCGGGTCTTCGTTCAGGCTGAGCCCGCAATCGGGGCACAGTCCGAGACAGTCCTCCCGGCACACCGGCTGCAGCGGCAGTGCGAGCACCACCACGTCGCGCAGCACGGATTCGAGGTCGAACAAACCGTCCTCGAGAAAGAGCGTGTCCTCGTCGTCCTCGGCGTCGTCGGCCGGCTCCGCCTTGGAGCGGATCCGGTCGTCGGCGTCAGGGTACGAGAACATCTCCTGGAACTCCGCCTTGAGCTCGCGCTCGACGGCCTCCAGACACCTTACGCATTCCCCGGTCGCCCGGCCACGGACGGTGCCTGTGACAAGCACCCCTTCCATGACGGACTCCAGGCGGAGCTTGAGGTTCAGCGGGTCGCCCTGGGGCACTCCGATGACACCGGCGAGGCCGATGTCGGCCGGAGCCGGGATCTCACGGGACAGCCGCAGCATGGCACCAGGACGCCGACCCAGCTCGTGCGTGTCGAACACGAGGGGGTTGCGGTGGTCGAGGTGGGTGTTCAGGGCTGTTCCCGCTTTCACAAAATCACTGGAGACTGCTGAAAATCAAGCTGTCCGCCACTTAGGGGCAGCATGGATCGCGGTGCATACGCGCGACCGAAGAGCCAGGATACCCGCCGCTTCGCTCTGAGCCCAATCCAGGTCCGCGGCGAGCTCAGCGACCCTGCTCGTACTGGCGCAGCTGGTCCAGATTGATCATGCCCGTGTCGAAGAAGCTGGTCTCGTCGAGCGCCGCCTGCTGGTCCTGCACGGGCTGCTGGTAGCCGCCGTAGGGGTCGGGCTGCTGCTGCTCGTACGAGACCGCGTAGGGGTCGGGCTGCTGCTGGACCTGCTGGTAGCCGGAGTACGGGTCCTGGTAGGCATACGCGTCCTGCTGGACGGGCTGCTGGTAGGCATAGGCGTCGTACGAGGGCTGCGGCTCCGGCTGGGCCTGCGTCTGTGCGGGGATCAGCGGCGCCTGCGGCTCGGCCAGCCCCGCGAGGAAGTCCGCGTCGCTCGAGGAGCGCGACTGCTGGTGGCCCGCCGCGTCCTGGGCGGCCATGTGCGCGCCGAGATCGTCGGTGGCCACGCGGCCGAGGAGCTTCTGGCGGCCCCGGCCGACGGCCTCCAGGGTCTTGGAGAGCACTGCTTCGAAGGTCGCCAGCTTGGTGTCCACGTAGTCGTCCGCCTGCCGGCGCTGCGTCTCCGGGTCGTGGCTGCGCTCGGGGGCCTCGGCGTCCGGGTAGCCCTGGTCGTCCAGTCCGGGCCCGCGGCCGAGCAGCTTCTCGCGGCCGCGGTCCACCGAGCCGATGGTCTTGGTGAGCACGACCTCGAAGTTCGCGAGCTTGCTGTCGACGTAGTCGTCGGCCTCGGCCTTGACCTCGTCCGCCTCGCGGCGGGCCTCCGCCAGGATCCGGTCCGCCTCGTCCTGGGAGCGCCGCGCGACCTCGGTGTCGGAGATCAGCGAACCGCGCTGGGCGTGCGCCGACTCGATGATCCGGTCGGCCTCGCGGCGGGCCTCCTCGACCATCTGCTCCCGGCCGCCGATGAGCTCCTGGGCCTGTGCGAGCGAGCCCGGCAGCGCCTTGCGGACCTCTTCGAGCTGGGCGAGCAGCTCGGCGCGGTTGATCACGCACGAGGCCGACATGGGCATGGACCGGGCGCTGCCGACGGCCGCGACGATCTCGTCGAGCTTCTTCTGCACGTCCATGGGTGCTCGCACTCTCTCGGCCCCGGGCGGTTCCCGAGACGGACGGGACGACTGTAAGGCCACCGGCCCCGGAGCCGACACCGGCCGACACCCGGTCAGCGGGCGCCGGCGGGCGGGGTCAGCGCTCGGCCAGCCGCTCCAGCAGCGCGGCGTGCACGTGCGCGGGCAGCAGGTGGGCGACGTCTCCGCCCCAGGCCGCCACTTCCTTGACCAGGGAGGAGGACAGGAAGCTGTAGGTGGGGTTGGTCGGGACGAAGAGCGTCTCGACGCCCGACAGGCCCATGTTCATCTGGGCCATCTGCAACTCGTAGTCGAAGTCGCTGACGGCGCGCAGACCCTTGACGATGGCCGGGATCTCCCGCTGCTTGCAGAAGTCCACGAGGAGCCCGTGGAAGGACTCGACGACGATGTTGCCGTAGCCGGCGGTCGCCTCGCGGATCAGCTCGATCCGCTCTTCGACGGTGAAGAGTCCCTGCTTGGACTGGTTGATCATCACGGCGACGTGGACCACGTCGTAGAGCCGGGAGGCCCTGCCGATGATGTCGAGGTGTCCGTTGGTGATGGGGTCGAACGACCCCGGACAGACGGCGCGGCGCAACTGCATTCCCTCGTTCCCGGGTGCGGGCTTCATGACTCTTCGCTGATGGAAGCGGCGCGACCGTACCAAAGGGTGCCCTCGCCGTACTTCCTGGAGCGCAGCGGCTCGAAGCCGTCCGGCCACGGGAAGGCCCCGCTGCGGGTCCTGCGCTCCACGGTGACGAGCGCGTCGTCCGTGAGCCAGCCATTGGACCGGAGTGTGAGGAGGATCTCGCACAGGTGGGCGTGCTCCACCTCGTACGGCGGGTCCAGGAAGACCACGTCGTACGGGTCCCCGTGCGCGGCGCCGGCCGCGATCTGCTCGGCCTTGCCGGACCGGAATTCGGCGCCGGTCAGGCCGACCGACGCGATGTTTTCCTTGATCGCCTTGGCGGCCTTGGCGTCGGGCTCGACCAGCAGCGCGTGGGCCGCGCCGCGGGAGAGCGCCTCCAGGCCGACGGCGCCGGAACCGGCGTAGAGGTCGAGGACGCGGGCTCCCTCGACTCCGTGCAGCGACTCCCAGGTGGAGAAGAGGCCTTCGCGCATCCGGTCCGAGGTCGGGCGGGTGCCGGTGCCGGGCGGTACGACGAGGCGTCGCCCGCCTGCGCTTCCGGCGATCACGCGGGTCATCTGGGGTCCTTCGGTGAGCGGGGCGGAGGATGGTGCAGGCCTCCAACGATAGGTCGTGCCCGTCACCCCTTCTCCAGGTACTGCTCCCGCTCGGTGTCCAGCAGGGCGTCCAGGGCGGTCCGCAGGCCCGGCAGCTCCGCGAGCTCGGGATCGGCGGCGACCACGCGGGTGGCCTCCTCCCGGGCCTGGGTGATGACCTCCTCGTCCTCGATCACCGCGAGCATCCGCAGGCTGGAGCGGACACCGGACTGGGCCTGGCCGAGCACGTCGCCCTCGCGGCGCTGCTCCAGGTCGATGCGGGAGAGCTCGAAGCCGTCCAGGGTGGCGGCGACGGCGGCGAGCCGGGCGCGGGCGGGGCTGGCTTCGTGCATCTCGCTGACCAGCAGGCACAGCCCGGGGGCGGAGCCGCGGCCGACGCGGCCGCGGAGCTGGTGGAGCTGGGAGACGCCGAAGCGGTCCGCGTCCATGATGACCATGACGGTGGAGTTGGGGACGTTCACGCCGACCTCGATGACGGTGGTGGCGACCAGCACCTTGACCTCGCCCGCGGTGAAGCGGCGCATCACGTCGTCCTTGTCGGCGGGGTCCATCCGCCCGTGCAGCACCTCGACGGACAGTCCGGCGAGGGGGCCCCGGGTGAGCTGCTCGGCGATCTCCAGCACCGCGAGCGGGGGCCGCCTGTCACCGTCGTCCTCGGCCGCCGCCTTCTTCTTGGCGCCCTTGGCTCCCTTGGCTCCCTTGCCGTTCTCGTCCTCCCCGTCGCCGATGCGCGAGCAGACCACGTACGCCTGGTGTCCGTTCTCCACTTCCTCGCGGACCCGCTCCCAGGTCCGGGCCAGGAAGTGGGGCTTGTCCTTGGCCGGCACCACGTGGGTGGCGATCGGGGAGCGGCCGGCGGGGAGCTGGTCCAGTACGGAGGTCTCCAGATCGCCGAAGACGGTCATGGCGACCGTCCGCGGGATCGGGGTGGCGGTCATGACGAGCAGGTGCGGGGGCTGCTTGCCCTTCGAGCGCAGCGCGTCGCGCTGTTCCACGCCGAAGCGGTGCTGCTCGTCGACGACGACCAGGCCGAGGTCGTGGAACTGCACCTTGTCCTCGATCAGCGCGTGCGTGCCGATCACGAGGCCGGCCTCGCCGGTGATCAGGTCGAGCAGCGCCTGACGGCGGGCGGGCACCCCCATCGAGCCGGTGAGCAGGACCACTTTGGTGCCCCGGTCGGAGCCGCCGAGCATGCCGCCCTCGGCGAGCTCTCCCATCATCTCGGTGATGGACCGGTGGTGCTGCTGCGCGAGCACCTCGGTGGGGGCGAGCATGGCGGCCTGCCCGCCGGAGTCGACGACGGCGAGCATGGCCCGCAGGGCGACCATGGTCTTTCCGCTGCCGACCTCGCCCTGGAGGAGGCGGTGCATGGGGTGGTCGGTGGCGAGGTCGTCGAAGATCTCCTTGGAGACGGTCCGCTGGCCTTCGGTGAGGGTGAAGGGGAGCTTGGCGTCGAAGGATTCGAGGAGGCCGCCGGGCGTGGGGCGGCGGGGTACGGCCGGGAGCTGGGAGTCGGCGTGCCGGCGGCGGGCCAGGGCGACCTGGAGGACGAAGGCCTCGTCCCATTTGAGGCGGCCGCGGGCGTCCTCGATGTCGGCCTTGGTGACCGGGCGGTGGATCTTCAGCAGGGCCTCGGTGAGCGGGACCAGTCCGCGGTCCTCCCGGAGGGCCGGCGGCAGCGGGTCGACGACCTCCTGGGCCGTGGGGAGCACCGCGTCCACGCACTTGGCGATCTTCCAGGACTCCAGCTTCGCGCAGGCCGGGTAGATCGGGATGAGCTGGCTCGCGAAGGCGGCGGCCGCGTCCCGGTCGGAGGCGTCCGCGCCGAGGGGCTCGTAGGCGGGGTGGGCGAGCTGGAGCTTGTGGTTGAACATCCCGACCTTGCCCGCGAACATCGCGCGGCTGCCGGGCAGCAGTTCCTTGTGCGGTTTGTGGACGCCGGAGCCGAAGAAGACGAGCTGGAGCCGTCCGCTGCCGTCGGTGATGGTGACTTCGAGGCGCTTTCCGCCGCCCCGGCTGCCCTGGTACGTCAGCAGCCGCGCGTCGGCGACCTGTGCGACCACGGTGACGTGTTCGTCGACCTGGTCGGCGAGTTCGGCCAGCGAGGTCAGCTCGCCCCGCTCCGCGTACCGCCGGGGGTAGTGGTGGAGCAGGTCCAGGGCCGTGTGCAGGCCGAGCTGCTCGGCCAGCACCTTCGCGGTGGCGGGGCCGAGGGTCTTCTTGAGGTCTTCGTCGAGCGCGGGCACGTGTTCCATTGCACACCATGGCGCCGACAACCCGGCTATTCCACCCCGATGAGCAGCGGGGCGGACCAGCGGCCGCCCTGGTAGGTGACGGTGTCCACGGCGAGGTGGCCGTGCTGGACGTACGCCTCCAGGCGCTCGGCCAGCGCGTCCGGCGCCTCGGGGCCCAGGACGAGGGTGACCAGTTCGCCGCCCGATCCGAGCATGCGGGCCAGGACGGCCTCGGCGGTCTCGGCCAGGCCCGTGCCGATGACGGCCACGTCGCCGTCGATGAGGCCGAGCACGTCGCCGGCCTGGCAGATGCCGGCCGAGGTGAAGGACTGCCGTTCGGCGACGGCGAGTTCGCCGTAGCGGGTGGCTCCGGCGGCCGCCGTCATGGCGACCACGTCCTCGTCGAAGGTGCCGTCCGGGTCGTGCACGGCGAGCGCGGCCAGGCCCTGGACCTCGGAGCGGGTGGGGATCACGGCGACCCGTACGCCTTCGGCGCGCGCCTGCCGGGCGGCGGCTGCCGCGACGGCGCGCAGTTCGGCGCCGTTCGGGAGCAGGACGACCTCGCGGGCGTGCGCCTCGCGGATGGCGTCGGCCAGTTCGGCGACGGCCGGCGGTTCCCCGGGCCGGGCGAGGAGGGTGGTGGCGCCCGCCTCTCCGCAGAGCCCGGCCAGCCCCTCGCCCTGGACCACGGCGACGACCGCGCGCTGGGAGCGCTCGCCGCGGGCCCGGCGGCGTTCGTCGCCGAAGTGGGTGATGCGGATCCGGTACGGCCGCCCGGCGACCACGGCGGCTTCCACGGCCGCGCCGGGGTCGTCGACGTGGACGTGGACGTTCCACAGGCCGTCGCCGCCGACCACCACGAGGGAGTCCCCGAGGGCGTCGAGCCGGGTGCGCAGCCGGTCGACCTCCGTCTCGGCGGCCTCCAGCAGGTAGATCACCTCGTAGGCGGGTCCGCCGTGCTGCTCCTCCTCGGCGCAGGGCTCCGGCGGCCTCGGGACGGGCACGGCCCGGCCGCGTACCGGTTCGGGCGCGGGCTCCCGCCCGGACAGCGCCTGCCACAGGGCCCCGAGTACGGCGACCAGTCCGCAGCCCCCGGCGTCGACCACTCCGGCCCGCCCGAGCGCGGCCAGCTGCCCCGGGGTCTCCGCGAGGGCCGCGCGGGCTCCGTCGTAGGCGGCCCCGGCCACGTCGGCGGCGGTCTCGGCGGCCCGGGCGGCGGTCTCGGCGGCCTTGGCGGCGGCGGTGGCGACGGTGAGCATGGTGCCCTCCACCGGGTGCGCGACGGCCCGGTAGGCCTCCTCGGCGGCCCGGGTCAGCGCCTGCGCGAGCAGCCGCGCGGGGTCGCGCCCCTCGGGCCCGGCGGGTCCGTCGGGCTCCTCGCCGAGTACGTCGGCCACTCCGCGCAGCAGCTGCGCGAGGATCGTCCCGGAGTTGCCCCGGGCGCCTATCAGGGCGCCGTGCGCGAAGGCCCGTACGGCCTCGGGGAGGGAGGGTGCGGCTGTGCCGTCCGTCACTCCGGCGAGGAGGTCCGCGAGCTCGCGGTCGGCCGATTCGGCGGTCAGGTAGAGGTTGGTGCCGGTGTCCGCGTCGGCGACGGGATAGACGTTGATCGCGTCGATGTCCTCGCGGGCCCGACCCAGTGCGGCCAGGGCCAGCGAGCTCCAGGTGCGTACCGCTTCGGCGTTCAGGGGGTACGGCTGAGGCTGGTGCGCCACCGGGCGTTCCTCCTTGTGCGGGCCAGGGTTCACCGCAGGGTAACGAAGGACTGCCGGGCGGGCGGGACCCCGGGGCGGGGGTGGCCGTGGACATGGTAGTTTTCTTGGACCGAGGCAGGCGTTGTATGCTGCTCCGGTTGCCCGATGAGAGTCGGGCCATTCCCCCCGGCAAACCACTTCAGATCCCTGATACCGGTGCGCCGGGATTCACTGTAAGTGCATCTGAAGTCTTTGGAGTGACCTGTGGCTGCCAACTGCGACGTTTGCGCCAAGGGGCCGAGCTTCGGCAACAGCATTTCCCACTCGCACCGCCGCACCTCGCGTCGCTGGAACCCGAACATCCAGCGTGTCCGTGCCGTGGTCAATGGGACGCCGAAGCGCCTCAACGCCTGCACCTCGTGCATCAAGGCCGGCAAGGTCTCGCGCTGACGCCTTCCGTCGTAGCGCAGCCCTTTCTGGTTGCCAAAGAGGCCGGTCCACCTGTGGACCGGCCTCTTGCATTCTGCATCCTGTAAACGACAGAGCCCCCGGGAATCCGTTCCCGGGGGCTCCGTCGTGTGTCAGCGCCACCGCCACGCGTGGTCCACCGGTCCGATGCCCGCGCCCAGGGCGAACCCGGCGGCGATGGCTCCGGTGACGTACTCCTTGGCCTCGGTGACGGCCTCCGGGACGGTCCGGCCCTTGGCCAGGCCCGCCGCGATCGCGCTGGCGAGCGTGCAGCCGGTGCCGTGGGTGTGCCGGTTGTCGTGGCGCGGGGCGCGCAGCCAGCGTTCGTCGGTGCCGTCCGTGAGGAGGTCCACGGCCTCGTCCCCGTGGGCGGCGAGGTGGCCGCCCTTGATCAGCGCCCAGGCGGGCCCGTACGCGAGGACCGCGTCGGCGGCCCGGCGCATGTCGTCCTCGGTCTCCACGACGACTCCGGTGAGCTGGGTCACCTCGTCCAGGTTCGGCGTGGCGACCGTGGCCCGGGGCAGCAGTTCTCCCCGTACGGCGTCCAGTGCGCTGGCGGCGAGGAGCGCGTCCCCGTGCTTGGAGACGCCGACCGGGTCCACGACGGCCGGGGCGGCTGTTGCGGCGAGCAGCTCGGCCACCGTCTCCACGAGGGCGGCGGAGGACAGCATTCCCGTTTTCACGGCCTGGACGCCGATATCGTCCACCACGGCCCTGTACTGGCCCTTCACGGCCTCCGCGGGCAGTTCCCAGACGCCTTTGACGCCCAGCGAGTTCTGCGCGGTCACGGCGGTCACCACGCTCATCCCGTGGACCCCGAGCGCCAGCATGGTCTTGAGGTCGGCCTGGATGCCGGCGCCGCCGCCGGAGTCGGATCCGGCGACGGTCAGGCACAGCGGCGGGTGCGGCCGGCCCCGGGAGGGGCCCGTCGCGCCGAGCGGACCGCTCATCGCGGGGTGTCCTCGGCAGCCGCGTCGCCGCCGAAGTGGTCCCATCCGCCGGTGGAGGCCCAGGGGACGCCGTCGACGGTCACCTGGGGCAGCGCGGAGCGGTTCTGGACCTCGCCGATGACCTTCCAGCGGGCCGGGAGCTTCACGTCCGGCGGGAAGGTGGCCACGATCGCGTGGTCCTCTCCCCCGGTGAGGACCCACTGGAGCGGGTCCACGCCGACGGCCTGGCCGATGTCGTGCATCTGCGTCGGGATGTCGACGGCCGCCGAGCGCAGGTCGATCCGTACCTTGCTGGCCTCGGCGATGTGCCCGAGGTCGGCGATCAGGCCGTCGCTGACGTCGGTCATGGCGGTGGCGCCGAGTCCGGCGGCCGCGGGGCCCGCGTGGTACGGCGGCTCGGGGCGCCGGTGGGCCTCGACGAAGGCCCGCGGCGAGCGGAAGCCGCGCGAGAGCACGGCGAAGCCCGCCGCGGACCAGCCGAGCCAGCCGGTCACGGCCACGACGTCGCCGGGCTGGGCGCCGGAGCGCAGCACGGGTTCGTGGTTGCGCAGGTCGCCGAGGGCCGTGATGGCCACGGTGATGACGTCGCCGCGGACCACGTCGCCGCCGACCACGGCCGCGCCGGCGACCTGGCATTCGTCGCGGATGCCGTCCATCAGCTCGGTGGGCCAGGTGGCCGGCAGCTCCGCCGGGACGACGAGGCCGAGCAGCAGCGCCGTCGGCACCGCGCCCATGGCGGCGATGTCCGCGAGGTTCTGCGCGGCGGCCTTGCGGCCGACGTCGTAGGCCGTGGACCAGTCGCGCCGGAAGTGCCTGCCCTCCAGCAGGATGTCCGTGCTCGCCACGACCCGCCGGTCGGGGGCCGACACCACCGCGGCGTCGTCGCCCGGGCCGACCCGGACCGCCGGGGTGGTGGTGAGCCGTGAGGTGAGCTCCCGAATGAGCCCGAACTCCCCCAGCTCGCCCACAGTGCCCTTCATCGCTGTGCCCCTTCTTGCCCAGTCCGCTTGCGGTCGCGAGCCGTCACAGCTCTGGGTACCGTCAACAGATACGTCAACTTCTGCTCTCCGTACGCCCCGCTGTGCGTGGAGCCGGACCCGCGGGTCTCCCCGCGGCGCTCGGCAACGCGGTACCGTGGCGTCCCTTCTTCCCCGGGCCCACCCGTCATCCCCGGGCCCACCCGAAGGGTAGGGGAAATGATCCTCGTGGCCGCCCTGGAGGTTCCGTGGTACAGGCGTACATCCTCATCCAGACCGAGGTGGGCAAGGCGTCGTTCGTCGCCGAGTCCATCGCGCAGATCGCGGGGGTGATCCAGGCCGAGGACGTGACCGGCCCGTACGACGTGATCGTGCGCGCCCAGGCCGACACCGTGGACGAGCTCGGCCGCATGGTCGTGGCCAAGGTCCAGCAGGTGGAGGGGATCACCCGCACCTTGACCTGCCCGGTCGTCCATCTGTAGCCCCCGTCTACTCTTGGCCGGTGATGTCACGACACCGCCGGCCCTTCTCTCTGCTCGCCGCACTGACCGCGCTGGCCGCCTCGGCGGCCCTCGCGGGCTGTTCCCCGGGTGATTCCGAGGCACGGGTGGATCCGCCGTCCGCTCCGCCCGCCGATGTCGCGGGTCTCTGTGCGGCGCTGCACAAAGAGCTCCCGGAAACGGTGGCCTCGCTGGCCCGGACCCCGGCGCTGCCGGAGTCGGACCTGACCGCCGCGTGGGGTGGCTCGGCGATCGTACTGCGGTGCGGTATCCCCCGGCCCGCCAAGATGCTGGACGACAAGGCGGAGGGCGTCGACGTGAACGGTGTCGGCTGGCTCCTGGAAAAGCTGGACGACGGCGGCTTCCGGTTCACCACCGGGAGTCGGCTGGCGTACACGGAGGTCCGGGTCGACAAGGAGCATGCCACGGATGCGGGGATGCTGGTGGGCCTGTCCGCCTCGATCGCCAAGACCGTTCCGGTGGGCGTCGCCTCGTACTGACCCCCGTACCGGCCTTCTCGTCGGCCTCCCCGGCCCGCCCGCGCGGAAGAGGACCGCCCGCCGCCCTCCTCTTACGAGGGGCGGCAGGCGGTCCTCTTTCGCGTACGGAGCTTCGTGGCGGGGTTCGCTACGGGGTCAGCGCAGTCCGGTGGAGCGGCGCAGGGCGGCCTGGATCAGGCGGTCCACCAGCTCCGGGTACTCGATGCCCGACTCCTGCCACATGCGCGGGTACATGGAGATCGGGGTGAAGCCCGGCATCGTGTTGATCTCGTTGATGACGAACTCGCCGTCCTCGGTGAGGAAGAAGTCGGCGCGCACCAGGCCCTCGCAGGACGCGGCGTCGAAGGCCTCGATCGCGAGCTTCTGCACTTCGGCGGTCTGCTCCGGGGTGAGCGGGGCGGGCACGAGTCCGGAGGCGGAGTCGATGTACTTGGCCTCGAAGTCGTAGAAGTCGTGGCTGGAGACCGGCGGGATCTCGGCGGGCACGCTCGCGCGCGGACCGTCCTCGAACTCCAGGACCCCGACCTCGATCTCGCGGCCGCGCAGCAGCGCCTCCACGATGATCTTCGGGTCGTGGCGGCGGGCCTCGCGGATCGCGCCGTCGAGCCCGGAGGGGTCGTCGACCTTGGTGATGCCGATCGAGGAGCCGGCGCGGGCGGGCTTGATGAACAGCGGCCAGCCGTGCTCGCCGGCGAAGTCCGCGATGCGGGCGAGGGCGCCCTCGCGGTCGTTCTCCCACTCGCGGGGGCGGATGGTCACGTACGGGCCGACGCGCAGCCCGAAGGACGTGAAGACCCGCTTCATGTAGTCCTTGTCCTGGCCGACGGCCGAGGCGAGGACGCCCGAGCCGACGTACGGGATGCCGGAGAGCTCCAGGAGGCCCTGGAGGGTGCCGTCCTCGCCGTACGGGCCGTGCAGGACGGGGAAGACCACGTCGACCTCGCCCAGCGCCTTGGGGACGGCGCCCGGCTCGGTGTAGACGACCTCGCGGCTGGCCGGGTCGACGGAGAGCACGACGGCGCCGTCCTCGGATTCGGCGAGCTGCCCCACGTTGGGGAGCTCGCCGCCGGAGATGGCCATCCGGGCGGGCTCGTCGGCGGTCAGCGCCCACCGGCCGTCCGTGGTGATGCCGATGGGCAGCACCTCGTACTTGGAGCGGTCGATGGACCGCAGGACGGCGCCCGCGGTGACGACCGAGATGGCGTGTTCCGAGCTGCGGCCGCCGAACACGACGGCCACGCGGGGCTTGCGGCCCTGCTGCTCAGGGGTCTGGGGGAGGTTCTCGCTGCTCATATCGCCACGAGGGTACCCGCTCAAGCGTCCGGAAAGCAGTCAGCGCCGTTCCGGTTTGGCGCTGCGTCCCATGAGTTCCTTGAGCGCGACCAGGGTGGGCTTGCCGTGGTGGACGATGTCGACGACCGTGTCGGTGATCGGCATGTCCACTCCGTGGCGGCGGGCCAGATCGGCCACGGACTGGCAGGACTTGACGCCTTCGGCGGTCTGCTTGGTGACCGCGATGGTCTCCTCCAGGGTCATCCCGCGGCCCAGGTTGGTGCCGAAGGTGTGGTTCCTGGAGAGCGGCGAGGAGCAGGTGGCGACGAGGTCGCCGAGGCCCGCGAGTCCGGAGAAGGTGAGCGGATCGGCGCCCATCGCCAGGCCCAGGCGGGTGGCTTCGGCGAGGCCGCGGGTGATGAGCGAGCCCTTGGTGTTGTCGCCGAGGCCCATGCCGTCCGCGATGCCGACGGCGAGGCCGATGACGTTCTTGACGGCGCCGCCGAGCTCGCAGCCGATGACGTCGGTGCTCGTGTACGGGCGGAAGTACGGGGTGTGGCAGGCGGCCTGGAGGCGCTGGGCGACGGCCTCGTCCACGCAGGCGACCACGGAGGCGGCGGGCTGGCGGGCGGCGATCTCGGGGGCCAGGTTGGGTCCGGTGACGACCGCGATGCGCTCGGCGGGGACCTTGGCCACCTCTTCGATGACCTCGCTCATCCGCTTGGCGGTGCCGAGTTCGACGCCCTTCATCAGGGAGACGAGCACGGTCTCGGGGGCCAGCAGCGGCACCCAGGCGGCGAGGTTGCCGCGCAGGGTCTGCGAGGGGACGGCGAGGACCGTGAAGTCGGCGCCGGCCGCGGCCTCGGCCGGGTCGTTGGTGGCGCGGATGTTCGCGGGGAGTTCGACGTCGGGGAAGTAGTCCGGGTTGGTCCGGCCGCTGTTGATGGCGTCGACGAGCTCCTGGCGGCGGCCCCACAGGACCACCTCGCAGCCGGCGTCGGCGAGGACCATGGCGAAGGCCGTGCCCCAGGAGCCGGTTCCGAATACGGCTGCCTTCACGGGACGTGTCACTTGTTGCCCTCCCCTGCGGCCCTGCGCCGCTGCTGAGCCCTGGCGTTGCGATGGTCGTACGGCTGCGGGGGCGCGCTCTCGCCCCGCAGTTCCTCCAGCAGCTTGGTGATGGCCGCCATGATGACCTCGGTGACCTCCCTGAGCACGTCCGGGGTGGGTTCCCGGTCGTAGTACGCGGAGAGGTCCACGGGCGGCCCGGCGAGGACCTGGAGGGTTTTGCGCGGGAACAGGTTGACCTTGTTCTCCTTGGCGTAGGGCGGCATCGCGAGATTCGCGCCCCACTGGGCCACCGGAATGACCGGGGCCCTGGTCATCAGCGCCACGCGGGCGGCGCCGGTCTTGCCGGCCATCGGCCACATGTCGGGGTCCCGGGTGAGGGTGCCTTCCGGGTAAAAGGCCACGCATTCGCCGCGCTCGATCGCGTCCACGGCGGCCCGGAATGCGTCCAGGGCGTTGGTGGACTCCCGGTAGACGGGGATCTGGCCGGAGCCGCGCAGGATCGCTCCGACAATGGGGACCTCGAAGAGGGCCGCCTTGCCGAGCAATCGGGGCACCCTGCCGGTGTTGTACTGGAAGTGCGCGTAGGACAGCGGGTCCAGATACGAGTTGTGATTGACGGCGGTGATAAATCCGCCCTCGGACGGAATGTGTTCCATTCCCCGCCAGTCCCGCCTGAAGAGCACTACCAGCGGCGGTTTCGCGATGGCCGCCGCAAGGCGGTACCAGAAGCCGATTCTGCGGCGGGACACTCGGACACCTTCCTCTAGGACCGGTGCGCGGCTTGGGCACCTCGGGGCCGGACAAGTGTGGGCCCCGGGTCCGGTCTCTGTCGAGAACACCGTACGCCCCGGACACCCGGACCCGGCCCCGGGTGGCCCGGCATGAGGTGACAATGGGGCTCCGCATGACCTGGTCATGACCCGTACATGGTCTGAGCGGCGCGCGAGCGTGCCGGAGGGAAGGGGTCCGCCACGAACGCCGTCTGGAGTCTGGTCGTCCCGCTGAAGCCGCTCGCGGTGGCCAAGAGCCGCCTCGCGCCGGCCGTCGGAGCGTCCCGGCCGGGGCTCGCCCTGGCGTTCGCGCTGGACACCGTCGCAGGGGCGCTGGCCTGCACGGCGGTCGCGGATGTGGTGGTCGTCACGGACGATCCGGCGGCCGGTGCGGAACTGGCGCGACTGGGGGCCCGGATCGTGCCGGACTCCCCGGCGGCCGGGCTCAACGCCGCGCTGGCCCACGGGGCGCGGCAGATACGGGCGGGCAGGCCCGGGGCGGCGGTGGCCGCGATGAACGCGGATCTGCCGGCGCTGCGGCCACCCGAATTGCTACGCGTGCTCGATACCGCTTCGGCATTTCCCCGGGCATTTCTGGCGGATGCGGCGGGAATCGGGACGACCCTGCTTTCCGCTGCTCCGGACGTGGAATTGGCGCCCTCGTTCGGTGGCCCCTCACGGGCCCGGCATTCGGCCTCGGGGGCGGTGGAAATGGCTCTCGCAGGCGTCGAGAGCATCCGCCGGGACGTGGACACGGGGGCGGATCTGCGCACGGTCCTGGCCCTTGGTGTGGGGCGCCATACGGCCCGATACAGTGCCCGTATGCAGGCGACCGCGTACACGTACGACACCCAGACCCGCAGCGGCAGTGTGCTGCTGGACGACGGCACCCCGGTGCCCTTCGAGGCCCCGGCGTTCGACGCCGGCGGCCTGCGGCTGCTGCGTCCCGGGCAGCGGGTCCGGATCGAGACGGACGGCGAGGGCGCGGGCCTGCGGATCACCCTGGTCACGCTGCAGACCTTCTGACCCCGGACCTCCCACCACCAGGGAGCCTCCACGCACCGCGGGCCGGTTTCCCCACCGTGGGGAAACCGGCCCGGCGTGTGTGACTCGTTGCCCTACTTGGTCTTGCGGGCGGTGGTCTTCTTCGCGGTGGCCTTGCGCGTCGCCGTCTTCTTGGCGGGCGCCTTCGTCGCCGCGGTGGCCTTCTTGGCCGCCGGGGCGGTCTTCTTCGCGGTGGCGGTGGTCTTCTTCGCCGTCGCCGCAGCCTTCTTGACCGTGGCCTTCTTCGCCGCGGGTGCCGCCTTCTTCGCCACGGCGGTCTTGGCGACCGTCTTCTTGGCGGTGGCGGTGACCTTCTTGGCCGTGGTCTTCTTCGCGACCGTGGTCTTGGCGGCGGCAGCGGCCTTCTTGGCGGGTGCGGCCTTCTTCGCGGCGGCCTTCTTGACCGTCGCCGAAGCGCCACCGGTGAGGCTGCCCTTGGGCGCCTTCTTCACCGATACCTCGCCGCCCTTGGGGAGCTTCTTGGTGCCGCTGACCAGGTCCTTGAAGCCCTGACCCGCACGGAAGCGGGGAACGGAGGTCTTCTTGACCCGGACGCGCTCACCCGTCTGGGGGTTACGGGCGTAGCGGGCCGGGCGGTCGACCTTCTCGAACGAGCCGAAGCCCGTGACCGAGACCCGGTCGCCCCCGACGGTCGCGCGGACGATGGCGTCCAGTACCGCGTCGACGGCGTCCGCGGCCTGCTGACGGCCGCCCAGCTTGTCGGCAATCGCTTCTACGAGCTGCGCCTTGTTCAACGTCTTCCCCTTCGGAGACTTCGCCAGAACGAATGTGTTCAAGCTTATTTCGCACGTTAGGCGGATATATACCGCAAATCAAACACGAAACGGGCTTATCACCCTAGTGCCGCAACGTTGTAGGCCGTTACGGAGTTCCTTCGCATCAGTCGCCTTCAGGGAATCGACCCTCGTCGAGGTCCTTCATCAACCTGTCCAGGCGCACTGCCGCATCGGCGAGATCGTGCTTCGCCGCGGCCGTGACGACCAACAGCTTCCGGGTCAGCGCCATCCTTACGCCCTCCGGGACTTGCAGTGTGCGCACCCTTGTGTGTGCTTCTTTCAATCGGTCGGCGACAAGTCCGTAGAGCTCAAGTTGACTGTCGCGTTCCATGCACAGATTGTGCCATCTGGGGCGAGTTGTCGCCTCACGGGGCCTCAACACACGACTGTGCCCCCTGCCGGATGGCAGGGGGCACAGTGTTGCCTATGTGATCACCCTAAGGCGAATAAGCGCTGCTCAGGCCGGAATCACGCCTGAATCGTGCGCGGCTTGAAGGCCGGTCGGACGCTTTCGTACGTGGCGATGTCCGCTTCGTTCTGAAGGGTGAGCGAGATGTCGTCCAGCCCCTCCAGCAGCCGCCAGCGGGCGTTGTCATCGAGTTCGAACTCCGCGACGACGCCTTCGGCTCGGACCTGGCGGTCGACCAGGTCGACCGTGATCTCGGCGGTGGGGTCGGCCTCGGTCAGCTTCCACAGCTGCTCGACGGTCTCCTGCGGCAGGACCACGGTCAGCAGACCGTTCTTCAGCGAGTTGCCGCGGAAGATGTCGGCGAAGCGGGAGGAGATGACCGTCTTGAAGCCGAAGTTCTGCAGGGCCCAGACGGCGTGCTCGCGCGAGGAACCGGTGCCGAAGTCGGGACCGGCGACCAGGACGGTCGCACCGGCGCGCTCGGGGCGGTTGGTGATGAACTCCGGGTCCTTGCGCCAGGCCTCGAAGAGCCCGTCCTCGAAACCGTCGCGCGTGATCTTCTTCAGCCAGTGGGCCGGGATGATCTGGTCGGTGTCGACGTTGCTGCGGCGCAGCGGGACGGCCCGGCCGGTGTGGGTGGTGAAGGCTTCCATCGTTCTCAGACTCCGGCGGTCGCGTTGGCGTCGGACAGGTCGGCGGGCGAGGCCAGGTGGCCCAGCACGGCGGTGGCGGCAGCCACCTGCGGGGAGACCAGGTGGGTACGCCCGCCCTTGCCCTGCCGGCCCTCGAAGTTGCGGTTGGAGGTGGACGCGGAGCGCTCACCGGGCGCCAGTTGGTCGGGGTTCATGCCCAGACACATCGAGCAGCCCGCGTGCCGCCATTCGGCGCCGGCCTCCTTGAAGACCTTGTCCAGGCCCTCCGACACGGCCTGCAGGGCGACGCGGACCGAGCCCGGGACGACCAGCATCCGTACGCCTTCGGCGACTTTGCGGCCCTCGATGATCCCTGCGACGGCGCGCAGGTCCTCGATGCGGCCGTTGGTGCAGGAACCTACGAAGACGGTGTCGACCTTGATGTCGCGCAGCGGCTGCCCGGCGGTCAACCCCATGTACTCCAGGGCCTTTTCGGCGGCGTTGCGCTCCGAAGCGTCCTCGTACGAAGCCGGGTCGGGGACGTTCGCCGACAGGGGCGCGCCCTGGCCGGGGTTGGTGCCCCAGGTGACGAACGGCGACAGCGTGGCGCCGTCGATGACGACCTCGGCGTCGAAGACGGCGTCGTCGTCGGTGCGCAGGGTCTTCCAGTACGCGACCGCCGCGTCCCAGTCCTCGCCCGTGGGGGCGTGGTCGCGGCCCTCGAGGTAGTCGAAGGTGGTCTGGTCGGGGGCGATCATGCCCGCGCGGGCGCCGGCCTCGATCGACATGTTGCAGATGGTCATGCGGGCTTCCATCGACAGGTTCTCGACGGCCTCGCCGCGGTACTCCAGGATGTAGCCCTGGCCGCCGCCGGTGCCGATCTTGGCGATGATCGCCAGGATCAGGTCCTTGGCGGTGACGCCCTCGGCCAGCGCGCCGGTGACGGTGATCGCCATCGTCTTGGGGCGGGCCAGCGGCAGCGTCTGGGTCGCCAGCACGTGCTCGACCTGGCTGGTGCCGATGCCGAACGCCAGCGCGCCGAAGGCGCCGTGCGTGGAGGTGTGCGAGTCACCACAGACCACCGTGGTGCCCGGCTGGGTCAGACCCAGCTGCGGTCCCACGACGTGGACGACACCCTGCTCGACGTCGCCCAGCGAGTGCAGGCGCACACCGAACTCGGCGCAGTTCGACCGCAGCGTCTCCAGCTGGGCCCGGGAGACCG
The DNA here is from genome assembly GCF_042788835.1 of Streptomyces sp. NPDC056883. Taxonomy (NCBI): domain Bacteria; kingdom Bacillati; phylum Actinomycetota; class Actinomycetes; order Kitasatosporales; family Streptomycetaceae; genus Streptomyces; species Streptomyces sp. NPDC056883. The sequence continues at coordinate 67,503 of NZ_JBHUBS010000023.1, read as the reverse complement.
GGTCCGCGATCGGCTTGTCGATGTCGATGGTGGGGGTGTTGTGGTCCTCGGTCGCGATGGTGAGGTCGAGGCGTCGGACCTTGCGGCCGGCCTGGCGCAGCCCTTCGAAGGCCTGCGGGCTGGTCACCTCGTGCAGCAGGTGCAGATCAATGAAGAGGAGGTCGGGCTCGCCTTCGGCGCGCCGGACGACATGGTCGTCCCAGACCTTCTCCGCGAGTGTCCTACCCATCGCTTTCCCTCCGGCCGGCCGGTTGTGCCGGCGCTTGATAGAGATCTTGTGCGCCTGATCGTCCGTACCCCACGTCCCGGACGACGGCTCGGACCCAGTGGTTCGTGGACCCGCACATACAGACTCGCTGGTTCTTGGAAAAATTGAACTTGCGTTTCACAGTGTGAGACGCGAATATCGTTTCATGGACAACTCTAGCGGCGTCGGCGTTCTCGACAAGGCAGCTCTGGTATTGAGCGCACTGGAGTCCGGTCCGGCCACCCTCGCCGGGCTGGTCGCGGCGACAGGGCTCGCACGACCCACGGCACATCGCCTTGCCGTGGCACTGGAACACCACCGGATGGTGGCGAGGGACATGCAGGGCCGGTTCATCCTCGGACCGCGGCTGGCGGAGCTCGCCGCCGCGGCCGGCGAGGACCGCCTGCTGGCCACGGCCGGACCGGTGCTCACCCACCTCCGGGACGTGACGGGAGAGAGCGCGCAGCTCTACCGGCGTCAGGGCGACATGCGCATCTGCGTGGCAGCCGCCGAGCGGCTGTCGGGCCTGCGGGACACCGTCCCGGTGGGCTCCACGCTCCCGATGAAGGCCGGCTCGGCCGCGCAGATCCTGATGGCCTGGGAGGAGCCCGAGCGGCTCCACCGCGGCCTGCAGGGTGCGCGCTTCACGGCGACGGCGCTCTCGGGCGTACGGCGTCGCGGCTGGGCGCAGTCGATCGGCGAGCGGGAGCCCGGCGTGGCCTCCGTCTCGGCGCCGGTGCGCGGCCCTTCGAACCGCGTGGTGGCCTCCGTATCGGTCTCCGGGCCGATCGAGCGCCTGACCCGTCACCCGGGGCGCATGCACGCCCAGGCCGTCATCGACGCGGCCGCCCGACTGACCGAGGCCCTGCGCCGCTCCAGCTGAGCACCTCCCCGTCGCAGACCCTCCCACCCTTCCCTCCGGGCCCGGAGGCGCGTGAGACGCCGCACACGTCCGCACACGCGCCACCGGGCCCGTTCTCATGCGTCCGCCTGTCCGGAAACAGCGAAGAGGCCCTCCGCGATGAACGCGGAGGGCCTCTTCTGTGCGTACCCCCGACCGGATTCGAACCGGCGCTACCGCCTTGAGAGGGCGGCGTGCTAGGCCGCTACACAACGGGGGCTAGCTGTTACTGCGGTACTGCGCTGGGCTACCAGGACTCGAACCTAGAATAAGAGAACCAGAAACTCTCGTGTTGCCAATTACACTATAGCCCAAAGGTCTAGACCAGCTAGACACCGTACCCCCGACCGGATTCGAACCGGCGCTACCGCCTTGAGAGGGCGGCGTGCTAGGCCGCTACACAACGGGGGCCCTAGCGATCCTGCATCAAAACATCCGGGTGCGACCCTGGAGATCTCGCGGGAAGGATCTGTACCCCCGACCGGATTCGAACCGGCGCTACCGCCTTGAGAGGGCGGCGTGCTAGGCCGCTACACAACGGGGGCAAGCACTGCGTTACTACTGCACTGCGCTGGGCTACCAGGACTCGAACCTAGAATAAGGGAACCAGAAACCCTCGTGTTGCCAATTACACTATAGCCCACCAAAACTCAAGACCCTGAGGGACTTTCGTTCGGTTAGCGCCTCCGGCCCGGCCTTTCGGCCCGCTCGGGCGGCGCAGAAAGAACATTACCGGATGCCTGACCGTGCTCCAAAACGGGTATCCCCGGCCAGCACCTGCGGGAGCGTGTCGAGTCCGGCGATCCGGTGCACGCCCTCCGGTCCGGGGCCGCGCGATCCGTCGCGGTCGAGCCACACGGCCGTCAGACCGGCGTCACGGGCGCCTCGCGCGTCGATCTCGGGCTGGTCTCCGACGTAGACCACCTCCCCCGGCTCCAGCCCCATCTCGGCGCACGCGGCGAGGAAGGCGCCGGCCTCGGGCTTGCTGACGCCCAGCTCCACGGCGCACACCAGGACCTCGAAGCGGTCGCGCAGGCCGAGGTGGCGCAGCTTGGGGTCCTGGTTGGCCACGGAGGAGTTGGAGAGCACCCCGTGGCGGTAGCCGCCGGCCAGGGCGTCCAGGACGGGCACCACGTCGGGGAACAGCTCCCAGGCGGCCTTGTAGTGCTCCACGTACCGCTCGAACCAGTCGTCGGCCTGTGCGTCGGTCAGGGCGGGCTGCCCGAGGAACTCCCGCACCCGGTCCCGGCGCTGCCCCTGGAAGGTGCCCTCCCCGGCCGCGAACCGCTCCCAGTGCCGGTCGGTGATCCGCCGCCACAGCGCGAGCGCCTCGGCCGGAGCCCCGTACCGCTCCGCGAGCCCCTCGGCGACCAGGTGCGCCGCGAGCCCGGCCCGGTCGGCCCCGGTGTAGTCGAAAAGGGTGTCGTCGATGTCCCAGAGCACCGCACGGATCGCCATACGGCCGACCCTACGCCGAGGCCTCGTCGCCCGTGGGCACGACGAAGAAGTCCGTGAGGAAGGGTGAAGGCGCCGGCGTCACCCGAGCCCAGGTGCGCGAACGGGTCGCAGGCGACCACCCGGCCCGTGGGCACCTACAACGCCGCAGGGGCGGCAGCCGGGTCGGCTGCCGCCCCTGCGGGGGAGTGCGGGTCAGGCGTTGAGCTTCGCCAGGGTGGCGTCGATGCGGGACAGGGAGCGGTCCTTGCCCAGGATTTCGAGGGACTCGAAGAGCGGCAGGCCGATCGTGCGGCCGGTGACGGCGACGCGGACCGGGGCCTGGGCCTTGCCGAGCTTGAGGCCGTGGGCCTCGCCGGCGGTGAGGACGGCCTGCTTGAGGGACTCGGGGTCCGACCAGTCGGCGGCGGCCAGGTTCTCGCGGGCCGTGGTGAGCAGGGCCGCGGGCTCGCCCTTCATCGCCTTGTCCCACGAGGCCTGGTCCTCGACCGGCTCCTTCAGGAACAGGAAGTCGACGTTGGCCGTGATGTCCGAGAGGACCGTCAGGCGGGTCTGGGCGTACGGCGCGATGCGCTCCCAGGCGGCGGTGTCGAAGTCCTCGGGCGCCCAGTTGGCGTGCGGGGCCTGGAGCCACGGGGCGCAGCGGTCCGCGAAGACCTTCGGGTCGAGCAGCCGGATGTGGTCGGCGTTGATCGACTCGGCCTTCTTGAGGTCGAAGCGCGCCGGGTTGGCGTTGACGTCCGGGATGTCGAACTTCTCCACCATCTCCTCGATCGAGAAGATGTCCTGGTCCTTGGAGAAGGACCAGCCGAGGAGCGAGAGGTAGTTCAGCAGGCCCTCGGGGAGGAAGCCGCGCTCGCGGTACAGGTTGAGCGAGGCCTCGGGGTCGCGCTTGGAGAGCTTCTTGTTGCCCTCGCCCATCACGTACGGCAGGTGGCCGAAGGCCGGCACCGCCTTGGCGATGCCGAGCTCGATCAGGGCCCCGTAGAGCGCGATCTGGCGCGGGGTGGAGGACAGCAGGTCCTCGCCGCGCAGGACGTGGGTGATCTCCATCAGCGCGTCGTCGACCGGGTTGACGAGCGTGTAGAGCGGGGCGCCGTTGGCCCGGACGATGCCGAAGTCCGGCACGTTGTCCGGGGTGAAGGTCAGCTCGCCGCGGACCAGGTCCGTGAAGGTGATCGGCTCGTCGGGCATCCGGAAGCGGACGATCGAGGTGCGGCCCTCGGCCTCGTACGCGGCCTTCTGCTCGTCCGAGAGCTCGCGGCAGGTGCCGTCGTAGCCGGAGGGCTTGCCGGCGGCGCGGGCCGCGTCGCGGCGGGCGTCCAGCTCCTCGGTGGTGCAGTAGCAGTGGTAGGCGTAGCCGCCGTCCTGGAGCTTCTGCGCGACGTCCTTGTAGATGTCCATGCGCTCGGACTGGCGGTACGGGGCGTGCGGGCCGCCGACCTCGGGACCCTCGTCCCAGGTGAAGCCGAGCCAGCGCAGCGAGTCGAGCAGCTGGCCGTAGGACTCCTCGGAGTCGCGGGCCGCGTCGGTGTCCTCGATGCGGAAGACGAACGTACCGCCGTGGTGGCGGGCGAACGCCCAGTTGAAGAGGGCCGTGCGGACCAGACCCACGTGGGGGTTGCCGGTCGGGGACGGACAGAAACGTACGCGGGGGGTCGCGTTAGCCACGCTTGATCACCTTGTTGGTGAGAGTGCCGATGCCTTCGATGGTGACGGCGACCTCGTCGCCGACGTTCAGGGGGCCGACTCCGGCCGGGGTCCCCGTGAGGATGACGTCGCCCGGGAGCAGCGTCATGGCCTCGGTGATGTGCACGATGAGGTCCTCGATGGAGCGGACCATGTCGCTGGTGCGGCCGAGCTGGCGCTGTTCGCCGTTGACGGTGCACTGGATGGTCAGGTCGCTCGGGTCCAGATCGGTCTCGATCCACGGGCCGAGGGGGCAGGAGCTGTCGAAGCCCTTGGCGCGGGCCCACTGCTTCTCGCGCTGCTGGACGTCGCGCGCGGTGACGTCGTTGGCGCAGGTGTAGCCGAGGATGACGTCCTTGACGCGCTCGCGCGGGACCTCGCGGCACATGCGGCCGATGACCACGGCGAGCTCCGCCTCGTGGTGGAGGTCCTGGGAGAAGGAGGGGTACGCGATCGGGTCGCCGGGGCCGACCACCGAGGTGGAGGGCTTGAAGAAGGTGATCGGCGCGTCCGGGACCTCGTTGCCGAGCTCCGCCGCGTGCTCCGCGTAGTTGCGGCCGATGGCCACGACCTTGTTCGGGAGCACGGGCGGCAGCAGCCGCACCTTGTTCAGCGGGACCTTCGTGCCCGAGAGCTCGAAGTCCGCGAACGGGATGCCCTTGATGATGTCGAGGACGAGCTCACCTTCGGCGCCGGGGGCAGTGCTGCCCTCGACCGCGCCGAACGCGACATTGCCGTCGATGGAGAACCTGGCGATGCGCACGTGTTGCGTCTGCCCCTCTGTATTTCCGCTGGCTGGAGTCTGCGGACTCCAGGCTAACGCGGTGGGGGCCGACGCCTCGCGCGGCTTTCGCCGGACACTCCCGTTGCCGGGCCCCTCTTACTGGGCGGCGGCGACCGGTGCGTCCATGAGGATGGTGCGGCGCGGGTTCGCGGTCTGGCCCGGCAGGTCGACGGTGTGCTCCTGGACCGGCACGCCCTGCAGCTCCTCGGCGTCCTTGAGGTGCGCGAGGGTGGTGCGGCGCGGGTTGGCTATGTTGCGGAACATCATCGTCGTCTTCATCGGAGTGCGAAGCCCTCGGCTCACTAGGTCGGATGGTGGCGGCGGGTGCCGCCGGGATGCCTTCGGAGTACCGCTTGTCGCTCGCGGCATGCCTGTAAAGCTCAAGGCTAAACATCGAAATCCCCAGCCGAACCGGGAAGTAATGGCCACGGCTATGTGAGTTTGCTCACCAGTGACCAGGCATTACGGGCATAACGGGCAGTCAATTCCACCCCACAAAGCGGACATTGCGCCACTGAATGCGCCATTCCGCTCCCGATCATCGCGACTGGGACAGCTTGCCAGGCGCGGGGTTTGGGCGGCGTAAGTCCGATTCCATATGAATTGGCCCGCACGTCGGGTAGCGCTTGCGTCACCAGACGTGACCGACTGTCCAGGCGGGGACTCGCACCTTGTTGGAGATCCGCCTCTGTGCTGGAATTCGCGGGACCGCCGCGGGAATCAGCCGGCGCGCAGGTGGCGCGACACAGCGCCGAGCGCGGCGGCAACGGAGAGGGAGACGCGCCGGTCACCGACGACCACCATGGGGCGCATTGCCCCACGACTCGACACCGTCCCACCGGTCGCCCGGCGGGACGCCTGGTCCAGAGGTTGCGACGCTAGTGCAGGGACGATTCAAGAGGGATGACAAGGGGTCTCCCCAGGCCCGTCAGGGCCGTGGGGACGCCGCGCCGGAGCAGGACCCGCGCGGCGGGACCGACCGTGGCTCCTCGCCCCAGCACGCCCAGAACCGCGGGCCGGCTGTCGAGAGCGGGGGCCCCGACGGCTCCGCCGCGGTGAAGCCGAAGGGCCGCGCCAAGCCCAAGGGCGGCTCCAAGGCCGACGACGAGTCGGGCAGCCGTGACGTCGCGATACCCCAGACCCCCCGTGGGTCCGGTTCCCGTCTGGCCATGCAGAACTGGCGCATCAGCACGCGACTGGTGTCCCTGCTGACCCTGCCGGTCGTCGCCGCCACCACCCTCGGTGGCTTCCGCATCAACGACTCGCTCAACGACATCGCGCAGCTGGAGCACATGCAGCTGCTGACGACGATGACGCGTCAGGCCACCAACCTGGCCGCCATGCTCCAGGCCGAGCGCGACAACTCCGCCGGTCCGCTGTCCGTCGACAAGTCGGGCAAGCCGAGCACCCTCGTCCAGGGCGTCCGCGACTCGACCGACTCCGCCGTCCGCGCCTTCGCCGCCGCGACCGACAAGGTCGACGTCGCGGAGGGCAACGACGAGACGCTCCGGTCGATCCGCAACAACATCCTGCAGATCGCACACGGGCTCAACAACCTCGAAGAGATCCGCAAGAACGCGTACCAGAACGGTGCCCAGCAGACCGTCACCGAGTACAACGCGCTGGTCGTCTCGCTGCTCTCGCTCTCGCAGGACATGGCCCAGGCCACCTCGAACCCCGAGATGATCAAGCGCACCCGCGCGCTGGCCGCGTTCTCCTCCGCCAAGGAGTACGCCTCGATCCAGCGCGCGATCATCGCGGCCGCGCTCCCCGCGGACCCCGCGCTGGCCGGCACCCTCACCGAGAACGACCGTCTCTACGCCCGCTCGGCCCAGAGCAGCGAAGAGCAGGCGCGCAAGACCTTCGAGCTCGTCTACCAGGGCAAGCCCGAGGAGCTCCTCGCGGCGCTCGGCGACGGCAACCAGGAAATCGCCACCGCGGACCACTACGCCCGCCGCGTCCTGGGCAACAAGGACCAGTTCGCCAAGGAGAAGAACCGGTCCTGGATGGACTGGTACGACGCGGACGACACCAAGCTCCAGGCCATGAAGGTCATCGAGCTCACCCTGCTCGAGGACATGGAGCAGAAGGCCCGCGAGCTCAAGAACGAGTCGCAGCGCGACGCCCTCATCAACGGTGCGCTGATCCTCCTCGTCCTCGGTGTCTCCCTCGTCGGCGCCTTCGTCATGGCCCGCTCGATGATCCGCTCCCTGCGCCGCCTCCAGGACACCGCGACCCGCGTCGCCCAGGACCGGCTGCCCGAGCTCGTCAAGCAGCTGTCGGAGTCCGACCCGCAGGACGTGGACACGACGGTGGAGTCCGTCGGTCTGCACACCCGCGACGAGATCGGCCAGGTGGCCGCGGCCTTCGACGACGTGCACCGCGAGGCCGTCCGCCTCGCCGCCGAGCAGGCCCTCCTGCGAGGCAACGTCAACGCGATGTTCACCAACCTCTCGCGCCGTTCGCAGGGCCTCATCCAGCGCCAGCTCTCGCTCATCTCCGAGCTGGAGTCGCGCGAGGCCGACCCGGACCAGCTGTCCTCGCTCTTCAAGCTCGACCACCTCGCGACCCGCATGCGCCGTAACGGCGAAAACCTCCTCGTCCTCGCGGGCGAGGAGCCGGGCCGCCGGTGGACCCGCCCCGTCCCGCTCGTCGACGTGCTCCGCGCCGCCGCGTCCGAGGTGGAGCAGTACGAGCGCATCGAACTCTCGTCGGTGCCCGGCACCGACGTGGCCGGCCGCGTCGTCAACGACCTCGTGCACCTGCTCGCCGAGCTGCTGGAGAACGCCACCTCGTTCTCCTCCCCGCAGACCAAGGTCAAGGTCACCGGTCACGCGCTGCCCGACGGCCGCGTGCTCGTCGAGATCCACGACACCGGTATCGGCCTCTCCCCCGAGGACCTCGCCGCGATCAACGAGCGGCTCGCTTCGCCGCCCACCGTGGACGTCTCCGTCTCCCGCCGCATGGGTCTGTTCGTGGTCGGCCGCCTGTCCCTGCGACACGGCATCCGCATCCAGCTCCGCCCTTCCGACTCGGGCGGTACGACGGCCCTCGTCATGCTCCCGGTGGACGTCGCCCAGGGCGGCAAGAAGCCGGCTCCGATGCCCGGCCAGGGCGGTCCGGGTGCTCCCGGCGGCCCCGGTCAGGGCGGTCCCGGCGCGCAGGCGCAGGGCTCGATCCCCGCTCCCGGCGCGCGTCCCCCCGTGGGCGCCGCCCCGCAGCGCGGCCAGGTTTCCGCCGGCAACCAGCGCGCGGCCCTGCCGGGCCGTGACGGCGGCCCCGGCGGCCAGCCCCAGGGCCCCGGCCCGCAGGGCGGACGGCCGCAGCAGCAGGGTCCCGGCGGCCAGACGCAGAGCGCCTTCGGTTCGGGTGCTCCGCTGCCGGGCCGCGCCCCGGTCTCGGGTCCCGGCGGCCCGGGCGGCTTCGGCGGTCCGCAGGCCCGTCCGGTCGGCGCCCCCTCGGCGTCCGGTCCCGGCGGCTTCCCGCAGGGCAACGGCTTCGAGCGCCCGCAGCAGCCCCAGCAGGCGCAGCCCCAGCAGCCGGCCCCGCAGCAGCAGGGTCAGCCGCAGGCCGGCGGCCCGGCCGCGCGCGGTCCCCGGCCGCAGCTTCCGCCGCGCGGTGGCGCGCCCCGTCCGGAGCTCCCGGGCACGGCCGGCGGACCCGCCGCGATACCGCAGACCACCACGTGGGGCGCGGACCAGCGCGGGCACGACGTACCGCGCGGCCACGACGAGCTGTCGGGCCCCGGTTCCACGTCCGAGTTCCCCCGCCCCGACTTCAACGCCCCGGCCCCGCAGGCCGGCGGCCGCGACAACGGCACCACGGGCCAGTTCGCCCGCCCCGAGTTCGGTGACCCGGCCTCCACCGGCCAGTTCGCCCGCCAGGACTTCGCCGACCCGGCCTCCACGGGGCAGTTCGCCCGCCAGGACTTCCAGGCCCAGCGGCCCGGCGGCCCCGGTGTCGGCGGCTACGTCCAGCCCGGCCAGGCCCCGCAGCCCCAGGGCAACTACTCCCCCGTACCGACTCCGCGTGCGGAGGCTCCGCGGCTGCCGCAGGCGTCCCGTCCGGAGGCGCTGCCCCCGGCCGGTCCGGGCACCGGCGAGGCCCGCAGCCCGATCTTCGACACGCTGGAGTCGAACTGGTTCCGCCAGGAGGCGGGCCAGCCCCCGGCGCAGGCACCGGCGGTGCCCCAGCAGGCGCAGCAGTCCGCCCCGGCGGCTCCGGCTCCGGTCGCCCCTCAGCGCCCGCAGCAGCACCAGCTGCCGCAGCGCGGCCAGGAGCAGGCTCCGGCCGAGTCCGCGCAGACGGCCACCGGCGCCGTGCCGACCGTGAGCTGGCGCTCCTCGCCGAACGACGAGCTGATGCGGCAGGCCGAGCGCGTGCGCCAGCCCGCCGCCGGCGGTATCACCACGTCGGGTCTGCCCCGCCGGGTCCCGCGGGCGAACCTCGTGGCCGGCACCGCGCAGCAGCAGGCCGAAGCACAGGCCGGCCCCCAGGTTTCGCGGTCCCCGGACGACGTCCGCGGCCGTCTCACCAACCTCCGACGCGGTATCCAGCAGGGTCGGCAGGCCGGCACCACCGGCCCGGCCACCGGCAGTTACCACGTCGACCCCACTTACCAGCAGGAGCGATAGTTGAGTTCGATGAGCCAGGCGGCACAAAACCTGAACTGGTTGATCACCAACTTCGTGGACAACACCCCCGGGGTGTCCCACACCGTGGTGGTCTCCGCCGACGGCCTCCTTCTGGCCATGTCCGAAGGTTTCCCCCGCGACCGGGCCGACCAGCTCGCCGCGGTGGCCTCAGGGCTCACCTCCCTCACCGCGGGCGCGTCCCGCATCTTCGAGGGCGGCGCCGTCAACCAGACGGTGGTGGAGATGGACCGCGGGTTCCTCTTCCTGATGTCCGTCTCCGACGGATCCTCGCTGGCCGTACTGGCGCACCCCGAGTGCGACATCGGCCTGGTGGGTTACGAGATGGCCCTCCTCGTGGACCGCGCCGGCAGCGTCCTCACCCCGGACCTGCGCGCGGAACTGCAGGGAAGCCTGCTCATCTGACTGCCGCTCTCCCGGCCGGACGGTACTGCCGGCCGGGGGACCGGGGCCACCGCCCCGGAACCCAGTACCACCGCCAGGCCGTCATACCGTCCCCCCACCGGCCGCCCCGTCAGACGGCACGCTGACCATTGCTGTCCAGCCCGGAGGATCAATGACCCCGCCCCCCGCCTATTCCGATCAGTACGGAGACTCGTACTCGGAAGGCGACCAGCCGCTGGTTCGTCCGTACGCGATGACCGGTGGCCGGACCCGACCGCGCTACCAGCTCGCCATCGAGGCCCTGGTCAGCACCACGGCCGATCCGATGCACCTGTCCGGGCTGCTCCCGGAGCACCAGCGCATCTGCACCCTCTGCCGTGAGGTCAAGTCGGTCGCGGAGGTCTCCGCGCTGCTGAACATGCCGCTCGGCGTCGCACGAATCCTCGTCGCCGACCTGGCGGAGGCCGGCATGGTGGCCATCCACCAGCCGGGCAATGGAGAGGCCGGCGGAACGCCGGATGTAACGCTGCTCGAGAGGGTTCTCAGTGGACTTCGCAAGCTCTAACGGCGGAGCGGCTCCTGCTCGCTCCACCACCTCCGCGAAGATCGTGGTGGCGGGTGGCTTCGGCGTGGGCAAGACCACGTTCGTGGGCGCCGTCTCCGAGATCAACCCGCTGCGCACCGAGGCCGTGATGACGTCCGCGAGCGCGGGCATCGACGACCTGACCCACACCGGGGACAAGACGACCACCACGGTCGCCATGGACTTCGGCCGCATCACCCTGGACCAGGACCTGATCCTGTACCTCTTCGGTACCCCCGGTCAGGACCGCTTCTGGTTCATGTGGGACGACCTCGTGCGCGGCGCCATCGGGGCGATCGTCCTGGTCGACACGCGTCGCCTGGCCGACTGCTTCCCCGCCGTGGACTACTTCGAGAACAGCGGCCTGCCGTTCGTCGTGGCCCTCAACGGCTTCGAGGGGCACCAGCCGTACACCCCGGAGGAAGTCCGCGAGGCCCTGCAGATCGGCCCGGACGCCCCCATCATCACCACCGACGCCCGCCACCGCGCGGACGCCAAGAGCGCGCTCATCACGCTCGTCGAGCACGCCCTGATGGCGCGTCTCAAGTAGCGGCTCACGCAGGGTCGCCGCATAACGAGGGCTTCACCGGCTGGTTTTGGGGGGCGGGCTGTGTCATGCGACACGGCCCGCCCCCTTCGTTCATAACGTTTCGACAGAGAATTGCGGGTAGTTGGCGACACGGTGCGTTCGCCCGGTGTCACTGCGCTCACAACTGGCCCCGTTTTTGCCGCAGGACGCTCTTTATGTCCGATTTATGTGGGGCATAAGGCTCTAGGAATGGCCGATTTCAACTGTTTGGAACACGGCCGTTAACCGTGCTGGAATTCAACGAACTAGCTAGTAGCACCGCCGAGAGGTTGTTGGTCGAGTGAGGCGAAGCAACTCGAGCCCCGCGGATGAACCCGCGCGCGGCAACTTCACCCCGCCGCCGCGCGCGGCCACGTCTTCCCTTGACGTACCCGTGGAACCATCCGTGAGCGGTGGAAGCACCAGCAGGTTCTCGCCCCGCAACTGGCGCGTGCCGACCCGTCTGAACGCCATCCTGCTCGTCCCGGTCCTCGTCGGACTGGTGATGGGCGGCTTCCAGGTGAAGGGCTCCATCGACACCTGGAACGAGGCCAAGGACGCCGAGAAGACCGCCGGCATCGTCCAGGCCGCCGCCGAGTACGGCCAGGCGCTCCTGAACGAGCGCGACCTGACGGCCGATGCCCTGCTCAGGGGCCAGCGCGAGTCCGAGCCCGTCCTGAAGGCCTACTCCGCCACCGACGCCGCCAAGGCGAAGTTCGCCGAGGCCGCGAAGGACCTGCCCGCGGGCCAGGGCCTGGAACGCCGCCTGGAGCTCTTCCGCCAGGAGGAGCCGAAGCTGGAGCAGGTCCGCAAGACGGCCTACCTGCCGCAGCTGGAGACGCCGAAGAAGGCCCTCCCCAAGGCACTGGGCCCGATCCCGACCGAAGAGGGGTACGTGCTGGTCCAGCACTACCTCATGCAGTTCTCCAACGAGCTGGGCCTCGGCACCGGCAACGTGACCTCGTACGGCCGCATGGTCTACGCGCTCGAACTGTCCAAGGCCGCGAACTCGCTGCAGCGCTCGGTGGGCACGCACCTGCTGGTCCGGCCGAGCACCAACGAGGACATCCGCAAGGCCCAGCTCGTCGCCTTCTCCTCGTACGCGTACCTCGAAGAGATCGCGATCGGCGAGTACGTCGCCGCGGGCACCGACGAGGACGTCGCCCGCCTGCGCGAGATCATGGGCAAGAAGTCCGAGGAAGGCGCCCAGAAGCTCGCCGCCGCCAAGCAGGCGGCCGAGCAGGCCGGCACCGTCTTCCACGCCCCGCCCGTGGTCAACGACTCCGCGCTCACCGGTATGACCGAGGCGATAGCCAGCGGCGAGAAGCCCGCCAAGCTCGCCGTGGACGGCACCACCCCGCAGGCCTGGCAGGCCGCGGCCACCGCCAAGTTCGACGGCTACGCCGAGCTCGAGAAGGAACTGCTCGGCAAGGCCCTCAAGGACTCCGGCGCCGTCTCCGACGAGGCCCGCAACGACGCCATCCTGACCGGCGCCATCGTGGTCGTGGCCCTGCTCGCCGCCTTCATCCTGGCCGGCATGATGGCCCGCCAGATGGGCAAGGCGATGCGCCGTCTGCGCGGCGCCGCCTTCGACATCGCCGAGCAGCGCCTGCCGATGCTCGTCGACCAGCTCTCGCGCACCGACCCGGGCAAGGTCGACACCCGCGTGGTGCCGATCCCGATCGACTCCCAGGACGAGATCGGCGAGGTCGCCCGCGCCTTCGACCAGGTCCACCGCGAGGCCGTCCGGCTCGCCGCCGAGCAGGCCCTCCTCCGGGGCAACGTCAACGCGATCTTCACGAACCTCTCCATGCGCAACCAGTCGCTGATCGAGGGCCAGCTGACCCTGATCACCGAGCTGGAGAACAACGAGGCGGACCCGGACCAGCTGGAGAACCTCTTCCGCCTGGACCACCTGGCCACCCGCATGCGCCGCAACGGCGAGAACCTCCTCATCCTCGCGGGCGAGGAGCCGGGCCGCCGCTGGGACCAGCCGGTCCCCCTCGTCGACGTCCTGCGCGCCGCCTCCTCCGAGGTGGAGCAGTACGAGCGCGTCGAGCTGTCGGGCGTCTCCGAGGCCGAGATCCACGGCCAGGCCGTGACCGACCTCGTGCACCTGCTCGCCGAGCTGCTGGAGAACGCCACCACCTTCTCCTCCCCGCAGACCAAGGTCCGGGTCAACGCGACGCGTCTGCCCGACGGCCGCGTGATGGTCGAGATCCACGACAAGGGAATCGGCCTGACCGCCGAGGACTTCGCGGACATCAACCACAAGCTGGCCAACCCGCCGACCGTGGACGCCGCGATCTCGCAGCGCATGGGTCTGTTCGTGGTCGGCCGGCTGGCCGACCGGCACGGCATCCGCGTCCAGCTGCGCCCCTCGGGCGAAGCGGCCGGCACCACCTCGCTGGTCATGCTCCCCGACGCCATCACCCACGGTGGCGGTGGCGAGGAGATCCCGGCGGACGACTTCACGGTCTCCCAGATGATCCCGCGCCAGCAGGCCCAGCAGCCGGCCGCGCTGCGCACGGCCGCCGAGCTCGGCTTCGACGACTCCCGCTACGAGGTCCACCGGGCCGACCAGCCGGGCTACGACCAGCCTGCCGAGCTCACCGCCGACCCGGTCGGCCGGTCCCTGGGCCGCGAGGAGCGCCGGGCCGCGCTGGAGGCCCAGGTCGGCTACCCGCAGGTGCAGTCGCAGTACGACGAGCCCGCGGCGGAGTATCCGGAACCGCAGCCGGAGCACGCGTACCAGCCGTACCAGGGCTACGATCAGCAGCCCGCGCAGGGCTACGACACCGGTTACGAATCCGCTCAGGCCGGGCAGGGATACGACGCGTACACCCAGCAGGATTACGCCTATCCGGAACCCGAGTACACGGATCAGCGACAGGAACTCCCGGCCTACGACGGCGGGTACGATTCCCGTTCCACCGCTGCGGAGTGGCCCCAGCAGAACACCTACTCGGGCTCCTACCAGCAGGATTACGGGACCGAATCGGAATCACCGGCCGCTCCCGAACCGGCCCCGGAGCGCGTAGGCTTCGACCGTCCGGGCGCCACTGCGGACGCCGGCCACCAGGTGACCGGGGCGGGCCTGCCGCGACGCGGCAGCCAGCCGCAGCAGCGGCCGGGTCAGCAGGAAACGGAGTCCTCCGGATCCCTCTTCGAGCAGCGGCCGCAGCGTCAGCAGCAGCCCGCGGCGCCGGAGAAGGCCACCGGGGAAACGGACGGCACTGCCGACTGGCGCTCGAACAACGACGAGCGCTGGCAGCAGGCCGCCAAGCTCCGCGAGCCGAAGGCCGGCGGGGTCACCCCCTCCGGTCTCCCCCGGCGGGTGCCCAAGGCCAACCTGGTCGAGGGTGCTGCGGAGACGACGCCGCAGGGAGGCCCCGAGGTCTCCCGAGCCCCGGAGGACATCCGTGGCAGGTTGAGCAACCTGCGACGCGGTGTCCAGCAGGGCCGCAACGCGGGATCCGAGCAGTCAAGTAACAGCTATGACCAGGAGCGTTAGTGTGAGCGCGATGAGCCAGGCGGCGCAGAACCTGAACTGGTTGATCACCAACTTCGTGGACAACACCCCAGGGGTGTCCCACACGGTTGTGGTCTCCGCCGACGGCCTCCTTCTGGCCATGTCCGAGGGGTTCCCCCGCGACCGGGCCGACCAGCTCGCCGCGGTGGCCTCAGGGCTTACCTCCCTCACCGCGGGTGCGTCCCGCATCTTCGAGGGCGGCGCCGTCAACCAGACGGTGGTGGAGATGGACCGCGGGTTCCTCTTCCTGATGTCCGTCTCCGACGGATCCTCGCTCGCGGTGCTCGCGCACCCCGAGTGCGACATCGGCCTGGTGGGTTACGAGATGGCCCTCCTCGTGGACCGCGCCGGCAGTGTCCTCACCCCGGACCTGCGCGCGGAACTGCAGGGCGGACTTCTCAACTAGCAGACAGGCAGTGCGTTTCGCGTCACTGCACCATAGGGTGCGGTGGCGCGGTTCCACAGGGAGTACTGCGTACTTGGAGTCGGAGGAGGAGACGTGACAACACCCGGAGGACATCCTTATGGCGGCGCGCAGCAGCCGCAGGGTGGGCACGACCAGAACCGCTTCAACTTCCCTTCCGCTCCCAGCAACCGGCCCGCGCCGGAGCACGACCCCGCTTCCGGGCAGCCGTACCAGCGGCAGCCCTACCAGCAGCCGTACAGCCGGCCGCAGCAGCCCGGGCAGTCCTACCGGCCCCCGCAGCAGCCTCCGCGCGGCGGGCGCCCGCAGGCTCCGCAGGCGCACAACCCGCTGGTGCGTCCGTACGCGATGACCGGCGGCCGGACCCGGCCGCGCTACCAGCTCGCCATCGAGGCGCTGGTCAGCACCACGGCCGATCCCGCGCGTCTGCAAGGGCAGTTGCCCGAGCACCAGCGCATCTGCCTCCTGTGCCAGGAGATCAAATCCGTCGCGGAGATCTCGGCACTCCTCTCCATTCCTCTTGGCGTGGCCCGGATCCTCGTCGCCGACCTGGCCGAGGCCGGCCTCGTGGCCATCCACCAGCCCGGCGGCGACGAGTCCGCCGGCGGCCAGCCAGACGTGACACTGCTCGAAAGGGTGCTCAGTGGACTTCGCAAGCTCTAACGGCGGAGCGGCTCCTGCTCGCTCCACCACCTCCGCGAAGATCGTGGTGGCGGGTGGCTTCGGCGTGGGCAAGACCACGTTCGTGGGCGCCGTCTCCGAGATCAACCCCCTGCGCACCGAGGCCGTCATGACGAGCGCCTCCGCCGGCATCGACGACCTGACCCACACCGGGGACAAGACGACCACCACGGTCGCCATGGACTTCGGCCGCATCACCCTGGACCAGGACCTGATCCTGTACCTCTTCGGTACCCCGGGCCAGGACCGCTTCTGGTTCATGTGGGACGACCTGGTCCGCGGCGCCATCGGCGCCGTCGTCCTGGTCGACACCCGCCGTCTCGCCGACTGCTTCCCCGCCGTCGACTACTTCGAGAACAGCGGCCTCCCCTTCGTCATCGCCCTCAACGGCTTCGACGGGCACCAGCCGTACACCCCGGAGGAAGTCCGCGAGGCCCTGCAGATCGGCCCGGACGCCCCCATCATCACCACCGACGCCCGCCACCGCGCGGACGCCAAGAGCGCGCTCATCACCCTGGTCGAGCACGCCCTCATGGCCCGCCTGCGGTAGCCGTCCGGTCGTACGCGAAAGCCCCCCGCACTCCGAGGAGTGCGGGGGGCTTTTCACGTGGTGCCTGCGGGGCTTCGCGTACTAGCCCTGCCAGCTGCGCGGGCCGCGGAAGCCGGGGGTGCGCTCCAGGCGGCGCCAGCCGGCCTGGGAGCTGGCGGCGGCGGTGGCGGTGTCCTCGGGGGCGGCGGCGGCGCGGGCGAGCAGGATCGCGGTGATCGCGGCCAGCTCCTCGGGCTCGGCGTTGCCCTTCTCGACCTTCAGCAGGGTGCCGGTGGCGTTGCTCATCGGTGGCGTTCTCCTTCGACGTCTACTGGGGCGGGTTGCCGTGCTTGCGCGACGGCAGGTCCGCGTGCTTGTTGCGGAGCATCGCGAGGGCGGCGACGAGGACTTCGCGGGTTTCCGCGGGGTCGATCACGTCGTCCACGAGGCCTCGCTCGGCCGCGTAGTAAGGGTGCATCAGCTCGGCCTTGTACTCCTTGACCATGCGCGCACGCATTGCCTCGGGGTCTTCGGCGTCCGCGATCTGCTTGCGGAAGATGACGTTGGCGGCGCCTTCGGCGCCCATGACGGCGATCTCGTTGGTCGGCCAGGCGTAGGTGAGGTCGGCGCCGATGGACTGGGAGTCCATGACGATGTACGCACCGCCGTAGGCCTTGCGCAGGATCAGCGAGATCCGCGGCACGGTCGCGTTGCAGTACGCGTACAGCAGCTTGGCGCCGTGGCGGATGATGCCGCCGTGCTCCTGGTCGACGCCCGGCAGGAAGCCGGGGACGTCCAGGAGGGTGATGATCGGGATGTTGAAGGCGTCGCAGAGCTGGACGAAGCGCGCCGCCTTCTCGGAGGCGTGGATGTCCAGGACGCCGGCGAGGTGGCCGGGCTGGTTGGCGACGATGCCGACGACCTGGCCGTCCATCCGCGCCAGGGCGCAGATGATGTTCCGGGCCCAGCGCTCGTGGATCTCCAGGACGTCGCCCTCGTCGACGAGCTCCTCGATGACCTTGAGCATGTCGTACGGGCGGTTGCCGTCGGCGGGCACGAGGTCCAGCAGGACGTCGGACCGGCGGTCGGCCGGGTCGCTGGTCTCGTGGACCGGGGGGTTCTCGCGGTTGTTCGAGGGCAGCATCGTGATGAGGTAGCGGACCTCGGAGATGCAGGTCTCCTCGTCGTCGTACGCGAAGTGCGCGACGCCCGAGGTCTCGGCGTGCACGTCCGCGCCGCCGAGGCCGTTCTGGGTGATCTCCTCGCCGGTCACCGCGCGGACCACGTCCGGGCCGGTGATGAACATCTGCGAGGTCTCCCGGACCATGAACACGAAGTCCGTGAGCGCCGGGGAGTAGGCCGCGCCGCCGGCGCAGGGGCCCAGCATCACCGAGATCTGCGGGATGACGCCCGAGGCCTTGGTGTTGCGCTGGAAGATGCCGCCGTATCCGGCGAGCGCCGAGACGCCCTCCTGGATGCGGGCGCCGGCGCCGTCGTTGAGGGAGACCAGGGGGGCACCGGCCGCGATGGCCATGTCCATGATCTTGTGGATCTTCGTGGCGTGGGCCTCGCCCAGGGCGCCGCCGAAGATGCGGAAGTCGTGCGCGTAGACGAAGACCGTGCGGCCCTCGACCGTGCCCCAGCCGGTGATGACACCGTCGGTGTAGGGCTTCTTGGCCTCCAGGCCGAACCCCGTCGCGCGGTGGCGACGCAGCTGCTCGACCTCCTTGAAGGAACCCGGGTCGAGCAGCAACGCGATCCGCTCGCGGGCGGTGAGCTTGCCCTTGGCGTGCTGCGCTTCGGTCGCCCGGTCGCTCGGGCCGCGCCGCGCCTGCTCGCGCAGGTCGTGCAGCTCGGCCACGCGCCCGCGGGCGTCCGTCGGCTCGCTCGGAATCTGGTCCACAACGGTCATGTAATGACCTTACGAAGCCGGACCGGAAAAACCCTCCGTCGAATCCACACAGTGTCGGGTGTCTTCCGCTGTCCGGCCCGGACAGAACCGCTGAGGGAGCAGCCCGTCCCACCAGGCAGGACGTTGGTCCTTTGTGGGGACCGCACAAAACTCCGGCCAAGCGGACGCCGGGGTGCCGCCAAGGCGCCATCAAGACATCCAAGCCACGCGCAGGAACCTCAGAGGTTGAAATTTGAACGGAATGGGTCTAGCGTCGTTGTTGTTGAAAGTTCAACGAGTGCCGGACATCGAGCGGCACCCCTACTTAGGAGAAGCAGCCATGGGTCTCTTCACCCGCCGCGCCCAGGACACCACCACCGCCGTCGCCACCCTCGACGTGGACCCGGCCCTCGCCGCGCTCACCGGCGACTACGTCATCGACGCCTCCCACAGCAGCATCGGGTTCACCGTCCGCCACGCCATGGTCACCAACGTGCGCGGCACCTTCGCCGACCATGAGGGCTCCCTGCACCTGGACGGCACCGACCCGTCCCGCTCCACCGCCTCCATCGACGTGAAGATCGCCTCCGTCGACACCGGCATCGCCGACCGGGACGGACACCTGCGCTCCGGGGACTTCTTCGACGCCGAGACCTTCCCGCTGATGGCCTTCCGCTCCACCGAGGCGCAGCAGCTCGGCGGCGACAAGTACCGCATCACCGGCGAGCTGACCATCAAGGACGTCACGCGCCCGCTCTCCATCGACCTGGAGTTCGGCGGCTCGGCCACCGACGTCTACGGCAACGAGCGCGTCGGGTTCGAGGGCTCGGCCGAGATCCTGCGCTCCGACTGGGGCCTGACCTGGAACGCGGCGCTGGAGACCGGCGGCGTGATGGTCAGCGACAAGGTGAAGCTGACCTTCGACATCTCGGCGATCAAGCAGGCGTGAGCCCGGTTCCACCCTGCGGGGACGGGGGCGGCTAGAAGTCGCCCCCTCCGAACCCGCCGCCGTCGAAGCCGCCTCCGCCGCCGAAGTCCCCGCCGCCGAAGTCGGACGGGTTGAAGTCGGCCCCGGAGACGTCGCCGCCGTCGAAGCCTCCGCCCCCTCCGTCGAATCCGTTGCCGCCTCCGAAGTCGGAGGCGTAGGCCGGACTGGACATCATCGAACCGAGCATCGTGCCCATGAGCAGGCCGGGCAGGATGCCGCCGCCGAAGTATCCGCCGGCCCAGGGACCGTACGCCGGGCCGGCGTCGTAGTAGGGGCGTCGGCCGTGCTCGGTGTCGACGGTGCGGACCGCCGGGTCCTGGCCGTCGCGCAGCCGGACGGCGTCCGCCGCGCAGACCGGGACCGTACGGGCGGCCCCGCCCGCCGGGGCCCAGGCCGCGTCCTCGGTGCTCGGCCCGTGGCGCGGGTCGAAGAAACAGGGAGCGCGGCGCTCGGGCAGCGGGCGGCCCTGCCGGCGCGCGTCGAGGCGGGCCAGGGCGTACCGGCCGTCCTCGAGGGCCTGCGTGACTCCCTTGACCTCCTCCGGGTGCTGCACGGAGGCCATGATCTGCTTGGCCTTCTCGTACGAGTCGAGGCCCTGCTCGTAGTCCGCGCGCATGGCATCGTCGGCGCCGGGCTCACCGGGGTGGAAGTCGAGGCGCTCCAGCTCCTCGCCGAAGGCCGTGATGTCCTCGTCGACGACCACGCTCAGCCGGGCGATGGACTCGCGGCGGAGCTCTTCCTTCTTCTTGCGGTTGCGCTTGACCAGCGCGTACGCCCCGCCACCGCCGACGGCGGCCACCACGCCGAGTCCGATCAGGGCGCCCACCGGGGCGCCGCCGTCGTCGGTGCTCGCGGTGCCCCAGGAGGCGGGGGCCTTGCCCTTGGCCTGGGCGAGGGCCTGGTCCACGAAGGTGTTGAGTTCGGTGTTCGCGTCCGTCGGGCCGCCCGCCTTGACGGCGTCGACCAGGTTGCGGACGGCGTTGTTCGGCATGACGGCCCGGTCGGCACCGGCGTTGAAGCCCTCCCCGAGCCGGATCGCGTAGAGCCCGGTGATGCCGGTCTCGGTACGGACCGTCTTGAGCACGCTGGCGGCGGGGAACTCGGCGGCGGCCGGCAGCACGGCCACGAACACCGGCTTCCCGGCGTCCTTGATCTTCTGCGCGAGCGCCTGGGCCTGCGCGGGCGACAGCTGCGCCTCGGCGCGGGGGTCCACGTAGACCGGGCCCTTCTTGAGGGCCTCCGCCACGGTGGTGGTCCCGTCGGCCGCCGACGCCTGCGGGGCGACCAGCAGCGCGGTCGCGGACAGCGCCAGCAGCAGAGCGGCCAGCAGCGATCCAAAAGGTGCGGATATAAGCCTGGTCCTCATACCCATGACGCTACCGGAATGGGTGTAATCCTGTGTGAGCAGGACATAAGGGCTACCACCCCTCACCGGCCACCCGTTCGACCTACACTCCCCGACCGGGGGTGGGGTCATGCGCGGGATACGGACGGCCTGGCGGCCGGCGCTCGGGATCGTGATCGGGACGGGGATCGGGCTCGCGCTGCTGAACTCGTGCGACGGGTTTCCCGTGCACGACCTGGCCGCCGTCTACCGGGACGGCTCCGGCCGGATCATGGTGGAGCTCGGACAGTGCGGCAGCAAGGTCGACGCCCGGGGACCGACCCTCATCGTCACCCCGGACGGGGGTGACCCCACCTACTGGCCCACCGGTCGCGAACCCGGCCGCACCGGCCCCTTCCCCCTCTTCGCCCCGCCCGGGGCATGGGCCGTGGACGGGAAGCCGGGCGGACCCCGGGCCCTGGAGCCGCGCCACGGCTATGTCCTCCACTTCACGGTCCTGGAGGACGGACACCGGGTCCTCTACACCTCGGCCAGCGACTTCAGCCTCGCGGACATCGAGTCCCTCCGCCCGGGGCAGCTCTGGGCGAACGGCGAGGCCATGAGCCGCGAGCGCTTCCGCGCGCACGTGACATCGGAGTGCTGACGCGGAAGCACCCGCGGCCACGGCCACTGCCGCGGCCGCGACCACGGTCCGGGACTACTCCGCCGGCTCCACGCCCGCGTGCAGGAGGCCGTAGGTGAAGGCGTCTTCCAGGGCCTGCCAGGAGGCCGCGATGACGTTCGGGGCGACGCCGACCGTGTTCCACTCGCGGGTGCCGTCCGTCGTGGTGACCAGGACCCGGGTCGTGGAGGACGTGCCGTGTGCGCCCTCCAGGATGCGGACCTTGTAGTCGATCAGCTCGAACTTCGCGAGCTGGGGGTAGAAGCGTTCGAGGGCGCCCCGCAGCGCGCGGTCCAGCGCGTTGACCGGGCCGTTGCCCTCCGCCGTCGCGACGATCCGCTCGCCCTTGGCCCACAGCTTCACGGTGGCCTCGTTGGCGTGCGTGCCGTCGGGGCGGTCCTCGACGATGGCCCGCCAGGACTCGATGCGGAAGTACTTGCGCGCCCGGCCCTCGGCCTCGGCGCGCAGCAGCAGCTCGAAGGAGGCGTCGGCGGCCTCGTACGTGTAGCCCTGGAGCTCACGCTCCTTGACCCGCTCCACCACCCGGGAGACCAGTGCGCGGTCCCCGCCGAGGTCGACGCCGAGCTCCTTGCCCTTGAGCTCGATGGAGGCCCGGCCGGCCATGTCGGAGACGAGCATCCGCATGGTGTTGCCGACCCGCGCGGGGTCGATGTGCTGGTACAGGTCCGGGTCGACCTTGATGGCCGAGGCGTGCAGGCCCGCCTTGTGCGCGAAGGCGGAGACGCCGACGTAGGGCTGGTGCGTGGAGGGGGTGAGGTTGACGACCTCGGCGATGGCGTGCGAGATCCGGGTCATCTCGGCCAGCGCGCCCGCGGGCAGGACCGTACGGCCGTACTTGATCTCCAGCGCGCCGACGACCGGGAAGAGGTTGGCGTTGCCGACCCGCTCGCCGTAGCCGTTCGCGGTGCACTGCACGTGGGTGGCGCCGGCGTCCACGGCGGCCAGGGTGTTGGCGACGGCGCAGCCGGTGTCGTCCTGGGCGTGGATGCCCAGGCGGGCGCCGGTGTCGGCCAGCACGGTCGCGACGGTGGCGGCGATCTGCGCGGGCAGCATGCCGCCGTTGGTGTCGCAGAGGACCACGACGTCGGCGCCGGCCTCGTGGGCGGCGCGCACGACGGACTTCGCGTACTCGGCGTTGGCCCGGTAGCCGTCGAAGAAGTGCTCGCAGTCGACGAAGACCCGGCGGCCCTGGGAGACCAGGTGGGCGACGGTGTCGCGGACCATCTCCAGGTTTTCTTCGAGGGTGGTGCGCAGGGCGAGCTCGACGTGCCGGTCGTGGGACTTGGCGACCAGGGTGATCACCGGGGCGCCGGACTCCAGCAGGGCGCGGACCTGCGGGTCGGTGGCGGCCGAGCCGCCCGCCCGGCGGGTCGCGCCGAAGGCGACGAGCTGGGCGTGCTTGAAGTCGATCTCCGCGCGGGCGCGCGAGAAGAACTCCGTGTCGCGCGGGTTGGCGCCGGGCCAGCCGCCCTCGATGAACCCCACCCCGAAGTCGTCCAGGTGCCGGGCGATCGTCAGCTTGTCCGCGACCGTGAGGTTGATGCCCTCACGCTGGGCACCGTCGCGCAGGGTCGTGTCGAAGACGTGGAACCCGTCATCGGTGCCGGGGCCCGAAGCCGGCGCAGTCGGCTCGGTCGCCTCTGTCGTCGTCATGCTGATCTGACTCCTGTCGGATGGGTGGTTCCGGATGCCGCCCGCGGGGCAGGCCGACGCCACTGCCCCCATCATCGCGCGCTGCCCGTTTCCGGCACGTTCGGGCCGGAAAACGAAAAAACCTCTCGCGGGTGCGAGAGGTCTGCGCGCGGGTCTGGGGCACGGTGGCCGCCTCCGCGAAGTTCTTTCGCGGCTCAGCGGCCACTGGGGACCGGCGCGCTGCTGTCCATAATCATGAGCTGAGCAGGCACGTCGGCAGTCTGCCATACCGCATGCCGCGCATGGACGGGAATCTCAGCATGCGGGCAGCCCCGTCCGATGGCTGGAGGGCCGGGGCGGCACCGCGGGCCGGGCGGGGCACCGGCTCAGGCTCCGGCCCCCGGGGTCAG
Organism: Streptomyces sp. NPDC056883; assembly: GCF_042788835.1. Taxonomy (NCBI): domain Bacteria; kingdom Bacillati; phylum Actinomycetota; class Actinomycetes; order Kitasatosporales; family Streptomycetaceae; genus Streptomyces; species Streptomyces sp. NPDC056883. The sequence goes on along the minus strand of NZ_JBHUBS010000023.1, from coordinate 44,126 downwards.
CGCCTCGCTGAGGAACTCGCCGACGTGCTCCAGGATGTCGCCCCGCCCTATCCCGGGCAGGCCGACCGCGACCTGGATGCTGAACCCGTCGAGCAGGGCCCGCAGCCGGGCCGCGAAGCGGTCCGGGTCGACCGGGCGGAACTCTCCGCGCGAGATGCCCTCGGCGAGCAGGGCCACCAGGTCGCGGTGCCAGGCGCCCTCGATGGCCCCCTGGCGGTCCCGCTCCCCCGGTCCCGCGTTCTGCGAGCGGTTCCAGACCTCCAGCCACAGCGTCCAGTGCGGATCCCGGGCGCCCTCGGGCACGTACAGGTCCACGTACGCCTGCAGGCGCTCGCGCGCCGGGCCGCGGCGGGACAGCAGGGCGCGGCGGCGGGTGCCGAGCGCCGCCTCGCTCCACTCCAGGGTCTGCAGCAGGAGCTCGTCCTTGGTGCGGAAGTAATAGAGGAGGTGGCCGCTGCTCATGCCGACCTGGCGGCCCAGGCCGGCCATGGTCAGACCGTCCAGGCCGCGTTCGGCGATGGTGGCCATGGCGGCGACCAGTACGTCCTCGCGCGGCGGCGCGTTCTTGCGCGCGGCACGTACCTCACCCGCCACCATGGCCCACTCCTCGTCCCGGCCGCCCTCTCGGGGTCAGACCTTCGGCTGCTGCTGGGTGATGCAGTGGATACCGCCACCCCCGGCGAAAATCGTACGTGCGTCGACGAGCGTCACGGTCCGCTCGGGGAAGAGACCTCGGAAGATCTCCGCCGCCTCCTCGTCGCGCGGGTCGTCGAAGGCGCACAGGACCACGCCGCCGTTGCACAGGTAGTGGTTGATGTAGGAGTAATCGACCCATTCCCCGTCCTCTTCCAGCACGGTCGGCGCCGGGATCTCCACGACCTCGAGCTGACGCCCCCGGGCGTCGGTGGCCGCGCGCAGGAGGGCGGCGATGGTCTTGCCGCGCTCGTGGTCCGGGTGGGCCGGGTCGGGCTGGCTGTGGACCATGACCACGCCGGGGCGGGCGAAGGCGGCGACGATGTCCACGTGGCCCTGGGTGCCGTAGGTGCCGTAGTCGCCGGCCAGGCCGTACGGGAGCCAGATCGCCTTGGTGGTACCGAGGTGGGCGTGGATCTCGGCCTCGACCTGCTCGCGGGTCCAGTCCGGGTTGCGGCCCTTGCCGAGCTGCACGGTGTCGGTGAGGAGCACGGTGCCCTCGCCGTCCACGTGGATGGCGCCGCCCTCGTTGACCAGCGCGGTGCTGAAGGTGCGGGTCCCGACGATGCCGGAGATCTCCCGGGCGATCTTCGAGTCGTGGCCCCAGCGGGCCCAGTCCTGGGCGCCCCAGCCGTTGAAGGTCCAGTCGACGGCGGCCAGCTCGCCCGCGTCGTTGGTGACGAAGGTCGGGCCGATGTCGCGCATCCAGGCGTCGTCGAGCTCGCGCTCGACCAGCTCGATGTCGTCGCCGACGATGGCGCGGGCGTTCTCCGCGTCCCCGGGCGCGACCACCAGGGTCACCGGCTCGTACGTGCGCACCGCGCGGGCGACGGCGCCCCAGGCCTCGCGGGCCTCGGCGAGCTCCTGCTCGTTGGTGAAGGTGGGGTTGGGGCCGGGCCAGGCCATCCAGGTGCGCTCGTGGGGCGTCCACTCGGCGGGCATCCGGAATCCGGCGTTCACGGGCGTGGTGTCGGTCATGGCAGGAAGTTCCTTAGAAGCTGTGCTGACTTACAAACGGTGCTGGTTCACAAGAAGTACAGGCGGTTGAGGGAGACCGATTCGGCGGCTTCGGCGCGCAGCGGTTCCCCGTCGAGGGAGACGAGTCCGCTGCGCGCGTCCACATCGACCGCGCCCACCCGGGAGTTGAGGAGCAGGTTCCCGGGGCCGATGCCCCGGGTGCCGCGGACGGCGACCCTGCGCCTGCGGGTGGGCATCTCGTCGCTGCCCAGGGCCGCCGCGGCGGCCGAGACGAAGGCCACGGAGATATCGGCCGCGGTGGCCCCGTACGAGCCGAACTGCGGCCCCAGGACCAGCGGTTCGCACGTGTCGGTGGCGGCGTTGGGGTCACCGGTGACCCCGTAGGCCGGGAAGCCGGACTTGAGGACCAGCTGCGGCTTGGCGCCGAAGAACTGGGGGCGCCACAGCACGATGTCGGCGAGCTTGCCGACCTCGATGGAGCCGATCTCGTGGGCCAGGCCGTGGGCGATGGCCGGGTTGATGGTCAGCTTGGCCATGTAGCGCAGGACGCGGGCGTTGTCGTCGCCCTCGCCGTCGCCTTCGAGCGGGCCGAGCTCGCCCTTCATCTTGGCGGCCATGGCGAAGGTGCGGCGGATGGTCTCGCCCGCGCGGCCCATGCCCTGGGCGTCGGAGGAGGTGATGCCGATCGCGCCGAGGTCGTGCAGGACGTCCTCGGCCCCCATCGTGCCCGCGCGGATCCGGTCGCGGGCCATGGCGGCGTCGCCGGGGAGGTCCGGCTTGAGGTCGTGGACGGAGACGATCATGCCGTAGTGCTCGGCGACCGCGTCCCGGCCGAAGGGCAGGGTGGGGTTGGTGGAGGAGCCGATGACGTTCGGCACGCCCGCCATCTTGAGGACGTTGGGGACGTGGCCGCCGCCACAGCCCTCGATGTGGAAGGCGTGGATGGTCCGGCCGTCCAGGACGCGCAGGGTGTCCTCGACGGACAGGCACTCGTTCAGCCCGTCGCTGTGCAGGGCGACCTGGACGTCGTACTCCTCGGCCACGCGCAGAGCGGTGTCCAGGGCGCGGGTGTGCGCGCCCATGTCCTCGTGGACCTTGAAGCCGCTCGCCCCACCCTCGGCGAGGGCCTCGATCAGCGGCGCCGGGTCCGAGGAGGAACCGCGGGCCAGGAAGCCGATGTTGACGGGCCAGGCGTCGAAGGCGTCGAAGGCGTGCTTCAGCGCCCACGGGGAGTTGACCCCGACGCCCCAGACCGGGCCGAACTCCTGGCCGATGATCGTGGTGACGCCCGCGGCGAGCGAGGCCTCCATGATGCGCGGGGAGAGCAGGTGCACGTGGGTGTCGACGGCGCCTGCGGTGGCGATCATGCCCTCGCCGGAGACGATGCTCGTCCCCGTGCCGACGACCACGTCCACCCCGTCGAGGGTGTCGGGGTTGCCGGCCCGGCCGATCGCGTGGATGCGGCCTTCGCGGATGCCGATGGAGACCTTGCGGATGCCGAGGACGGCGTCGATGACCAGCACGTTGCTGATCACCACGTCGCAGGTGTCGCGGACGGCGGCGGCCTTCAGGTGCAGCCCGTCGCGGGCCGTCTTGCCGAAACCGGCGAGGAACTCGTCCCCGGGCTTCTGGGAGTCGGACTCCACCCGGACGGTCAGCCCGGAGTCGCCGAGCCGCACCCGGTCGCCGGCGCGGGGGCCGAAGACGGAGGCGTACTCGTGCGGGTCGATGTGCCGGCTGCCCGGCGCGCAGTGCGCGCTGTGGTCCGTGTGGGGTGTCTGCCGGCTCATGACGCGCCCAGGTAGCCGCAGGCCGCCGCCCTCGACAGGGCGAGCTCCTTGGCGCCCGGAGCGTCCAGGGGGCCGTCCACCAGTCCGGCGAAGCCGATGGCGATGCGTGCGCCGCCGATCGGGACCAGGGCGACCTCGGCCTCTCCGCCGGGGTCGAAGCGGACCGAGGAGCCCGCGGGGACGCACAGGCGCATGCCGTACGCCGCCGCGCGGTCGAAGTCGAGGCGCGGGTTGGCCTCGAAGAAGTGGAAGTGGGAGGTGACGCTCACCGGCACCGGGGCGGTGTTGCGCACGTGCAGGTGGACCGCGGGCTCCGGCTGGGGGGCTCCGGGGCCGGGTACGACCGCGCCCGGGGCGTTCTCGCCCAGGCCGACGGCGCCCCGGATCGGGGACGAGACCACCGCGAGGCGGGATCCGTCGTCGAAGACGGCCTCCACGTGCACCTCGGTGACCACATCACTGACACCGGGCAGGACGTCGTCCGGGCCCAGCACCGAGCGGGCCTCCTCGATGGCCTCCGCCAGCCGCTTGCCGTCGCGCGCGGCCTCGCAGACCGCGTCCGCGACGAGCGCGGTGGCCTCCGGGACGTTGAGCTTCAGCCCGCGGGCGCGTCGGGCCCTGGCCAGTTCCGCAGCACTGCGGAGCAGCAGTCGGTCGCGCTCCGTAGGGGTCAGCCGCACGCCGATCCACCACCCTTCGAGTCGATGGGTTAGAGCATCACTCTAACTCTTCATTTCCTTGCAATGAAGCATTGACCTGAGACCAAGGCTTAGGTCACATTGAGTGTCGCTCAAACAGTGCATTGCCACCCCCCGCCCTGCCAAGGGAGTCCCCCCATGCCCATCGAACAGCGCGGAGTCGACACCATCCCGGAGGAGGAACGGACCAGCGGTCCCCGTGACCTGATCTCGATCCTCCTCGGCTCCAATCTCTGCCTCGGCGTGATCGTCTTCGGCTGGCTTCCCCCGTCCTTCGGACTGGGTCTGTGGCCCTCGGTCACCGCCATCGTGACCGGCACGCTCGTCGGCATCGCCTTCACCGCGCCGCTGGCGCTCGTATCCCTGCGCACGGGGACCAACCTCTCCACCTCCAGCGGCGCCCAGTTCGGCGTCCGCGGCCGGCTCGTCGGCTCGGTGGTCGGCCTGCTGCTCTCCCTCGGCTACACCGCGCTGACCCTGTGGATAGGCGGCGACGTGATGGTCGGCGCCCTGTCCCGGCTCACCGGGCTGCCGGACACCGGCGTCTCCCGGGCCGTGATGTACGGCGTGCTCGCCGCGTGCACCGTCGTCGGAGCCGTCTTCGGCTACCGGCTGCTGCTGCGCATGAGCAAGGTGCTCTCCATCGGCATGGTGGTGCTGCTGGCCGTCGGCGTGTTCGCCTACGCCCCCGACTTCACCGCCGCCGCTCCGCCGGACACCGCGTACCTGCTCGGCTCCTTCTGGCCGACCTGGCTGCTCGCCGCCGTCGCCGCCGGGCTCAGCGGGCCCGTCGCCTTCATCACCCTGCTCGGCGACTACACCCGCTACATCTCCCCGCGCAGGCACAGCTCCCGCAAGGTGCTCTGGTCCACCGGGCTCGGTCTGCTCGTCGGGCTGCTGATCCCGCAGCTCTTCGGCACCTACACCGCGCTCGCCGCCCGGGCCGGAGCCGAGTACGCCGGTCCGCTGGTCGACGCCGCGCCGTTCTGGTACCTGGTTCCGCTGCTGGTCGCCGCGGCCGCCGGGTCGGTGGGCAACGCCGGGCTGATGCTCTACTCCATGGGCCTCGACCTCGACGCCATCGTCCCCAAGGCCACCCGCACCACGTCCACCGTGATCGCCGCGGCCGTGGCCACCGCGTTCGTGTTCGTCGGCTCCTTCGAGTGGGACGTACAGGCCGCGATGACCTCGTTCGTGCTGGTACTCACCGCGATCGGCACCCCGTGGGCCGTGATCACCCTCATCGGCTACGTCCGCTGCCGGGGCCGCTACGACGCCGAGGCCCTGCAGGTGTTCAACCGCCGCGCCAAGGGCGGGGTCTACTGGTTCCGCGGCGGCTGGAACGTCCCGGCCACCCTCTCCTGGGCCGTCGGCGCGGGCGTCGGCCTGCTCGCCGTGACCACCCCGTTCTACGAGGGGCCGCTGCTGGCCCTGACCGGCGGCGTGGACTGCTCCTTCGTCCTCTCCGGCCTGACCGGCGGCCTGGTCTACACGGCCCTGACCGCCCGCACGGCCCCCGCCCCGGTGCCGGCCGAGCAGGCCGCCGAGGAACCGGTGGCCGCCTGAGCCACCCGTACTCCGGTTCGGCTCCGGCGGTCAACCATCCGGCCTGCGGCGGCGTCTACCCGTACAGCGGTGGCCGAACGGGAAAGGGCCGCCGCGAACGGCACGGGGAGGCGTCGTGGAAGAACTCGCATACGTGGCGGGAAAGATCGTCAAGGGAGTCGCGGGCCTGGCCTACGCCTTCGGTGACACCCTGGTGGGCCTCGGCCCGGACGGGACGGGCCAGGAGCGCGGCAAGAAGCGCGAAGACGAGAAGCACGAGGGCAAGGGCAAGGGCGAGGGCGAGGCGGACGGGCAGCACTGACCACGCCCCCTCCCCCTCATACGCACGAAGGCCCCCCGCGCGATGCGCGGGGGGCCTTCGTGCGTACGGGCTGCGAGCCCTAGCCCAGCTGGTGCATCCAGCCGTGGGTGTCGGCGTTGTGGCCGGTCTGGAGGTCCAGGAGGGCCTTGCGGAGCTTCATGGTGACCTCGCCGGGCTCACCGTTGCCCTGGGTCCAGTTCGCGCGCTCCGACTTGACGGAGCCGACCGGGGTGATCACGGCGGCCGTACCGCAGGCGAAGACCTCGGTCAGGGTGCCGTTCTCGTTGTCGCGCTTCCAGTCCTCGGTGGTGATGCGGCCCTCCTCGGCGGTGTAGCCGAGGTCGCGGGCGATGGTGAGGAGGGAGTCGCGGGTGATGCCGGGGAGGAGCGAGCCGGTGAGCTCGGGAGTGACGATGCGGTCGCCGTACACGAAGTACAGGTTCATCCCGCCCATCTCCTCGATCCAGCGGTGCTCGACGGCGTCGAGCCAGACCACCTGGTCGCAGCCGTGCTCGGCGGCCTGGGCCTGCGCGACGAGCGACGCCGCGTAGTTGCCGCCGGTCTTGGCGGCGCCGGTGCCGCCCTTGGCGGCGCGGACGTACTCCTCGGAGAGCCAGACGGAGACGGGCTTGACGCCCCCGGGGAAGTAGGCGCCGGCAGGCGAGGCGATCACGATGAAGAGGAACTCGTTCGCCGGGCGGACGCCGAGGCCGACCTCCGTGGCGAACATGAAGGGCCGCAGGTAGAGCGAGGCCTCGCCGGAGTCCGGCACCCAGGCGCGGTCCTGCTTGATCAGCGCGTCACAGGCGGCGATGAACAGCTCGGTCGGCAGCTCCGGCATCGCCATCCGGCGGGCGGAGGCCTGGAAGCGCTCGGCGTTGGCCTGCGGACGGAAGGTGGCGACGGTGCCGTCGGGCTGCTTGTAGGCCTTGAGCCCCTCGAAGATCGTCTGCGCGTAGTGCAGGGTCATGTTCGCCGGGTCCATCGACAGCGGCGCGTACGGGACCAGCTCGGCGTCGTGCCAGCCGCGGCCCTCGGTCCACTTGATCGTGACCATGTGGTCGGTGAAGTGGCGGCCGAAGCCGGGGCTGACCAGGATCGCGTCGCGCTCCGCGGCGGACAGGGGGGTCGAGGAGGGCTTCAGCTCGATCGTGGGCGTCGTCATGAGTGCTTGTCCTTCACCGGTTTTGTAGGGCGGACCGCGCTCACGGCGTACTAGGACGTCCGAGCTTCCCCGTATTCCGCGGCCTCGCGTTCGATTATCGCGCGGGAGGACGCTTCGGTGAAACGGGGTGAATGCGGCCCAGGAGAGATGGTGACACCCGGGGCCGCACAGGAAAAGCCGCCGGGTGCGGTGGTCGCGGCCCGGCGGCTTCCTGGAGGTGGGGCTACCGGGTCAGCCGGCTACTCGCGCGGCGAGGGCGTCGCCGATGGCGTCGGTGGAGCGGAAGGTGCCGTCGCGCTCGGCCAGGTCGGCGGAGACCGCGTCCTCGATGCGGGCGGCCTGGGCCTCGTAGCCGAGGTGGCGCAGCAGGAGGGCGACCGAGAGGATCGTCGCGGTCGGGTCGGCCTTGCCGGTGCCGGCGATGTCCGGGGCCGAGCCGTGGACGGGCTCGAACATGGACGGGAAGGCGCCGGTCGGGTTGATGTTGCCCGAGGCGGCCAGGCCGATTCCGCCGGTCACGGCGGCGGCGAGGTCGGTGAGGATGTCACCGAAGAGGTTGTCCGTGACGATGACGTCGAAGCGCTCCGGCTGGGTGACGAAGAAGATCGTCGCGGCGTCGACGTGCAGGTAGTCGGTGGTGACCTCGGGGTACTCCTGGCCGACCTTGTCGAAGATGTTCTTCCACAGGTGACCGGCGTACACGAGCACGTTGTTCTTGTGGACCAGCGTCAGCTTCTTGCGCGGGCGGCCGTTGGCACGCTCGTAGGCGTCACGGACCACGCGCTCGACGCCGTAGGCCGTGTTGAGGCTGACCTCGGTGGCCACCTCGGCCGGGGTGCCGGTGCGCAGGCTGCCGCCGTTGCCGGTGTACGGGCCTTCGGTGCCCTCGCGGACCACGACGAAGTCGATCTCCGGACGGCCGGCGAGCGGGGTGGCCGTGTTGGGGAAGAGCTTCGACGGGCGCAGGTTGATGAAGTGGTCGAAGGCGAAGCGGAGCTTCAGCAGCAGACCGCGCTCCAGGACGCCCGACGGGACCGAGGGGTCGCCGATGGCGCCCAGGAGGATCGCGTCGTGGTGCTTGAGGGCTTCGAGCTCCGCGTCCGGGAGGGTTTCACCGGTGCGGTGCCAGCGCTGGGCGCCGAGGTCGTATTCCTTGGTCTCCAGCTTCACATCCTGGGGCAGGACCGCGGTAAGGACCTTGAGGCCCTGAGCCACGACTTCCTGGCCGATGCCATCACCGGGGATCACTGCGAGATTGATGCTGGTCGACATGGTGGAACCGTACTCCTTGTCCCATCCCTCAGACATATTGCGTCCATCATGTGGACGCAATATGTCTCGGGGCGGGCAGCGCTCAGCGGCAGGTCAGTGGCTGGCCGGCGGCAGGTCGACAGCCGGCCAGTGGCCGGTCAGTGGCCGGTCGAGCCGCCGTTGTCGCGGCGGTCCAGCGCGCGCTGGAGGGCGGCGGCGGCGTTCTTGCGGTCAGCATCGGCGGAAGCGGAGCGGCGGACGCGGCGGGCGGTGGTGGAGGGGGTGTGCGTCATGGTGATCGACTCCTTGAGATCACGGCGCGGCGGGGCCGCGGATGAGGGGTTCCTTCAAGGCGCCGGAAGAGGCGGGGAGCGGTGCGCGGCAGGGGTTGCCTGCCATGGGGCGCGCGCTCTCGACCGCCATTCGCCGGATCGGCGAGACGTTCGGCTTCTACAACGTAGGCCAGCTCCCGCTGTATGTCTCCGCAATTACTCGGACTTCCTACTATCTGAGACGCCGAACCACCCGGAAGCCCCTCCCCAGGGCTCCGATTTCAACCGCTCACGGCACGAAGTTCCCTGATCAGAGCCCGTACGGCGAGGGTCGCAGCAGATTCCGGTGTGGTGACGTACCCCACGCGTCTCACCGGCCCCTCCGGACCCAAACCGGTGACGTCGACGGCTCCGGTCGCCTCCCGGAGGGACAGCTCGGGCATGATCGCCATGCCGAGCCCCCGCCCGACCATGGTCAGCACCATCGCGTCGTCCTCCGCCTTGACCGTCGCCCGCGGGATCCAGTCCTGCGCCAGCCACCAGGTGCGGGTGTAGGAGCCGCAGTTCTCGTCCCAGTCCATCAGCGGCAGCGCCTTCGGGTCGGGGTGTCCGGCCGGATGCACCAGGGCGTACGCCTCCTCCACGAGCACCCCGCTCAGCAGGCCGGGCGCCAGGCCCTGCTCCACGCCCAGCGTCGCGATGCCGAGGTCCGCGCGGCCCGCGGCCACCTCCCCGGCCGCGCCGGCGCCGAGCTCGCGCACCACCCGGACCTCGGGGCGGATTCCGGGGTGACGGGCGGTGAGCCGCTCCAGCGCCGGGGGCAGCAGGTGCAGGGCCGCGCTGCGGAAGGCGGCGATGCGCAGCACGCCGGCCGGCGCCGCCGGGGCGGCCCCGCCCGCGCCGCGCGCCTCCGCGCCCATGACCTCGTAGAGCCGCAGGATCCGGCGGGCGTGCCCGACGGCCCGCTCCCCCGCCGGGGTGGGCGAGGCGCCGGTGCGGCCGCGCTCGAAGAGCACCACGCCGAGCTTGGCCTCGCTGCCGCGCACCGAGTGCGAGACGGCCGACTGGGTGAGGCCGAGCGAGGCGGCGGCGGCGGAGAAGCCGCCGCGCTCGGCGACGGCCACCAGCACCCTGAGTTCCTGGGGGAGCAGCTCGGCCACGGGGGCCCTCACCTCGTTCTATGAGCGTCGTTCATGGATGTGCGGCTTCCATGAACCGAACCCTCTGCCCGGCCCGGCGATTCCCTCCTAGCGTCGGCGCCATGACCACGAACACCGCATACGCCGTCCACCAGATCGCCCGCCCGGCCGGCTTCCCCGCCGCCTCGGACTTCGCCTACGTCCGCACCCCCGTCCCCGAGCCGCGGCCCGGAACCGCCCTGGTGGAGAACCTGCTGCTCTCGGTGGATCCGTACCACCGCGGACTGATGGACGGCGGCGAGGGCGGCTTCGAGCTCGGCACCCCGCTGGAGGGCCGCTCGGTGGGCCGGGTCATCGCCTCCCGCGACCCCGGCCTCGCGGAGGGCGACCTGGTCTTCCACCGCGAGGGCTGGCGCACCCACGCCCTCGTCACCCTGGGCGCGGGCGGTACCCGCACGCTGCGCGGCCACGAGGGCGTTCCGCTGGAGGCCTACCTGTCCATCCTCGGCGGCACCGGCCTGACCGCGTACGCCGCCCTGACCCGCACCGCGGGCCTGCGCGAGGGCGAGGACCTCTTCGTCTCGGCCGCGGCGGGCGGAGTCGGAACGGCCACCGGCCACATCGCCCGGCTCCTCGGCGCCCGCCGGATCATCGGCAGCGCGGGTTCGGCGGCGAAGGTCCGCCACCTCACCGGGGTCCTCGGCTTCGACGCGGCCTTCGACTACCACGACGGGCCGGTCGGCGAGCAGCTCGCACGGGCCGCGGCCGCCACGGGGGCGGACGGCATCGACGTCTACGTGGACAACGTCGGCGGTGACCACCTGGAGGGGGCGATCGACGTGCTGCGCGAGTACGGACGGATCGCCTGGGTCGGCGGGATCTCGATGTACAACGGCGACCGCTCCCCCGCCGCGCCCCGCAACCTCTTCGAGGTCGTACACAAGTCGCTGCGCCTGGAAGGGGTATTGGTTCGCAATCACACCAATCTGCAGGACGAGCTGGAGGAGTTCCTGGTCCCCCATCTGCGCAGCGGCCGGGTCGGCACCGACACCACCGTTGTCCAGGGGTTTGATCACACGGTGGATGCCTTCCTGGGCATGCTCCGAGGGGACAATCTGGGCAAGATGCTCGTACGGGTCGACGGCTGAATCAGGCCACCCGGATGTTCACCGACTTCTTACCGCACGGATGTAGACCTTTGGCGCGGCTACCGCCACTCTTGCCGTCAATGTGCCAGCGGGGCACTTGAGTTGGAGGCGAGCAGCCAGTGACACCAATCAGCCGCAGAGGTTTCGTGGGGATCGGCGCCGGGCTGATGGCAGGGGCGGCCCTGCCCGCGATCGCGCCGACCTCGGCGGCCGCGGCCGCCGCGTCCGGCACGATCACCGACGTGAAGCACGTGGTGATCCTGATGCAGGAGAACCGCAGCTTCGACCACTACTTCGGCAAGCTGAAGGGTGTCCGCGGCTTCGGTGACCGCGCCGCCGGAAACATCCCGGGCGGCTGGGGCATGTTCAACCAGCCCAACTGGGGCGGCCGCCAGTACCCGTGGAAGCTCAGCTCCACCCCGCCGGTGGGCGGGGTCGACGGCGAGACCCTCGCCCAGTGCAACGGCGACCTCCCGCACAGCTGGACCTCGCAGCACGCGGCCTGGAACAAGGGCCGCATGGACAACTTCGTCACCGGCGTCGGCAACACCCGCACCCTCGGGTACCTCGACCGCGGCGACATACCGTTCCACTACGGCCTCGCCGACAACTACACGATCTGCGACGCCTACTTCTGCTCCACCCTGAGCGCGACCGGCCCCAACCGCACCTTCCTGTGGAGCGGCAAGGTCGACGCGGGCAGCAAGGACGGCGGCGACGAGTCCGGGCTGACCTGGGAGACGTACGCGGAGGCCCTCCAGCGCGCCGGGATGAGCTGGAAGGTCTACCAGAACGCCCAGGACAACTACGGGGACAACGGGCTGGCCTACTTCAAGAAGTTCACCGACGCCGCCCCCGGCAACCCGCTGTGGGACCGCGGCATGGGCTCCGTCCCCAAGGTCACCGGCTCCACCCCGGACGACATCGCCGCCGCCATCCGCGCGGACGTCGTCGCCGGCACCCTCCCGCAGGTCTCCTGGGTCGTGGCGAACGAGGCCTTCTCCGAACACCCGTACGCCCCGCCCGGCGACGGCGCGCACTTCGTCGACCTCGTCTACCGCGCGCTCTCCGCGAACCCCGAGGTCTTCGACTCGACCGTCCTCTTCCTCAACTACGACGAGAACGACGGCTTCTTCGACCACGTCCCGCCCCCGGTCGCCCCGCCCGGCACCGCCGGCGAGTACATCGACGGCGTCCCGATCGGGCTCGGCTTCCGCGTCCCGATGATCGTGATGTCCCCGTGGACCCGCGGCGGCTGGGTGAGCTCCGAGGTCTTCGACCACACCTCGGTCCTGCGCTTCATGGAGAAGTGGACGGCCGCCCTCGGCACTCCCGCGACCTGTCCGAACATCAGCGCCTGGCGCCGCAAGGTCACCGGCGACCTGACGGGCGTCTTCGACTTCGCGCACCCGGTCTACGGGGTTCCCGCGGGCCTGCCCTCCACGGCCAAGGTCATCGGCCAGGCGACCTGCGGCCCGCTCTCCAACCCGGTGCCCCAGGACAACGCGCAGCCGGTGCAGGAGGCCGGGACCCGGCCCGCGCGCGCCCTTCCGTACCAGGTCAACGGGAACCTGGACCGCTTCGAGTTCGGGTCGGGCGGCAAGATCCTGGCCTGGTTCTCGATGACGAACGCGGGCACCGAGGCGAAGCAGGCGGCGCACTTCTCGATCCACCCGCACCAGTACCGGGACACGGCCGCCTGGCAGTACACGGTGGACGCCGGCGCCACGTCGACGGACTACTTCAACATCGGCACGGGCAGCGGCTCCGGCAAGTACGACATCTCGATGTACGGGCCGAACCGCTTCCTGCGGCGCTTCATCGGCGATGCGTCGAAGGCGGGGAAGTCGATCGAGGTCGCTTCCCGCTTCGCGGTGGAGCCGGGCACCGGCAAGGCCGCGCTCTACCTCAAGATGACCAACGCCTCGGCCTCGCCGGTCACCTTCACGATCCGCGCGAACGCCTACCGCACGGACGGCCCGTGGACCTACACCGTGCCGGCGAACTCCTCGCGCGAGGACTACTTCAACGCCGTCGCCTACAACAACGGCTGGTACGACTTCACGGTCCTCGCCGACTCCGACGGCACCTGGTCGCGCCGCTACACGGGCCACATCGAGACGGGCGTGGCGAGCATCAGCGGCAGCTAGAGCACGTCGCCGTTCCGCCAGTCGAAGTCGAGCCGCCCGGCGGGGTCCAGCCGGATCCCGCCGGGCGGCTCCCACACGTACGTCGACCCCTCCTCCTCGGGCAGCCGCTCGGGCCCGCCGGGCCCGAGCACGCCGATCTCCCCGCCCCACACCCGCCAGCCGCGGCCCGCGTACAGCCGGGCCCCGGCGGCGGAGGCGCTGAGCGCCCCGAGCACGTAGGCCCGTTCGACGACCCCCTCGAGCGCCCCCATCACCGTGCCGCCGAGTCCGCACCGGCGCCGGTCGGCGCGCACCGCCACGGCCTCGACGTACCCGGTGCGCAGCGCCCGCCCCTGATGGAGCACCCGCCGCTGTACGACGCTCCCGTGCGCGACGAGCTCGCCGCCCTCGTGCACCAGCACGTGCATCCCGCCCAGCGCGTGCTCGAAGTCCTCGTCCCCGAAGTCCCCTTCGAAGGCTCCGTCGAGCAGCTCCCGCACCTGCCGCAGCTCCCCCGCGGCCAGCTGCGCGGTGTGCCGCAGCGAGACCGCGCGACCGGCCCCCATCTCTTCCTCACCCATCCCGGGACCGTACCAAGCGGGCCCCCCACCAGCGGGCTCCACTACCACGCGTATCCGCTATGCGGACATGAAATATCGCCCACCGGCCAGATTGGGCCGCCGCGGCTCTGGCGGTCTGGACCATTGGCTCGGCAGACTCGCCCCATGTCGCCCGATACCCAGCAGTGGACCCCGATCCACGGCCAGCCGTACCGCCCCGCCCCCTACCGCCCCGAGCGGATGCCGACCGGCGAATCCCTGGCGCGCGCCGCCGAGTTGCGCGCGCGGATGGACGAGCGCAGGACCGTACGCCACTTCTCCGCCGACCCGGTGCCCGAGCAGGTGGTCCGGGACGCCATCGCGTGCGCCGCGACCGCGCCCTCCGGTGCGCACCAGCAGCCGTGGACCTTCGTCCTGGTCAAGGACCCGGCCGTACGGGAGCAGATCCGCGCGGCCGCCGAGCAGGAGGAGCAGCTGTCCTACGACGGCCGCCTCGGCGACGAATGGCTCGCGGCCCTGCGCCCCATCGGCACGGACGCCGTGAAGACCCACCTCACCGACGCCCCGGCCCTGATCGTGGTCTTCCAGCAGCGCTACTGGCTCGGCGAGGACGGCACGAAGCACAAGCACTACTACGTCGACGAGTCGGTCGGCATCGCGGTCGGCATGCTCCTGTCGGCCCTCCACCTCTCCGGCCTGGCCGCCCTGATCCACACGCCGAGCCCGATGCGCTTCCTCTCCCACGTCCTGAACCGCCCGGAGAACGAGAAGGCCTTCGCGGTCATCCCGGTCGGCTACCCGTCGGACGACTGCGAAGTCCCGGACCTGACCCGCAAGTCCCTGGACCAGGTCATCGTGGAGGTCTAGGCGGACCGCCGGACGTCAACCGGACATGAAACCGCCCCCGCTCCGGACTTGGGGGTACCGGAACGGGGGCGGGGTTCGGAGGGGCCGGGACGGTCAGCCCATGTGGGGGTAGCCGTACTCGGTCGGGGCCACCAGGGTCTCCTTGATGGAGCGGGTCGAGGTCCAGCGCATCAGGTTCGATGCCGCGCCGGCCTTGTCGTTCGTGCCCGAGGCACGGCCGCCGCCGAAGGGCTGCTGGCCGACGACGGCGCCGGTCGACTTGTCGTTGATGTAGAAGTTGCCCGCGGCGAAGCGGAGCTTCTCCATCGCGTCGGCCGCCGCGTAGCGGTCCTGGGCGATGACGGCGCCGGTCAGGGCGTACGCCGAGACGGACTCCATCTGCGCGAGCATCGCGTCGAACTCGGCGTCCTCGTAGACGTGGATCGCCAGGATCGGGCCGAAGTACTCGGTCGTGAAGACCTCGTTCTCCGGGTCGGTGCACGCGATGACGGTCGGGCGGACGAAGTAGCCCTCCGAGTCGTCGTACGTGCCGCCGGCGACGATCTCGCAGGTCGGGTCCGCGATGGCGCGGTCGATCGCGGCCTTGTTCTTCGCGAAGGAGCGCTCGTCGATGACGGCACCGATGAAGTTCGTCAGGTCGCGGACGTCGCCCATGGTGATGCCGTCGACCTCGGCCGCGAAGGCCTCCTTGAAGCCGTCGTTCCAGATCGAGGCCGGGACGTAGGCGCGCGAGGACGCCGAGCACTTCTGGCCCTGGTACTCGAAGGAGCCGCGGGTCAGGGCCGTCTTCAGGATCGCGCGGTCCGCGGACGGGTGCGCGACGACGAAGTCCTTGCCGCCGGTCTCGCCGACCAGGCGCGGGTAGGACTTGTAGTTCTCAATGTTGGTGCCGACCGTCTTCCACAGGTACTGGAAGGTCTTGGTGGAACCGGTGAAGTGGATGCCCGCGAGCTCCGGGTGGGTCAGCGCCACGTCGGAGACGGCGATGCCGTCGCCCGTCACGAGGTTGATGACGCCCTTCGGCAGGCCGGCCTCCTCCAGCAGCTCCATGAGGAGGACCGCGGAGTGGGTCTGCGTCGGGGACGGCTTCCACACGACCACGTTGCCCATCAGGGCCGGGGCGGTCGGCAGGTTGCCCGCGATGGCCGTGAAGTTGAACGGGGTGATCGCGTAGACGAAGCCCTCGAGCGGGCGGTGGTCGCTGCGGTTCCACACGCCGGCGGAGTTCGCGACCGGCTGCTCGGCCAGGATCTGGCGGGCGAAGTGGACGTTGAAGCGCCAGAAGTCGACGAGCTCGCACGGGGTGTCGATCTCGGCCTGCTGCGCGGTCTTCGACTGGCCCAGCATGGTGGACGCGGCCAGCTTCTCGCGCCACGGGCCGGACAGCAGCTCGGCGGCGCGCAGGATGATCGCGGCGCGGTCGTCGAAGGACATCGCGCGCCAGGCCGGGGCGGCGGCCAGGGCGGCGTCGACGGCCTCCTGGGCGTCGGCCTGCGTGGCGTTCGCGTAGGTGCCGATGACCGACTTGTGGTCGTGCGGCTGCACGACGTCGAAGCGCTCGCCGCCGCCCATCCGCTTGACGCCGTTGATCGTCATCGGGAGGTCGATCGGGTTCTCGGACAGCTGCTTCAGCTGCGTTTCGAGGCGCGCGCGCTCCGGGGTGCCGGGGGCGTACGAGTGGACCGGCTCGTTGACCGGCACGGGGACCCGGGTTACAGCGTCCATGATGCGGGGTGCTCCTTGAGCTAGTGGGAGGGCCTAGTTCTTGGTGATCATCGAGCGGAGGAAGAAGAGCAGGTTGGCCGGCTTCTCCGCGAGGCGCCGCATGAAGTAGCCGTACCAGTCGGTCCCGTACGCCGTGTAGACGCGCATGCGGTGGCCCTCGGCGGCCAGGCGCAGGTGCTCCTCGCTGCGGATGCCGTACAGCATCTGGAACTCGTACTCGTCCAGCTTGCGGCCCGCCTGGCGGGCGAGCTCCTGGCCGATGGCGATCAGGCGCGGGTCGTGGGACCCGATCATCGGGTAGCCCTCGCCCTCCATCAGGATCTTCAGGATGCGGACGTACGCCTTGTCGATCTCGGCCTTGTCCTGGTACGCGACCTCGGCGGGCTCCTTGTAGGCGCCCTTCACGATGCGCACGCGGCTGCCGGCCGCGGCCAGGCGGCGGGCGTCGGCCTCGGTGCGGAACAGGTACGCCTGGATCACGCAGCCGGTCTGCGGGAAGTCCCGGCGCAGCTCCTCGTGGATGGCGAACATCGAGTCGAGGGTGGTGTGGTCCTCGGCGTCCAGGGTCACGGTGGTGCCGATGGCGGCGGCGGCCTCGACGACCGGGCGGACGTTGGCGAGGGCGAGCTCGTGGCCGCCCTCCAGCGCCTGGCCGAACATGGACAGCTTCACGGACATCTCGGCGGTCTCGCCGAGGCCCAGGTGCGCGAGCTGCTCGATGAGCTCCAGGTACGCGTCGCGCGCGGCGTGGGACTGCTCCACGGTGGTGATGTCCTCGCCGACGACGTCGAGGGTCACCTCCAGGCCCTTGGCCGTGAGGTCCTCGACGATCGGGATGACCTGGTCGACCGTCTCACCGGGGATGAACCGGTTCACCACGGGCTTGGTCACCGGGGCGGCAGAGACGATTCGGCGCATCTTGTCGCTGCGCGAGGCGGCGAGGATCGCGGGACCCAGCACGGGGTACCTCCAACGGGGGCGGACAGAAGGAGACATTCAGCCCGCGTCGGGACGACGGAGGCCATAAGGAAAACGCAAGTAAAACCACCGTGAAACCTAGGGATCTCCCCGATCCTCTGCCATCGACAGCTGTCACGCATCCGTGGCCCGGATCTCATACATCTGTCTGAAGAGCCGGTCCGGGGGTGGGAGAATGTGCGGGTGAAGGGCGATTACCAGGACCTGGTGGACGAGATTTCGGCGCTGCTCGGCGCTCCGGCGACGCTGGAGAACCGGGACTTCCGCCTCATCGCCTTCGGCGCGCACGACAGCGATGACGATCTGGCCATGGACCCCGTACGGACCCGCTCGATCCTGACCCGCCAGTCGACGGCGGCCGTCCGGTCCTGGTTCGAGGGCTTCGGCATCGCCCGCGCCACCGGACCGGTCAGGATCCCGGCCACCCCCGACGCCGGCGTCTTCCGGGGCCGGATCTGCCTGCCGGTGCGCTACCGCGGGATCGTCCAGGGCTACGTATGGCTCCTCGATCAGGAGCCCGGCCCCGACGCGGAGGCGCTGGACGCCGCCATGGAGGTGGCCCAGCGGATCGGGCTGCTGCTCGCGGAGGAGGCCCGGGCCGGGGCCGACCTGTCCCGGGAGTTCCTCGCGGTGCTCACCGCCGGGCGCGGCTGGCAGCAGGACATGGCGGTGGCCGCGCTACGGGTGGCACTCGGTCCGAGCGGCGAGGGAGCGCACGCCGCGGTCTGCGTGAGCCCGTGGTCCGGCGAGGCCCCGGCTTCGGTCCCGGGAGCGGCGGCCGTGTGCGTGGTCCCCTGGCGGGGGGCCGGCGAGCAGGAACCCCACCCGGGCGGCGGCGGCCCGGCGGGGCAGTGCCTCGCGGTCCTGATCCGCCTGCGCGGCGCCGACCCGCTGGCTCCGGCGCTCACCGCGATCTCCCGCCTGATGCCCGGCGCGGCCGGCGCGGCGGGCGGCAAGACCACCGCACCGGCGGCGGCCGCCGGAGTGACCGCCGGGGTCGGACACCCCGCCGGAGTGACCGCCGGGGTGTCCGACCCCGTGCGGGCGCTCACCGCACTGCCCGCCGCCTGGCAGCAGGCCACCGCCGCCGCCCGGGCCGCAGCCGCCGGGCCGCGGCTCGGCCCGGTCGCGCAGTGGTCCGCGATCGGGCCCTACCGCATGCTGGCCTCCGTCGCCGAGGAGGCCCTCGACGACCCGGTGACCCGCGCCCTGCGCGGCCCGGCCAATCCCGAACTGGCCCGTACGGCCGAGGTGTTCCTGGACTGCGCCGGCCAGGCGGGCCGCGCGGCGGCGGCCCTGGGCATCCACCGCCAGACCCTGTACTACCGGCTGTCCCGGGTGGAGCAGCTGACCGGCCTCGACCTGGACGAGGGCGAGGACCGCCTGCTCCTCCACATGGCCCTCAAGGCCGCCCGCCTGCACGTCTGACGGCCCGCGCCACCGACCGCGTCTCGCCACCGGCCGGTCCACCGACCGGTCCACCGACCGCCGCTGACGCGGACTCAGCCGTCCCGGCCGGCCTTCGCCGCCGTCATCGCCGCCACCGCCCGCCGCATTCCCTCCGTCAGTTCCGCCGGGGTCGCGGCCGACGCGGGGTCGAAGAGCCACTGGAGCATGAACCCGTTCAGCAGGGCCTGGTAGAAGGCGCCGGCGGTCCGCAGGTCGTCCTCCGTCAGGTCCTCCTCGGGCACGCCGGTGAACATCGAGACCAGCCCCTTGCGCCCCTCCCCCTGCGAGGCGGCGAGCATCGTGCGCAGCTCCGGCAGCCGGCCGGGCGTCAGCGCGATCTCCATGCTGGCCGCCCAGATCGGGCCGGACTCCTCGCGCCCGGCGTGCACCCCGTCCCATACCGAGCGGAAGCGCTCCAGGGAGCCGCCCTCGCCCTCCACCCCGGAGGTGAACTGGTCACCCCACTCCTGGATGACGGCGATGAACGCCTCCGTCATGAGGGCGTCCTTGGAGCCGTAGTGGTAGCCGATCGAGGCCAGGTTCGCACCCGAGGCCTTGACGATGTCGCGGGCGGTCGTGCCCACGAAACCCTTCTCGACCAGGCACTTCTTGGCGCCTTCCAGCAAGTCTTCGCGATGTCCCATGCACCCACGGTAGCCAAGACACCCGTCCAAGACAAACGTTTCATACAGCCGTACTAGACAAGCGTTTATGACGCTTGTACATTCCTGCTCATGACGAACCCCGCAGCACCTCTCGCCGGTCGCCGGGAATGGACCGCACTCGCCGTTCTCCTGCTCCCCCTGCTCCTCGTCTCGATGGACGTCTCCGTCCTCTACTTCGCCATCCCGGCCATCACCCGGGAGCTGGACCCCAGCGCCACCCAGCAGCTCTGGATCTTCGACAGCTACGCCTTCGCCCTCTCGGGCCTGCTCATCACGATGGGCTCGCTCGGCGACCGGATCGGCCGCCGCAAGCTGCTGCTGGCCGGCGCGGCCGCCTTCGGGCTCGCCTCCGTCGCCGCCGCCTACGCCGCCAGCCCCGAGATGCTCATCGCGGCCCGGGTGCTCCTCGGCATCGGCGGCGCGACCCTGATGCCGTCCACGCTGGCCCTCGTGCGCAACCTCTTCCAGGACGACGGGCAGCGCGGCAAGGCCATCGCGATCTGGTCCGGTGCCATGACCGGCGGCATCGCCCTCGGCTCGGTCATGAGCGGGGTGATGCTGAACCACTTCTGGTGGGGCTCCGTCTTCCTGATCAACGTGCCCGCGATGCTGCTCCTGCTGGTCCTGGTCCCCGTGCTGGTCCCCGAGTTCAAGGACCCGGCCCCCGGCCGCTTCGACCTGCTGAGCGTGCCGCTGTCGATGGCCGCCGTGCTGCCGGTGGTCTACGGGCTCAAGGAGATCGCCGCCGAGGGCTTCACCCCGCCGTACGCCGGCTGCCTCGCCGCCGGCCTGGCCTTCGGGTGGCTCTTCGTGCGCCGCCAGCGCACCCGTGACGACGCCATGGTCTCCCGGGCCCTCTTCCGGGAGCGCGGCTTCGGCGCCGGCATCGGCCTGAACACCATCGCCGCCTTCGCCATGATGGGCTCGGCCTACTTCACCACCCAGTACCTCCAGTCGGTGCTGGGCATGGGCACCCTGGAAGCCGCCCTCTGGAGCCTCGCCCCCTCGGTCTTCATCGGCGCCGCCGCCCCCGCAAGCGCGGCCCTGGCCCGGAAGACCGACCGGGCCTACGTCATCTCGGGCGGCTTCGTCCTCGCCGCCGCCGGGTTCGCCCTGATCAGCCTGGTGGACACCGACGCGCTGTGGCTGCTGCTGACCGGAGCCGGGGTCCTCGCCTGCGGCATCGTCACCGTGATGTCCCTGGTCTCCGACATGGCCCTCGGCTCCGCCCCCGCCGAGAAGGCCGGCTCGGCCGCCTCCCTGCTGGAGACCGGCCAGGAGTTCGGCGGCGCCCTCGGGATGGCCCTCCTGGGCAGCCTGGGCACGGCCGTCTACCGCTCCGACCTGGCCGGCTCCGAGCCCGCCGTGCGGGAGACCCTCGGCGGGGCCGTGGCCGGCGCCCAGGAGCTCGGCGGCGCGGCCGGCGGGCAGGTCCTGACGGCGGCCCGGGAGGCCTTCGTGCACGGGATGCAGTACGCGGCCTGGGGCGGTACGGTCCTGCTGCTCGCGGCGGCGGTGCTCGCCGCGGCCCTGCTCCGGGGTCGCGGAGCCCAGGCCCCGGCTCCGGCCCCGGCTCCGGCGGAGCGGGCGGCGGCCGGCGAAGCCCTCGCGCACTGAGCGGCGTAGGAACGCCCGAGGGGCAGGACACGCGAAAGGGCCCGGGGTCTCCCCCGGGCCCTTCGTGTCGCTCTGCTGCCGCAGCGTCAGCCGAGGCTGACCGTACGGGCCGAGACGGCGCCGATCTCGGTGGCGATGTCCGCGAGGACGTTCACCGGGGCCTCGGCGTCGACCGTGAGGACCGCGAGGGCCTCGCCGCCCTCTTCGGCGCGGGCGACCTGCATGCCCGCGATGTTGAGGCCGGCCTCACCCAGGATGCGGCCGACGGCGCCGACCACGCCCGGGCGGTCGGCGTAGCGCAGGACGACCATGTGATCGGCGAGCGCCAGGTCCACGTCGTACGCGCCGATGCCGACGATCTTCTGCAGGTGCTTCGGGCCCACGAGCGTGCCGGAGACCGAGACCTCCTGGCCGTCCGACAGGGTGCCGCGGACGGTCACCACGTTGCGGTGGTCCGGGGACTCCGAGGAGGTGGTCAGGCGGACCTCGACCCCGCGCTCCTGCGCGAAGAGCGGGGCGTTGACGTAGGAGACCGTCTCGTCGACGACGTCCTCGAAGACACCCTTGAGCGCGGAGAGTTCGAGCACCTTCACGTCGTGCTGGGTGATCTCGCCGCAGACCTCGACGTCGAGGCGGACCGCGACCTCGCCCGCCAGGGCGGTGAAGATGCGGCCGAGCTTCTCGGCGAGCGGCAGGCCGGGACGGACGTCCTCGGCGATGACGCCGCCCTGGACGTTGACCGCGTCGGGCACGAGCTCGCCGGCGAGCGCGAGGCGCACCGACTTGGCGACCGAGACACCGGCCTTCTCCTGGGCCTCG
The DNA here is from genome assembly GCF_042788835.1 of Streptomyces sp. NPDC056883. NCBI lineage: Bacteria > Bacillati > Actinomycetota > Actinomycetes > Kitasatosporales > Streptomycetaceae > Streptomyces > Streptomyces sp. NPDC056883. The sequence goes on along the minus strand of NZ_JBHUBS010000023.1, from coordinate 22,316 downwards.
TCCGTGGACGCGCCGAGGTGCGGGGTGCAGACGACCTGGTCGAGCTCGAACAGCGGGGAGTCCGTGCAGGGCTCCTTCGCGTACACGTCGAGGCCGGCGCCGGCGACGCGGCCCTCCTTGATGGCCGAGTACAGCGCGGCCTCGTCCACGATCCCGCCGCGGGCGGCGTTGACGATGCGGACGGACGGCTTCACCTTGTGCAGCGCCTCGTCCCCGATGAGACCGAGGGTCTCGGGGGTCTTGGGCAGGTGCACGGTGATGAAGTCGGCGACCTCGAGGAGCTCGTCCAGCGTCAGCATCTTGACGCCCATCTGGGCGGCGCGCGCGGGCTGCACGTAGGGGTCGTACGCGACGATCTTCATGCCGAAGGCCGACATGCGCTGCGCGACCAGGACGCCGATGCGGCCGAGGCCGACGACACCGAGGGTCTTCTCGCTGAGCTCGACACCCGTGTACTTGTTCCGCTTCCACTCGCCGTTCTTCAGGGCGGTGTTGGCCTGCGGGATGTTGCGGGCCGTCGCGACGAGCAGGCCACAGGCCAGCTCGGCGGCGGTGACGATGTTGGAGGTCGGAGCGTTCACGACCATCACGCCGGCCTTGGTGGCGGACGAGACGTCGACGTTGTCCAGACCGACGCCCGCACGGGCGACGACCTTCAGCTTCTTGGCCGCGGCGATGGCCTCGGCGTCGACCTTGGTCGCGGAGCGGACCAGGATCGCGTCGACGTCCACGATCGCGGGGAGCAGCTCCGCGCGGTCGGCACCGTTGCAGTGCCGGATCTCGAAGTCCGGGCCGAGCGCCTCGACGGTGGCGGGCGACAGCTCTTCGGCAATGAGTACGACAGGTTTCGAGCTCACGTGGGTCCTCACAAGTCCAGTGCGGACGGCCGTCCCGACGGCCGCAGGCGGTGGAGGGGGGTAGCCGCGTGGAAGACGCACGACACTGTGGGCCTGACGCGTTGTGTTGAGCAGTGTAGTGGCGGATCCGGAAGGTAATTCCGCCTGTACGGAAGGATCACCCGCACGAGATTGGCCAGGGTGGACAAGCGGTCCTCCAGGAGGCCCCTCGCACGGGTGTCCCGCCGGTGTGCCGCAGGGCCGGGACGCACCGTCCCGGCCCCGCGACGCAGCGGATCAGCTCTCGTCGTTGTCGACCCAGCTCATCAGCTTGCGGAGCTTCTTGCCGGTGGTCTCGAGCAGGTGCGCCTCGTCGGCGCTCTTGTACTCGTTGTACTTCGGCAGACCGGCCTTGTACTCGGCCATCCAGGTGTTGGCGAACTCGCCGCTCTGGATCTCCGCGAGGACCTTCTTCATCTCGGCCTTGGTGGCGTCGGTGATGATGCGGGGACCGGTGATGTAGTCGCCCCACTCGGCGGTCTCGGAGACCGACCAGCGCATCTTCTCCAGGCCGCCCTCGTACATGAGGTCCACGATGAGCTTCAGCTCGTGCAGGCACTCGAAGTACGCGATCTCGGGCTGGTAACCGGCCTCGGTCAGCGTCTCGAAACCGGCCTTCACCAGCGCGGAGGCGCCACCGCAGAGAACGGCCTGCTCACCGAACAGGTCGGTCTCGGTCTCCTCGGTGAACGTGGTCTTGATGACGCCGGCGCGCGTGCCGCCGATGCCGGCCGCGTACGACAGCGCGAGCTGGAAGGCGGAACCGGTGAAGTCCTGCTCCACGGCGGCGATGCAGGGCACGCCGCGGCCTTCCTCGTACTGACGGCGAACCAGGTGACCCGGGCCCTTCGGGGCGACCAGGGCGACGTCCACGTTGGTGGGGGGCTTGATGAAGCCGTACCGGACGTTGAAGCCGTGGCCGAAGAAGAGCGCGTCGCCCTCTTCCAGGTGGGACTCGATGGACGCGGCGTAGATCTCGGCCTGGAGCGGGTCCGGGGTCAGGATCATGATGACGTTCGCCCAGGCCGCGGCCTCGGCGACGGGCAGGACCTTCAGGCCCTGCTCCTCGGCCTTGGCCTTGGACTTCGAGCCCTCGTGCAGGCCGACGACGACGTCGACGCCGGAGTCACGGAGCGACAGCGCGTGGGCGTGGCCCTGGCTGCCGTAACCGATGACCGCGACCTTGCGGCCCTGGATGATGGACAGGTCGGCGTCGTTCTCGTAGAACAGCTCGGCCACTGGGATATCTCCTTGGTGCGCTGGTGTTGCTCCCACCGTACGGCGGGGAACGGAATACGTGGTTCTCGGTCTCGCCATACGAGCGAGCGAGAAACGGACGGGCGGGCCACGACCGGGCCGGTGTCACCGGCCCGGACGGGCTCAGGCGCTGCGGTCGAGCGCGCGCAGGCTGCGGTCCGTGATGGACCGGCCGCCGCGCCCTATGGCGATCGTGCCGGACTGGACGAGCTCCTTGATGCCGAAGGGCTCCAGCATCTTGAGCATCGCGCCCAGCTTGTCGGTGCCGCCGGTGGCCTCGATGGTGACGGCCTCCGGAGAGACGTCGACGGTCTTGGCGCGGAACAGCTGGACGATCTCGACGATCTGCGAGCGCGTTTCGTTGTCGGCGCGGACCTTCACCAGAACGAGTTCGCGCTCGATGGCGTTGGTGTGCTCCAGCTCGACGATCTTGAGCACGTTGACCAGCTTGTTGAGCTGCTTGGTCACCTGCTCGAGCGGGAGGTCCTCGACGTTCACGACGATGGTGATGCGCGAGATGTCGGGGTGCTCGGTGACACCGACCGCGAGGGAGTCGATGTTGAACCCGCGTCGGGAGAACAGCGCGGCGATCCGGGCGAGGATGCCGGGCGTGTTCTCGACCAGGACGGAGAGCGTGTGCTTGGACATGTGAGTCGTTCTCTCTCTCAGGCTCTCTCGGCTCAGTCGTCTTCGTTGTCGCCGAAGTCGGGGCGGACGCCCCGGGCGGCCATGACCTCGTCGTTCGAGGTGCCGGCGGCGACCATCGGCCACACCATGGCGTCCTCGTGGACGATGAAGTCGACGACGACCGGGCGGTCGTTGATCGCGTTGGCCTCGGCGATGACCTTGTCCAGGTCGGCCGGGTCCTCGCAGCGCAGCGCCACGCAGCCCATGGCCTCGGACAGCTTGACGAAGTCCGGGACGCGGGTGCCCATGCGGGGGGCGGCCGACTCGCCGAGCTGGGAGCCGACGGCCGTGTCGGTGCCCGTCTCGCCCGCGTGCAGGACGGTGTTGGAGTACCGCTGGTTGTAGAACAGGGTCTGCCACTGGCGGACCATGCCCAGCGCACCGTTGTTGATGATCGCGACCTTGATCGGGATGTTGTTCAGGGCGCAGGTGGCCAGTTCCTGATTGGTCATCTGGAAGCAGCCGTCGCCGTCGATCGCCCAGACGGTGCGGTCCGGCATGCCGACCTTGGCGCCCATCGCGGCGGGGACCGCGTAGCCCATGGTTCCGGCGCCGCCGGAGTTCAGCCAGGTGCGGGGCTCCTCGTAGTTCACGAAGTGCGAGGCCCACATCTGGTGCTGGCCGACGCCGGCCGCGTAGATGGTGCCCTTCGGTGCCAGCTGGCCGATGCGCTCGATGACCTGCTGGGGGGAGAGCGTGCCGTCCTCGGGCAGGTCGTAGCCCAGTGGGTACGTGTCGCGCCAGCGGTTGAGGTCCGTCCACCAGGCGGTGTAGTCGCCGGCGTTGCCCTCGTTGACCTCGGCCTGGACGGCCTGGATCAGGTCGGCGATGACCTCGCGGGCGTCACCGACGATCGGGACGTCCACGGCGCGGTTCTTGCCGATCTCGGCCGGGTCGATGTCCGCGTGGATGACCTTGGCGAAGGGGGCGAAGCTGTCCAGCTTGCCGGTGACGCGGTCGTCGAAGCGGGTGCCGAGGGCGATCAGCAGGTCCGACTTCTGGAGCGCGGTCACGGCGGTGACGGCACCGTGCATGCCGGGCATGCCGACGTTCTGCGGGTGGCTGTCCGGGATGGAGCCCAGGGCCATCAGGGTGGTGACGACCGGGACGCCGGTGAGCTCGGCGAGGACCTTCAGCTCGGCGGTCGCGCCGGCCTTCATGACGCCGCCGCCGACGTAGAGGACCGGCCGCTTGGCGGCGGCGATCATCTTGGCGGCCTCGCGGATCTGCTTGGCGTGCGGCTTGGTCACCGGCCGGTAGCCGGGGAGGTCCTGGGTGGGCGGCCACGAGAACGTGGTCTTCGCCTGCAGGGCGTCCTTGGCGATGTCGACCAGGACCGGGCCGGGGCGGCCGGTGGAGGCGATGTGGAAGGCCTCGGCGATGGTCCGGGCGATGTCCTCGGCCTTGGTGACCAGGAAGTTGTGCTTGGTGATCGGCATCGTGATGCCGACGATGTCCGCTTCCTGGAAGGCGTCGGTGCCGATCGCCTTCGAGGAGACCTGGCCGGTGATCGCGACGAGCGGCACGGAGTCCATGTGCGCGTCGGCGATCGGCGTCACCAGGTTCGTGGCCCCCGGTCCGGAGGTGGCCATACAGACGCCGACCTTTCCGGTGGCCTGCGCGTAGCCGGTCGCGGCGTGGCCGGCGCCCTGCTCGTGGCGGACCAGGATGTGGTGGACCTTCTTGGAGTCCATCAGCGGGTCGTACGCGGGGAGGATGCAGCCTCCCGGAATCCCGAAGACGGTGTCGCACCCCACCTCTTCGAGAGAGCGGATGAGGGACTGCGCACCCGTGACGTGCTCAACTGCGGCGGTCTGGTGTCCGCCGGTACGGGCCCGCGGCTGCGGATGGTGGGCCCCGGTGGCCTGCTCGGTCATCGGCATTCTCTTCTCGAAGCTGAGGGTTTTACGAGGAGGGTTTTACGAGATGCGACGTTGCCAGTGCAACAAAAAACCCCTCGTGCCGGGAGGCAAGCGAGGGGAGCGCGTCGGGTGCGTTGAGCGGGGACATGCTGGTCCCTGCTTCAGCCGACGCGCTTTCCAAGTACGAGAATTCGGGTGCGCATGGCATTGACCCTCCCTCCGGCGGGAGGGTGATGTCAAGCGGGTGGGACGGGCGTCTCATTATGTGAGCCTCTGTGGATAACCATCGAGCCCCCTGGGGAACCACCGGCCAACGCGGGTTGGGCCGCGCCGCCCGGTACTGGGAACGTACCGCGCACGAGCGCTCGCCGCAGCCTGTACTCATCCAGAGGTCCGGAGAAGGCCATTCCCTGCCCGTGGGTACAGCCCATCGCGCGCAGTGCCATGACCTGCTCGGGGAGGTCCACCCCCTCCGCCACCGACTGCATGCCGAGGTCGTTTGCGATCCGCAACAGACCTGCGGTGATCTTGTGGAGCCGGGGGGATTCGACGACCCCCTCGACCAGGCCCCGGTCGAGCTTGAGCATGTCCACGGGGAGCCTGCGCAGCGCGCTGATGGCCGCGTAACCGCTGCCGAAGCCGTCCAGGGCGATCAGGACCCCGAGCCGGCGCAGCGCCGCCAGACGGCGCTCCAGGTCGTCGAAGGGCACCCTGGGGTCGGAGACGGCGAGCTCCAGGACGAGCGCGCCCGACGGCAGCCCGTTGCGGGTCAGCAGGGCCTCCACGGAGCCCAGCGGCATCGACCGGTCCAGCAGCCGCTGCGCGGTCATCCGTACGGCCACGGGGACGTCGTGCCCGGCCCGGTGGCGCTCGGCGGCCTGCCCGACGGCCTCCTCCAGCAGCCAGCGCCCCAGCTCGGCGGTGCGCGAGGCGTCCGGTACGGCCGTCCGGGGGGTGGACCCGCCCTCGCCGGCCCTTCCTTCGCCGGCCCCTGCCTCGCCGACCCCTCCCTCGCTGTACATGGCGACCCGCAGGAACTCGGCGGGGGTGAACAGGATCCCCTGGGCGGAACGCCACCGGGCCTGCGCCACCACGGCCGAGATCTCCCCCGAGGCCAGGGAGACCACGGGCTGGTGCAGCAGGGCGAACTCCCCCTCGTGCAGCGCGGTGCGCAGGCGGCCCGCCAGCTCCGCCTTGCGGACGACTTCGGCCTGCATCTGGGGCGCGTACATCTCGACCCGGTCCTTGCCGCCCGCCTTGGCCCGGTACATCGCGAGATCCGCGTTGCGCATCAGGTCCGAAGGGGTGATGCCGGGATCCGCGAAGGCCACGCCGATGCTGGCGGCGACCCGGACCTCGCTCCCGGCGATCCGGTAGGGCTGCGAGAGGGTGGTGCGCAGCCGGTCGGCGATCTCGTGGACCTGGTACTCGCGGGCGCTGCGGTCGCGGCTGCCGTCGCCCAGGATCAGGGCGGCGAACTCGTCGCCGCCGAGGCGGGCCGCGGTGTCCCCGGCCCGGACCGAGTCCTGGAGCCTGCGGGCGGCCTCGATGAGCAGTTCGTCGCCGGCCTGGTGGCCGATGGTGTCGTTGACCGCTTTGAAGCCGTCGAGGTCGATGAAGAGCACGGCGGTGCTGTGGTCCCCGGCCCGCCGGCCGGTGAGCGCCTGGCGGACCCGGCGGGTGAACAGGGCCCGGTTGGGGAGGTCGGTGAGCGGGTCGTGCTCGGCGCTGTGCTGGAGCTGCGCCTGGAGCCGGACCCGCTCGGTGACGTCGCGGCTGTTCAGGATCAGGCCGCCCTGGTGGCGGTTGACGGTGGACTCCACATTGAGCCACTCGCCGCCGCCCGATCTGAACCGGCACTCGATGCGGGTGGTCGGCTCCTCGGCGGGCGGTGCGGCCAGGAAGCGGCGCACCTCGTGGACGACGCGGCCCAGGTCCTCGGGATGGATCAGGGTGGCCAGCTCGGTGCCGACCAGCTCTTCCGCCTCGCGGCCGTAGACCCCGGCTGCGGCGGGGCTGACGTAGCGCAGGGTCCCGGTGGGGGCGGCGATCATGATGACGTCGCTGGAGCCCTGGACCAGGGAGCGGAAGTGGTTCTCCTTCTGGGCCAGTTCCTGGGTCAGGGCGATGTTGTCGAGCAGCATGATGCCCTGGCGGATCACCAGGGCGAGCACGACCGTGCAGCCGGTGAAGACGACGACCCGGTCGACCTTCCGGCCGTCCACCACGTTGTACAGGATGCCGAGGGTGCAGACGGCCGCCGCGAGGTACGGGGTGAGGGCGGGCAGGGAGCCCGTGATCGGGCGGCTGTGCGGCCGCTCGGCGCGTGCGTGGGCCGCTCCGTGCTCGGGCCCGGGGCCGGGGTGCAGGCGGCGGGCGCCCCAGGGGGCGTACGCGAGGAGGAGCGAGCCGGCGAACCAGCCGGCGTCGAGGAGCTGGCCCGACTGGTACTCGGCGCTCAGCAGCGGCGAGGTGAACAGTGCGTCGCTCAGCACGGTCAGGGCGAGGGCCGCGATGGCGGTGTTCACGGCGGAGCGGTTGGTCTCGGAGCGGCGGAAGTGCAGCACCAGCACCATCGAGACGAGCGCGATGTCCAGGAGCGGGTAGGCCAGCGAGAGGGCGGCGCGCGGGACGCTGCCGGGGGCTCCGGACTGGGCGGTGCGCGCGGCGTGCGCGAGGGCCAGGCTCCAGGAGAGGGTGAGCAGGGAGCCGCCGATGAGCCAGGAGTCGAGGCCGAGGCAGACCCAGCCGGCCCTGGTGACCGGGCGCTTCGCGAGGACGAGCAGGCCCACGATGGCGGGCGGCGCGAAGCAGAGGAAGGCGAAGTCGGCGAGGGAGGGCTTCGGCACGGCCTCGCCGAGGACCACCTCGTACCAGCCCCAGACGGCGTTGCCGCAGCAGCCCATGAGCGAGGAGAACGCGAACAGCAGCCAGGCCGGGCGCTCCCGGCTGTCGATGGCCCGGGCGTACGTGAAGCAGGAGACGGCGGCCAGCAGGCCGGCGGCACTGAGCCCGAAGTCGCCCATGATCTCGGCGAGTTCCTCGGAGCCCCAGCCGAGCGCGGCGCCCACGGCGTACCCGCTGCTGACCACCGCGAGGAGGAGCTGCATCGCCAGCCCCTTCGAGGCGCCGCCACCGCCGCCGCTGCCGGCGAGGGGCCGGCGGGTCAGCAGCGCCGCCCCCGGGGTGCTCACCGGTCCCCCTCGCTGGCTGGTTCCGGCGCAGTCCAGTCCCGGCACCGTCGCCTCCGGCGGCTTCGCCGCATCGGATCCTTCGTCCATTGGCCGTGCATCGCCCGTCGCCCCCCAAAGTGTCCGATCACTCCCCAGCGCCAGACGTTCGTGGCGCAGCCCCTTGTTCCGGACGATACACCACTTTCGTCACTCAGGGACATAGTTTCTCTACGCTCCGTCACCAACAGGGGAGTTGTGTCCACCGAACGCATCCGGACGAACGCGGAGCGTGCGCACCGCGCGTCATTCCGTGATCAACACCGTGTTCTCCACGGGCTCTCCGGCGGCGAACCGGCGGAGCTGACGGGCCACCAGACGCTTGGCCCGCGGCTCGAACGCGGAGCTGCTGCCGCCCACATGGGGCGTGATCAGGACACCCGGAGCATGCCAGAGCGGATGGCCTGAAGGCAGTGGTTCCGGATCGGTGACGTCCAGCGCGGCGCGCAGCCGGCCCGACTCCACCTCCACCAGAAGGGACTTGGTGTCGACGACGGGTCCGCGGGCCACGTTCACGAGCAGCGCGCCGTCCTTCATCCGGCCGAGGAACGCGGCGCCCGCGAGCCCCTTCGTCTCCTCGGTGAGCGGTGTGGAAAGGATCACCACGTCGGCCGCGGGCAGGAGTTGGGGCAGATCGGCGAGGGCGTGCACCGGCCCGCGCTCCGTGGTGCGCGCCGTCCGCGCGACCCGGACGATCCGCTCGCACTCGAAGGGCGCGAGCCGGTCCTCGATGGCCGCGCCGACCGCTCCGTAGCCGATGATCAGTACGGACTTGTCCGCGAGGGCCTCGTAGAACCCGAAGCGCCACTCCTCGCGGTCCTGGCCGCGCACCATGCCGGGGATCCCGCGCAGGGAGGCCAGGACCAGGGTGAGGGCGAGCTCGGCGGTGCTCGCGTCGTGGACCCCCTTGGCGTTGCACAGCCGGACGCCGGGGGCCAGGTCGCCGAGGCCGCCCAGGACGTGATCGACCCCGGCGGTCAGGGTCTGGACGACCCGCAGGCGCGGCATCTCCGGCAGCGGGCGCAGGGTGACGGCCGGGGACTTCATGTACGGGGTGACGTAGAAGACGCAGGCCGCCGGATCGGCGGGGAAGGCCTCCTCTCCGTCCCAGTGGCGGTAGCGGAAGGAATCGGGCAGCCCCTCGATCTCCTCGGCGGGGAAGGGGAGCCATACGTCGAGGGTCTCGGGCGTCTCAGTCATGATCAGGAGGCTATGCCAGGGGATCCGGATCGAGCCGTTAGTTTGTGTGCCGGAAACGGGAGGCCCACCGAGGCCTGGGGAGGACCAGGGGGGATACCGGGTGGAGCGCAGGTCGATCGGGGCGGGGGCCCTGACGGTGGGGGCCATCGGCCTCGGCTGCATGCCGATGAGCGGGGCGTACGCGCCTTCGCGCAGGCGGCGCGAGGACTCGCTGGACACCCTGCACACGGCCCTCGACCTGGGGGCGAACCTGCTCGACACCGCCGACCTGTACGGCCCCTACACCAACGAGCTGCTGCTGGGCCGGGTGCTGCGCGAGCGCCGCTCCGACGCCTTCGTGTCGGCGAAGGCGGGGTTGCGGGCCGACGGGGTGCACGTGGTGGCCGACGGGCGCCCGGGGTACCTGCGACGGGCCTGCGACGCCTCGCTGCGGCGGCTGCGCACCGACGTCATAGACCTCTATCAGCTGCACCGGGTGGACCCGGACGTGCCGGTCGAGGAGTCCTGGGGCGCGATGGCGGAGCTGGTGGGCGCGGGGAAGGTGCGGGCGCTGGGCTTCTGCGCGCTGGGGGCAGGCGCCGGACCGGGTGCGGGGCCGCGCGGGGACCGGGCCTACGAGGCGACCGTACGGCACCTGGAGCGGGCGCAGCAGGTGTTCCCGGTGAGCGCGGTGCAGGCGGAGCTGTCGGTGTGGTCGCCGCAGGCGGCGTGGCGGCTGCTGCCGTGGTGCGCGGCGCGGGGGGTGGGGTTCCTGGCGGCGATGCCGCTGGGGAGCGGGTTCCTGACCGGGACGCTGGTCCCGGGCGAGGGGTTCGAGCCCGAGGACGTACGGGCCAGGCATCCGCGGTTCACGGCGTACGCGATGGCGGCGAACCAGGTGCTCGTAGCGGGGCTGCGCCGGGTCGCCCGGCGGCACGGGGCGGAGGTCACGGCGGCGCAGGTGGCGCTGGCGTGGGTGCTGGCGCAGGGTCCGCAGGTGGTTCCGGTGCCGGGAACCGGGCAGGCGCACCGGGCGGCGGAGAACGCGCGGGCCGCGGAGGTGCGGCTGACCGCCGAGGACCTGGTGGAGCTGTCGGAGCTGCCGGTGCCGATGGGAGCCTGAACCACTCGATCGAGTGTACGAGTGGCGGAACTTGGGGCATGGTCTGCGCTGTTGGGTCGTGTGAGGGCACGATCGGAGGACCGGAGGGGAGTACGGCGATGCGATACGGACACGACCGGGAACACGGCCGGGGACACGAGCAGGGGCCGGGGCGGGCCCAGGGGCCCGACCAGGACCGGGTGGGGAGCCGGGCGGGGGCGCCGGTGCGTTCCCACGGCGGCCCGCGCGCCCGGGCCCGCGGGGTGCTGGCGGCCTTCGCCCTGGCCGGATGCGGGGCGCTGCTGGCGGCGGGGTGCTCGCCGCCGGCGGGCACCGGAGCCCGGCCGAGCGATGCGCCACCGGGCACGGCGGCCGGCTCCTCGCCGCCGGGCGCCTCGGGCGCACCGTCCGCCTCCGCCTCCGCGGCGGCCTCCACACCGCCCGCTGTGCCACCCGCCAAGGGCCGGGTGACGGTGACCGGCGTGGCCGCCCAGGGCCTGGAGTCCCCGTGGGGCGTGGCTCCGCTGCCCGACGGGAACCTGCTGATCGCCTCCCGGGACAAGGGCACGATCAGCCGGGTCGACGTGGGCACGGGGGCGGTGACCCCGGTCGGCAAGGTGCCCGGGGTGGCCCCGGGCGGCGAGGGCGGGCTGCTGGGCCTGGCCCTGTCCCCTTCCTTCGCCTCGGACCGCATGGTGTACGCCTACTTCACCACCGAGTCCGACAACCGCATCGCCCGGCTGCGCTATGACGAGAAGAGACCGGCGGGCGATCAACTGGGCGCGCCCGACACCGTGTTCAGGGGGATCCCCAAGGGACTCATCCACAACGGCGGGCGCATCGCCTTCGGCCCGGACAAGATGCTCTACGCCGGGACGGGCGAGACCGGGCAGACCGGGCTGGCCCAGGACAAGACCTCGCTGGGCGGGAAGATCCTGCGGATGACCCCGGACGGCGATCCGGTGCACGGCAATCCGGAGGCCGACTCGGTCGTCTACTCGTACGGGCACCGCAATGTGCAGGGACTGGCCTGGGACAAGGACAAACGGCTGTGGGCGGCCGAGTTCGGCCAGAACACCTGGGACGAGCTGAATCTGATCGAGCCCGGCGCGAACTACGGCTGGCCCGAGGCCGAGGGCAAGGCGGGCAAGCCGGGGATGCGCGATCCGGTGGCCGTGTGGAAGACGGACGAGGCCTCGCCGAGCGGGATCGCCTGGGCCCAGGGCTCCCTCTGGATGGCCGGGCTGAAGGGGCAGCGGCTGTGGCGGATCCCGCTGGCCGGGACGGTCCCGGCGGCGGAGCCCGAGGCGTTCCTGTCGGGCGAGTACGGCCGGCTGCGCACCGTGGTGGCCCTCGGTGGGGACAAAGTGCTGCTGGTCACGAGCGAAACGGACGGCCGCGGGTCGCCGGAAGCCGGCGACGACAGGATCCTGACACTGACGGTGGAATGACCGGCGGGCCCCGGCGGGGGAACGAAAGGCACGGTGGACGCGGTGTTCAACATGATCGAGGAGCTGTTCAGTCCGGGGCGCAAACACACGGACGAGGAGAAGAAGCGGCTGGAGCTTTCCCGGATCGACGTGAATGACGGCGACCCGGGAAAGGGTCCGATAGACCTGGACTCCGGCAAGGTGCTCATACGTCCCAAGGAGCACCCGGCGGCGTAGGCCCAGGCGTGGGCGTAGCCCTACGCCTGGGCCACCGGGCCGAAAAGCCGGAGCCGGTGGGCCAGCGCGGCGGCCTCGCCGCGGCCCGCAACCCCCAACTTCGCCAGGATGTTCGAGACGTGCACGCTGGCCGTCTTCGGGGAGATGAAGAGCTCCTCGGCGATCTGGCGGTTGGTGTGCCCCACCGCGACCAGGCGCAGCACGTCCCGTTCGCGGCTGGTCAGGCCCAGCGCCTCGACCGGGTCGGCGCCCGGACCGAGCAGGGCCTTGGGGACGTCCACGGGCGTGAGCGGGAGCCTGGCGCGCTGCGCGAGCAGGGCCAGGTCCTCGCGGAGCCTGCGGGCGCCCAGCTGCTCGGCGGTGGCGTAGGACGCGTGGAGCAGCCCTGCGGCGGCCTCGCGGTCCCCGCCGGCCGCCAGCAGGGCCTCCATGAGCCGGTACTGGGCCCTGGCGAGCAGGTACGGGCGCTCGAGGGGGCGTACGGCCGCTTCCACGGCCGTCCAGTCCCCGACGGTGTCCCGGCCCTCCGCACGCAGCAGCTCGGCCCTGAGGTACTCGGAGTGGGCGGTCCACACCGCGACCGGTGTGGCCAGTTTCCGGGCGGCATCGCGCAGCGCCGTCAGGGCCTCCTCGCGGCCGGCCTCGGCGGCGGGCAGCCCCCGGGCGTCGGCTTCGGCCGAGGCGGCGGCGAGCAGCATCGGCCAGGCGTAGCGGTGGTTGCCGAGCGGGAAGCCGTGCTCGACGGCCGTGGCCACTTCGCTGCGGACGTCGGCTATCCGGCCCTCCCCCGCGGCCACCCCGATCGCGAGGCGGAACAGCGGGATCCGGTGCTGGGGCTGACCCTCGTGGGATCCGAAGTGGGTGCGGGCGGCGGTGAGCTGGGCTGCGGCCTCGGCGAGTTCGCCGCGGGCCAGGGCCAGGTAGGCCAGCCGTACGACGGCCGCGGCACGCGGGGCGGCGCTGCTGACGAGGGTCAGGGTGCGCCGGGCCTGCGCCCCGGCCTCCTCCCACCGGCCGAGGCTGTACAGGCTCTCCGCCAGGTTCCCCCGGATGTAGGCCTCGGAGTCCATCAGATGGGAGTTCTTGACCAGCTCGGCGCCTTCTTCGGCCAGTTCCACGGCTTCGCCGGACCGGCCCAGGCATTCCAGATGGGAGGTGAGGTTCACGTGCGCGCGTCCCACCAGCATGCCGAGGCCGAGTTCGGCGGCCCGCTCCTTGACGGCGAACATCTCGGCGAGTCCGCGCTCGGGTTCCCCCGAGTCGACGAGCAGGCTGCCGACGGTGATCCGGGCGTTGAGTTCGGTGTCCTCGGCGCCGACCATCCGCGCGTACTCCACGGCGCGTTCGGCGGCGACCAGGTTGTCGGGCCCCGGCTTGTGGAGCATGCCCCAGCTCGCGGCCCGGACCAGGACGTCGGCGTGCACCTGGGACGGGGGCAGCCCGCGGACGAGCTCCTGTGCCTTGGCGAGCTCCGCCCAGCCGTCGCCGCGGGCGAGGCCGGCGATCATCCGGGAGCGTTCGGTCCAGAACCAGGCGGCCCGCAGCGGGTCGTGGCCGTCCTCCAGCAGCCGCAGGGCCGTCTTGGTCAGCTTCAGCGCGCGTTCGCGCTCGCCGCCGAAGCGGGCCGCGACGGTGGCTTCGGCCAGCAGGTCGAGGTGTTGCAGCGGGGTGGTCGCCGGGTCGCAGCCGCACGGCGGGTAGACCTCGGTGTAGTCCGCGGGGCGCAGTTCGGACCGTACGTCCTCCGGTACGGCCTCCCACAGGTCCATGGCCCGCTCCAGCAGGCGCAGCTGCTCCGAGTAGGCGTGCCGGCGCCGGGCGGCCACCGAGGCCGCGAGCACGGCGGGCAGGGCCTTGACCGCGTCGTTGGCGTGGTACCAGTAGGTGGCGAGGCGGATGACCCGCTCCTCCGCGCGGATGAGCGTGTCGTCCTGTTCGAGCTCCTCGGCGTAGCGGCGGTTGACGCGGGCGCGCTCGCCGGGCAGCAGGTCGTCGGAGACGGCCTCGCGGACCAGGGAGTGGCGGAAGCGGTAGCCGTCGCCGTCGGAGGTGGCCAGGAGGATGTTGGCGCCGACCGCCGAGCGCAGGGCCTCGATCAGTTCGTCCTCGGTGAGCCGGGTGACGGCACGCAGCAGGGCGTACTCCACCGTGGAACCGCCCTCGGCGACGATGCGCACGACGCGCTGCGCGGCGTCCGGGAGGACTTCGACGCGGACGAGGAGCAGGTCCCGCAGGGATTCGGTGAGGCCGGTCGAACAGCCGCTGGCGCGGGAGGCGACGAGTTCCTCGACGAAGAAGGCATTGCCGTCGGAGCGGTCGAAGACCGATTCGACGAAGTCCTCCTCGGGCTGCGAGGCCAGGATCCCGGCGAGCTGGCGGCGCACTTCGGCCCGGTTGAAGCGGGACAGTTCGATGCGCTGGACGGTGCGCAGCCGGTCGAGTTCGGCGAGGAGCGGGCGCAGCGGGTGACGGCGGTGGACGTCGTCGGCGCGGTAGGTGGCGACGACGACGAGGCGGCCGCTGCCGAGCGCACGGAAGAGGTAGGAGAGCAGGTGCCGGGTGGAGGTGTCCGCCCAGTGCAGGTCTTCCAGGACGAGGACGACGGTGCGGTCGGCGGCGAGGCGTTCCAGCATCCGGGCCGTCAGTTCGAAGAGCCGGGCGGTGCTCTCCTCGTCGTGGGGGCCGCGCGGGGTCTCGCCGAGTTCGGGGAGGATGCGCGCGAGTTCGTCCTCCTGGCCGACGGCGGCCGCGGCCAGTTCGTCCGGGAGCAGGCGGTGCAGAGTGCGCAGGGCAGTCGAAAACGGGGCGAAGGGAAGCCCCTCCGCCCCGATCTCCACACAGCCTCCGACGGCTACGACCGCGCCGCGGCGGTCGGCCTCGCAGAGGAACTCCTCGGTGAGGCGGGTCTTTCCGACCCCGGCCTCGCCGCCTATGAGCAGTGCCTGCGGCTCCTGGCCGGCGGCGCGCGTCAGGGCGTCGGTGAGTACGGCCAGTTCGTCGGCGCGGCCGACGAACACCGGGCTGACAGATCTGGTCTCCACGCCGCCGAGCATCGCACAGAGGCCCTGCTCGTCGGCACTGGATATCGATGCGCTTCTCATCACGTGCCGGTTCGCACGGTGTCGCGACGCGGGTTACGCGGCGCGGGTGAACCGGCCGCGGTGTCCACTCACCGACCCCTCCGGTTCCTGGCTCCGGGAGAAGAGGCGGCGGGCCTTCTTCGCTTCCCGGACCAGACGGTAGGCGTCGGCCTCGCGGATGAGGTCTTCGCGGCGGGCGGTGGCGATTTCGTACTCGAACATCTTGTGCTCCCTGGTTTGCGTTTCTTCGACACCTCGTTCGGTGTGATCCAAGATTCGCGCCCCAGGGGGTCCCGGCACATCGGGAGCATGCCGCATCTGCACGGGCCGGGGGGCCTTAGGCCGGGACCCGGGGTCCCTGAGGCGGCCTAAGGCAGTACCTAGGCGAGCCCGCCGGGGGCCGGCGAACGGCCTAGGCGGGCCGCCGTGCGGCGGCGGACGGACTAGGCGCCGGGGGCCACCGGCAGGGAGAGGACGTACATGAACGCGAAGGCGAGCACGCCGATGGCGGCGACGACCACGGCGGCCCAGGACACGGAGCGGACCCATGCCGGCAGGGTGCGGCCGGGGGCGCCGAAGGCCGGGCGGGCCAGCACGAACACGGCGATGAGCAGCGCGATCGTCGACAGGACGCCGTTGACCAGGGCGGTCATGTGCCAGGCGTTGCCGTACAGCGCCTCGATCTTGTCCGCGGTGGTGGTGGCGTTGGCCGAGCTGATCTGGCCCTTGAGGGTCTCCCGCTCGCCTATGACGCGGGAGGTCCAGCTGCCGCTGAGGGCGACCAGGCCGAGACCGGCGGCGACGATCGCGGAGGCTCCGGAGGCGACACCACTGCTCTGCTCCTCGTCGGCAGCGGCCTCGAACTCGTCGAGCGCGTCGAGGTCGTCGAGGTCGGCGGCGAGCTCCTCGCCCGGGACCTCCTCGGTGGCGGCGGTGTCCGCGGCGGCCGGGGCGGTGGTCTCGTCGGTGGCGGCCTTCTTCAGGTCGGCCGGGGAGTCCGCCTCGGGAGCGGTCGGGGCGGGGGTCTTGGTGGTGTCCATGCGGGGCACCGTAGGCGGCTTTTCTGAGAGGTTCCTGAGAATCCGTCCGGGCAGCGCGCAGCGCACCGCCCCGGCCCTCCGGAGGACTCGGGGCGGGGCGATGGCGGGCGGGTGCGGGGGGTGGTTACGCGGGCCGGGCCGCGGACCATTCGTCGGCGAGGATCGCCCAGACCTCGGTGTCCTGGCGGACGCCCCGGTGCGAGTAGTTCTGGCGCATGACGCCTTCGCGGGTCATGCCGAGACGCTCGGCCACGGCGAGGCTCTTCTTGTTGCCGGAGGCGGCGTGCCATTCGATGCGGTGCATGCCACGCTCGCCGAAGGCGTAGTCGATCAGTACCCGGCAGGCCTTGGTGACCAGGCCGCGGCCGGCCGCGGCGGGCTCCAGCCAGCAGCCGATCTCACAGTTGCCCGACGCCGCGTCGAACGCCGGGAAGAGCACTCCGCCCACGAGGGTGCCGCCCCGCCGGATCCCGAAGAACCGCGCGCCGTCCTCCCCCGCCGTGAGGGCGTACTTGGCCAGCAGGGCGCGGGCGGACTCCAGGTCGGTGGACCGGTCGGGGAAGCCGACGTACTGGCCGATGAACTCGCGTCCGCGTTCGATGTGGGCGAAGAACTCCTCCGCGTGCCGGGCTTCCAGCGGGAACAGCTGGGCGTCGTCGGCGAGGTCTATCGAGAACATGCGCGTTCGTCCTTGGGTCGGGGCGGCGGGTGGCCGGGTCACCGGGAGCTGGTCGCGGGCTCCGTTGCGTCCTCGCTCGTGACGGGGTCCGCGCCGGTCCGCTGCAGGGGAAGTTTCGCATGCGGACGGCGTTCCGGGGGCTCGATGCTGATCTTCGGGAGCCGGCGGTCCAGCCAGGCCGGCAGCCACCAGTTGGCTCCGCCGAGCAGGTGCATCAGGGCCGGGACGAGGAGGGTCCGCAGGACGAAGGCGTCGAGGGCGACGGCCGCGGCGAGCGCGATGCCGAACATCGCGATGAGCCGGTCGCCGCTGAGCACGAAGGCCAGGAAGACGGAGATCATGATGACCGCCGCCGAGTTGATCACCCGGCTGGTCTCGGCGAGCCCGACGCGCACGGCCCGCTTGTTGTCCCCCGTCTCCAGCCACTCCTCGTACATCCGGCTGACCAGGAAGACCTGGTAGTCCATGGACAGCCCGAAGAGCACCGAGACCATGATCACGGGGAGGAAGGGCTCGATCGGCCCCGCGCTGCCCAGCCCGAGCGGTTCGCTGCCCCAGCCCCACTGGAAGATCGCGACGACGACTCCGAAGGAGGAGGCCACGGCGGCGACGTTCATGGCGGCCGCCTTGACCGGGATGCCTATGGAGCGGAAGGCCAGCAGCAGGAGCACGCAGCCGAGCGCGATGACCACGCCGACGAAGAGCGGCAGTTTGCCGACGATGACCTCGGCGAAGTCGTCGTACCCGGCCGTCACGCCGCCGACGTGGACCTGCATGGAGCTGTCGTGGCCGACGCGCGGGATGACGTCCTCGCGCAGCCTGTCGACCAGCTCGCTCGTGGCCCGGGACTGCGGGGAGGAGTCCGGTACGACCGTGACGACGGCGGTGTCGCCGCTGCGGTTGAAGACCGCCGGTCCGGCGGCGGCCACGCCCTTGGCCGTACGGATCGACTCGGTCAGCGCGTCCACGGCGACCCGGTCGCCGGCACCGCCGAGGCGGGCGACCACGGTCAGCGGGCCGTTCATGCCCGGGCCGAAGCCCTCCGCGAGCAGGTCGTAGGCCTTGCGGGTGGTGGACGTCGCCGGGTTGTTGCCCTGGTCGGAGGTGCCGAGGTGGAGGGAGAGCGTGGGCAGCGCCAGCACCACCATGACCGCGGCGGCAACCAGGCCGAGCAGCTTCGGGTGGCGCTCGACGAAGACCGACCAGCGGGCGGCGAAGCCGGTCACCGCCTCGGGCAGCGGCCCCTCCGCGGCCAGCTTGCGGCGCTCGCGGCGGGACAGCGCGCGCATGCCGATGTACGAGAGGAGCGCGGGCAGCAGGGTCACCGAGGCCGCGACGGTCAGGACCACGGTGAGGGAGGCGGCGATGGCGACGCCGTTGAGGAAGTTGAGCCGGAGCACCAGCATCCCGAGCAGCGCGATGCAGACGGTGGCCCCGGCGAAGACCACGGCCCGGCCGGTGGTGGCGACGGCGCTCTCGGCGGCCTCCGCGACCGGGAGACCGCGTTTGAGGCCCTTGCGGTGGCGGGTGACGATGAACAGCGCGTAGTCGATGCCCACCCCGAGGCCCACGAGGGTGCCGAGCATCGGCGCGAAGTCGGCGACCGGCATCGCGTGGCCGAGGAGGGTGATGCCGAAGTAGGCGGTGCCCACGCTGACCAGGGCGGTCGCGATGGGCAGCAGACTCGCGGCCAGCGACCCGAAGGCCAGGAACAGCACCACCGCGGCGATGGCCACACCGATGACCTCGGCGAGGTGCGCGGAGGGGGCTTCGGTGAGGCCTATGGCACGCCCGCCGAGCTCGACCTGGAGCCCGTCGGCCTGGGTCGTCGGATTCCGCGCGGCGTCGACGACGGCCTTGGCCTGGGCCTTGGGCACCGCGTCGGCCTGCCGGTCGAAGGTGACCACGGCGTAGGCGGTACGGCTGTCGGGGCTGATCCGTGCCGCGCTGTCGGGCCCGGGGCCGTAGGGACCGGCGACCGATCCGACACCGGGCAGCCCGGCTATGGAGTCGAGGGCCCGCGCCATCCGCTCCTGCACGGCCGGCGTCCGCACGCTCTGCCCGTCCGGAGCCCGCCACACGATGGTGTCGGTATCGCCGCCCTGCCCGTGGAAGCCCTCCCGCAGCAGGGCGTGCGCCTTGGCGGACTCGGTGCCGGGGACCTCGTAGTCGTTGGAGAACGCCGCCCCGGCCCCGACCGCGGCAGCGGCGGTCCCGCCGAAGGCGAGGAGCCAGATCAGAACGGCAACGAGTCGGTGCCGCATGCACCAGCGTGCGAGGGCTGACAACGGACGGGCTCCCTGGTGGCTCGGATCTTTACCGGGGAACGGCCCGTCGGAAAGAACGCGTGAACACTGAAAACTGAACGCTGGGCGTCTGGAATTTTGGTCGCGTGGTGGTCGCGGGGTTGTCGCGTGGTGGTCGCGTGGTTGGTCTCCACCTCAACGATCGCAGCGCCGCGTGATCGTTGGCGGCCTTCGTGGGCAGCGTCACAGGTGTGCGGGCAGGTGCGGGACCATGGTCACACCGGCTTCGGAGCGGAGGTCCGGCGGGATGGGTCGGTGGGTGGGTCGGTGGGCTCTTCGTCGGCCCGGTAGCCCGGCAGCGAGGGCCAGCGCACGGTGAGCACCACCGAGTCCTCCTCCGCGTACCAGGAGTGGTCGACTCCGCGTCCCCAGACGACGTAGTCCCCCTGTTCGGCCAGTACGACGTCCCGGCCGGGGAACTCCAGCCGGAACCGGCCGCTGATCAGTACCTGCAACGCCGTACGGGACTCCCCGCGGACCCAGCTCGCCCGCTCCTCACCCTTGGGGTGCACGCCCCACTTGATCTCCACGTCCTCGCTGTGGCGGGGATCGCCGGGCTCCTTGAAGTGCCCCAGCAGCCAGCCCCGGTCGACGGCGGCATCGGGGGTGGCCTTGCCGGTGTAGACGGAGGGGTGGGTGGGGGTGGTGGGGTGCGTTGGATGCAGGGGGTGGGTGGGGTCGCTCACGGGGTGAGGTTAATGCAGTTGTCGGACCCGTCGGCGGCTGGTGAGCTGGCCGGATGACTATGGATCCGAATGACCTGCTGAAGGTGCGCGCCGAGTTCGACTCCGTGATGCGGCGGGAGGCCCTGCCCGACACCAGTGACGCGCGCGTGGAACGGGCGGGGGCGGTCGTACGGCAGATCGTGCCCGGATCCGGAGGGAACATGGTGCTCTGGTCGGACCTCGACGAGCACACCGCGGATGCGGTGATCGCGGAGCAGGTGGCGTACTTCACGGAGCTGGCCGCTCGGGGCGAGGTCCCGTCGGCGGAGTTCGAGTGGAAGCTGTACGGCCACGACCGCCCCGCCGACCTCGGAGACCGGCTGCGCGCGGCCGGCTTCGTGGCGGAGCCCGCGGAAACGCTCCTGGTGGGGCGGGTGACGGACCTCGCCACCCTGTCGGTGGAGCCGCCGGAGGGCATCACCCTGCGGGTGGTGACCGACGAGGAGGGCGTGGACCTGATGATGGAGGCCCACCGCCACGCCTTCGGCGCGGACCGCCCCCGCATCAAGGACCTGATGCTCAACCTGCTGAGGGACGAGCCGGACACCATCGAAGCCGTCGTCGCGATGGCGGGCGACACCCCGGTGAGCGCGGCCCGGATGGAGATGCGCCCGGGGAGCCCCTTCGCGGGCCTGTGGGGCGGCGGCACGGTCCCGGAATGGCGAGGCCACGGCATCTACCGCCTCCTGGTGGCCCACCGCGCCCGCGTGGCGGCGGACCGGGGCATCCGCTACCTCCAGGTCGACGCCACGGAGGACAGCCGCCCGATCCTGGAACGGCTGGGCTTCGACGTGCTGGGGGTGACGGTGCCTTGGGTTTGGGAGGGGTAGGGCGGCGTAGGGGGGAGTTGGGGGGCGTAGGGGGGAGTTGGGGGGCGTTGGCCGGGGTTGGGGGCTGGGGGTTGGTGGCTTGGGCTGCGGGCTGGCCCTTGGCTTCGTGGGGTTCCGGGGGGCGTCCCGGCAGTCCAGTGTCCTTTCGGTGTGGGCCGGTCCCTCAAGGGCGCTCCCTGCGGTCGCGTCGCTACGCGATGGCCTTCGGCCACCCTTGACCGACCGACCCACACCGAAACGCCACAAGACTTCCGGGATCCCCCCGGGGAACGGCCGGGGGGGGAGGAGAGGGGAGGAGCGGCCTGGTCTGGCATGCCTGTGCATCCTCCGGCCGGTGGTCATCCCTACACGGATCCGGCAGGACCGTGACCTCAGCCGGAACAGACGCGCGGGGCGATCAGAGCATCCAGGGCCGGGCGTCTGGACACCCTTCCCGTGACCTTTGACCGCCACCACGAGCGCAAGGACGCCCACCAGCCCCTCAGGGTCGGGGGGCGCGACAGATCGCTACACACTCCCACTCGGCTAAGCGACCGACCACCGTCCGTGGCTGATCTGAAAGGGCGGACGGGCAGACGGGCGGACGGGCCGAGGGGCGGAGGGGCGGAGGGGCGAATGGTGCCGAGAGGTGACGGACCGGGCGCGTGGGTCAGGAATTGGTGTTGAGGAAGCCGATGGTTACCGCGCCCCACCAGCAGAGCTGGGAGATGACGGCGGTGACGCCTCCCCAGAGCAGGAGGCGGGGAGTGGCGGCGGGTGCGGCGGCGAGGCGGCGGGCGAGGAGGCCGGCCTGGAGACCGTTGAGGGTCAGGAGGGCGACGAGCCCGAGCTTGGCGAGGGTGAGCGGCGACTTGAGATCGGGTTCCAGCATCATCCCGCTGACGACGAGACCACCCAGTCCGGCCCAGATGGGGATGTGGAGCCGGGACGTCGCGCCGACCACCTCGGCGAGCGTGCAGCGCCTCATGGCCCACAGCAGACCGTAGTAGTCAGCGGACAGAACCGCGCCGAAGCCGACGACGAGCGAGGCGAGGTGGGCGAAGAGCGCCGCCGTGTGCAGCGCCGGGTCGGTCTTCATGTGAACGGAGATCCACAGCCCGACAGGAAGAACGATCATCGCCCCGAGCCCTGCGGCCACGACCGTCCACCAAGAGTCGTACAGGCGGACAGGACGAGCAGACAGATCAGCGGCAGGGGACGACATGACGATGAGCTCCGAAGGCAGGACAGCCGCGAGTGCGACGTGGGCGAGGTAAGGCTTACCTAAACCTTCAATAAGGTCAAAGGCCGTCCACGGCCCAAGACGGATACCGGCGGCTTCCATACCCCTTTGCCCGCAAATATTCGGCCACACGTATCCAGCCACGGACGGTGGTCGGTCGCTTAGCCGAGTGGGAGTGTGTAGCGATCTGTCGCGCCCACCGACCCTGAGGCCTTCCCCGTCGACCTCTCGCTCGTGGTGGCGGTCAAAGGTCACGGGAAGGGTGTTCAGACGCCCGGCCCTGGATGCTCTGATCGCCCCGCGCGTCTGTTCTGGCTGAGGTCACGGTCCTGCCGGGGCCGTGTATGGATGTCCACCGGCGGGAGGCCGCTCGCAAGTAACCGGCGAGGCCGCTCCTCCGCACACTTCCCCCCGGCCGTTCCCCGGGGGGATCCCGGAAGTCTTGTGGCGTTTCGGTGTGGGCCGGTCGGTCAAGGGTGGCCGAAGGCCATCGCGAAGCGACGCGACCGCAGGGAGCGCCCTTGAGGGACCTGCCCACACCGGAAAGAAACTGG